>JAUNJF010000007.1 GCA_030533405.1 Eubacteriales bacterium
TACAAACAAGAGTATCCATTTATTAATCTTACACTTTCCTTACAGAGTTGTAAGGAAGGGAAAACAAATCATGATATTGCATAACTTCTTGTAATCATAATGCTTTCATATCAAATGATTTTGCACTTTTTATTGCTTGTTTTTCACATTAATAATTGACCTCTAATCCCTTAGCAGCCAACATTTCATACAATGCCTTTCCATCTTCCTCCGACATACGGTAGCCAACGCTTTCAATGATAATCAATGGACAACTATCATTGGCCAATACCATTTGAATATCTCTACCATTATCCTCGCCTGTTAACACCACATCATAGGGTCCACCACAGTCATAGCCTTTATCCTGTGTTCTCTTTAACACGGTACGTAGCTTCTCCATATCCTCATCAGATAGAGAATAAGATACTCCATTTGCATCCACTGCCTTAACACCAGTTAGTCCATCACACTCTGTAATTTCGTAATCTTCTATTGCCATCATGCTTTTCACAAGATCTGCCAGTTTTTCTGATTTCATAAAAAAGGTAGTTTCCGTATCCTTCTTACTTGCATCATCCATTACACCAACACGAACAGTATTGTCACTATATAAATGAATATTCATAATACTATAGCTATCATCATCTTTTCCAAATAATAAAGTAAGCTCTGACTCATACCAATATCCATCTGAACCAACCGTATATTCATCCTCGCTGTAATAGGCCTCCTGCTTCATCATGTCCAAAAGATTATATATATCATCCGCGGTTCCCTGAAACGGAGTAAGCATTACAATATCCTTACGTAACTTCGCCGCAACAGCTCTGCAGTCTTGACACAACATCAATGGAACAGACGCATCAAACGGAACCTCTTCATAACTAACACTCTCACCTTTTCCTTCGTACATCTTAGTCTCTGTATCAAATCTGTAATCTTCAAATTCTTCTAACCATTCAGGAAATGTTACGTGTTTATGTTCTTCCGTAGTTTTTTTTATAGAAGTAACATCATTTCCACCCTGCATATTAGTACTGTTAGCTACATCAAGTTCCTTCTTATTATTCTGCGCCACATCTGCACGTCTCTCCTTCTTAGGATTTGTACCAAGACATACACCAACTCCTATAACTGCAATCAACGACATAAGTAAAATCCAGAAGGTTGGTTTCTTGTAGTTCAACACAGATTTTACTCTTGCCTTAACGCCCACCTCTCCAAATGCCACAGGACAAGCACTTATCATTCTTCTCGACACACTGCAATTCAACAGCACCTGGCAATAGTTGGCTCTCCATTCTTCATCTTCTCCACGAGTCGCCTGCTCATCACATGCATACTCAATATCTCTGCATAGAAGAATATATGCCACCCAGCAAAGAGGGTTGAACCAATATATTGCAAGGGTCAAAAATCCCAATGGCTTCCATAAATAATCTCTTCGCTTCAAATGTGTCTTCTCATGCTTCAAAATACTCTCAATTGCCTGATCTGATAATCCGCATGGCAAATAAATTCTAGGTCTTACAATTCCAAGAATAAATGGTGTATCAATCGCCTCACATTCATATATCCTATTATATAACGGAACTGACATACGAACCTTACGCTTCATTGTCACGAATGTGATAACTCCATACAAAGCCAGCACAGCCATTCCAATTGCCCACACACAACATGCCAACCCAAGATATACCTGAATTGGATTCACACTCGAACCATCTTCCGGATTCGTGCCAAAGGATTTATCCATAATCGGATTCACTCTCTTATCTATAGTAGCAATACCTGATTCCACATGTGGATGCTGCTCCAATCCAATCGTAACAGGCACCGGCTCACCACTTGGTATCAAACTGAATATACTCTCAACCTGAAAAGGCAACACCAATCGCAAGCCAACCACTGCCCATAACAGACACACCGACCATTTAGGCATCTTCCTAAAAAGAAATCGTATTGCAATCACTACAAGAATCAAAACACTTACTGTAATCGAATTGTTAATAATCTGAATATATAACTGTTCCATGCTTATCTCCTTTCCTGTCTAATCTGATCAATCATAGCCTGAATCTCATCCACTTCCTGCTCTGACAATGACTTACGAGATGTAAATGCTGCCAAAAAGCTTGGTAAAGATCCTGCAAAAGACTCCTCAATTATCTTCTCGCTCTGAGCAGCTCCAAACTCCTCCTTGGTCATTAACGAGGTAACGCATCCATTCTCATTCTGAAATATTCCTCGCTCACAAAGTCTCTTCAGCATTGTATAGGTTGTTGACTTCTTCCATTCTAATTGTTCCTGACAAAGCTTTACCAGTTCACCCGAACCAAGTGGCTCATTATTCCATATAATATCTGCAAACTTCGATTCAATTGTTCCCAATTTCAAATCTTCCATAATAATCTCCTTTTTGATATTGGTCTAATATCTGTAGACCTCTCTTTATTTGTTAGTCTACTATCATTAGACCAAATTGTCAAGGGGGCAGTCCATTTATTTTTGATATTTTACAAAACAGGAGCTATTGTTAATTTCCTATAACCAAAAAAAGGGTTCCAAGCCGAAGCCTGAAACCCTTGAAAATACTAGATTTGTCTATAATTACTCGATGATTGTAGCAACACGACCAGAACCTACTGTTCTACCACCTTCACGGATAGCGAATGTAAGACCCTGCTCCATAGCGATTGGATGAATCAATTCGATTGTCATCTCTACGTTATCACCAGGCATGCACATCTCTGTACCAGCTGGAAGGTTACATACACCAGTTACGTCTGTTGTTCTGAAGTAGAACTGTGGACGATAGTTGTTGAAGAATGGAGTATGACGTCCACCTTCATCCTTTGTTAATACGTAAACCTGAGCTGTGAACTTTGTATGGCATGTAACTGTACCTGGCTTAGCAAGTACCTGTCCACGCTGAATCTGATCACGGTTGATACCACGAAGAAGAGCACCGATGTTATCACCAGCCTGAGCCTCATCAAGAAGCTTACGGAACATCTCGATACCAGTTACAACTGTCTTCTGAACTTCTTCCTTAACACCAACGATCTCTAACTCATCATTTAAGTGAAGAGTACCACGCTCTACTCTACCAGTAGCAACAGTACCACGACCTGTGATTGTGAATACGTCCTCTACAGGCATCAAGAATGGCTGATCTGTAGCACGCTGTGGATCTGGAATGTACTCATCAACTGTAGCCATTAACTCCATGATCTTGTCGCCCCACTCGCCGTTTGGATCCTCAAGAGCCTTAAGAGCTGAACCCTTAATGATTGGACAATCAGTGAACTCATACTCCTCTAACTGCTCTGTGATCTCCATCTCTACTAACTCAAGTAACTCTTCATCATCTACCATATCACACTTGTTCATGAATACAACGATGTAAGGTACACCTACCTGACGAGATAATAAGATGTGCTCTTTTGTCTGAGCCATAACACCATCAGTTGCAGCTACAACTAAGATAGCGCCGTCCATCTGAGCTGCACCAGTGATCATGTTCTTAACGTAGTCAGCATGTCCTGGACAGTCAACGTGTGCGTAATGTCTGTTATCTGTCTCATACTCAACGTGAGCTGTAGAAATTGTGATACCACGCTCTCTCTCTTCTGGAGCTTTATCAATGTTCTCGAAATCTGTAGCTTCGTTACCAGCTACTCTCTCAGATAAAACCTTAGTAATAGCAGCTGTTAAAGTTGTTTTACCATGGTCTACGTGTCCGATTGTACCAATGTTACAATGTGGTTTGTTTCTTTCAAACTTAGCTTTAGCCATTTTTTATAATCCTCCTTAATTTCCGCCTCTTGGGCGTTAATCGCTAATACTGATTATATTAGAAACAACTAATATTTTCAAGTATTTTCTTTCATATTATACGTTCAGTTTAAAAACCGAATCATTTATACGTAGGATAACAACCAAATCATGGCTGTTATCCTGTGTTTGCTTTTAAATATTGCTTATTAGCAATGTGGAAATTAGTTACCCTTCTTAGCAGAGATAACCTTATCCTGAATGTTCTTTGGAGCTGGTTCATACTTCTCGAAGAACATAGAGTAGTTACCACGTCCCTGTGTAGAAGAACGAAGCTCTGTAGAGTAACCAAACATCTCTGAAAGTGGTACTAATGCACGTACAATCTTACCACCACCAAGATCATCCATACTCTGGATCTGACCACGCTTAGCGTTCAATGATCCGATAACATCACCCATGTACTCTTCTGGCATAGTTACTTCAACCTTCATGATAGGCTCAAGTAATACTGGAGCAGCTTTCTCCATAGCCTGTTTCATAGCCATAGAACCTGCAATGTGGAATGCCATTTCATTTGAATCGACTTCATGGTAAGAACCATCATATACGTTAGCATAGATACCAACAACTGGGAATCCTGCTAATGTACCAGCCTTTGTAGCTTCCTCGATACCTTCACCAACAGCTGGGATGTACTCCTTAGGAATAGCACCACCGACTACTGTAGACTCAAACTTGAATAACTCTTCACCGTTTGCATCCATAGGCTCGAATTTAACCTTACAGTGACCGTACTGACCACGACCACCTGACTGCTTAGCATACTTGCTATCAATATCAACTGGCTTTGTGATTGTCTCTTTGTAAGCAACCTGAGGTGCACCAACGTTTGCCTCAACCTTGAACTCACGAAGTAAACGGTCAACGATAATCTCTAAGTGTAACTCACCCATACCAGCGATGATAGTCTGACCTGTCTCCTGGTTAGTATGAGCACGGAATGTAGGATCCTCTTCAGCCAACTTAGCAAGAGCCTCACCCATCTTACCCTGATCATTCTTTGTCTTAGGCTCGATAGCAAGCTCGATAACTGGCTCTGGGAATTCCATAGACTCAAGGATAACTGGATGCTGCTCATCACAGATTGTATCACCAGTAGATGTGAACTTAAATCCAACAGCTGCTGCGATATCTCCAGAATATACCTTTGAAATCTCTGAACGGTTGTTAGCATGCATCTGTACGATACGACCAACACGCTCTTTCTTTTCTTTTGTAGCATTCAATACATATGAACCTGAGTTACATGTACCTGAGTAAACACGGAAGAATGCTAATTTACCAACAAATGGGTCAGCCATGATCTTAAATGCCAAAGCTGCAAATGGTTCATCATCAGATGACTTACGTGTTACTTCGTTACCATCCTCATCAACACCAGTGATATCTGGTACGTCAACTGGAGCTGGCATATACTCAACAACACCATCTAATAATTTCTGAACACCCTTGTTTCTGTATGCTGATCCACAGAATACAGGAACTGCTTCGTTTGCGATTGTACCCTTACGAAGAGCAGCCTTCATTGCATCAATAGATGGCTCCTCACCCTCAAGATACTGCATCATAAGGTCGTCATCTAACTCACAACACTTCTCAACAAGGTTCTCATGCCATTCATCAGCTAAGTCCTTTAAGTCATCAGGAATTGTTGTAATTTCGATATCCTCACCCTTATCATCTTTATAAAAATATGCTTCCATCTCGAACAAATCGATTAATCCAGCAAAATCATCCTCTGCACCAATTGGAATCTGTACAGGGATTGCATTCTTACCAAGACGATCAATGATAGTCTGTACAGACATGAAGAAGTCTGCACCCATCTTGTCCATCTTATTAATGAAAGCCATACGTGGAACGTTATATGTGTCAGCCTGACGCCATACGTTTTCTGACTGTGGTTCAACACCAGCCTTAGCATCAAATACACCAACAGCTCCGTCCAATACACGAAGTGAACGCTCTACCTCAACAGTAAAGTCTACGTGTCCTGGAGTATCAATGATATTGACACGATGCTCTAAAGCACCTTTTTTTGGCTTATGATGATCCTCAAGTGTCCAGTGACATGTTGTAGCAGCTGAAGTAATTGTGATACCACGCTCCTGCTCCTGCTCCATCCAGTCCATTGTAGCTGCACCTTCATGAGTCTCACCAATCTTATAGTTAACACCGGTATAGTATAAGATACGCTCTGTAAGAGTTGTCTTACCAGCATCAATATGAGCCATAATACCGATATTTCTAGTTCTCTCTAATGGATATTCTCTTCCAGCCAAGATTGTTTCCTCCTTATCTTAGTCTAAATCGAAGTCTATCACGATTCTGATTAGAATCTGTAATGAGCAAATGCCTTGTTTGCATCTGCCATCTTGTGCATATCTTCTTTCTTCTTTACAGATGCTCCTGTATTGTTCATAGCATCTAATAACTCTTTAGCAAGTCTCTCTTCCATTGTCTTCTCACTTCTGTTACGAGAATATAATGTTAACCAACGAAGTGCTAAAGCCTGTCTTCTATCAGGTCTTACATCGATAGGTACCTGATAAGTAGCTCCACCGATACGTCTTGCCTTTACCTCTACAACTGGCATAATGTTGTTAAGAGCCTCTTCGAATACTTCCAAAGCTGGCTTACCAGTCTCCTCTGCAACACGCTCGAATGCGCCGTATACGATCTTCTGGGCTACACCCTTCTTACCATCTAACATAATGTTGTTGATAAGCTTAGTAACCACTTTACTATTATAAATTGGATCCGCTAATACGTCTCTCTTTGCAATATGTCCTTTACGTGGCACGGTACTTCCCTCCTATTATTATTCTATTCTGGAAAAAATATACATAATTTTTTCTTTTCCAGATTTGGGAGATTATCTCCCTGACTAAACCGATATCCGATCGGTCTAAAGGTACTCACGTTCCGCTTGGTGGCAATCACTTGCCCGCTTGGGGAACCTGTTCGTGCAGGTTTTGCATATCTTTCTATTGTAATCAATGAAAAACATTGCCATTACCAGCACTATTAATGATTGTTTGACTTACTGTTCCTATTTCGCATCTTTAGGTCTCTTAGCGCCGTACTTAGAACGAGCCTGACGTCTCTTTGCTACGCCTGCTGTATCCAAAGTACCACGAATGATGTGATATCTAGTACCTGGTAAGTCCTTTACTCTACCACCACGGATAAGAACAACACTATGCTCCTGAAGGTTGTGACCTTCACCTGGGATGTAGCTAGTAACTTCGATACCATTTGATAAACGTACTCTGGCAATCTTTCTAAGAGCTGAGTTAGGCTTCTTAGGAGTAGCTGTCTTAACTGCTGTACAAACACCACGCTTCTGTGGAGCTGCTGTATCAGTAGGTTTCTTCTTTAAAGAGTTGTAACCCTTCTGAAGAGCTGGTGCAGTAGACTTCTTCTCTACAGTCTGTCTTCCCTTACGAACTAACTGGTTAAATGTTGGCATGTTTTCACCTCCTGTTTGATTATTTGATAAGGAATTGCTTCCTTTGTTTTGGGTGCACGAATCCCGTAGTCTTCACGCACACGATGATATTATAGCCAAGTGGTTTTATACTGTCAAGACATTTTTTTCTAATTTATATACACCGTTTTCCAATCAACTTTCCATATATATCCATTTATAAATAGAAACTAGCAACTTGACCATAGATATGGTATACTAATATTAATTCATTTATGCAATTCTATGTTATTTTCTGAAATTGATGAACAAAGAATCGTTTTTCTTTTATTTCTTTATTAACATGCATTTTGATGAACACGATACGGAGGATATTCTATGGAACCAATGAGTAAAAAAGAAGCCAATTCCATAATTATGTATATACTCTCCACACTTGTCATGTATTTAGTCACCATGAAGATTATGGGCCTTTTTATGGAGCACATTCCGAGATACCTATGCACGCGAACCATCGAGACCATTTCTATCTTTTTATTGATTTTTTTCTTAGAATACACGGATTTACAGATATACACAACTGGATTAGTCGGTACCAAAGAGGAAATCAAGCGTACTTTGATTCGATGCAGTCTAATCTGTATCGGAATCATCATTGCATTTGTGATTGTCAGACTCATTATGGAAAGTCACAATCCAAAGATTGCAAACAGAGCATGGTTCAAACCGTATTTTCATCTGTACATGCGGTGGTATTATCCATTTGTTTCCATATTACAGGAAATTCTTTCCAAATCCATTATGCAGGAAAGCCTGAAACGATTATTTGGGGAAGAAGAAGCAAAATTGTCATTGATTGCCTGTTGCTTTATATTTGCACTCTTCCACGTAAATTATCAGCTCTACTATATTATTGGTGCTGGATTATTAAATTACGTTACTGGACGCATTTACGAAAAAGATCACACTATATGGGGCTGTAGCATGATTCACTTCTGCGTTGGCTTTCTACCAAGAGCAATGGGATTAAAATAAAGGTTGGTTTGATGAATTTTCAAACCAACCTTTTTCATTTATTTACCACAACCCTGCGGCAATACATTTTGACAACAAACCATGCGAAACTTAGTTATGTCTAAGTGCTTCAATCGGACTCAGTTTAGCAGCCTTTCTTGCTGGATATACACCAAACAAAATACCAACAGCAGAAGAGAACAATGTTGCACCAAGCACTGTTTGTATACTAAGCGCTGGCGAGAATTTCAATTCTGGGGGTACAGCCATACCTATAATGGCAGAAATCACCCAAGCACCTGCTACACCTACGATAATTCCAATGATACCACCAAGCATGGTAATAAATGCAGACTCCGCAAGAAACTGTACAGTAATCGATCCTGTTTTTGCACCTAATGCTTTTCGAATACCAATTTCTCTTGTACGTTCTGTAACAGATACCAGCATAATATTCATAACACCGATACCACCTACCAACAAAGAAACGGAAGCTACAAATGCAACAAACACCGTAATCAGTTTCATAACACCATTAATGGTCTTCATGGTATCCTCAAAACTACTATACATATAAACGTTTTCACCCTTACAGTGATGCTTTGTTTCCAAATAATGAATGACTTCGTCACATACTTTTTGTCCTTCTGCATCGTCCTCTTTTAACACATAAAACTCTGATATATAATCTGTCACATCGTATCCTGTTGCCTTTGTAATTGCCTGCGGTGGAACAATAAGTTGAACCGAAGGGATTTCCACATATCCCTCAACCATAGCGGATAAATCATCTGATTTTGCCACACCAACGACTGTCAAGGTCATACTTGCACCTCCCCAGCCCTTCATTTCAACATCAATATCTTTTCCCACAACATTGGTTGACCCAAACAACTTCATCGCATCACTTTCAGTCAATACGCAAACACCCTTTCCTTCTTGCGCCTGTGCTTCTGTAAATTGTCCACCTTTCACAAATTCATAATCCATAAATTCGAATCCATCTGGGTTAATCGCAACTACCACTGCATCAAATTGATTACGTTTCGTTTGTGTCTGTCCCTGATAATACTCCTGCACACACACTGCCTTTACGCCATCTATTTGTCGAATATTATCTAAGTCATCTTGCGTTATAATATACTTTTCTTCATATTGAAGTAATTGAAAATAAATTTGACCATTACCAATACTACCAAGTTCCGAAGAAATCATCTTTGTTGCACCATTTCCAATAGACATAATCAAAATGACAGAAGAAATACCAATAATAATACCAAGCATGGTAAGCAGAGTTCGACCTTTATTTGCGGCGATATTTTTAAACGCCATTTTTATATACTCAAATAATTGCGTCATATGCGCCTCCTATTACATTCCTGGCATCATTGGATTTGCCGCTGCACTTCCAACATACTGATCTCCCGGTTTCATACCAGAAGTCACCTTTGTGATAACCTTATCTCCTTCAGCAACTCCTTCTAATATCTCATAATACTCGTCTGAATAGATTCCAATCTTGACATCTTTTCGCTCAATCAAGTTTTCTGCATTTACAACATATACATAATCACCATCAATATCACTACACAACGCACTATATGGAACGGTTAATGTCTGCTCTGACTTACCAACAAAAATGTATGTTTTTGCGTTAACACCAATATAAATGTCATCATCTGGATTGTCTAATAAAATACGCCCCTTAATCTGTCCAGCTGTGCCACCATCTGTCATTCCATTCGATGCCATACGGCTAATAAAATCTATCGTACCAGTATATTCATGTCCCGAAACAACAACTCGAACCTTCTGACCCTCGTTTACAGAGCCTAAATCATCCTTTGAAATCACAAATTCCACACCAATTTTGTCAGCATCAATAATTGTAAATAATGTCTGTGTCTCATTTGCATAAGAACCCTTTACAATATCAATTGATGCAACAATACCCTTTTTCTTTGCAACAATACCTGCACCTGCTGCATCATAGGATTCCTGTGCACTATTTACATTCATTTCAGATAATCTGTTTGCTGCACTTACCTGTGCCTTCGTACTCTCTGAAACCGTAACATCTTCATTTGCCATTGCAATCGATTCCTGTTCTGCAAGCTTCGACTGTTTTGTTGCAAGACTCTCTGATTTACTCTTTAAGTCAGTCATTGCCTTTTTGTATTCCTGTTCCTCTTTCTCCGTCAATCCACTCTGTGGAACTGGAGTTGTCTCTTCAATTTCTTCATCATCCATTTCATCTTCATCCTGCATATCATCTTTATCTACAGAAGACGGAGTTGTCATAGGTGCGGTCTGCTTCATTTTATTTTCATATGTTTCAACCGTTGTATTTAACTTTTCAATATCTGCCTTTAGCGTTTTAATTTCAGCTTCTAATTCTTTCGCTTTTTGCTTCGCCTGATACGCTTTATTTGCTGCTTTATTTGCCTGTTCAAAGCTCTCATTTCCCATCGCACGTTCAGATTGCGCCTGAATCTTTACCTTTTCTAAATTATCACCTAGTTCCGTAGGATCATATTTTAATAACACATCACCCTTTTGTACAGTCTGACCGACTTCCACACAAATATCTTTAACCTTTGCAGTCACTGGCGATGTATATGCTAACACATCTACACCTACAACCGTTCCAGATGTCGTGATTTCCTGCTGAATATCCTGTCGGGACACTTCATATAAGTCATCTGCTCCTCCATTCATCGCATTCATCTGCTCCTGCATTGCAGTCGACATTCCGCTAATCACTTTTCCAAGACTAATCACCAATGCAATACATAAAACAACACTAATTGAAACAATAATAATCAGTGCCTTCTTGTTGCCCTTTTTCTTTGGCTGTTTTCCATCCACTTGCATATTTTCCATTTTCTTTTATCTCCTCATATAATATGTTGCGGCACGATTCATTCCATGAATCCTGCCATATCATTCGGAACATTCCACTTCGTGGGGTCTACGTTCCTCTTCGGTCCGCGCATAACAGATGTCCACTGGACATCTTGCGCCCCTCCTTGGCACATATCGTTCGGAACATTCCTATGTTATGAACTTCGTTCATAACAGTTCCTCACTCAAATAATATCATCGCCGTACAATATGATTACATCATCATCCACAGCATCAGTTTCCATAATTGGCATTACATTTTCTGTGTCTTCAATTGGTTCCGCATCATCATTCTTTACGGAATCCGACTCGATTTTTCCATCCATAATTCGAACGACACGTTTTGCATTTGCTGCAATTCCATCATCGTGTGTAATCAACACAATCGTATTCCCCTGATCATTTAAATCATTTAATATCTTCATAATATCCTGTGTTGATTTTGAATCCAAATTACCCGTCGGCTCATCCGCCAAAATAAGTGGTGGTGCCGCTGCTATGGCTCTTGCTATTGCAACTCGTTGCTGCTGACCACCTGACATCTCAGATGGTTTATGTTTCATACGTTGTTCTAGTCCAACCTTTTTGAGTGCTTCCTTTGCCAAACGTCTTCTTTCACTTCGCTCCACATGCCGATAAATCAGCGGAAGCTCCACATTTTCTATTGCAGTTAAATTCGGTATTAAATTAAATCCCTGAAAAATAAACCCAATATAATTATTCCGAACATCCGAAAGTTCGTTGTCGGATAAATGCGAAACATCACGTCCATTTAATATGTAAGTTCCCTCTGTCGGGACATCCAGGCAACCTAACATATTCATCAATGTGGATTTACCAGATCCTGAATGACCGATAATCGCTACAAACTCACCTTCATGCACCTGAAAACTTACACCATCCAACGCACGAACTTCGTTCTCGCCAGGATTATATATCTTGTACATATCCTGAACATCAATCAAAGTATCCATAATACTCCTCTCTGTTATTCTATAACTAAATCATCCATTCTTTATCTTGATATAAACCACAAAAGGTTTGTACCATTGTAATAATACAATAGTACAAACCTTTTTTCAAGCCCTTATTTTTTACTTTCTTCTAGTATCTTTTCAAGCAACCTCGGATCAAACACACCGCTTCGAATCATTTCTATTTCATGTTTGTATGGTGCATACGACTTCTTTGCATCAGATGGATCTTTCACATAAGGTGTCTCCAATATTTTCGGAACATTCTCAAAATCCTTATGATTCACAACATTTAATAATGCTTCAAATCCCACATGACCAAATCCAAAGTTTTCATGCCGATCCTTTCTTGCACCTGGAACATTCTTACTATCATTAATATGGAACACCGCAATCTGATCCTTTCCAATCAATCGATCGAACTGCTCCATCACACCATCAAAATCATGAATGATATCATAACCCGCATCACTGGTATGACAGGTATCAAAACAAACGCGAAGCTTGTCGTTATATTTTACTTTATCATAGATTCTTGCAAGCTCTTCAAAACTCCTACCCACTTCGCTGCCCTTGCCTGCCATCGTTTCTAACGCCACATAAACGTCGGTGTCCGCTGTTAATACTTCATTTAAACCTTTTACAATCTGATCAATTCCCGCATCCACACCTGCATCTACATGCGAACCTGGATGTAATACCATAATCTTTGAACCCATTGCAGATGTTCTCACCAATTCTTTTTCCAAAAATTCAACCGCTAATTCATAGGTCTCCTTTTTGACAGTATTTGCAAGATTAATAATATATGGTGCATGTACAACGAATTCCTCAATACCATGCTCCTTCATCAATGCCTGCGCTTCCTCAATGTGAAGCTCAGACACTTCTTTTCTTCTTGTATTTTGCGGTGCACCAGTATACAGCATAAATGTATTCGCACCAAATGCGATTGCTTCCTTTACAGAACCAAGCATCATTTCCTTACCAGACATTCCTACATGACAACCTAACTTAAGCATTGTTTCCTTATGCACAGGACAATATCGCCCTACACACTCTCCTTTCTACATCGCGTTTCATATCCCCACCTGCGTCTCCACAACATAGAAATGTGGGGGATTACTTGCATCGCTTCCATTACTTTGCAGCCTCCACAATTGCAATGGTTGCTGACGTTCCAAGGCGGTCTGCACCTGCCGCAATCATGGCTTTTGCTGTCTCATAATCACGAATTCCGCCAGAAGCTTTTACCTTTACGCGATTCCATGTCTTACCTGTCTCTTTTTCCAACTGTGTTGTCTTTTCATCTACTGTCTTACGCATCAAGGCAACATCTTCAACCGTTGCTCCACCTGTACTAAATCCTGTTGATGTTTTCACAAAATCCGCACCAGCTTCTACTGCAACCTCACATGCCTTCACCTTTTCTTCATCTGTCAAAAGACATGTTTCAATAATAACCTTTAAAGTCACATTTTTACCTACTGTATTATTAGCACAAACTTCTTTTACTTCCGCAATATCCTGTTTCACAAATTCCCAATCATCATCTTTCACTGCACCAACATTGATTACCATATCAATCTCATCTGCACCATCTTCAATTGCAGTCAAGGTTTCAAGTTTCTTTGCCATCGTACTCATAGCCCCAAGAGGAAATCCAATTACTGTACATACCTCTACATCGCTATCCAACAACACACAGGAAACCTGTTTTGTTCTTGCACTATTCACACAAACCGAAGCAAACTGATACTGAAGTGCCTCTCTGCAAATTACATTTACATCTTCCTCTGTTGCATCTGCCTTTAAAATCGTATGATCGAAATATTTGTTAAACTCCATCTTTCTTTTCCTCTTTTCTTTCCTCTTTTCATATCCCTAACGCTTCTTTCGCTAACTGATCCGCCTTCTCGTTATATTCCACACCTGTATGTGCAGCTACTTTTTGAAAATGAATCTGTATCTTCTCTCTACGTTCTTCTATAAATGTCTTATACGCAATCGTTCCTTCTTTATTCGCTTTCCAGATACCAGTTGCCCATTTCTCAATTCCTTCATAATCATAATAAATGGTAATCTCCGGATAGCCATTTTGAATTGCCCAATCAATTGCGCACTGACTTCCCAATATCTCACCAGCAACATTTCGCATGCCAACCAATGCCTCATCATTCCCGCTTCCATTCAGTTCCACGGTAGAATCTTCAAACACCAACACACAGCCATACGCGTACCGTTTCATGCTATGCTCATAACTACCATCCACATATGCAACCAAATGCGCTTTGCTACTGACAGCCACTGTTTCCTGTGACTGCGTTATATTGGTATTATGTTCTATTACACTGTGTGTTCCAGCCATCGAAATAAATGCTTCTGCTTCCTCAATGGTTGCAAACCCTTTATAGACTGCGCCCGAAAAATGATCAATCTGCGCCTTACAATCATCCCATGTAAAATAAATACCTGGTGTCTTTCCCTTTGCCACCGCATAATATTTTTTTGCCACAAGACACCCTCCCTTCTAATGATTGTATTATTCGGTTTCTAATGCATTTAATTTTTCAACCATATCATCAATCAATTCTGGTGAAATATTTCCATCTGAGAAAGTAATCATCGCACGAAGTGGTGTATACTTCGCCATAGCCTCACTCATCTCTTTTGTGATTGCCTCAGCTGTTGCACTATCCTCGTCAAGTTCAGCACCACCCATGCCGTCCTGACTATCAAATGGTTTCAAAATTTCTTTCGCTTCTGGACAATCTGGAATCTCTGACATAATCGTGTTTGGTGTGTAAACAACTGGTATTTTCTTTGTTCCTGTTACAACAATCTCCTCTGAAAGAACAATGTCTTCCACAGACTTTCCAATCATAATCTCAAATGCACCAGACTCTACATACCAATCCTGAATCTCTGGCTCATAATATGCAAATGCTCTTTGCTCTAACACAAACGTAACGGTCTTTGTCTCACCTGGATTTAAGGAAATCTTTTCAAAGCCCTTTAATTCTTTCAATGGACGAATTGCTGTACTTTCTTTGTCTGCCACATAAAGCTGTACAACCTCTTTTCCTGCCACTTTACCTGTATTGGTTACATCTACACACACCGTTACTTTCTCATTATCCTTAATATCTTTCTGATCTACTTTTAAGTTACTATACTCAAATGTCGTATATGAAAGTCCATGACCAAATGGGAACATCACTGCCATATTTTTCTTATCATAATAACGATATCCTACAAAAATGCCCTCAGCATAGTGTACGGTATCTTTGCAACCAAAACCTGTTAAATAAGAAGGATTATCTTCTAACTGGTATGGGAATGTTTCTGCAAGCTTAGCGCTTGGATTTACATCTCCAAATAAAATATCAACGACTGCACCACCAACTGCATCACCACCAAGATAAGCCTCTACAATACCTTTCACTTCATTTACCCATGGCATTTCAATTGGCGAACCATTGTGAAGTACCACAATGGTATTTGGCTGTACCTTCAAAATCTCATCAATCAAATGGTTCTGACATTCTGGCATACGCATATGCTCACGATCAAATCCCTCTGATTCAAACAAGTCTGGAAGGCCTGCAAACACAACAGCAACCTCAGCCTTAGACGCAACCTGAATTGCTTCTGCCTCCAATGCTTCATCAACTGCATCCACCTTATCATCAAAGCCCTGCGCAAATGTCACATTTTCAATACCAGCTTCCTTCACTGCATCTAATGCAGAAGTAATCAAAGCAGAATTGATGTGTGAACTACCACCACCCTGATATCTTGGTTTCTGCGCATATTTTCCAATAAATGCAACATTCTGATTCTTTGTAAGTGGTAAAATATCATCCTCATTTTTGAGAAGTACGATACATTCCTGTGCAATCTGTCTTGCAAGATTATGATCTGCTTCTAAATCAAATACTGCCTGTTCATCGATATGATCCAAATAGCGATAAATAACATTCAAAATTCGTTCACATGTCTCATCTAAAACCTGTTCAGAAAGCACACCATCTTGTACTGCTTTTCGAATCTGCGCATCACGATGTCCTGCAGATGCTGGCATTTCCAAATCGAGTCCTGCCTGTAATGCACGCACACGATTGTTCACCGCACCCCAGTCACTCACATAAATTCCATCAAATCCCCAGTCATTTCTAACAAGATCTGTCAAGATTTCCTTATTCTCTCCAACATACTCCCCATTTACGCGATTATAGGATGTCATAATTGTCCATGGCTTTGCATTTTTAACAGCGCCTTCAAATGCCGCAAGATAAATTTCACGAAGTGCACGCTCGTCCATCACAGCATCCACTGTCATTCGGCGTGTTTCCTGATTGTTTGCCATAAAATGCTTAATACTCGTTCCAACATGCTTGCTCTGTACACCATTGATATGTGCAGTTGCAATTTCTGTTGCCAAATATGGATCCTCTGAATAATATTCAAAATTACGTCCACATAATGGCGAACGCTTAATGTTCACAGCTGGGCCCAAGATCACACTAACACCCTCTGCCTGACACTGATTACCAAGTGCCTGTCCCATTTTTCCTATCAATTCACGATTGAATGATGTTGCTGCACCACAGCCTGCTGGGAAACACACTGCTTTAATACTTTCGTTAACACCTAGATGATCAGCCTCCTGATCCTGTTTACGAAGTCCATGAGGACCATCTGAAACCATAACATCTGATATCCCCAAACGTTCAACCGCCTTTGTGTGCCAGAAATCGTTTCCTGAACAAAGACCTGCCTTCTCCTCCAATGTCATTTCTCCAACTAATTTTTTGATTTGTTCTGCATTCATAACCCTTATAACCTCCTACATTAAAAATGATTGTTTTCTTGCTTGTTCCCACTCCTCATAACGACTCTCATACTGTTCATTCAGCCAGGCAATCATTTGCTCTTTCCCCTCCATATCAAATGGAAATGTAGCCTTTGTCTTTAACGCATCATCTGTTGCCTCAAAACAATATGGTTCCGGCCAAATAATTGCTTCAAATACTGCCGGACTCTTTTTTTCTGGCGGCGTCAACGCACAATCCTCCATGGGATCACGTGCCAATCGGAATCGCATGCCTCTATGACTTCCCAAATACGGCTGTGCATGTTCGTACCATGTAATACCATAAGAATCTTTATTCTCTATTTTAACAATTTCTTTCCTCATAATCTCCAACCTTAATTCTCTACCTGAATATGGTAAATCTCCAACTCACGTTTTACCTGATCCCGCAAACTTGGATCTTTTCGCAACATATCCTTGATATCACGAAGTCCATTTAAACGCAATTGCTCATTATAAGCAATCTGTTCACGCAACTTTTGCCTTCTGACATTTAACGAATGCTTTACCTCTACCATCTCACGATTATCAATCAAAGCAATTGATTGTTTTGTCCAAATGTCCGGATCCTTTACTCCGTAAGAAAACAGCAATTTTGATAATTGATCATTATACTCTTTCAAATCACCAACCGATTGTTGATATTTTCTTACTTCATCTACCATAATCATATACTGATCATATAAATATTCCAATTCGCGTAAACTTTTAATCTTATATTTTCCATATATATATTCCAAGGTCGATGTATTATTGATATATTTTATTTTTACTTTGTTCATTAAGTTAATCGCACGGTTTTCCTTTATTTCACTTAATTTAAACTCATACGACAATCGACGATACACCACAATCGACATGGCAGCGACACTCGCTACAACTAACAAAATAAGCAAAATTGGTAAAATCAAAATATTATCTGTTAACACTCCAACAATTGCCAATGTGAGCACAGAAAGCACAGAAATAATACCAAAGCCCGTGATAAATGTACGCAACTTCATCTGTCGATCATCAATGCTGTCCTGCAAATATTCCAAAGAATTTTTTTCAGCCTCTAAATGTTTTAAATCGCGCTTTATTTTCATATCCATCTCTTCCAGATTCTTAATCTGTAAAAAGATTTCAGATAAATTCTTTTCCATTCCCTGAATCATTCTGAAATTTTCATCACTGATGCGATCATCAGAATGTAAAAACTGAGAAGTTTCTGTTTCCAGAAATGAAATCTTTTTGGCAATATCAACAATCTCTTTTTTTGAGGTTACTGGTAAATCCTCAATCAGCTGAATATCCTCAAAATAAGAGGTTACCATCTCGTATTCCACCCGCAAATCTTCCATCTGATAGGTTGCATCTACAATTTGATCACATTTAAATGCAACATCATCCTGTGGCTCATCGCCCTTTGATTGCTGTTTTGCCAGGAAGCTGTCGATACTCTCATATTCAAATGTTTCTTCCGTTACCTCGGTCCTTGAAAAAAAGTCCTTCACGGCGCTCCATAATCCCATTTTTTTCTCCTCGCTTTACAGCACACTATACCGTCTGTTCTCGAAACTCTTCCTTTAATTTTTCAATTACAGTATCCATTCTTTTATTAAAATCTGTCAGATTATTTTTCTCATAATGATACATCGCCTTTTGCATACGATGATACACCGCAGAACCTACTACATCCGTTTGTGCATCCTCAATCGCATCATACAGATTCAGCAACATACCATCCACCTGATAGTACTTTGCTAAAATCTCAATATCCTCTTTGCTTCGCATTGTTGCCTGCAACAAAAGATACTCATATATACTTCTTGGATTATTTGTTAACTCATATGCCTTCAAATAGCATTTTGATGCCTCTTCCAACTCAAAGTTGTACGCCAACGCAACAGCACGATTATGATAAATACTTCCCAAAAAGTCATCCTGATTGAGTGTTGCAACCTCCTCAAGAATTTCATCATAGATTGCAATTGCCTTTAAATACTTGTGATATCGCAAAAATCCATCCGCCTGCATCTTGCGAAATTGCGGTCTAGGAAGTCCTTTCATACGCTCCATCTGGAAAATGAAATCCTTTACTTCCTGAATCGTATAATACTCCTTATAGGTTAAAATCGCCGCCAGTAAATCCGTCAAATCCGTCGACTCTTTCTCCTTAATCTCACGAAGCTGCGTAGCAAGCTGCTGTAATCCCAATTCCTGTTCAATCCAATGAAACATTGGCATCGCAATATATTCCTCAGCAATCAAAGCAACATTATTGTATATATAAAAACACAATTCCTCATACGAAAAAACTTCGATTTTGGTATTTGGAAAAATATATGAAGTTGTCGCTTCCTTTGTTTCACATAGGATTACTCTACTCATAGAATTTTCTCTCCTTGCGGTATATCTTATTCGTTGTTGGATATATTTTCCCAAATCCCACATCACGAATTACAATAGCACCCATACGCTCATCGAACAGTTCCACTTCCACCGATAACTTCGTTGTCTTCGGCGGGCGCTTTGGAAGTCCATGAATCTCTATAATCTCTTTTTCAACCTCTTTGGTTATTTTATCTCGGTACACCATTTCAATTCGATTGGTATCATCCAAAAAAACAGTAACCTTTCCATTCATGTTGTACCACTCTCTTCCGCCAATTGCGATTGGATGAAAATGATTCCGACCATCCACATCTCCAATATTGACACCAATATCAAACGGAATACTTCCCTGTGTTGCCAAAACACTACCAGAAACAGCTTCGTATGCTCCAAGCTTTGCATGATAACATGCACCTTTTGTATAAATATTTTGTCCCATAAACACACGTTTTCCGTCACACAAAATCTTTTTCGACTCTACAATCCAATCATCATTAAATCCTGGTCCCGTCAAATATACAGTGGAAATATAGGTTTCTCTCATTTTTACCTTTGCAACTTCTGCAAACTTCTTATCCAACTCCTCAATATCTTCAAAGAGCATCGCATATTGAATATCTTCTTTTAAATCCTGTCTGCTCAAATAGAAGAAGCGATTCCCACCTCTTTGTACTTTATCTATTCTATAATATTCCAAGCCATCAAAACCGTACTCAAACATTGCTACACTGTTGTTTCGAAGCGTTTCATCCTGATTCATCACATATTGGAAAAATGCATTTTCGTGACTCATAACATAAAACTGTTCATCACTCAAAGACAGTTCTTTTTTCAATTTCTGAAGCACATCATATACTTTTGGATGATACTGTTCTAATGCAATTGTCAGTCCACACAGCTGATAATCCTCCGAACGCGAAATAAACTCCTCGATATACAATTTCAAAAGTTTTAACAACAATTCATCATATGTATAAATATCTGATCCAACAAAAACGGATACATCCGAATCAATATGACCTACAATGTCCTCAATCATGACACCTTCCGTTTGAAATCTAACCTGACTGACATGATTTCCAACATACCATTTTTCTTCTTCTAATGAATAGAACATAACATTAGGTAACTGATATGTTTCTGTATTATTCAATTGGTAAATAGACTCTGGCTCATTCTTATCTTCTCGAAAAAAACTTATCTGAATATTTTTTTTACATAAGTCAAGCCCTAAATAAATCTCTTTCATTTGTCTACTCCATTATCTCCAGGTTTTCCTCTACAATAGCCGCTAGTTTCAAGTATTTATCAATCTTGTTAATCAGAATCTGGCTCTCACCAATCTCCTGATTAAATAACATCGAATTCAGCATTTCAAAGCGATTTTCGTATTCTTCCGTCTCACCCTTTGCCTTCATTCCTTCACTTTCATAAATCTTTGTATGTTCCATATTTTCTGGTTCCATTTCATATAATAAATTCTCCCCATGGAACAACACAAATTCCTTTAAATAATAACCTGGTAACACTTCCATCATTCTGGCATGTTTATTGCACTCAGGCTTTTCTACACCACACTGTATACCATAACGGAAACGAATCTGTTTACCCGCTTTATCCTTTGTAACAACATATGTCATCAAATATAAATCCTTTGGTAGTTTGATATAACGCTTGAAGCTTCTAAAAAACGGAAGCAATATTCCACGCTTCACAAAATGCTCCAACTGCGCTTTTACCCATGTCACTTCCTCTTTATCCAATCTTGGCTTCCGACTGTAATAAAGTAGTTGTGCCGCATAAAGCGTATCATCCGATAAACTCTCCGCCATCATTTGGCGATACAATGCATCAAAAAATGCATCTGCTAATTCCACATCCTCAACAACATATGCAAATGAAGCACGTTTGAAAAACGCCTTAATTACAATGCCACGTCGTTTTTTCTCTGTATATTCAGCAAACAAACGAAAAATCTCCGGATACCACTGTTCTGTATATAATGTTTGACAAAGGATATTCTCTTCTAAATTATCCAATCTGGAAATCTTACCATTCGCGCGTTTCCACAGCTTCAACATATCCTTTACACTACTTTGGTAATGATCCACCAAATATGCAAGAATCATTGGCGTTTCCTGTCTCGTACGATATAAATATACAGCAATTGCAATCAACATATCTTCAGATGCATACTGTGGAAGTTCTCTCAATCGTTCCACAAGATGCACCAAATAATTCACTTCTACGCCCTGATATCCAAATCGTCTCAACGCATCAAATGCTTTCTCAAAATAATCACATTCCAACAAATAATTGATAAACGTTGCACCTTCTTTTGGATTCACGTATTCCATATCTACACGATTTAAATAACTACGCAAAATATCTTTGTCTAAATGATCATGATAATACCGAACAATACTGTAAATTGCCTGTTGTTTGATTTCATCACTAATTTCTTCAAAACTTAATAAATCTCTTGCAATATTGACATCTCTTGCCTTGGATGCCCCATATGCACCTAAAATGTCATACTGATATAATACAAAGCGATAATCATCTGCTGCATATTGACCAAGCAATTCCATATATTGATCTTCATCCACCAATTTTTGAAGCTTATATGGAATCGTGCTAACATAACAATTCTGATTCCGATCTACCAATGCAACAACTGCAGACTCCGTAATCATATCCACATATGCTACATGATTAATCACTGGATAAGTTTTTGCCTGTGCCAGTTCTCTATGTGAAATCACAACGGATGTAATATTGTCATTTGCTACAGTCAATTTACGCTTAAATATGACCTTGGTCAGACTACCTGCAAAATTAGGTCGCACAGTCTGCGGACACAAAAATTCAGTATAAAGCACACATAAATCATCCGACATGGCACCCTTTACAATCTGGTCTTCCATAAATGCTTCCATGTTTGGAAGATATTCCTCATATTGTGACAGATACTGTCTGCGATTCACGACAACATTCGCGTACAAATACGCATACTCTTCATCGGACAATGCACTCTTATAATTAAAATAACGAAGCACCGATTCTGGAATTAAACCATATTTTGTCTTATCCATACTTCGAAGATAGTGTTCTTGTATACCCACCAATTTATATCCACATTTAATGCCTTCCAAATAATATGGATAATAACTTAAATCCGTCTTGTCACCTTTTAATAGTAACCCACAAATTACCTTAATCACTTCTGGCTTTTTATTCATTTCGTAAATCGTTTTGAGAAGCGAAAAAATTTGTATTGAGAAATCCCGCTCTCTCATTGCCAATTGTACAAATTCTTCCTTAACTTCTGCTGCCAGATAATTGTTTTTCAATCCAAACCGAATGGCTGCAATTTCCACCTCTGTCAGTTTTCGAAGCATCAACGGATCCGCATTTATCAAATCACAAATCTCGATCGCAAGTAATGGACTGTTATAACCTCCCATCACCAATCCTTCAATTTGTGAAAACATCCACTGCTTATTTTTTTGGTAACGATCATCTAAATAAATCAACAACCAAAAATAAAACAACTTGTCTTTTTCTTTCTCTAACGCCTGCTCAATCTCTTCACATGCACTGACCACCTGACGGGTATCACCAGAAAACACTGCCTTCAAATACATATAATAACAATGCTCTCTTTTACCTTCTTTGGCACGATCAAAATCCTCTTCCATGCGTCGAATTTCTTCTCTGGCAATATCCTTTTTCCCGGCCAAAATATTCATATGTAACAAGCCTAATTTGTACAATCCAACCTCTGGCTCATAAGAAATCAACGCCTGCAGGCACGTTCTTGTCTTCTCAATAAACTGCTCTAACGAAACCAACCCAATTCGATAATCCAGATAATTATGAATCAACGCTACCTTTTCCAGTTTCTTCAAACGTCTGTCATGATCCTTATGCACCAAAATTCTAGACGCATCCTCTGGTTTTTTTACAATCACTTCCACAGAAATAGTCTGATAGGTACTCTCCAAAATCACATGCCCAATCTGCACCTCATTTTCATCCATACATTCTGGATCCAGTGTGTATTCAACAATACCCTTATCACCATCAAACTCTAAACTATTCACACTTTCTCTGTGAACGGTAATGAATTTCGCATCTGTTCTCACCTTCATATTGCAATAACCCCAGGTATTTTTATGCAATATTAACTGATGTTCCTCACGCATTTTCGGAAACTGAAATTGAAACCGACTATGCTCCACTTGTAATGTCAGCGCACGTTTCTTATGAATGTAAACCAAAAATTCCTCTAATGCCTGATTCAAATCAACAGAATCCTTTAAAGCTCTATATACCGTTACATAATCTGACTGCCCTGCAAGCATTGTTCTCTCAAACTCATCCGATTGGAAAATAGAAAGTGCTTTATTCCAATCTCGTTCTGCCAGGGCACAAAACTTCATCAAATCCTCTAACGCAACACCATTCACATCAATAAACGGTGCCACTACCTCAATATTATAAGGAATCTCGCGTTCCATTCCATTCCCAATAATATGAAGCTTTCCCTCATAAACAGAGCCTCGTTTTTTTCCACAGGCATCAAACTGAAAACGAATCTCACTTCGTCTTCCCACCAAACTATGGTTTTCTAAACACAACAAATAAGCATCATCATACACCATCATTTTCATTGGTATATCATTAACCGATTCTACCTGAATACTTCCAGTGTAAATGCTGCCTGCCTCTATCTTTAATTGTAAGTAGCTCTTCGAAAATGTAAGCTTTGGGTATTCCACATAAAAATCACCCTTCGCATACTGTTCAACCTTGCTCTTCATTTGTTTCCCAACTTTTTCTTTTTTATTCTCTCTTGATGTTTCCGCCTAATAAATGATATAATAATTACCACATATTAATAGTAAAACATATAGTTAGATATATTATATCAAATTATTACAAAGATTGAAAGATAAAATAAAAACGGAAAGAAGGTGTACGAATTGGTAATCGCAGATGAATCCTTCCATGGTAGCGATTTGGAAATTATTGCAGACCGCTACGGAATTGACATGAATCGAATTGTACCACATGCCTCAAATGTGAATCCACTTGGAATTTCCAGTCTTGCCAAGCAGGCATTGATGGATAATATTGATGCAATTTGCTCCTATCCGGACCCAAACTATACAACACTTAAGAATGCCATTTCTAATTACACTGGTGCATCCGCCGACCATCTTATACTCGGTAACGGCACCTCTGAATTAATTCGATTGGTATTTAAAATATTAGCACCAAAAAAGACTATGATTATTGGTCCAACTTACTCAGAATACGGAAAGGCAGCCAAACAAACAGGGAGCGATATACACACTTATATGCTAAAGGAATCTGACGGATTTGAACTCGATCCACAGCAATTGGCATCTGCGCTTGATGCTTCCTTTGATTTACTTGTAATTTGTAATCCAAACAATCCTACAGGAAAAGCAATTCCTAAAAACAAGTTAGAACAAATCATAACAGATTGCCAGAGCAAAGGTATTCTTGTTACAGTGGATGAAACCTATGTAGAGTTCGTAGATCAAATTGATTTGATTTCTGCTGTTTCACTTACAGATACATACAAGAATCTTATTGTATTTCGCGGCATCTCCAAATTTTTCTCATCTCCTGGACTTCGATTGGGATATGCAATCACAACGAATCCACAATTTTTGGATGCTGCCAGCAACGACAAAACACCTTGGAGCATTAATTCCTTAGTCAGTGTTGCCAGTGTCATGTTCTCAGATGAGCATTTTATTAATTTGAGTCGCACGCTCATTCAAACAGAGCGTAATTTAATATATTCAGCGCTCTCGGTTCGAAAAACCATCAAGGTCTATAAACCAGATGCGAACTTTGTGCTGATTCGCTTATTAAAAGAAGGACAAACCGCCAGCGAAGTATTTGATTACTGTATCAAACGCGGCATCATGATTCGTGATTGTACAGACTATGAAGGACTCGGTGAAAAATATATTCGATTCTGTTTCTTAAAACCAGAGGAAAATGACAATGTTGTCAACACGATATTAGAAATTGTTTAAATGAAATAGATAATTGTGAAATTCATTTTAAGTTGTAGATAAGTTAATATTGTATTATACATATTAACAATCCCTTGAATTTCACAATTATTTTTTTGGCAGGATTCATGTAATGAATCGTGCCGTTACATTATTTTAGGAGAAACACATATGAAACTTTGTTTCATATCTGAAATGTGTTTCGACGTCTTGGCAGGATTCATGCAATGAATCGTGCCGTTACATTATTTTAGGAGGAACACATATGAAACATTGTTTCAACATCATATTATTTATTTTAATTGCCTGTTGTCTGTTAAGAAATCCCATCTATGCACAGGCAAGCGAAGTCAACGACGATCCCGGTACCGGACGCCTTTCCGGATCCAATATTCCTAATGAATGGTACGAGGGAACCGACACGCCTTCCCTTGCACGATATGGCGCAGGTGAGAGCGAAAGCTTCACTACCATCTCACCATACACCAACAAGACCTATACACACCAAGGCATTTTTAGTAACCGTCGTCTGCAACATGGTGTCGATGTAAGCCAATGGCAACGAACCATCGACTGGAATAAAGTAAAGGCTGCTGGCATCGATTTTGCATTTATTCGTGTCGGCTATCGAGGATATGGACAGTCTGGTACTTTACAATATCCTTATACAGATGCAAACGGCAATTACAAATATGGAACCGAAGATCCATACTATCATCCAAATATGAAAGGTGCCCTAGATGCTGGATTAAATGTTGGAATTTACATTTTTTCACAGGCAATCACAGTAAAAGAAGCACAGGAAGAAGCAGAATACATTCTAAAACACATTGGTAATTACAAAGTGACAATGCCATTAATCATGGATTACGAGTATGCTTCTGACTCTTCAACAGGAGGTCGAATCAAAACAGCAAACCTTTCAAAGGATGAAGCAACTAAAGTCTGTATGGCATTTTGTAAAACGATCGCAGATGCAGGCTATACCCCAATGGTATACGCCAATAAAAACATGCTTAACAATCAGCTCAACGCATCTACAATTAGTGAAAAATATCCGATTTGGCTCGCTAACTACACAACCAATACCACATACGATGGAACCTTTCAATTTTGGCAATATGCAAGCGACGGAAAAGTAGATGGCATCGAAGGCCGAACAGACATGAACTTCTTCTATGGTGATGTCATCAGTGCAAAAGCTGTAGCAGATCAAGTATATACTGGCGAAGCCGTAAAACCTAACATTACCGTCACCTGTGGTGATGCAGTATTAAAAAAAGGAACTGATTACACGCTTTCCTTTAAAAACAACAAAGAAGTCGGTGTTGCTACTGCAACCATCACAGGCAAAAATACATATGTCGGAACCAAAACGATTTCCTTTAAAATCCTGCCAAATCAGGTAACAGGATTTAAAGCAAAAAAACACAATACCAAATCACTCACATTAACTTGGGATCGCATTCCAAGTGGTGGAGGCTATCAGCTATACCGTTCTACTGCTTTAAACGGAACCTACGAAAAAATTGCAACACTTAAGAATACAACCACATCATTTGAGGATATCAACCTAAAACCTGGCCAATGCTATTACTATAAAATAAGAAGTTACAACAAAATAAATGGCATCGGATACATTGGTAGCTTTACACCAAAGAGAGCCATTTGTACAAAAATCAACTATATAAGAAACGGTATCATAAACGAAGATCTTACGCTTCACAGTCAATCATCAACTGGTAGTTCTGTTGTAACAACATTAAAAAAGAATCAGACCGTTTCTGTTCGATACTACACAAAAGATGAGCAGGGAAAAGGCTGGTATAAAGTAACCTATCAAACAAAAACAGCAAGTTTTACTGGATTTGTTCGTGCAAACAAAATCACGATAACAAAAGTTGGCGTCATCACAACCTCCGATGTAAATTTTAGAAAATCCTATACGACACAATCAAAAATTTTCTTTACCTTAAAGAAGGGGACTACTGTTACCGTACTCGGCACAAAAAAAGTAAATGGCATCATCTGGTACAATATAGTTGCAAAGAAAAACAAAAAGAAATACACTGGATGGGTATCCTCTCCATATGTAAAAATTCAATAAACAAAATATGCAATCGGGTAAATGTGAATAAACATTTACCCGATTTTTCTTTACAAACCATACCTTTTTTCCTTATAATATGACACGATAAATTATTTAAAGGAGAATTAACATGACACTAAACGATGAAAATCAGGAAAGTGGTTTATCTTTCCGCGAAGAACCTATAGGCGACGGTCTTTCTTTTAAAGAAGAACCTACACCAAGCGGTTTATCCTTCAAAGAGGACACTTCCGCAACAGATTCCTCTTTCCAGGAAGAGCCTACTACTAGTACATATACTGCACCTGAATCTACTTCCTACGAAGCAGAGGTACCAACTGCATACGCACCAGAATTTGATGAGCCTTATGTTTCTTCAGCTTCTACTTCTGCATATGCATCCAATATTACATTTAAAGAATTCTACAAGGATTATTGTTCTGCAACAACCAAAAAGAATATTAATGGTTCTGCCATTACGCTTTATATCTGTTCTGGTATCACACTGATTGCATCCATCCTTGCAACAGCACTTGGTGTAAATATTATGGCTGCTGCGCTTGATGCAGTGCTTATGCTCGGATTGGCTTTGGGAATCCATATTGGAAAAAGCCGTGTCTGCGCTGTTATTGTATTGATTTATTCACTCATCAATTGTATTTATACAATGACTCAAACAGGTCGTCCCGGCGGTTGGTTAATCATCATTGCTGGTGCTTATGCAACCATCGCAACCTTTTCTGCTCGTAAGGAATATAAAGAGTATATTGGTAAATAATTCAGCAACAATTTTAGTTGACTTTCTTTATATGATACGATACAATACTAGCTATATCTAAATATATCAATGCAATGATGAGGACAGTAGCTATGATTGTAATTCTCAGAGAGGACTTGACTTGCTGAAACAAGCCCGTTTTACCCATAGTCGAAAACCACCTCTGAGCAGCCGTTAATACCGGCCGGTGACTCCGATATCGTCATAACGAAGTGCTTGCAACACATATAATATGTGATTGCTCGAACTAGGGTGGAACCGCGAATAATTATCGTCCCTGGCAAATAATATGTTTGTCAGGGATTTTTTTATTTCTGCAAACATTTTCAAACTACACTTTTTAATATAAGAATTTGAAAGGAGAATGATTATGAAAATCACATTAAAAGACGGCTCATCAAAAGAATATGATGGAGCAATGAGTGTATTAGATATCGCAAAAGATATCAGTGAAGGTTTAGCACGTGTCGCATGTGCTGGCGAAGTAGACGGAAAGGTTGTTGACCTTCGTACAATCGTAGACGCAGATTGTAACTTAAACATTTTAACATTTGATGATGACAATGGTAAAAAAGCATTCCGTCATACTGCTGCTCACATTTTGGCACAGGCAGTTAAAAGACTTTATCCAGATGCAAAATGTACAATTGGACCAGCAATCGATGATGGTTTCTACTACGATTTCGACATGCCTTCATTAAGTCGTGAAGAGCTTGATCAGATTGAAGCCGAAATGAAGAAAATCGTAAAGGAAAATATACCTATTACAAGCTATACGCTTTCTCGCGAAGAAGCAATCAAACTCATGACAGAGAAAGACGAACCATACAAGGTTGAATTAATTAATGATTTACCAGAAGACGCTGTATTAAGTTTCTATGAGCAGGGTGACTTCACAGATCTTTGTGCCGGTCCACACCTTATGAGCACGAAGCCAGTGAAATTCTTCAAGCTTACATCTTCATCAGGTGCATACTGGAGAGGTAATTCCAACAACAAGATGTTGACTCGTATTTATGGTACAGCATTTACAAAGAAAGACGACCTAAATGCGCGTCTTGAGTTCTTAGAGAACATTAAAAAACGTGACCACAACAAATTAGGTCGTGATTTGGAATTATTTACAACAGTTGATATTATTGGTCAGGGACTTCCTTTGATGATGCCAAAGGGTGCTAAAATCATCCAGACAATGCAACGTTGGATTGAGGACTTAGAGGATAACGAATGGGGTTATGTTCGTACAAAAACTCCTTTAATGGCAAAATCTGATTTATATAAATTATCAGATCACTGGTATCACTACAAAGACGGTATGTTCGTTTTAAATGACGACGGAAGCGATTATGCAACTGCTGAGGAAGAAGAAGCTGCAAAGAAGGCCGCTGCTGAAAATGCGTCAGAAGAAGCTTCTGATAGCAAAGAAATCATGGCCCTTCGTCCTATGACATGTCCATTCCAGTATTTCGTATACAAAGCAAAACAGCACAGCTACCGTGATCTTCCATATCGTATGGGTGAGACATCTACACTCTTCCGTAATGAGGATTCTGGAGAAATGCACGGACTTACTCGTGTTAGACAGTTTACGATTTCAGAAGGACATTTAATCTGTACACCTGAGCAGATTAAAGAAGAGTTTAAGAACTGTGCTGCATTAGCAAAGCACTGCTTAACAACACTTGGTGTAGAAGAAGACGTAACTTACCGTATGTCAAAATGGGATCCTAACAATACAGACAAGTATCTTGGTACTGCCGAGGATTGGGACCGCGTTCAGGACGCAATGCGTGAGATTTTAGATGAAATCGGCATCGAATATACAGAAGAAGAAGGCGAAGCTGCTTTCTATGGTCCAAAGCTTGATATTCAGGCAAAGAACGTATACGGAAAAGAAGATACTATGATTACAATCCAGCTTGATATGTTCCTTGCAGAGCGTTTTGATATGTACTATGTAGATAAAGATGGTGAGAAGAAACGTCCATACATCATCCACAGAACATCTATGGGTTGTTATGAGAGAACACTTGCATGGTTAATTGAGAAGTATGCTGGTGCCTTCCCAACATGGTTAGCACCTGAACAGGTTCGTATTCTTCCAATTTCTGAGAAATTCCATGAATATGGTAACGAGATTTTGAAAGAACTCAAGAAAAATGGTGTTCTTGCTACAATGGATGAACGTGCTGAAAAGATTGGTTACAAGATTCGTGAAGCAAGATTACAAAAGATTCCATATTTACTTGTTGTTGGCGCAAACGAGGAAGAAACAAAAACTGTTTCTGTTCGTAAACGTGGTGAAGATGGCGATTTAGGTTCTATGGAATTAGATACTTTCGTTGATAAACTCTGTAAGGAGATTCGCACAAAGAGTCTTACACAGATGGATGCATAAAGGTTAGAAAGGAATTACAAATGAATCCAATTAATAGATCCTTATTAAAAGAGAACGCAAAAGCTGTTCTTCGTAGAAATTTTTGGATGCCTGTACTTGTATGCTTTGTTGCTAGCTTTTTAGGTGGTAACTGGACCGGCTTACAAGTCGGCTCCTCTGGTGGTGCAAGTTTTCGTATTCCAAGTACCAGCTCAAGAAACTATTCAAATTATTCAGGAGATTACAACTATTCCTCAGATGACTCCGCAAAGCTTCTTCTGGAAGCTGTAGAAAAAGGAATTCAGGAATCCAACAAAGGTAGCGACTTTTACTATGACTATGATGATTCTTTATCAGAATCCGATAACATAAAAGCCTTTTATAATGATTGTTTGGATTATTTTAACATCACATCAGAAGATGTTGTTGGATTTCTTTTGATGGTATTTGGTATTGTATTAATCGTCTTCGCAATCATTTGGTTAATTATGGCTGTTATTACCTTTGCAATTGGCTCCTTTGTCGGTGCACCAGTTGGTGTGGGTTATCGTAAATACTTCATGAACAACCGCGAAGGAACTGCTAAATTTGATGATTTGTTTTCTGCCTTCTCAGGCGGTCATTACATGGATGTCGTAAAAATAATGTTCAAAACAAACATCCGCATTTGGGGTTGGAGTTTACTATTTTACTTCCCTGGATTAGTAAAATTTTATCAATATTATTTAGTATCTTACATCGCAGCAGAGAATCCAACACTTACGCCTGAAAGAGTCAGAGAACTCAGTCGTGAAATGACAAATGGACATAAATGGCAAATCTTTGTTTTAGAACTTTCTTTCTTAGGATGGGCTATGCTATTTGTACTCATTGAAGTATTATTAGCACTTATTTCCTGCGGATTATTAGCAATTCCTGGTATATTGTTAATGTATCCACTTGTTGCATATCGTTGTGCAACTATAGCAGAATTATACGCAGAGCGTAGAGAATATATGATTCATGCTGGATTTGCAAACGCAGTTGAACTTCCTGGATTTGTAGAACAGACCGTTCAAACAACTGTTGTAAATAGTGCAGTAGATACTTCGTTTACAGAAACACCTGTCGCTGGTATAGAGAGTCATGACACATCTGTTGACGACCAAAACAAGTGGGATGGGCAATAATTGCGAAACTCAATTTAAGTTGTTGAAAGTTTCACAATTATCTGCTTTTATATAATAAAAGGAGAGGAAAAAGGGAATATGGCAGAAAAAAAAGTTATGCTTGGCAACGAGGCAATTGCCCGTGGAGCATATGAGGCGGGAGTTAAGGTATCCGCAGCGTATCCTGGTACACCAAGCACAGAAATTAGTGAAAATGTTGTAAAATATCCGGAGATTTACTGTGAGTGGTCTCCAAATGAAAAGGTTGCAATGGAGGTTGCAATCGGAGCATCCATTAGCGGTGTTCGTTCTATGGCTTCTATGAAGCATGTAGGTTTTAATGTAGCAGCAGATCCAATGTATACCGTATCTTACATTGGTGCAAACGGCGGTTTGGTTGCAATCGTTGCTGATGACCCTGGTATGTACAGCTCGCAAAACGAACAGGACACTCGCCAGATTTGTCGTGCAGCGCAGGTTCCTGTATTAGAGCCATCAGACTCACAGGAAGCAAAGGATTTCATGAAATTAGCATTTGATCTTTCTGAGGAATATGATACACCTATCGTTCTTCGTACAACAACCCGTCTTGCACACTCTCAGGGTGTCGTTACATTAGAAGATCGTGTTGTTCCTGAAGACAAAGCTTATGAAAGAAATATTGCCAAAAATGTTATGATGCCAGGTAATGCGATTAAGCGTCATATCTTTGTAGAAGATCGTTTGAATCGTATGGCTAAGGATGCATGTACACTCAAGGTTGCAAAAACTGGTGCATCCAAAGATATTCCATTAAACCGTGTAGAAATGAATGATACCAAAATTGGTTTTATCACAAGTGGTATCCCATATACATATGTAAAAGAGGCTTGTCCAAACGCATCTGTATTAAAACTTGGTTTGGTGCATCCTCTTCCAAAAGATTTGATACTCGATTTTGCTTCTAAAGTTGATAAGCTCTACATTTTTGAAGAGCTTGAACCAGTTATCGAAGAACAGGTTCGCGCCTGGGGTATCGAGTGCGTTGGAAAGGAAGCCTTTACTGTTCAGGGTGAATACAGTGCAAACATGATTCGTGAGGTTGTTTTAGAACAGGATTTACACTTAAACGAACCAGCACAGGTTGCAGGCCGTCCACCACTTCTTTGTCCAGGTTGTCCTCACAGAAGTGTTTACTCTGTACTTAAGAAGTTAAAGATTCATGCAGCAGGTGATATCGGATGTTATACACTCGGCGCAGTAGCTCCATTAAGCGTTGTTGACACTACCATTTGTATGGGTGCTTCTATTTCATCCCTTCATGGAATGGAAAAAGCAAAGGGCAAAGAATATATTAAGAACTGGGTTGCTGTAATTGGTGATTCCACATTTATGCACACTGGTGTCAATTCTTTGATGAATATGGTCTATAATCAGGGTACCGGAACAGTTATCATTTTAGATAACTCGACAACTGGTATGACTGGTCACCAGGATCATGCAGCAACTGGTAAAACATTAATGGGACAAACTGTTCCTGCTATCAACATTTATCAGCTTTGTAAAGCCATTGGTATTGAACATGTAACAGAAATCAATGCCTTTGATATTGATGGTCTTGAGAAATTAATCAAGGAAGAAGTTGCAAGAGAAGCGGTATCCGTTATCATTACAAAGTCTCCTTGTGTATTGTTGAAGGAAGTACACTTCCCGAATGTATGTAAACCGCTCTCTGACAAATGTAAGAAATGTGGTAAATGCTTGCAGCCAGGCTGTCCAGCTCTTACTAAAAATGTAGACGGCACAATCACAATTGATCAGACAATGTGTAATGGCTGTGGTCTATGTAAACAGATGTGTCCATTTGATGCAATTGAGGAGGTGGCTCGATAATGACAGAAACAAAGAATATTATGATTGTTGGTGTGGGCGGTCAGGGAACCTTGCTCACAAGCCGTATCCTTGGTGGTATCATGATTAAAGGTGGCTATGATGTTAAATTATCCGAAGTACACGGCATGTCACAACGTGGCGGTTCTGTTGTTACCTATGTTCGCTATGGCGAGAAGGTAGCAGAGCCAATCGTGGAAGAAGGACAGGCAGATGTACTTATCGCTTTTGAACGTTTAGAAGCACTTCGCTATGCACACTTTTTAAAACCAGATGGAGTTTTGATTGTTAATGACCATCGCATGGATCCAATTACTGTTGTAACAGGTGCAGCGGAGTATCCTGAAAATATCATTGAAAATCTTTCAAAAACATACAAAGTATATTCTATCAATGCAGCAGAAGAGGCATTAAAGCTTGGTAACTCACGTGTATTTAACAATATCGTGTTAGGACTTGCTGCAAAGTATATGGATTTCACAAAGGAAGAATGGTTAGAGGTAATTGCAGCAACTGTTCCACCTAAAACCATTGAGATTAACCAGAAAGCATTCTTAGTTGGTTACGAGGGGTAATTACTCTAACCACGTACCAATGTTTATTGTGAAACATAAGAGTCCGGATTTGCAAATTTTTTGCAGCTCGGGCTCTTTCTTGTTCATTTTTATTTCTCCCCGTATAATATGTAGCGGCACAATTCATTTCATAAATCCTGCCATGTCGTCGGAACACAATCCGCCAAAAAACACTTCACATATTCCCAAAAATATACTATACTTATGATTCGTGTCGCCTTACTAAATTCGACATTACAATATAAGCAAAATGATAAGGAGCAAATAAAATGCATAATTTTACCGCAGAAGAGCTTGCAGCTATAAAACCGATTTTAGAAAAAGAAAGAACGCTTCACTTAAAAGTAATTCGTTCTCTCTTCCATACATTAGACACCAAATTCAATCTGTACGGGGCAGATTTACCTGTTACACTTGACTATGACACGGAAATCCGAGGCGCATATATACCAACCTCTGATTCTGTGATTGAAGGCTTTTCCTTTTCCCTATTGCATATTGGATATGCCTTGAAAAATTCTCTATCCAAAGAGGATAGAAATGAATTATTTAAAATAGAATATGCGCACTATATGGCAGCACATCTTCCAATTCCAGATGAACATAAGGCAACCGAGAACGATCCAAATCGTGCATGGAAATATTGTTATTCTTTGATTACAACTCCAAATAACACAAGCAAAACAAAAACAGCCACAGCTTCTGTTGCAGATGCTGCAACAGAGTTAAAAGCGGCTGTCCATTCCAATCTGAATCTTTTACGCGAAGTAAAACGTGCAAAAGAAAATCGGACAATTGTCTTTAACATAGGAGACCAGATTACTCATCCAAAATACGGAGAAGGCATTATCGAAAACATTACTCAAACATCAAACTCTGTTCAACTTACTCTACGTTTTGGAGAAGAAACAAAGATTATCGATCAACAATGGATTATTAAAAATGCGCGATAAACACACTAACCAAATTCAATGTATGAATTAACAATGCTCATACATTACAGAAACACAATCCTTTTCTAGCCCTATTTTTTTATAAAATTCTAAATTATAATCAATGGAAATTAACTGAATACACTGTATTCCCTTTTGGGTAAGCTCTGTTTTCAGTTTCTCCATGATTTGTCTTCCAACTCCCTGTTTTTTTCGTTCAGGAATCACAAACAACTCCGATACAAAAAAGAAATCTTCATCCGCATATGGATCGACATATCCAAGCGCACCGCCAATGATAACACCATCCTCAACAGCAGCAATTCCCATAGCTTCGAAATTCCCTAAAATCGCATTTACTCTTCTCTTCGACTTTTCTTTTGTCCACATTTCGTTCCATGGATCTTCTGCATAAGCCTTTGCCATAGCCGCTGCCAATCCCTCCAAATCTTTTTCTTCCGCAATTCTATACTCCATTTTCAAATCCTCCCTTATAAATATCTATGTTAGGTAATTGCGAAACTCTCAATTATGTAGATTCAAGTTGTACAATATAAACAACAATCTAAGTTGGGATATTTGCAAATGTGAGTACTTAGGTAGCGTTCTTTGCTACCTTATGTACTGCTACATTTGCAATTAAGTGAAAACGCCCCAACTTGGATTTGTTTATATTTTACAACGTTCAAACACCTTAATTGAGTTTCGCAATTACCTAATAATATGTAGATTCTAAACCATCTTACGCATGTGAAAACTCCGGAAAATATAATTTTGCATCCTCAATGCAAGCAAGTCCTTCCCCGATACAATAAAGACGATAGTCATCTGCTCCGTCATATTGCTCCTGATCAAACAGATGCGCATTTTCCTTATCTGGCACAAATCCCAACTGTAGTTTTAATCCCTGCAAATCAAGTTTCTTCAAAACATCCTCCATTGTCACCTTCTTTTTTGAAATAATGCTCTGCAAATGTTTTGTATCCCCATCCTGTTCTATTACCACAAAACAATCAAGCTTCTTTGAATAATAAACGTCCTCAAATCCCGCCGTATAAAACATCGTTAATCCATATCGATTTACTTGTTCAAATGCTCCACATGCAGTAGCATTTTTCAAATAATCCAAATACTGCTGTTTCCATGTATCATCCTCATTATCCATCAGACAAAATGCTTCATCCGTTTTCCCATCAAATAATTCCACATCACGCTTTAATATATATCGTGTTTCTTTTCGAATTTCAAATCCCTGCTTCTCATAAAACCCCAGAGCTTCCAAGTTAGCAAAAAGATAAATGCCATCACAGTTTTCTTTGTAATCCTCAAAAATCTTCTTTACCAGTTCACTTGCCAAGCCTTTCTTTCGATGTTCCTGTGCTGTCATTACTGTTCCAATTTGAATAAAATTCCAGGTTCTTCCCTCCTGTTCAAAGGTCATAATATTAGCAGACACATTAGATAACATCTCTCCATTTTCCTCGTAGGAATAAGGAATATAATCTCCCTGAAAATATCCATTTAAAACCCAATCCTCAAAATCAAATCCAAAAGTGTTTCTTGTAAGTGTATTTAATTCATGACGAAGTGTTTCGTCTCTCATATAGTCCTTAACAAATCTCATCGTTTACCCCCATTTCCTTCACTAAAATAAAAACTACTGTCTTTACATTAACGAAAAAGACAGTAGTTATCAACCTCATATTTAATTATACTGATTTTTGAGACACAGGTAACAAATGTTACCCTTCTTGTTTATTTTCTTTTTTACACTGATACACAATACGCCAAATACTTTTTTCCGATAAATAAAACTGCTGTGCCAAATCCGGCACACGCTCTCCACTTTGATACGCCTCAAAAATCTTCTGATTGCGCTCATAAAGCTTGGATCTGGTTTCGTTCATTTCACCCCATCCAGCTTTGGAATCCTCTTTTCTCGGAATATAGATATTCGCTCCATCTATGTATTGTTGTATCAAACAAATAATCTCTTTTGGCAGAACCTGCTCTGCTTTCATATAGCCCATAACGCGCCTCCTAAAATATTATTCTTTAGGGTTAGCACTGGCTATTACAATTCTATATTCAAAATGCCATAGCCAATACTATGCGCAATACTCAGGTGTAGTCATATAAGATCTCCTTTCTCTCCAATCCGTTATCAGTTACCCGCATTATATACTAATTGATATACTTCTTTCAAGTTGTTTTTATTATCTTTTTTTATCACAGATTATTGCATCAATTATTTTTTTGATTGTATTGCTTTAACATTTCAGTATAGCGAAGCCCTTCTTTTCGAAACACAAAAACTTCTAACAAAATGCAAATCACATACAAACTCAAAACAATACCTGCAAATACCAACCATGGTGTTACACCTGCAAATAATTGCATATGACAAAAAATAACCACTTCAATCGGAATAAGCAATATATAAAACAAACTTAATCTCGTCATAAATGGTTTTCTTTGGAGTTTGCGATTCATAAAACAACTAACAAAACTAATGGATGCCCATCCACATAAAACAAATAAATTGATTAGTAATGAAATGCTAACCTGTTCTTCTCCACTAAGAACACACAACGCAACTACACAGAGTACAATCCATGAAAACGAAAAGGCTAACCCATTTCGAAAATATAACAATTGTTTTTTAATATTCATAATAACCTCCTTGACATAAGTCATTTGAAACAATCCAATTCAAGAACCACATTCCCAACCCTTCTTAACTTTTATCAATCAGTTTTCGAAAAGCCGCTACATATCTTCTCGAAATCACAATCACCTCTTCATTGCAAAGTGTCGCCAAAATATTACGGGTAATTTCCGGACGAAGTGTAACAATCTTTTTCACATTTACAATCACGGATTTTGAACAACGAAAAAATGTGGTTTCTTCCAATATTTTCTCCAATTCATATAAGCGATAATTCGTAGATAGAACCTTGTCCTTCGTATACAAAAATGTGGTCTGATCTACCGATTCAAAATACAAGATATCCTGCGTATCCACATACATGATTTGTCCATCACATTTTCCCTGAATCCGCTCTTCGTAACCTTCTATGTGCTTCTTTAACCTTTTCACCTGCTCTGTCTCTTCCTGACAATGAATTTCCACAGATGTTTCATTAACATCCTTGCTTTTCACAATCCATATATTCATTCTTTACTCTTCCCTTTTGCTTAAGTTAATATCTACTGCAATCATCATCATTGTAACAATGGACGCAATCCAAATCAAGGTATCCCCTGAACCATTCATAAACTTCCAGGATGCAATCCACAATACCGCACATAAAACGGAACCTCCCACTGCCATAACAAATCTCTTGTGATGTTTCATTGCTCTTTCATTTTGTATAATTTGTTCATTCTGATTATCCATAATACAGAATCCTCCTTCTGACATCTACTTAAATAGCTGATAATCTCGCAAGTTCAACTTACTAATTTCCTTTTTCCTAATCAAACATGTTCTTCGGATAACTCTATTGTATTCATTCATTTTACATATGCAATAGGTAAGCTGGTAAGTGGTACAAATATACCCACTAAGTGACCAAAAGAGAAAGAACGATGTACTAATCATACATCGTTCCCATATTATAATCCGTTTCAAACTTTGTCTGACAAAATCGGTCTCTGGTCGTATTAATTGCAATCGCAGTAACCAACCCGTCAGGTTTATTATCATTGATCAGGATTCGCTCTCCCTGTCCTGCACCAAAAATAATATGGTCATAACGCACATGGTTTTCCTTCAAAAACTTCAAGGTATGCGCCTTTTCCCACTCTCCTCGCGCTGTCAAAAAAATAATAATATCATTCTTTGGTATATTATTTAAAAACTCCTCTGCACCTGGCAAAAACTGATCATGTCCCAAAATGTAAGGACCATCATGCACTAAAATGGTCCCATCCAAATCCAAAATCCAGGTCTTTTGCATTGGAGAAATCTGTAACTTTTCTGGCTCTAACAAATTTTCTCTCCCTTTCTAAATTACGAGTTTCGAAAACTCCTCAAGATTCCATACATCCTTAACAAGTCCCTCATAAAATTCTGGTTCATGACACACTAGTAAAATAGAACCTTTATACTCCTGTAAAGCGCGTTTTAACTCAGTCTTTGCATCTACATCCAAGTGATTCGTTGGCTCGTCAAGAACTAACAGATTTGTCTCGCGATTAATCAGCTTGCAAAGACGTACCTTCGCCTGCTCACCACCACTAAGTACTTTCACCTTACTCTCAATATGCCTTGTTGTAAGGCCACATTTGGCGAGTGCACTTCGCACCTCATACTGATTGTAACCTGGAAACTCCTCCCAAATCTCATCCATACAGGAATTATTTCCCGGGTCAACCTCCTGCTCAAAATAACCAAGTTCTAAGTAATCACCAAGCACAACCTTTCCCTCTAACGCCTTAATCTGTCCTAATACGCTCTTTAAAAAAGTGGTCTTTCCAATTCCGTTTGTTCCAACAATTGCAATACGGTCACCACGCTCCATTCGCAAATTCATCGGCTTGGACAATGGATTCCCTGCATCATATCCAATCACAAGATCCGTCACCTCAAACAATACCTTTCCTGGCGTTCTTGCATCACGGAAATGAAACTCTGGCTTTGGTTTTTCCCTTGCCAACTCAATAACATCCATTTTATCGAGCTTCTTCTGTCTTGACATCGCCATATTACGTGTTGCAACATTTGCCTTATTACGTGCCACGAAATCCTTCAGCTGTGCAATCTCCTTTTGCTGCTTACGATATGCTGCCTCCTGCTGCGATTTCTTCATTTCGTAAACTTCCATGAACTTATCATAATCACCGACATAACGTGTCAGGCTCTGGTTATCCATATGATAAATGAGATTTACCACACTATTTAAAAATGGAATATCATGTGAAATCAAAATAAATGCATTCTCATACTCCTGCAAATAGCGTTTGAGCCACTCAATATGATGTTCATCCAAATAGTTTGTTGGCTCATCCAACAACAAAATATCTGGTTTTTCCAACAATAATTTTGCAAGCAATAATTTCGTACGCTGACCACCAGAAAGGTCTGTCACATCACGATCCAAGCCTAACTGCAACAAGTCAAATGCACGTGCAACTTCTTCAACCTTAGAATCAATGACATAGAAATCATGACTATCTAACAAATCCTGAAGTGTCCCCATCTCCTCTAACATCGCATTCATTTCATCACCATCTGCCGACCCTAACAATTCGCAGATTTCATTGATACGTGCCTCCATTTCAAACAAAAATCCAAACGCACTTCTTAACACATCACCCACAGTCATACCCTTTGTCAAAACCGCATGCTGATCCAAGTATCCAGCGCGCACATTTTTTGCCCACTCAACCTTTCCCTCATCTGGCATCAGCTTACCTGTCACAATATTCATAAATGTTGACTTACCCTCGCCATTGGCACCAATCAATCCAATATGCTCGCCCTTCAACAAACGAAATGAAACATCCGTAAAAATTGCTCTATCTCCAAATCCATGATTTAAATTTGATACTTCTAAAATCATACTTTATCCTCTCGTCTTTTCTTTCATTTTCCAACTGTCACATTGTTCGACATCCTCCACATTTTAACATAGAATATGGTCCTCAACAATCATTCTTTTGTAGTAGGCGAAACCTATAGGAAACTCAAGGAACTTCCTATAGCATAAAAAAAGTCACCCACCGCATAAATGCGATGAGTGATAACAAATCGTATTACGAAACAATTTCAATTTTATACTTCTTAAGCCAATAATTTACCTGAATCATATAAGCAAGTAATTGCGGACCAGCCATCAACTGTCCGTAAAATGGTTTTCCGTAATCCGTTGGGCTCTCCATAAATGTCATTACCTTCTTGCGGTCCAACAATTGACAAATCGGATCCGTTCCATCCTCCATCAACTGTCTCATATTGTCTCGCAACAATTTCTCATAAGCAGGGTCATAGGTTTTCGGATAGGGACTCTTTTTTCGATATAACACATCATATGGCAAATGCTTCTCCCCCGCTGCCCGAAGCAATCCCTTTACCACACCATTTTTACACTTCATTTCCCATGGAACATTCCACACATATTCAATAATCCGATGATCCGCAAATGGAACACGCGCTTCTAACCCACTTCTCATACTCGTGCGGTCCATTCGATCAAGCAATGTCTGCATGAACCATTTCAAATTCAAATACGCAATTCCCCGCCTTCTCTTTTCTTCTGGAGCCTCTCCCTCTAAAATCGGCGTTTCAGCTATTGTCTTTTCATATGCTGCTCTTGCATATTCCTCCAAAGGAAGTGCATGCTTTACCTCATCGTTTAACAACATTGTTCTCGGTTCCATATCCATGGACCAAGGAAAACTGTTCGCATCAAAACATTCCTTTTTATGAAACCATGGATAACCACCAAATATCTCATCCGCACACTCGCCAGTCAGCGTCACCTTATTGCGCTTCGCCACCTTTCTGCAAAAATATAACATCGATGATTCCACATCTGCCATACAAGGCAAATCCCTTGCGTCCACCGCCTCAAACAAATCATCATATAACTCTACATAATTGCATTCCAAAAAATGATGATCCGTACCTAAAAAATCTACCATTTGCTCCACAAACGGACGGTCCTGCGTCGGCTGAAATGCATTGGATTTGAAATTTATCTGATTATCCGTAAAGTCAAAGGAATATGTTGTCAGCTGTTTCCCCTGCTTTTTCAGTTCCTCGTTACAGATTGCCGTGACCAGACTGGAATCCACACCACCTGATAAAAATGTACAAATTGGCACATCCGAAAGCATCTGCTTTTTAACCGCATCCTCAACCAACCATGCAGTGTGTTCCACCGTATCCTCATAAGATTCTTCATGTGGTTTGCTTTGCACCTGCCAATAGCACCGCTCTTTTGCCCCATTTATACTATATTCCAGATAACATCCCGGGCGTAGCTCCTTTACATTTTGAAATACACCCTTTCCATATGTCTTTGCAGGTCCCAAACCAAACACTTCACACAACCCTTCACGGTCTACACACGCCTTCATGCCTGGATAAGAAAGCAATCCCTTGATTTCTGATGAAAAGATAATGCCTCCATCCTGAAAGCTGTAAAATAAAGGCTTAATACCCGAACGATCGCGAAATAAATACAGCTGTTCCTTCCAGGCATCCCAAATCGCAAATGCAAAAATACCATTTAAACGATTAACAATATCTACTCCATAGCGCTGATACCCAGCCAAAATGACCTCCGTATCACTTGTCGTTTCAAAATGTACCCCCTTTTTCTCTAGTTCTTTTCGAATCTCCTTCATGTTGTATATTTCACCATTGTACGAAATGGTACAGGTTCTTCCCTCTCTTTTTCGCGTCATCGGTTGTTTGCCTGACACCAAATCAATAATGGAAAGTCTCACATGCGCCAACCCACAATGCGATGTCAAATAGGTTCCATTTTCATCGGGTCCACGATGTTGTTGTACCTGATTCATCTTTTGTAGCACAGTAATCCACTTTCCAGAATTCTCTAAATAATTGTTCTTATATCCACAAAAACCAGCTATGCCACACATATTTTTCTCCTTCTACCACGCTTTTAAGATTGGTTGAATCTGCTCCCCATCGAGAGCTTTCTCTAAGGTTGGTATCAACAAATCCGTATGTGCAATCAACGAATTTGTTTTTTTCACAGGATTATCCTGCCCAAAAGGAACAAAATAAATGTTTTTTGCATTCAATAATAATCCGATATTTTTCATGTTCATTCCCAGCGCATCATTGGTTGAAATAGATACCACCAACGGCTTATTATTTCTCAAATGTGCCTTTGCAGCCATTAATACTGGCGTATCCGTTATTCCATTTGCCAGCTTTGCTGCAGTATTGCCCGTACAAGGAAAAATGACTAACACATCCAGATACCCCTTCGGCCCAATCGGTTCCGCCTGCCCAATGGAACAAATTGGTTTTTTACCTGTTATCCGCTCTGCCTTTGCATAGTATTCCTCTGGTGTCCCAAATCGACTACTAATGGTCTGTGAAGCGTCTGAAAAAATAGGAAACACCTCTGCTCCAGCCTCTACTAAATGTTCCAGCTCCACAAATATTTTTTCAAATGTACAAAAGGATCCTGTAAATGCAACGCCAACCTTTTTACCCTTTATCTCCATTACAAATCTCCTTTCCCTGTTCTATTTTACGAACCACAAAATCCACCAAACCGCTCGCTGAAATTTTAGGCGCATATTTTCCCGGCAACCCCAAACATTGTATTGCCCGAATCCCTAACCGATTCGCACATGCATAATCAATCCCACCATCTCCAGATGCGATATCAATGATTAGCGCATCCCGTCTAACATGACTCAATGCACTCTGACAAAACACCTTAGCAGGAATCGTATTATAAATATATTCAAACTGCGATATCTCTCTTTCCAATTGAGATATCGAAATAACTTGATCACCATATGCACTTGCATACGCAAGCTGTATCTCATTTCGAGCGCAAACCGTAACATTCGCACCCATTCCTCTCAGTTTTTCACATAATATTTTTGCGCATCTCCCATATCCTAATACAAGGGATTTGCTTCCATGAATATTTGTTTCTTTATTTTTTAAGGCTTCCAGAATCGTCCCTTCTGCCGTTGCAATTGCATTAAAGATTGCAAGCGATTCGTCTCTCATAAAATCGTAGCATACAATACTTCGTTCTTTACAAAGTGACTCAAACTGCGTCGGAATCACACCACCAAACACAACCTGATGCATCTCCAGACAGCGATAAAATGCTTCTTGTGACATGCCATGCAGTTCGCTTCCACCAGCTACTTTTCCATTTTTAAATAACGGAATCCCACCTATGATATACATAGCTTCCTCTATTGCCTCCTCTACAGAGTCAGCGCAAGTCGCAGGATTCCCTATATTTTCTTCCAATTTTTTCATTCCGTATGTGATCACCCGATACCCCTTTTCAGCCAAAATGGTAGCCATGTAGGCAATTCGAGCATCTCCACCAATCAATGCGATATCATATTGCTTTCTGCGTTGCTCCATAAAGTCTTCTCCTTTCCACAAAAGACAAATATACCTTTTATGACTTACACAACTTCTACTGATAAGATATGCCCTCTTTTTTAACATGTGCCAGTCCATTTTTCGATATCTTTTCCGCACTAAGAAACAACAAAAAAACACTGGCTATTTCTACTCCTTTTCTTGAAGCGCAATCTGTTATTTGTTATAATAAATATTAATTATACAATTGCGTAAATGTGCTTATTTAAGAATCATTTATACAAGGAGGAATCTACATGGCGAGAAAATTTATTGAAATAGAAGATGTCCCTAAGGGATACGAGAACAAAGTTCGTCAGAATTTAAGTTTTAAAACCGGAAAATTTGTATGGCGTTGCCGATTCACAACTGCGTTGGATCCTGCCACGATTAATTCAGAAAATTTATATGTTGAGAATGCTGCAGGCACTCGCATTTCTACCAAATTCACCTACGACGATGCCAATATGGAAATTGAAGTAGAACCTTTGGAAGCCTACGCACAAGAAGTGGATTACTATTTACATATTACAACAAAAGTAAAATCGCGTGGCGGTCAGAATCTAAAAGAACCTGTAGCCATACGATTCCGCTTGTAACGCAAAGTGGATATCCCCTCTGCGTTATACTATTTACTCTGTCTGCGATAACGATCACGATATTCCTCTACAAAGTCTTTAAAGACTTCCCATCGATCTTCGTGCTCGACAAAGTATTTTGGACAATTTTTTTCGGTCACATCATAATGTCTTATGAGGTGATCCATATCTAAACCATAATAGTTCATTAAATGTGCCACCAGATATACACAGTTATTATATGTATCATCATTAAAACTACCTGTTTCATCTGGATGGCACATTTCTATTGAAATACAATATTCATTCAAGCTATTTGAACAATATGCCATCTCATTACAAGGCACGCACTGTATGATTTCCCCAGATAATCCAATAACAAACTGCGCACTTGCAAATGTTTCTTCAGTATCCTTCAGATTTTCAAAATAGTTTCGATTCTGTTCAGCTGTGGAACCTGGATTTGCTGTATAATGAATTACGATATACTGCGGTGCAGTTGTCAAAGGAAGTCCTGGTCTGGAATACCGATTTACCGTCAAAAATTCTTCTGTAATCGGCAAATCTGGAAACACTGTCGCCGCTCCAACAATCGGCTCCGCCTGTGAAGGCGTCATATCGTCCATCACAGAACCACCTTTCCACTGTAAATAAAAATGATAAAACGAAAAGCCAATTGCAACTAAAATCAAAAAGCTCGCCAACATACACATAACCACTGTGACAAAACGATTTTTGATATGCTTTACCTGATGTTTTTGAGATTTCTCTCTTCTTGCCGTTCTCTGTTCATTTGTATTTTTATAAAACTGACTATATTGTTGTTTCATATACGTTCCATCTTTTCCTTTATTTTTTCAAGGTTTCTCATACAATCTGCCATAATCTGATTACAATTACATACAACTTGCTTGGATTGCGCCGCAACTAATTGAAGCTTGTCCTTTCGATTCAAATGCTTAATCTCGTATTCACGTTTCATCGCCTCACTTTTTGTCGCAAACACTTCATAATACACTAATCTTACTGGCAAACGTACCCTTGTGTATTTTGCACCCTTCCCCTCATTATGACACAGCATTCTTTTCTCTAATTCATTCGTCCATCCTGTATAAAGCGTCCCGTCCTGACACTCCACCATATATGTGTATGCTGTATCTTTCATACTTTTCACCCGTTTCCTCATATATAAAGCCTTTGATATAAAAACGTATTTTCTCAATACCTTTATCCCCATTGGGGATAAAACGGATGCTTCACATTCCGCTTCGCAACATGTTCAAGAACACAATCCTTTCATATCCAGTATTCCCCAATCAAAGGCTAACTTTCTTCATACCATACTATATGCAAAAACTGCTAAAATGCCACCCACTAAATGAATTCAAATGTTCCCTGACTATATTCTAGGTTCTGATATTCGATTTCATCCTGTGCTACCTGGCTTCTGTAATCCACAACAACCGTTTGCTGTCTTCCATTGATTAACTGCTGACCAAGAATATAATTTACATCAAAACGATTGGTAATCGCAGGTGTTGCACCACGCGCAGGTACAATTAACTGCACATTATTTGTCTTAAGCAATGCAAATATCGGTTCCCAAATGTAGATATCCTTTGCTGCACCAAATGGATTATCAATAAAGATTACCTTTTTCAAAGAATCTGGCTCAGCTTCTGGTGCATACATGCCTGAAATATAATTGATAATTGATACCAAAAACTGAATATAAATACCCTGCGACTGACCTGTACTACCAACAGCCTCCTCATAACGCAAATACCGGCTCTGCTCTTTCATACGTTCTCTCTTATACAGCTTCAAACGAATGGCATTCATATCGGTAACCAGTACAGAAAACAACTTCTTTAACAAAAGCTGATTCTTCATATAACGAATTCTCTCGTTATTATCTGTAAATTTATCAGCACCATTTACCACCTCGTCAATATAATCCGACATCCGCTGCGCAATATATTCATCCTTCACATATGGAATCGTCAAATTAACCATTTGGATTGTTTCACCATCTAGCTGAATGCATGAAAGCTTTGGTAATTTATCCAACTCTGTACGAACATCTTTGCAACGTTCAATACATTGATTTTCAAAATTATTCTTAATTGCCTCCATATCCTCTATTCCCCGTTCTACGCGTTCCTTCTCAAGTAAAATGTAGGAAATCATTTCGCGGATACTTTCCAATAACGCCTTTGCAGCCTCATACGTTTCTGGCACTTCCACATCATCTTTGATGGAATTCGATAATTCAAATGCACCCATCACAAAGAATGTATTTGCTGTCTGCGCCTTGTAATTCATAAGGTCCTGTTTTGCACGTGCTAATGCTTTGTTACTCTTATCATATAAAAGCAAGCTTTCCTCAAATATCTCGCGAATCTGTTGCTGTTCCTGTGTTAACACGGTCGCACCAGAACAGTCTAGCGCCTCACTTTCCACAATTCGCTTTACATCTTTATACAAATCACGAATCACACCATGGTTCTTCACATACTGCTGATATTGCTTTTGGAATGTTTTCATTTCCTCGCGAAGATTTCGAAGAACACGATCTCCTTCTGCAATTGCCTGCGTTGCCTCTTCTCTGGTAACAGATAGTGTTAACTGTTCACCGAAACGTTCCATAAGCGCCTGTAACGCCTGTTCAATTCGACCTTCCAAACGAGTTGCTTCATGCTCCTTCTTTTTATAGTCGTCTCGAATCTGATCACATCGAACTGCAACCTGTGATACCTGCAAACTGAGTCTGCTAATAAACGTCTCCTCAATTGGATGCAATTCATTTTTCTCACGAAGCGACTCAAGCTGCTCTAACGAAACCTTACGACGCTCTATCATTTTCAACTCACGCTGCATGCTCTGTGATAATGTCTCTACAAGCTTTTTCTTGTCTTCCAATGCAACATTTTCCTTTTCGTGCATTGCCTTCGCCGCCAAGAATTCTGCGCGAAGCTGCTCCTGCGACATTACAACCTCTGGATACTCTTTTTCCACATAATATGGCTTATATAAGCTCTCCCAATCAGCCAAAACAACATCTATTTGCTTTTGTAAATGTGCAGTCTGCTGTTCTAGTTCATCACGCTTTAAACACACAGTCTCATATTCCATGCGTGCCTGTTCCACGGCACTCTTTAGTCTACGACTTTCTGCTGTATAGTGATCAAGCTGCTCCTTTGTAGTATCTGCCAAATCACTGACTGCCTGAATGGACGCAAGCTTAATTCGCTCTGCCCCATTCATCTCTAACTTCTCTTCAATCTGCGCAAGTTCATCTTTCGTCTTTTCGCTATGAGACTTTAAATGTTGCATTGTCTTTTTCAACTCCTCAATCTCATGCTCTAATTCAAGTACCTGCTCTCGACCTGCCTGCACTTCATTTTCTGCATTGATAAATGCAGCATCTGTAAGCTTTGCGGTATAATCCAAATCCTCATTATAGGTTTGCTCTAACTCCAAAAATCGCTCCAACTCTTCTACCAGCTCAGCCTGTTTCTTTTCCAAACGAGTTGCCTCCATTGAAAGCGCGTCCTCTTCTACAAAGCTACTTTTATCCTTCGAAAGTAAAATAACTCCATCCTCTTTGGTAACCACACCTGGTTGTTCTAAAACTGTCTGGTCAAAAATTGGCACAGCCTGATTCTCTAACTCTAATGTATGAATTCGTTCATCATCTTTTACGAGTTCAAAGTTCTTTGTCACAACACCATATGGCAACAATGGATAACGATTCATCAACTCTTCACGATTACTCTTTGGCAGAGCAGACAAATAATCGACGCCCGAAAGCGCAAAATCCCCATGACGACTTTCCAAATAATCCTTTACCTTTGAAATTCCCACTGATTCTTCAAGAATTCGTCCTTCACGAACCTGCTCTAAATGTCTCTCTAATCGCTCTATTTCCTTTCGGTGTCCAACAATTGCCACACGCTGATTCAGCGCACGCTCTTTTATGGTCTCATACAAATCTTCTGTCTTTTTCACACCATAGATTTGTGTCATTTTTTTAAGTCGATCCTGATTCCTAGAATACTGCGCATGTTTATTCATCGCCTCCACCAGAGCCTGTTTTGCCTGCTCATAGGACTGTCTTGCCACATACATTTCCTTATCCTTGTTGCCCAATGTCTCTATGTCCTCAAAATATACACGTTCCGCCTCTTCCTTTTGCACCTGCAAGTTCTTCGCCTCTTCTTCCAACGTAACAGACAATTCTTTCAGGTCACTTAACACCAATACTGCAATGTCCTTTCGAACCTTGCGAATCTCCTCCATGTGTTGCTCGTATTCCTGTTGCAAACGCTCTCTTTGGCTTTCTGCTACTGCCAGTGCAACGGTTCCTTCTTCACACACATGTGTTAAAGTACTCTCCTGCTCCTTGATATCAGCTAAGGCTTTGCTTTTTTCCTGTAACTGCACACGAATTTCAACTAACTGTTTATCATCCTGCTTCTTCTTTGTCCACGCAATTCGGTGAAGCTTTTCTAACTGATTCGACCCACTATTGCTTGCAGCCTTAATCATTGCCTGATTCTCCTCCATAGAAGCCTTGTCTTCTAAATAGCGAAGATAATCGTTCACGCTTTCTCTCAAATCCAGCTCTGCCTTTGCATTCTCAAGTTCCTGTTCTACCTGTTTTACATGACGTTCTAACACTTCCATGTCATTTTTTACGTCCTCTAACAGATATTGATCCTTTAACACCTTCAAGCTTTCGATTCTGCGTTCTTCCAATCGATAATGCTGATCCTTCTTTTCCTTCTCTTCTTCCATTTGTGCAATCTTTGCTTCACCATCTCTTGTCAAAGATTCACCTGTCACATAAATATCTGCAAGTGTTCCAGAAACCTTGTCCTTTTCCTCATACAGCTTCAGGAAAGAAGACACACGTCCCTCCAACAAATGCATCAGTTCTGTTTCTTTATCATAATTGGCAATCTCACTTTTCTTTTTGGATAACTCAACAAGCTTGTCCTTGATATCCAACAGGGTTTTTGCCATATCTTCGTTAACATCATTCTGTTCTGTCTTTACCAAAAACGCCTTCTCAATAATCTCTTCAATCAACAAGTCCTCAACAACTTTACGCGTTGTTTTATAATGCGTCTCAAAATAAGTACGCACATGACCCTCTGTCTTGTTAATGCCTCGAATAATTTCCCACTGACTTTCAAATAATCCATACTGACTAATAAATCTTTGGTACTCTCCCTTGCGCTCAAACACGTATACCTTCAAATTCAAATTACGACGACCAAGGTCTTTCAAATAATTCTTAAGTCCACTATATGTAATACGCTCCTTTTGATTCTGCAACGGAAGATTCACAATATCATTGTCATTATAATCACGATAGAAAATACAATAATTAAAATATTCAATGGATGCACTCAACTTTTCACCGCCAGCTGTCTTCGACACCTCTGTAGATTCTGTACCATCCTCGGCACCCTCTCCGTCTTTTGCCTTTCTGGCACAAAAGCCAGTCGTCATATAGCGATACCCTTCTTTTACGTCCTTATCATCCAGCTTCCACTCCACAAGCGAATGAATGGTGGTATTTCCACCACCATTACGAAATAGTTTTTCAATTGGCTGTTTTTCATCCAATGTACAGTTTGGAATCAAATTCTGTAAAAGCAACAGCATAAGCACGCTCTTTCCACCACCATTTGCAAGGTCATATAGCGTATTTTTTCCATACATACGCATTGAGAAATCATCGTAGCCCTGTGTTCCAAAATTATATTTTACATTATTTACTCGAATTCTATTAATATTTGGCATATTTCATTATCCTTTTCTATTCTTTCTCCCTAGGTAATTACAAAGCTTGCTATTCCGCGTCTTTCTCCTCATTTAACAAACTGTATATCTGTCCACGATATTCTTCGAAATAATGTTCAACGATTGCATGAAAACGTTCCGTTGGATAATAGCGATGATTTACTTCAACAAATAAATTCTCATTAACCAAAAAGTTAAACGTCAACTTTGTAAAGCTTGCCTTGGATGCTCGTGAAGCACGAATCTCTCCCTGTTCTTCTCCTGTGCTTGTTGGCAATTCATCCCACAAAAGCGCAATCGACTGAAAACTTTCCTGTTGCTCCTCATCCATTGCATATACTGAAATATCCTTTGTAAAGACTGCTAAAGCCTTCGTTACTTCCTCTAAAACATTTTCAATCTTTATATATTCCTTAAACTGGTAGGAAGCGGAATCTGAATAAAATGCCAATAAAATCTCATAAATGATAAAATAACACAAATATAATTCCTTATTGTACCTCACACCGATATAACGTTTTAACTCCTCGTTCGTATATCCAAAAATACGATTCCCCTCACCAGCTGACAAAAACAAACTTTCTTTATATTCGTAAATGGAAAGATTTAATTTTTTCAGCATAATTCCTACGATATCATAGACTTCCGCATTGCCATAATAATCATCATAAAGGGTACCATTTGCGCCACCCCTTTTGATTTCCTCTCCAGTTATCAGCTTTGCGTAAATATCTACTGCTTTCTCTAAGTTCTTTCTTTCCATTTCCCTGTCCTCATTTGTTTTTCTATCATTGTGTATAGCATTTTAAGCGTTTATCCAACCTTACTGATTCTCCGCTTCACTACACTCCTTCATTACTTTTGCTGCCCAATGTGCCTCAATCATTAACATACAATCATCCTGATAATTCTTCTCTGCTGTCTCCCAAAGCTTTTCCTTCATGTCTTCATACATATCCATATTAACTGTAAAGATTGTTGGTTTCATTTTGTCAAAGACAACAAGCCACTGATATTCACCCTCTGCACTCTTATCAAAGAAAATACCTACCACCTGACAGTCGTTACCAACCTTTTCCATAATCACAGGAACATAAATGACCTTCATTGCCTCAATAAAACGATCATCAAATCCTTCGTCAAAAATCAATACCTTTTCTCTTAATTCCATATCTGTCATGACCAAACGATATCGATATCCACCCTGTGCAAGACGAAGACGATTATCTGTCGCCAACAACTGATTAAAATCAATAATACGCTTTTTCTCTTCCTCATGAATCTGTGGAAGAAGCCAAATCAAATATTTATTCTCCATGTCATTATATTCAAAATTATAAATAGCTGGTATCAATCTTCCACAGCCTGGACACTTGTTACGAAAGAACATTCCATCCATAATTTTTTTCTTTTCTTCCTGATCATAAGGCATTTCCAAACGTGGACGAATCTGAACCTCAATCTCTGCTTTACAATTTGGACACTCTAATATACGTTTTTTTATCTCTGCCATGTTAATTCTCCCTCAATGTTTTTCATTTTCTTCTGTTCTTTTATTTTGGAAATCACAAGTCTTTAGTTAGACGACACCAGTCCCTTTTCTGCATCCATTGTGACAACTGCACCCGACTTCAAAATATCTGTTGCATTTGCTGCACCCAATATGACTGGAATATCCAACGATAATCCTACAATGCCGGCATGCGAATTATGTCCTTCATTTTCTACGATAATTCCAGATGCCTGTCTTAATTCATCCATAATATCGTTACTGGTTTCTGGCAATACAATAATATCACCCTCGTTAAAATTCTCTATGATATCCATCTCATCCTTACCCACGCAAAGACAAGCGGTTGTCTTACGATTATTCACGCCACGTCCCTTAATCAAGATATGGCCTACAACATGTACCTTAATCAAATTTGTCGTACCAGATACACCGATTGGCACACCTGCTGTAATTACAGTAATCTCACCCTGTTTTACATAGCCCTTTTTCTCAGCCTGCTCTATAGCATGCTCAAACAAATCTTCTGTATTGGTTTTTTCGTCTACCATAACTGGCAAAACACCCCACGAAAGGTTCAACTGTCTCCACACATTTTCATATGGTGAGCAACCAATAATCGGACATGCCGGACGGTATTTTGATATCATACGTGCCGTCTTACCAGATTTGGTTACTGTTACAATCGCGGTTGCATTCAAATCCATAGCCGTCGTACAGGTTGCATGCGCAATCGCATTTGTGATATCTGGATTTACCAGACTCTCTCTACGATTAAAACGTTTTACCAGATCAATATCTGCCTCGGTTCGCTCTGCAATCTTCGTCATTGTGCGAAGCGCTTCCACCGGATACATGCCCGCTGCCGTTTCACCAGAAAGCATAATGGCTGATGTTCCATCATAAATGGCATTTGCCACATCTGTTGCTTCTGCTCTGGTTGGTCTTGGATTCTTCATCATCGAATCCAACATCTGTGTTGCAGTAATAACTATCTTCTCTGCATTATATACTTTTCGGATAATCATCTTCTGTATTGATGGCACTTCCTCTAACGGAATCTCAACACCCATGTCACCTCTGGCAATCATAACGCCATCTGACACACGAATAATCTCATCAATATTATCAACACCCTGCATATTCTCAATCTTCGCAATAATATTAATAAAATCGCAATTATTTTCACTTAATATTTCACGAATTGCAAGGATATCATCTGCTTTTCGAACAAATGAGGCCGCAATAAAATCAAATCCCTGTTCAATACCGAAAATGATATCTGCCTTATCCTGTTCACTGACATATGGTAATGACAATTCCACATTTGGAACATTAACACCCTTATGATTCGAAATCACGCCACCATTTTCCACAATACAAATGATGTCTGTATCTGTCATGCTCTCCACACGAAGGGAAATCAATCCATCATCAATCAAAATATTACAGCCCACACGGATATCATCTACCAATCCTTTATATGTGATAGAAACCTGTGTCTCATCACCCTCTATGTCTCTCGTGGTCAATACAAATCGCTGTCCACTCTCAATCGTAACTTTACCGTCCTTAAAATTCTTCAAACGAATCTCAGGTCCCTTCGTATCCAAAAGTGCGGCAATCGGCAATCCCAACTCCTCACGCAAACGTTTCACACGCTCTAAATTCACCTTGTGCTGTTCATGTGTTCCATGCGAAAAATTAAATCGGGCAACATTCATGCCCTCTATCATCAGTTCTCTTAATACATTATCATCATCTGTGGCAGGTCCTAGTGTACATATAATCTTTGTTTTACGCATAATTCCTTACCTCTTCTTTATTTGTTAACATAGGTAATTGCGAAACTCAATTTAGGTTATTGAAAGTTTCGCAATTACCTATGAATTATCATCAAATTCGCACGGCATATATTATACCACACATACATGCTTTTGCGAATACTCTTTTGTGTGCCAGTTTATTCGTCTGCATCCTGCACAACCACAGCTTCTTCCTGCTTTCGTTTACTTGCTTCTAACGAATCTAATTTCATGCGAATCTGCTGCATGATTGTGTCGGTTTCTGCAATACGATCAGCACATGCTAAAAGCTCTGCTGCAATCATCTCTTCATCATCCGAATCAATGTTTTTCTTATATTTTAATTCATGGTCCAGGCTCGCCCAAAAATCCATTGCCATCGTACGAATCTGAATCTCCACACGCATTGGCGTTTTTCCCTTAGAAAAGAATACCGGAATCTCAACTATCATATGATAGCTACGATATCCATTTGGTTTTGGATATTTGATATAATCCTTAATCTTAATTAGCTTCAAATCATCCTGCATGGCAAGCATTGCTGCAATCTGATAAATATCATCCACAAACTCACAAATAATACGGACACCCGCTACATCCGAAAGATTGGACATAATCGCTTCCACCGTAAATGGCAATCCTTTCTTATAAAGTTTTTGTGCAATGCTCTCTGGTTTTTTCACACGTGATGAAATGCTGCTAATTGGATTTCGATGATATCTGACTGACATTTCATCATTTAACACCTCTGCTTTCGTACGCACTTCGCGAATCGCACATTTATACATCATCATCATTTCCTGAAAAGGTTGCGAATTCATCATAAATATCTTAAGTTTTTCCATTATATCTGCATCTAAAACAGCAAGTCTATCTTCCTGCTCCTTCTCTCTTAAACTCGGAAGCATTACTGTATTTTCCATCATGTCTTTCACCTCACTAAATGTATACTTCAAAAATATAATTAACATATTATATCATATAATCGTGACGAATTTATGAAGGTTTTCTTATTATTTACAAAACAACAAATGATTTCCTGCTCGTATCTTGCATACAAGCAGTATTTATAATATAATGATTCTATGTGGCCTGGGGGGCCAACAATTTGAAAGAGAGGTATTATATATGAAATTTGGTTACTTTGATGACGCAAACAGAGAATATGTCATCACATCTCCAAGAACTCCTTATCCATGGATTAACTACCTTGGAACACAGGGATTCTTCTCATTAATCTCTAATACTGCAGGAGGATATTCATTCTATAAGGATGCTCGTCTTCGTAGAATTACACGTTATCGTTACAATAACGTTCCAATTGATATGGGAGGTCGTTACTTCTATATTAATGAGAACGGTACCATTTGGAACCCAGGCTGGTCTCCAGTTAAGACAGAGCTTGACTCTTACGAGTGTCGTCACGGTATGGGTTACACAGTAATTACTGGTAAGAAAAATGATTTGAAAGCTGAAGTTACTTTCTTCGTTCCACAGGACTACAATGGTGAGGTTCAACAAGTTGTTCTTACAAACGAAAGCGCTGCTGAGAAGACATTCTCACTTTTCTCTTTTGCAGAATGGTGTTTATGGGATGCTCAGGATGATAGCAACAACTTCCAGCGTAACTTCTCTACAGGTCGTGTAGAAATTAAAGATTCTGTTATCTATCACAAGACAGAGTACAGAGATCGTCGTGATCACTACGCTTTCTACTCTGTAAACGATACAATCGATGGATATGATACAGACAGAGATTCCTTCATCGGTCTTTACAATGGTTTCCACAACCCACAGGCAGTTGAAGCCGGTAAATCAAATGATTCATTTGCTGATGGTTGGGCTCCTATCGCTTCGCATTATAAGAAAATCACACTTGCTCCTGGCGAGTCAAAGACATTGGTATTCGTACTTGGCTACGTAGAAATGCCAGTTGATCAGAAATTCGAAGCAGATGGCAAGACAATTAATAAGGTTAAAGCGCTTGAGATGATTGAGCAGTTCAACACACCTGAGAAATTTGCAGCTGGTATGGCTGATTTGAAGGCTTATTGGGATAAGCTCTTAGGTATCCTTAGCGTAGATACTCCAGACGATAAGGTTAACCGTATGGTTAATATTTGGAATCAGTATCAGTGTATGGTTACATTTAACCTTTCACGTTCTGCTTCTTACTTTGAGTCAGGTATCGGTCGTGGTATGGGATTTAGAGATTCCAACCAGGATGTACTTGGTTTCGTTCACCAGATTCCAGACAGAGCAAAAGAAAGAATTATCGATATCGCTTCTACACAATTCCCTGATGGTGGATGTTATCATCAGTATCAGCCACTTACAAAGAAAGGTAACGCTGACATCGGTGGCGATTTCTCAGATGATCCATTATGGTTAATTCTTTCTGTTTCTGCATACATCAAAGAGACAGGCGATTGGACAATCTTAGATGAAATGGTTCCATATGACAATGATATGAGCAAGGCACAGCCAATGCTCGATCACTTAAAGGTTTCTTTCTACCATATCGTAGAGAACTTGGGACCTCACGGTCTTCCACTTGCAATGCGTGCTGACTGGAATGACTGTATCAACCTTTCATGCTTCTCTGATACACCAGGCGAAAGCTTCCAGACCTATACAAATCCTAAGTTTGCAGCAGAAGGCGGTTATTCTAAGGTTGCCGAGTCTGCATTTGTAGCTGCACTCTTTACATATGCTGGTCCTAACTATGTATCTATCCTTAAACATTTAGGTAAGGATGATGAGGCTGCTAAGGCACAGGCTGAGATCGATAAGATGATGGCAAACATGATGGAATCTGCTTGGGATGGCGACTGGTTCATCCGTGCTTACGATGCAAATGGTAAGAAGATGGGTTCTAAGGAATGTGAGGAAGGTCAGATTTTCATCGAGCCACAGGGATTTGCAATTATGTCAGGTCTTGATGAGGAAATCACAAAGAAAACGCTCAAGGCAGTGGATGAAAGACTTAACACACAGCATGGTCTTGTGTTGAACAACCCAGCATTTACAAAATATTATGTTGAATATGGTGAGATTTCTACTTATCCAGGTGGATACAAGGAGAACGCTGGTATCTTCACACACAATAATGCATGGATTATCTGTGCTGCAGCTTATGCTGGTGAAGGAGATCAGGCATTTAAGTATTACTCAGAAATCGCTCCTGCATTTACAGAAGAAACATCCGATCTTCATAAGACTGAGCCATATGTATATGGTCAGATGATTGGTGGTAAGGATGCTGGTTCTGATATCGGTCAGACAGGTAAAAACTTTGGTCAGGGTAAAAACTCATGGTTAACAGGTACCGCTGCTTGGAACATGGTTGCCATTTCTCAGTACATTTTAGGTGTACAGGCTGACTTTGACGGATTAAAGATTGATCCTTCTATTCCAGCTGCTTGGGATGGCATGACAGCAACTCGTCAGTTCCGTGGTGCTACTTATGACATTAAAGTTTCAAATCCAGATCATGTTTGCAAGGGTATCAAGAGTGTCACTGTAGACGGCAACGCAATTGATGGAAATGTACTTCCAGTATTTAATGATGGTAAGTCACATAGCGTTGAAGTTGTAATGGGATAAAACAAAAAAAAGAAAAGGAAATAAGAAAAATGAAACAAACAAAAGTAAAATTTAGTTTATTGCTCTTACTCATTGTAGTAATGGGTTGCTCACTTATGGGATGCGGTACATTCCCAGCTAGTAAATATGTACAGTCTTGTTTAGATTGTAGTTTCCACGGTGAATTTGCATCTTATATGGAAATGACAAAATCATCAGAAGAAGAAGTATCTGCTGCGTACAACCAATTAATCGATTCAGAAGTATCTGCTTTATCCGGTGCATATAATGTTTCTGACGAACAGAAAGAAAAATTCAGAGCTCTTTTTATTGATATGTACAAATTATGCAAATACGAGGTTGGTGAAGCAACCAACGGCGAGAACAAATCTTACTCTGTTCCTGTAACAACATATAAATTAAAAATATTTGACGGATTAGCAGCTGAAACAGAGAAATTTGCAGCTGACTATTTCGAAAAAAATCAGGAAGCTACACCTGATGAATTATATGCAGCTGTTTTAGATAACATGTATGATATTCTTCAGGAGAAAATCAAAAATCCAGAATATGAAGAAGGTGTTACTACTACTATTACAGTAGCTCCTAGCGCTACGGATTCCAATGTTTATACAATTAGTCCTCAGGATTTACAAAACATGGTTTCCAACCTTCTTGACATTGAAAATCAACAGTAAATCAAATTAATGGATTTTGTATAATACGAAAGAAAGGAGTAACAATATGGATTTATGTGAACAATGCGTACACTATGTGTACGATGAAGAATGGGAATGTTATGAATGCGATGTCAATCTGGACGAAGATGATATGGTAAAATTCCTTCAAGGTCGCAATACAGATTGCTCCTTCTTTCGTCTAGATGATGAATATGGCGTTGTACGCCACCAAATGTAATAACCAAAGGACTGACCAATATGGTCGGTCCTTTTTTCATTCTTACACCTCTATAGATCTTCTTTCGCCCACCTATCCCAAGTTTTTTTCGAATAAGTTCATCCGCATATATCACCAGTTTTCTCTCGGTTTGTTTTTTTCAGAAACTCTAAAAAATTCTTGAATTTGGGGGTAGGTGGGCGAGATCCATAAAAGCTTCTAGAAGTAAAAAAAGACCTGACCATATTGGTCAAGTCCTTAAAATTTTATTATGAATTATGCCTCAACGCCATGAGCCTTTAAGTACTCCATAACATCTTCTACTGTTGCAATGCTCTCTAACTCTTCAGCAGGAATCTCAACATCATATTCCTCTTCTAAAGCCATTACTAACTCAAATAAATCTAATGAGTCAGCACCTAAATCCTCTTTGAAGTTAGAAGTTAATTCGATTTCGCTCTCATCAACGCTAAGCTGCTCAGCGATAATTTCTTTCATCTTTTCAAACATAATACGTTCTCCTTTTTATTCTTATTAGTCATGTCCATACAGACCTCTCTGTCACTAGAAAATATACTATATGATATAGGTACTGTCAAGCAATATAAACAATTTTTTCAAAAGTATAATATCGCTTATATTCAGCCTTATTCGAAACATACACGTTCGAATTCATCGATCGGCATCGGTTTAGCAAAATAGTACCCTTGTGCCACATCGCAACTTGCAGATTTTAGGAAATCAACATGTTCTTTCGTCTCAACACCCTCTGCCACAACGGACAATCTCAAATCCTTTGCCATCGCAATCGTATGACTAATGACTATCTTTCCTTTTTCCGTTGTTAACTTTTTATCGAGGAAATCCTTATCAATCTTAATCGTATCAACTGGAACCTGACGAATCATATTCAAAGATGAATATCCCGAACCAAAATCATCCATTCCAAACGGAATCCCATATCCTGCAATTTTACCATGACATTATACAATTCTATAGAATCATAGAAAAATGTCTCTGTAATCTCAAGTGTTAAATCAGATGGCAAAATGTCATATTTGCGAAGCAATCGCTTCCACACACCTACCAAATCATTATTTCTTATATGATATCTGGAAATATTTACAGAAAGTGGAACCGTTCTCTTTCCCTCTGCCTTCCATCTAGCTAGTGTTTTACATGCTTCTTCCCACATGTACTCATCTAATCTCAAAATAAAGCCATTCTTTTCAAATAAAGGAATAAAATCATTTGGTTGTATCAATCCCTTTACAGGATGTTTCCAACGAGCCAAAACCTCTGCACCACAAATCTGACCAGTTTCTAAGCTGAACTTTGGTTGCAAATACATAACAAACTGCTTATCCGCGATTGCCACATTCATATCCTGCTCAATCTCTGTTGTCTTTAGCATCTCATTTCGATAATGCTCATCATAAAACTCACAAAACTTAATTGCATTGGTCTTTACAGTTCTTGACGCAAGTGTCGCACGATCACACATTAAGTTAATTGGCACTTCCCGATTTTCGATCAAATAAACACCGAAGCTTGTATTAATGTCAAACGAGAAATCATTGCGAAAGACTGCTTTTCGTATCTTCTCAATCAACTTAATGATATCACCCTTTTTCTGATACGAAGTGCAAATCAAAAACATATCAGAATGTACTCTGCAGCATACGCCATCGATTGTGATTTTATTCTTTAACACATCCGCAATATGTTTGATCACATCATCACCTGTTGACATACCAAACAAGTCATTAATCATCTTAAAACGATCAATATCAAACGCTATGATTGCATAGGTTCGCTCATCACCTCTTAATATGTGTTCTACAGAAGCATAAAAACGATTGATATTATATAAACCTGTCAAAATATCATATTCGGAACGATACTGTATCACCTCATGAGATTTCACAATCTCATCCACATCCTTTAATGTTCCTATGATTCGGTTAAGATTGCCAAGCTGATCCCTAATATACTGCACACAAATACGATACCATCCAACCTTTCCGTTCACTTCACACATACGGCAGGTAATCTCACGAAAATCATCATCTCTATTTTCAAACAATAATTTGTATGTATCCACATCCTCTGCATAAATCAATGCTTCTGTCTCAGAGAATTTTGTAAAATCAACACTCTGTATCTTACTAATTCCAAATCGTTCCTGAAACAGCGGTGAACAATAAAATTCATCATTTTCACAGTTATATTCAAATACAATTGTTTTTAACTGATTCACAACTGTCTGATACAATTCCCCAGAAAGACGCAACATCTCCTTATATTGCGCAAAAGAACGCTCCTCTGCTCGTTTTTTCGCTTCCATTAGCGAATCCGTATCCAGAACCGTACACAAAATTACAGTCTGATCATCTGTCCACTTTATTCCATTTGCCTTTATTTGAATCTTAACGTCATACGAATCATAACAACGCTCCGTTACAATCTCTTCTCCGACTTTAATATTCATAAAAGGACAATCCATGCAAGGTCGTTCCATCATATGAAAACCCAGATAGCAACCTACATTTTCAAGCTGTACACCAAAAACATCTTTTGCAACCTGATTTGCATATAAAACAACGAAATCCTCTTTCCGAATAATAAACATTGCCTGCCACGATATATCCATAATCTGGCGTGCAATTACGACATCCTTTTCCTTATTACGCTCCATACATTCACCTCATTTTCACCGAAAAATACAATGAATTTACCACAAAATGTTAATTATAATTAAGTATATCATATATTAGAAACAACATACAAGAAAATCTTACCTTCCTATTACATTCATGTCATTTTCCACAAAAAAAATTAGCACATATTTACATGCGCTAATTTTCTTCTTTCTATTCCATAAACAAAACTGGATCTACAGGCTCATCACCCTGATACATTTGAAAGAATAAATGGCTTCCCTCATCTGCAAAACTGTCTGTCGGATTACCAATTGTTCCAACTGATTCGCCTGCCTTTACAAAATCTCCTTCTTTTACATAAATGGTATCTAGCTGTCCATATACCACACTGTAATCATTTCCTAAATACATCGTAACCATATTACCATATGTGTTATCACTTGTTACCTTTGTTACCTTTCCTAAATACGCACTTTTTACTGTACTTCCGTTCCCAGCCTGAATGAGCATTCCTGGATTACATCGATATTGATCCAACGTCTTAAAATAAACGGTTGTCTCCATACTAAATGGAAGAATGACGGAACCATTTACTGGCCATGCAATTGTAGATTCACTATTGAAATTCAGTTCCCCCGCATCTGCTATAACTGGGACGGATTCTTTTTTCTTCTCCTGTTTTTCAGATGTCGAATTTTCCTTTGGTTCCTCTGTCACATCTTGCGTTGCCAAATCGTCGTTATGAGGCTCAACCAATCCGTCATCTTCTAAATCAACCGCACCCCAAACCTCTGTACTTATGCCTGTTTTTGCATCATCTACTACGTGCTTTTCTGTCTCATCCTTCTTTTCAAATAAATCCTCATCCACTCGTGCATATTCCGATAACTGATTTGATTCACTGTCTGTGTTTGCAAGCTGTTCACCGTTTTGACCCTTTGTATAAACAACTACAACTGCCAAAATCGCCACCAGACCAACAAATAGTGCTACATAAAACAGATTATCTTTTATCTTCTGTGATAAAGAATCCTTCTGATTTTGCATTTTCATCACCTCTATGGATAGCTTTACCACAGTATAGAATTTTTATACACCATTTTAATCTTTTATTTGATATGTAACACACAATGTTGTAACATTGCCAAAATTATCCCTTGCACAGTATATCACATTATACACTTCCCCTGGAACATACGACAGTGGTCTACTAAGCGTTACATCAACATTTCCACTATTATCGCTCACCTCAACCAAAGAAAGCAAATATGCATCATCCATTAAGCGCGACACCCGAAGCTCGCCTTGCGACTCGTTCTTCAATTGAATGATTGGCGCCTCTAAATCCACATCTACAGACAAAATAACGACCTCTGATTGATTGCCTTCTGAATCCTTTGCACGATATTTGATATGACATCTTCCCACTTTCTTATCAAATATCTCCGAAAAATCCACTAAAATAGAGGCCTTGTCCATCTCATAATTCCCGTCATATACAGTCACATTTTTTAGCAACAAATCATGTAATTGTCTTGTAGAGTTAACATCATATGCGCTAATTTTATTTACCACCTGATCCACACGAATCACAGGTGCTTGCTCATCCTTAATAATGTATTTCGCAGTTACACTCTCTTTTACCCCTGTTTCATCTGTCACAGAAAAAGTAATCGGATATACACCACATGCCTGCCAATCCACGTCACCTTCTGTTTCTATACAATCTGTAATATCCTTACCCGTAGAATCTAATGCCGTAATTCCTGCCAAAATATCAAAATCCGAATATCTTTCAATCTCCCTATCATATGCTCCCAAAATGACAGGTATATCACTCATATAAGGATTGTCTCTATCTGGATCTGTCGGATCCCAATTATTCCCTTTTCCTTTGCTATCTATAATTGCAGCAATCGGCTTTCCCATTGGTCCTAGATAATCACTTTCAAAAATGTTAACCTGCGTAAATTCATTGCAGTGCTCAAAAATCCATTTTGCATCCACAACAGACAATCGGACACATCCCGCTGAGACACCTCTTCCCAGCTTGTTATATTCCTCAATCTCTAAATCGCCTTTATCTTTCGTAAAATATGGAACAGAATGAAACAAAATATTCCCTGTAATTGCTGTGGCATATTGTCCATAAACACCATCCTCTAAGGCCAACCATTCCTCTCGGTCTCCCAAATCAAAGACTCCCTTTGGTGTATTATCTCCCTCTCCAACGGAACAAATCATCGCCTTCACAGGTTTGGAATAATATCCATCTGTTCCCAACTGATAAACTGTCACGACATTTTGAGACGCATTCACCTTAATTGCATATGGCAAGCCATTGTCTTTCAAATTCTCCCCATTATACATATCCTGTCGTTCTATTTGTCTTTCGCTATCTGTTCCGTTCTCCTGAATATGTTCTCCATCATACACATTCCATTCTTTCCGATCCGATTGATAACCGACCAGGGTTGCCCTTCCATCATATTCCTCCGCAATGACAAGAAGGACTAAACTTACCACAAAAAACAATGGAACAAATGACAAAAAAGATTTGTATTTCATTGGTTCAATCATTTCCTCTCCAACAATCTATACACAAAAATCATCTAAATCAAATAAAAATATTATCCTATAAAAAAAATAAACTGTCAACTGCTATGGATTTTCCTGCATAGTCGATGGCTCCGATTTCATCTTCTTACAATCCGTAATCGAAACATTTTGATAATAATAATCCAATATTTCCTTATATGTACTACCTTGTTGCGCCATATAATTCGCACCATAAATGGATAAACCCATACCATTTCCTTTTCCCAAGCACACAAATTTGATGCCATTGCCTTGTTCCTCAATATAGAAATTGGTAGACGCTAAATCAAATAATCGCATTGTCTCCTCGCCACTCATTTCATTTTTCCCAACTTTTACTTTTTGAACATAACCATTTTTACTGCTTTCAAGAATTTGTATCGTAACTTTGTTGTTACCTTGCTGCTCTTGTTCCAACAACCCATTAATCTGCTTCCAAAGATATATCTTTTCACTCATATATGCTTTCGCCTCAACATCCTGTGAACTATCCACAGATTGCAAATAAGGAATCTCCTTCCCCAAAATCTCATTTGCGCTCGCTGTTTTCCCCATGCTGATTTCATGATATGCTGCCATAATAAGAACATCATTTTGCGATAAAACCTGTCCCGCTGTTTCCATCACTGCCTTTTGCATTTTTTCTTCCATTTTTTTAGCATTGACTTCACCAAATAATTCTTTACGCTCATTTACTGTCAAATACTGATACGACAGCTGTTCCGCATCATTTGTATTTTTTTGGTTCATTTCTCGTACAGCATTTGTACGAATCAATATTGCTTGTGCCTTTAATGTTTCCTCATGATAGTTGGCTGGAATTGCATTCGGAAGCACACCTAACACATATTCCTCCAAATCAATATTTTTATATAGACCATCCCGCTCCACCAATACATTAATTCCGCTATGAAATTGCTCAATGGATGGCTTTTTATATCCAATTTGGATCTGATCCGTAAAACAACTCGCCACAAAAACAACACCACACGGAACAACAAAAAACAAAACCATAAAATATATTATCTTTTTCATAAAAAAACCTCTCTTACAATTGTATGTAAGAGAGGTTTTCATTATTCGTTATTTATCCTGTATTATTTAGAAGTTTTCTTCTTTGCTGGTTCCTTTGGCATCTTTACTTCCACTTTTTTCAACTTCCAAATCTCCTGTGCATACTGCTCAATTGTACGGTCAGAAGAGAACTTACCTGAGCAAGCTGTATTCAACATTGCCATCTTAGCCCATCTCTTCTCGTCTCTGTATGCCTCATCAACCTTCTTATGTGCTTCACAATAAGAATCAAAATCCTTTAATGTAAAGTAAACATCTTCTTTTAATAAAGAATCATAAATGTCACGGAATAACTCTGTATCTTCATGGAAGAAACCATTAATCAACTGTGTCATCACACGACGTACATTTGCGTTACTATTGTAAATGTCAGATGGATGATAATTGTGATCACGCTCATATGCCATAACCTCTTCAGCAGAAAGACCGAAGATAAATGCATTCTCTGCGCCAACTTCCTCAACAATCTCAACGTTCGCTCCATCCATTGTACCAAGTGTAGGTGCACCATTTAACATAAACTTCATATTACCTGTACCAGATGCCTCACGAGAAGCTGTTGAAATCTGTTCAGATACATCTGCAGCTGCAAAAATAAGCTCTGCATTTGATACACGATAGTTCTCAATAAATACAACCTTAATCTTACCCTTAATAGACTCATCATTATTGATTACATCTGCAACAGAGTTGATTAACTTGATGGTTAACTTCGCACGCTTGTAACCAGCTGCTGCTTTCGCACCAAAGATAAATGTACGAGGTACGATGTCCATCTCAGGATGCTCTTTAATCTCATTATATAAATGCATAACATGTAAAATGTTAAGTAACTGTCTCTTGTACTCATGAAGTCTCTTAACCTGTACATCAAAGATTGAACGAGGATCAACCTCTACACCATTATGTTCCTTGATATATGCAGCAAGTCTAACCTTGTTCTGGTATTTGATATTCATGAACTCCTGCTGACATTTCTCATCATCTACATAAACTTTTAATTTGCTAAGATGTGGCAAATCTGTAATCCACTCATCACCAATCTTCGATGTAATCCAATCTGCTAACAATGGATTGCCATGTAACAAGAATCTTCTCTGTGTGATACCATTTGTCTTATTATTGAACTGCTCTGGTCTCATCTCATAGAAGTCTTTCAATTCACGTTTCTTTAAAATCTCTGTATGAAGCTGTGCAACACCATTTACAGAATAAGAACCTGCAATTGCAAGATGTGCCATCTTAACCTGACCATCATAAAGAATTGCCATGCTCTTAACCTTCTCTGGGTTATTTGGATACTTCTCACGAATCATGTTCACATATCTTCTGTCAATCTCCTCGATAATCTGATATACACGAGGTAATAATCTTGAGAATAACTCGATTGGCCATTTCTCAAGCGCTTCTGCCATAATTGTATGGTTGGTATATGCACATGTCTTGCATGTAATATCCCATGCCTCATCCCATTCAAAACCTTCCTCATCTACAAGGATTCTCATAAGCTCTGCTACTGTTACAGTTGGATGTGTATCATTCAACTGGAATGTAACCTTGTTTGGAAGATCATGCAAATCTGCATTATGCTCTTTAAACTTCTTAAGTGCAGTCTGGATAGATGCAGAAATGAAGAAGTACTGCTGTTTCAAACGTAATTCCTTACCTGCATAGTGATTATCATTTGGATAAAGAACCTCAACAATTGTTCTTGCCAAATTCTGCTGTTCCACTGCCTTTTGGTATTCACCCTTATCAAATGAATCCAAGTTGAAATCCTGAATTGCTTCTGCATCCCAAATACGCAATGTATTTACCACATTATTACCATAACCAATTACTGGAATATCATAAGGTACAGCTAAAATTGAAGAATAATCTTCCTGTACGAAACGATTACGTCCATCCTGATACTCTACCTTTACATGTCCACCGAATTTTACTTCACATGCATACTCCGAACGGCGTACCTCAAATGGGTTGCCATCTCTCAACCAATCATCTGGCTTTTCAACCTGAAAACCATCCTTGATTACCTGCTTAAACATACCATAGCGATAACGAATACCACAACCATATGCAGGATAACCAAGTGTTGCAAGAGAATCCAAGAAACATGCAGCAAGTCGTCCAAGACCACCATTACCAAGTGCTGCATCTGGCTCCTGATCTTCAATTACATTTAAGTCAAATCCTAATTCATCTAACGCTTCTTTGACACCAGTGTAATATGTCATGTTAATCAAATTATTACCCAATGCTCTACCCATTAAAAATTCCATGGATAAATAATAAACTGTTTTTGCATTCTGCTTTTCATATTCCTTATGTGTGGCAATCCACTGATCAATAATATCATCCTTTATTGCATATGATACAGCCTGAAAAATCTGCTGATTTGTTGCCTCATCAATTGTTTTACGATAAAGAGTCTTTACGTTATTGATAACCTCTTTTTTAAATCCCTCTTTATCAAAGTCTAACTTCTTTGCCATGTAACACTAACCTCCTTGAAATTCTCATACAATCCCTTCTTCCAAAGGATTATATCCCTCATATTATTTTATCAAAAATGGCTATCTTCTACAAGCTTTATTTCGATTTCGTGCGCACGCCATTTTCATCTACATAGTACTTTCCTATCCATTTTTTCTTCTGCATCTTTCCAGATGTTTTACTAAAGTAGTAATATTTACCATTGATTTTCTTCCAACCAGTTACCATTTCACCTGTGGCAGGATCAAAATAATAGTAAGTTAACAACTTCTTAATCCATCCTGTCTTTTGCTTTCCTTCTGAACCAAAATAATATTTCTTTCCATCAACTTCAATTATACTCTTTTTCGCCATCACACCAGATTCTTCGTCAAAATAGTAATTAGAACCATTTAATTTCTGATAACCGAAAAGCTGTTTTCCACTCCAGTCAAATCCATATGATTTTGTTCCAATCTTAACGATACAACCAAATACAACATGACCTTTGCTATCTACATAGTAAACATTGTCCTTTACACTATGAAGACCTTTCTTTAACTGTTTACCTGAGCTGTTAAATAAATATGTATAAACGCCATCTCCATATGCCTGATTCTTGACAACAACACCATTTCCCTTTGCCAAATAACGCGAATTATTCACTGTAAACCATCCAGTTACCAGTTCACCAGTGTTTGGTGACAAGTAATAGGAATTACCATCCACCTTAACAAAGCCTGTCTTCATTTTTCCAGTTTTGCGATCAAAATAATACCACTTACCTTCATCCTTTACCCATCCACACATTACGGTATCGCCATCCACATAATAAGTCGCATCATCCTCTTCCACAAAGCAACCATCCAATGTTAATTTATGTAATCCAAAATATTCAATAATCGCCTTTGCATCTGCCTGTCCAACTTTTTTGCGTTTCGCTTTCGTTGCAAAGAAACGACTACAGTCTGATGCATTAGAAATAAATCCATGTTCAATAATAACACTTGGAATTTTCTGTACCACACCTCTTCTTACAATCGAATAATAATCAGATAACATTCCATTGCTATAGCGTGTTCCATTTTCTGAACGGCGAAGCAAAAGACCTTTGTTCGCAATTCCTAATTCTTTTAATTTATCTAACGCAATATATCCAAACTTCTGTGTTTTCACACGAATAGAATCATTATATCCAGACTTATACGCAGTTAAAACGTTTGCACCGTAGGTAGAGGAACTACCTGCGTTGATATGCATACTTACTAAGAAATCTGCTCCCATTTTCTTTGCATAGTTGTTACGTGAGCTTAAGCAATCGCCCACACCCAATGCCTCACAGCAATCAGAACCCTCTCTTGTCATATACACTGTAACATCTTCATAATTTTCTAAATAATCACGACACGCAATCGCAATATCCATCGTCACAACTTCTTCTCGAAGTCCATGACCTGCCGCACCGGGATGTCTTGGGCAATGACCAGGATCTAATACAACAACCTTTGATGTCTTTGGTGATAAACCCGTATCCACCATCTCATCGTCGTCCTCTTCCTCCGCCATCTCTGCCTCTGTCGTCTTTTCAGTCGTTGGTGCCTCTGTCGTTTTCTCAGTTGTCTTCTGCTCTGTCGACACTACTTCTGTTGTAATTTCTGTTGTAGCCTGCTCTGTCTTCACTACCTCTGTTGTAGATTGTTCCTCTGCCGCTTTCGCAAGCTGACCAGGAGCAAGGCCTCCCATTATCATTGCCGCAACTAAGGTATACGACATTATCTTTTTCATTTTATGCATATTAATACTCCTAACTTTCTTAAGAAATTCTTAACTAGTATACATTTTTTTCTAAAAACATGCAACCCACGGAAAAATTTAACAATTTTCCAAAGAAAAAGACCACTGTTTTGCCCATCACAAAACAGTGATCTTATCGTCTTGTTTATTGTATGTTCAAAGATTATGCATTTTTTGTCACACCAAGAGAAACCTTCTCACCATTGATGTTCCATTCCTTTGTAAATCCATCCAAGCTATCATAGTTGATTGCTGTTGCAAGTACATCACCAAAGATTGTTTCCTCATTCTTCTTCATGATTTCAGCAACCTTGTCGTTACCCTGAACAGAGATGGTAATCTTGTCCATTACCTCAAATCCAGCTTCCTTACGCATTGTCTGTACCTTTGAAATAACCTCACGTACAAATCCTTCCTCAAGAAGTTCTGGAGTCAACTGAATATCTAATACAACAGTTACAACTGCATCTGCCTCTGTTACATAGTCATCTGACTTAGCTGTCTCGATCAACAAATCTTCCTCAGCAAGAGAAACCTCAACGCCATCAACCTCAAACTTCAATGCACCCTCACTCTTAAGTGTAGCCATTGCATCGCCACCCTTTAACTCAGCAAGGTAAGCACGGATACCATTTAACTGTTTACCATACTTAGGACCAACTGTCTTTAACTGTGGCTTAAATGTGTATGAACTGAACGCAGATACATCATCCTTAAAGGTTACAGCCTTCACATTTAACTCATCCTCAATGATTTCCTTATAGAACTCAGAAAGCTCCTTCTCAGCCTTAACATACATGTTACCGATTGGCTGACGATTCTTGATGTTTGCGCTGTTACGAGCAGCACGACCAAGAACAACAATCTTAAGAACAGCATCCATATCTGCCTCAAGCTCTTTGTCAATCATAGCTGTATCTGCAACTGGGAAGTCACATAAATGAATACTCTTAGGAGCACTCTTATCTACATTCATTACTAAGTTCTGGTAGATATCCTCTGCCATAAATGGAATCATTGGAGAAGCAGTCTTAGCGATTGTTACAAGAGCTGTGTAAAGAGTCATATAAGCATTAATCTTATCCTGCTCCATTCCCTTAGCCCAGAAACGCTCACGAGAACGACGTACGTACCAGTTACTCATATCATCAACGAACTCTGAAAGTGCCTTTGTAGCCTCCGGAATCTTGTAATTTCCAAGACTCTCGTCTACTGTCTTCACTGCAGAATTCAATTTTGACAATAACCATTTATCCATTACTGGAAGCTTATCATAATCCAAGCTGTAGTTTGCTGGATTGAACTCATCAATATTTGCATAAAGTACATAGAATGCATAAGTATTCCACAATGTACCCATGAATTTACGCTGTCCTTCCACAACTGCATCCTCATAGAAACGGTTTGGCAACCAAGGAGCTGAGTTTGAATAGAAGTACCAACGAATTGCATCTGCACCGTACTTGTTAAGTGCATCCATTGGGTCAACTGCATTTCCCTTAGACTTAGACATCTTATTACCATCTTTATCTAATACATGACCAAGAACGATAACATTCTTATATGGAGCCTTATCAAACAACAAGGTTGAAATAGCCATCAATGAATAGAACCAACCTCTTGTCTGGTCAACTGCCTCTGAAATGAAGTCAGCTGGGAAGTTCTCCTCAAAGATTTCTTTATTCTCAAATGGATAGTGCCACTGTGCAAATGGCATTGCTCCTGAATCGAACCAGCAGTCGATAACCTCTGGTACACGCTTCATTTCCTTACCACAATCTGGACAGTTAATAGTTACTTCATCGATATATGGACGGTGAAGTTCGATTTCCTCTGGACAGTTGCTGCTCATTGCCTTCAACTCTTCCTTAGAACCGATGGCATGACGCTTACCACATGAACACTCCCAGATATTAAGTGGAGTACCCCAGTAACGGTTACGTGAAAGACCCCAGTCCTGAACATTCTCAAGCCAAGCACCGAAACGTCCCTTACCGATTCCTTCTGGAATCCAGTTAACTGTATTATTGTTTGCAACCAACTTATCCTTTACTGCAGACATCTTGATGAACCAAGTATCTCTTGCGTAATAAATAAGCGGAGTATCACATCTCCAACAGAATGGATAATCATGCTCAAACTTAGGTGCATCGAATAATAAACCATCCTTCTCAAGATCAACCAAGATTGGCTTATCTGCATCCTTAACGAACATTCCAGCATATGGAGTATCCTCTGTCATTTCACCCTTACCATTTACAAACTGTACAAATGGAAGCTCGTAGTTACGTCCAACATTTGCATCGTCCTCACCAAATGCAGGAGCGATATGAACGATACCAGTACCATCTGACATTGTTACATAACTATCACAAGTGATGTAATGTCCTTTCTCAGGAATCTTAGCAACATAGTCGCCTGTACACTTGAATAATGGCTCGTACTCTTTTCTCTCTAAATCCTTACCAACATAAGTCTCTAATACTTCGTAAGCTGGCTTGTCATCCTCAGCAAGCTTGCCAAGTACATTATCAAGAAGTGCCTGTGCCATATAGTAGGTATATCCATCAGCTGCCTTTACCTTACAGTAAGTCTCATCTGGGTTAACACAAAGTGCAACGTTACTTGGTAATGTCCAAGGTGTTGTTGTCCATGCAAGGAAGTAAGCATCCTCACCGATTACCTTGAAACGAACAACTGCAGAACGCTCTTTCACATTCTTATATCCCTGAGCAACCTCATGAGAAGAAAGCGGAGTACCACAACGTGGACAATAAGGAACAATCTTGAAACCTTTGTAAAGAAGGCCCTTATCCCAGATCTGCTTTAATGCCCACCACTCTGACTCGATGAAGTTATCATGGTATGTTACATATGGATCATCCATATCTGCCCAGAATCCTACTTTACCAGAGAACTCTTCCCACATACCTTTGTATTTCCATACTGACTCTTTACATTTTGTGATAAATGGATCCAAACCGTACTCTTCGATCTGCTCCTTACCATCAATACCCAGTAATTTCTCTACCTCAAGCTCAACTGGAAGTCCATGTGTATCCCATCCAGCCTTACGAATAATCTTATGTCCCTTCATTGTCTGATATCTTGGAATCATATCCTTGATAACACGTGTAAGCACATGTCCGATATGTGGCTTACCATTTGCTGTTGGAGGACCATCATAAAATGTGTATACTGGCTTACCCTCTTTTTCTTCAACAGATTGCTCGAAAATCTGATTTTCTTTCCAGAAATCTAAAACCTTCTGCTCACGTTCTACGAAATTCATACTTGTCGATACTTTTTCGTACATACTCTCATTTCCTTTCTTAATCAAAATATAAAAAGCCCTTCTCGTCCTGTATCAGGACGAAAAGGGCTACAATTCGCTATACCACCTAATACATTGTACAGGGCAAAAACACCTCATCTCATCCACAATCCATGATACAAAAATGTTCATTCCTTATACATGGTTTCTGTAACGGGAAACAACCGTTGAAGCCTACTAGATTCTATCGTTCGGTTCACAACTCAGGAGTGATATTCAGATCCCTCTTACTTCCATCTGCCTTACACCATCGCAGACTCGCTTGCGACTGAGAGTTCGATTCTCTCATCCCGCGGTTTCATTCAGGAACTTACTGTCTCCGTCATCGTTTTTATCATTGTTACTGTTATAACATCTAAACTATCATTTGTCAACGACAGCATTATCATTATGAGAAAATAGAATCAAAAAAGCTTTGAATCGCATCAATAATCTTCTGAATAAATCCCTGTGCCTCTTCCTTATCAATTCCCATATCCTCAAGCTTATTAAACAAATCCTTTGCCTGTGCCTGCATGCTGTCTAAATCCAAATCTAACGCACTGATTTTCTTCATCAGGCTGATAACTGCACTTTTCTCATCCTCTGTCAATGAAATGCCTAACTGTGCTGCACCCTCATCAATCGCCTTTGAGATTGCCTCATCATCATTCAAGCCTTCTTCTACTACCTTAGCCTTTACAAATGCCATCAACTGTTCAATATCATCTGACTCCGAACCAGATCCTTCTGCCATAGCACCTGTAATGACAAGCTCGTTAACAGCTGCATCCATACTCTCTGCAGAAATCTGATCACCTGTCAACTCTGAATATGCCTTCATCGCACCAACCAATGCTGCAGTACCTGTAATTTCAAACGGACCAGCAACGATTACGTCTGCATCCTCGATTCCAGCTGTAATCAACGCATTCGTGTACATACCTGGTGTACAGTAAGAAATATTCTTTGTCTCTACATCAATGCCATCGCCTTCGTCACCAACAACTACGATAACAGAAGATAATGCTCTAGAACCAATCACACTGGCATCCAAATATTCACCAAGATATTTTTTCTCATCATCATTTGTAATCTCACCAACTGTGTAATTTCCTAAGCTATCTGCGCTAATACCCATTAACCCTAAAACAGTGGCTTTCTCATTCTCATTTAAATCTGCTCCAAAGGAAACATAAACATTCTTTGGATCTGCATCCGCAACCGCATCCGCCTTTGCTGTAATCCCAGCAAACGGCATTGTCACAACCATTGCGGTCATTAATGTTGCTGTAATAAACTTATTATATAATTTCTTCATATTTGACCTCCTAATATAAAATAGGTTTTGTATCATGCAATCATATCATTCTGAAATTCATTCGTCAATTTAATCTCGATTTCTTAAGAATCTCGTAAGATAATACAAAATCTGCATAATAGTAGTAATCAATGCTGCAACATACGTAAGCGCTGCTGCAGATAACACTCTTCTCGCACCCTTATAATCCTGTGGTGTAAATTGCATGCTGTTGCGAATTACCTTTAACGCACGTGAAGATGCATTAAACTCAACTGGCAATGTCACAAGCTGAAACACTGCAACCAAAGAAAACAAAGCAATTCCAATTAAAATCAAATTGAGTCCAAACTGATTTCTTGCAAATAAACAGCCTAAGAAAATCAAAGTCGGACCAAGACGCGAACCAAAATTACAAACTGGAATAATCGCATTTCGCACCTTGATTGGCACATAATTATGTGCATGCTGAATCGCGTGTCCTGCCTCATGTGCAGCGACACCAATCGCTCCAATCGATGTAGAGCGATATACAGCTGACGACAAACGTATCACATCAGCACGCGGATCATAATGATCTGTCAACTCTCCACCGATTTGCTCAACTGCAACATGATGCAATCCATTTTCATCTAAAATCATTCTTGCCATCTGCGCACCTGTCATCTGTCGCGAATTACCAATTTTGTTATATTTTGCAAAAGTACTTTTCACCCGCGCCTGCGCAAACAAACCCAACAATAATGCTGGTAACATAAAAACTAAATATGATAAATATCCATACCCATATCCTACCATTTTTCATCCTCCTTTATTATCAATCATCCTTTATCATTTTCTTCACATTCCAGCAAAGAAGATAACAAATGATGAAATTGTTCCCGAACTGAAATCGGATCCATTATTCGTATTTTGCCACCATATGATGCAATCCATCCAAAAAATTTGTCACTTACAATCACAGAAACAACAATAGAAAAATGATGTGCATCCACTGCATGCATCCAAAGCGCTGTACCAAAATGATCAAGCATAGCACCCGCCAAAGCATTCTCACATTGAAGTGTCACCACCAAACGCTCTCCTTGATACATACGAAAATGTTCTCTACTATATTCCTCTAAATTCAATCCATCATAAACTTCTTTTCCTTCTCGTTTTTGATGGAGCATTTCAATATATTTCATTTTATCCAATCGGAAATGTTTCATCTGATTCGCCTGACTATCATATCCAATCAAATAATACTGTTGTCCTTCCCATTGCAAGAACCATGGGGAAATCACATATTTTTGTCCATTTTTCTTAGGCACCAGTCTTCCATCAACAGACCACACATAATAAGAAAATGAGATTTTTGTATTTTCCTGAAATGCTCGTAACAAAAGATCGACATTGTAATATATGGATTCATTTTCAGTCTTTGCTGACGTTCGCCGCAACACTTGTTTTTTTAACCCCTTTGCTTCTTCCTGCGTGGTTAGCATGCCCAATTTGTGAATCATCTGTTCCGTTTTATCCTGTGTCACAAACTTGGCCGACTGCACCGCATCCATCAAAATTTGGAGTTCTGGCAGTTCAAAAATACGAGAGCCCAAAAAGGACCCTCTTTGATTCGTCAATATATCAAAGCCAAACGCTTCTAATTCCTCCAAATCCCGATACACACTCTTTCTCTCACATGTGATGCCATATGTCGAAAGCTTTTTTACAATCTGTCCAGCTGTTAACGGATGCTCCTCATCTGTCTCTAACCATAATATTTTCAGCACATATAAAATTCTAGCCTGTTTTCCTGTCCTCAATCCGTCAACTCCGCCTTTATTTTTCCCACCACCTATAGAGGAGGGGGATATCCTCTTTTGTGTTATAATCTGCCTGCCATAAAATGATTTCCTCTACATCATTGCATCACTAGGATAACTGTTGAATAATATCATTTAATGCTGCATCCTCCATGTCATGCTCTAATGCAGGTAATGCCTCATTATATTTTCTCATATAGGCAATGCCCAAAATTTCATCTGCAATTCTGGCATTCTTCGGAAGCAATGGACCGTGAGAATATGTGGCAAACACATTTTTATAACGTGCGCCTTCTGTTCCATCCTCGCCGTTATTGCCATAGCCTTTGATAATCTTTCCCATTGGCTTTACGCTATCACCAAGCCAGGTCTGACCATTGTGATTCTCAAATCCAACAATCTGAAACGACTCTCCATCTTCCTTTGTATACTCATAAATGAAATTACCAATCATTCTCTTATTGGATGCTGTTGTATATACATCAATACCACCCAAAAAATCAACCTTTGTACCATCTGCCGCCTCATAATACTTTCCAAGCATCTGATAACCACCACAAATTCCAAGAATGACAGTCCCCTTCTCTATCTCACCTTTTAGCCAATCCGCTTTGTAGGTAAACAAATCCTTTACTAATATTTCCTGTTCAAAATCCTGACCGCCACCTATAAAAATAATGTCATATTCCCGTGACAAATCAACCTCGCCAAACGAAACACGATCCACTTCCGAAGCAATGCCTCTCCACTCCAAACGCTTCTGCATCGTGCGAATATTACCGTTATCTCCGTAAAGGTTCAAAATATCATAGTATAAATGGCAAATGCGCAACATTCTTTGTTCGCTCATTTTGCACCTCCTAGCTCTCGTACTTTTTCAGTGGAATAAACTCCGCAAGCTTATCACGGAACTCCAACATACAGGTATAAGATAATACCAAAAATGTATCTTCACCCGATTGTCCCAATCGTGTAATCAACGACTTATAGTCTTTTTCCACCAAGAACTTTTCGGTATCAAAATCTGCATATTTTAGTCGAAGCTGCATATCATAAGCTCTCTTACCTGTGAAGAAAAATTGTTTTGCACCCGCAGCACTCTGTGTCAATCGTTCAAACTCCACATCATAAATCCAAGAGATATCTTTTCCATCTGCGTAATTGTCATTTAATCCAAATACAATATTTCCGGTTGGTTTTTGCTGGATCAAAAACTGTAATACTTCATTAAATCCTGCCGGGTTCTTTACCAATACCAAATGCAGCTTATGTCCCTGATATTCTACTTCTTCCATTCGTCCAAAATGTGTTGTCAAACCACCAAGAACGGATACAACTTTATCATCTGGTAAACCAATCAACTGTGCAATGGTAGTCGCAGCCAATGCATTATATAAGTTATAACCACCAGGCAGCATAACCTGTGCTGTCAATGTCTTTTCTTTTGCATCACTTGTTTGATTCGTGACAAAATGATTTGCACAAATTTTCATCTCAATTTCAGACGAGCTATCATGAAAAGCGATTACCTTGGAAAGCGCCACATCTGGCTCATTTCTCTGATATCCACACTTTTCACAATAAAATCCTCCCAAATGACCAAATGTATGATAGTGGTACTGATATTTTGTCTTACAATGAATACAATAAACTGCATCTGAAATATCCGAAGAAGTACCCTCATACAATGGGCCGTTCACACCAAAATAATATAATTCCTTGTGTGGTAAATCATTTAACGATGTTGTCAACGAACAATCTGCATTCAATACCAGTCTTACATTTGGAAGCTGGCTAAGACCTGCACGAATTTTGTTTACTGTTGTTAATACCTCGCCATATCGGTCTAGCTGATCACGAAATACATTGGTAACAACTGCTGTTACATCTAAATCCCCAAAGTGCTCCACAATGCTTTTCAAAGCCGCCTCATCACACTCTAACAATGCATAATCCTTTTTAATCTTTCCTGACAGAGATGCTGCACCTACAAAAGCAGATACGACACCACCTAACAAATTTGCTCCTGCATCATTGCAAAATACCGTCTGTCCATTTGCTTCAATCATATCTCGAATAATATGACAGGTTGTTGTTTTTCCATTGGTTCCTGTTACACAGATAATCTTCATGTTCTTTGCCAAATGCCCTAAAATATCTGGACAAATTTTAAGAACCACCTTACCCGGCAGTGATGTTCCGCCACTTCCAACTAATTTTAATACCTTTGTTGTGAACTTACCTGCCCACACTGCTACATTTACTCTAACACTCATTCTCTATTTCTATGCTCCATTTCTACTTGGATGCCTTTTTTAGCATACGAATGTATTTGTTCTTTTTGCTAACTGGCATAGTATATTTTACTTTTTTATGAATCTTCTGAAATGCATGGTCACCTATACTTGTTACTTTTACAGATGAAATCTTAACCTTTTTCAATTTCGAACATCCATAAAATGCTTTTTTCTCTATTTTTTTGATATTCTTGCCAATGGTTATCGATGTTAAATACTGATTATTCTTAAATGCGCTTGCACCAACCACTGTAACCTTGTAAGTAACCTGATCCACCTTAATGGTCGCTGGTATTGCAACCTTTGCAGCTTTTTTATTCACTGGCTTTACATATTTCACTTCTCTTGCGGAATCTGTTGCCTTTGTGACAATATATTGCGCATCTTTTCTACTTTTAATTACAGTTCCAACCTTCAACGGTTTTGCAACAGGGATTGCAAGAGCTGGAAGTCTTTCCTCCTTTGTTGCACTACACTGCGTACAGGTATATAGTTTCATACCAGGTTGTCCCTCTTTTGGCACAATCGTAATCTGTCCACCATCCCACTGATGACCCGTCTCAGGAACCTTTGTCTGTTCCACCAACACTTTTCCACATTTATCACAATGTGTTCCTTCTGTCAAACCTGTCATCACACAAGTTGCTGGAACTGCCGGATCTGTCACTTCATTATGTGCACAATATACCTCAACCGTTGCTGTTGCAGCAGTTCCCCACACACTATTGGATAATGTTGTGGTTCCAATTCCTTTCGCCGTCAGCTCCTTACCAGAAACCGAAGCAATTCCCAAATCCTTCACAGTCCAGGTTGCAGGCAACTGCACTGGACACGGTGTATTCATACTCTCTGATGTATTTTTCTTCATAACCAATAGCATCTCTGCATCTGGAAGTTTCATCGTTGTTCCATTTGCCAAAGAAAACTTAATATTCTTTACTGGTGTCAGACTCTCTATATTGGCATTTGCAACCGTAACGTCTACAACCTTCTTATCATCAAGCGCTGGATCAGCAGCTACATCAACCGCCTTATTGCCAAACTCCTGTACCCAATAATGTCTGCCATTATAATACACATGACCGATTCCAATCGATGTCGCTTTGTCTGACAACATATTTCTACGATGACCCTGTCCATCGTAACGCATGCCATCCTCTTTCCACTGATTAAAGGTGGATGTCGCAGAACCATACCCCATTGCAATATTCTCCGCACTGTATCCATACGCCGAACTATATGCAGTGAAACAAATTGTACCATCTGGTCTCGTATGATCAAACAACAACGCAATCTCTACTGCTCTTTGCATTGCAATTCGCTCTAACTCATAATCATATACCAAAGCAGGTAATTTCGTGCAGGTTGTCTGTGTCCTGTTATCCGAATTCCAATACCATGCATCTGTTCCCTGCCGAAACTCATTGACCATTGGTAACATACTTCTTGCTTCTGTCTGACCATATTCCACAGATACTTGTACAATCTTGGAATCAGCAGCCTCTGTACGCATACCGCAACTTAATATCAATACAAAAAACAATGAAATAAATGTAATTCTCTTCATATATTCTCCCATAAGAACCCCTCCTACATTTCTTTTTCACATTCTATATCGGCATCTATCGTGTTCCCCAAACACATTTCTATTCTAACATTATTTAGTAATTCATAGGTAATTGTGAAACTCTCAATTATGTAGATTATAGTTGTACAACATAAACAATAATCTAAGTTGGGATATTTACGAATGTCGATACTTAGGTAGCGTACTTTGCTACCTTATGTATCGCTACATTTGTAACTAAGTGCAAACGACCCAACTTGGATTTGTTTATATTGTACAACTTTCAACAGCCTAAATTGAGTTTCACAATTACCTATTCAATCTCTCACACCGTTTTTATTATACTACAATCAGGGGTATTATTCTATCCGGAAAATTATGATTTTTCTTTGAACAAATCCAACTAAATGATGTATATTTTTTCATAATTGATGACATTTCTATTACATAAGTTCATTTTCATTCTATTTTCCCAAAAGAACATTTGTCATTTTTTTTATTTTATAGTATAGTGAAATAGGTTAGAAACAGAATCACTTGCATCCACAAACAGGAGGACGCCATGCTAGAAAAAGCCATCGAAATTGCAGTAGAAGCACACAGAGGACAACTTGACAAAGCAGGAACTATTTATATCTTGCATCCAATCCGTGTCATGTTGCGTGGACAAAATGACACAGAACGAATTGTCGGCATTTTACATGACGTTGTGGAAGACACGCCTGTCACAATCGAGATGCTTCGTTTAGAAGGGTTTTCTGATGAAATACTTTGCGCGTTAGACTGTCTAACCAAACAGCTTGGAGAAGATTATGGACACTTTATTGATCGTGTCATGACCAATCCATTGGCGACACAAATAAAACTTTATGACATGGAAGATAATCTCAATCGCGATCGTATTCCATACCCAACCGAACAGGATGAGGCACGCTTTGTCAAATATACAAAGTTCCATGCCATATTAATTGCCAAACTAAAAGAATACCAGGCACAGAATGCGTACCCGGTTAATCTTTAATGTTTTATTCTATTTATGCTTTTAAGTATTTAGATTCATATGCCAAAATGGCTGCTATGGTTTTCCCATCTGTCAGTTTTCCTTCGAAGATTAATTGTTTCAAATCTTCAATATCCCAAACTTCAACATCGACAACTTCATCTGGATCCAAATTTTGTTGCGTCTTTTTGAGATTTTTCGCAACATAAATGTCTATTTTTTCATTACAAAATGCAACCGTTGTGTTCACTGTCATCAAATAAGTCAAGTCCTCAGTATAATAACCTGTTTCTTCTTCTAATTCTCTTTTTGCACACTCTAAAGTAGGTTCACCTGGCGCATCTAATTTGCCTGCTGGCAATTCTAATGTTGTACGATCTAATGCATTCCGATATTGACGCACCATTAAAAATTTCCCATCATCATTAATTGCCACAACTGCTGCTGCTCCATCATGATGAATATAATCCCACTCTGCCTCAATTCCATTTGCAATAACAGTATCCTTATAAAGAGTCAGCACCGTACCTTTTGCACGAACTTCTCGTTTCAAACGCTTCACTGGTTCCATGAAAACACCCCCAAATCATCCCTGTTTTACTATCACAATTGTAAGATATCCACTGTCAGAATGCAAGCCTTCTAACCCTTCTTCCACACGTTCATTTTCCATCCCACAATTGGACACACTATAAATCAAAAGTTCTTTTTCCTGCATTTCTACGCTTAACTGTTCTTTCAACTTTGCCAGTTTTGCCCCCGACTTCATATATATGCGTGTTCCCGGAAATGCGGCCGCCTCCTTTGTATCGTAAGAACCTGGAATGATATGAATCATCTCCTGTTTTTCTCCCAGCGCAATCCCTAGTCTGGCAGCTACTGCACAAAAAGAAGGTACACCACTTATCATTTCTGCCATATAGCCATCCTGTTCTGCACATTTATGCATCGCCATATAGGTTGAATAAATAGATGGATCACCAATTGTCAAAAAAGCAACCTTTTTTCCCTCTTTTAAATACACCAAAATATCCTGATAAATCGAACTAAATGCTGCTTCTAAAACAGCATCATCCTTTACCATTGGAAAATCTTTACACAAAATCACCTTGTTCTCCAACGTGGGTACCATTTCCTTTACAATCTTATAAGCATAACAACCGTCCCGATTCTTGGCAGGCAACACAATGACATCCGACTGTTCTACCAGGCGCACCGCTTTCACTGTCATCAATTCTGGGTCACCAGGTCCTACTCCAATGCCGTACAAACAACCAACTTTCATATCTTAGTACCTCCTTGCTGCAGCAACGAATCGCTTTGCAAATACAGGGCAGGATGGATAATATAAATGCGGAAATCCCCACCAGTAGTTTTTCCCAGAATGCACACATCCATAAGAACGATTTCCTGTCGGCTTGCACGCGCTACAATCTGCCCCGTTGTCTGTGCTGTCAAAATAATGAAACTCATGACCTTTTACCATGCAATCATCTGGCAAAAAACCTTTCCACCCTGTGTCTTTTTTTATTGTATTCTGCTGCGTGTCGCATTTTGCATTTTTGATCTGCACATACCCAAACCTTACCAGCTTCTTTTGATAAGAAACACTTGCCGGAATCACACCACACATCGCATACCTCTCACCATCTTCTGTCACCATTGAATCGTGCAAATACATAAATCCACCACACTCCGCAACAGAAGGCATACCATTTTGAATTGCCTCCTTAATTGCCTGTTTCATCGACTCATTTGCAGCCAACTGTTTTCCATATAATTCCGGATAACCACCACCAAATAATAATCCCTTTATATCCTTTGGCAATTCTTTATCATGTAATGGTGAAAAATAAACAATCTCTGCACCCTGTTCTTCTAGCATGCGCAAATTTTCGCCATAATAAAAACAAAATGCTTCATCCTTTGCAACACCAATTCGAACCTTCGGATCCTGCTCTTTACCTGCATTGCACATATCATTTTTCGTTTGCAACGCAGCTGCTTCATCACCATTTTCCAGTTCTAACAATGGTGTATCCACAGCAATCTCCCACAAAGCATCCAAATCCACATATTCTGTCAAAATATCAGCTGCCAGTTTCACCTGTTCTCTGCGGTTTTCAACCTCATTTGGCATTTTTAGTCCCAAATGCCTGCTTTCCAAGTGCAGTTCCTTTTGCTTCGGAAAACATCCAAGCACGCGAATTCCTAATTCTTCCTCTATGAGAGAACCAATGGTCTTGCAAAACATCGCACTTGTCCGATTCAAAATAACCCCTTGAATCAAATGCTTATGGTCATACTGCAAAAAACCTGCGAGCAATGGTAAAATAGACCGCCCCATTCCATGTGCGTCCACCACCAAAACAATCGGAATCTGAAGCTTTGCTGCAACATCATAAGCAGATGCTTCCTCTTTTGTGCCGCCTAATCCATCATATAATCCCATAACGCCTTCCACGATAGAAATCCCATGTGCAATCGCGTCAGAATCACCCTGCAAAAATAATGCTTTTAACATCTTGGCATCTGAGAAAAAGGAGTCCAAATTGGCAGAAGGCACCCCGAGCACTTCTTTATGAAACATTGGATCAATATAGTCCGGTCCACACTTGAATGCTCTCGGTGATTTATTTTGTTGTTTTGCAGCCTCTAATAGTGCACAGGTGATTACTGTTTTCCCACTTCCACTACTTGGTGCCGCAATCATCAATCTTGGTGCTTTCATGCCTTTCTTCCTTTCCTTGCCAAACTACATCTCCTACCTATCCCTCAAACAAAACGATGCCATATAAATCGGGTTTTCCGCCTGCATCAAATGATAGCCTCCCGCCTTTTTGGCACGACTCACCTGTATCGCAATCAACTCTTCCTCCGTAACAGGGTAGGTTCGAAGTATCTCATTCATTTGCGAAACCGTTTCTAAACTCACTGCTGTCATCACAATTCGTATTCTTGGATTCTTTTGATAAAGTGCATCCACAATCTCCATCAAATTCCCGCTGCTACCGCCTATAAATGCATGCGTCGGCACAGGTAATCCATCAAACACTTCAGGCGCCGTCCCCTCAACCACAAACACATGATAAAGACCTGCATGCTTCACATTCTCCTTGGTCAGACGAACTGCCTCGGGCTTTTTCTCTATTGCAAATACAGAAATGGTATCCGACATTTTCGCGATATCCACTGTAACAGATCCCGTTCCACTTCCAACATCATACACAACCGCGCCCTCATAAAGTCCTAATTTACAAAGTGCTAGCTGTCTCACTTCTTCCTTTGTCATCGGAACCCTTTCCCGCAAAAATGCATCATCCTTACTTCCAGGACTCAACCATCTTTTTTGTGGTTGTCCATTTACCACAAGACAAACGTACAATCCTTCCTGCACAAACCTCCTGCAATCCGCAGGCTGACACCAAACTACTTCCTCTTCCGGATAAGAAAGCTGATACCCCACACACAGCTTATATGCATCCGTTCCCATAGTTTCCAACAAATCTCCGATTGCATGCACATCTTGCACACCCGAAACCAAAACAAATGTCTTTTCATTGTGCGAAACCGCAGAGACAATCTCCCCAGCCCAATCCTTTGGTTCTCCTTTTCCATGTACACTCATCAAATGTGCATCCTGCCAATTAACACCTGCAGCTGCTGCCAAATATACAACAGATGAAATGCCTGGATAAATGCGAATCGTCACATCCTGATTGACACCCCACTTCGTAAGCGCCTGATACATTTTTTCACATCCACTATAAAATCCGCTATCTCCCGAAAACAAAATCGCTACGCGAATTTCCGTTTCCATACTTTCATCCATCCAGGTAGTAAGCATTGGGACAATATCCCTTTCCAAATAATATGGATATGTTTCCTTTGTTCCAATATATGGCTCAATCACGCGCTTTGCTCCAAACACATAATGCGCCTGCTTCAACGCCCTTGTAGCCTCTCCAGTCATAGTATCCGCATTTCCCATTCCCACGCCAATCAATGAAATGTGCATCGTCTTGTTATTTTTCAATTCCACACCAAGGCGTGTCTCCAATTGTTTGATCACCTCAGAAAATGATAGTCCAGGCTGTTCCTCTGGATTACCAATCACAGAAACCGAAATCCCCATTGCCATTGCAGCATTTATCTTTTCTAAAAAGCCACCCGTCAAACCGCTTTCTTTTGTCACCAGATGCTTAATCTCATATTGTCTGATTAGCGCCTCATTTAGTTCCTGCGTAAATGGTCCCTGCAGTGCAATAATCTGTTTTCCACTAATGCCCGCCTCCTGACAAAGTTCCAAGCTAGGCACTGCTGGCAACACGCGCACATATAACCGATCCTTTAACGCACCATCCTCGCAATATATCGCCAAATCCTTGCTACCAGTGGTCAGCAAAATGTTTCCATCCAAATCCTTTAGCGCCTGTGCACACGATTTTGCATTTTCATAATACACAATCTGCTTTGTATCCTGTTGCATTCCGCAATCCGTCTCTCGTTTTAATCGCATGTAAGGAAGCTGTGCCTGATTTGCACTTTGGCGAATATTTTCCGAAACCAGTGTTGCAAATGGGTGCGTTGCATCTACCACCACCGCATATTCTCCAGCCTGCATAAATGCAAGCATTTCATCTGCATCCATTCGACCTGTGACAACATGCACGTCGTCTTCCTTTTGCATAACCAGTTCACCATATTCTGTTGCCACACACACCGTGGATGCAACATCATTTTGCGCCAGCAGCTCTGCCAGTTTTCGTCCCTCGGTTGTGCCTGAAAAGATTAAAATCTGTTTCATACCTGATATCCTCTTTGTGTTACTAATTTATCCCGTATTACTTTCGTTGTAGAATTCCCAATAAATACTGTCGTAAACATATTCACCTGACGAAGTCTTAACTCCTCTAACGAGCACACTGTAATTTTTGTGCCTTCCCGACCGATATTTTCAACATAGCCACATGGTCGATTCGACGGCAAAAATTCAAGTAAAATGTCACATGCCCGCTGCAAGTAATCCACGCGCTTGTGACTACCTGGATTATAAATGGCAATTGCAAAATCACCCTGTGCCGCAGCAGTCAAACGCTTTTCAATCACCTCCCATGGTGTTAACAAATCACTCAAGCTAATCACGCAAAAATCATGATTTAACGGAGCGCCTAACTCTGCTGCTCCACTACTTGCTGCAGTCACACCCGGAATCACCTGGATTTCTATATCCATTTCTCCTTCACTGATTTCATACATCAACGAGGCAAGACCATAAATTCCAGCATCCCCGCTACACACCAAACTCACCAGCTTGCCCGCTTTTGCTTTTTCCACACAAAGCTGACATCGCTCCTTTTCCTGTCGCATCGGTGTAGAACACATTTCTTTCCCTGCGAATCGTTCCCCTAACAATTGTAAATATACGGGATATCCAACAATCACATCGCTTTCTTCCAAAACACGGATTGCCTGGCCTGTCATCTGCAGCTCATTTCCAGGACCGATTCCGACCACATATATCTTACCCATTCTATCTCGTTCTCCTTAAATTTCTTTTTCACTGTAAGCGTTTAAAAACCCTCCATTACATAGATAAACATCATACCATATTCAAGTCGACACTCGTGGAGACTTGGCGTGTGATTCTGGTCAACCTGCTGACACATTTCTCTCAGAATCACTGCGCATCCTCGCTATGGCGATTGTCATTCCCTCATGCGTCTGCTTGGAAAGCACAAGCTTACCACCCTCACACGTCGCCATTGCAGCTCGCTCACAAACATTATCTACTCCTACAGTATTCTCCACAAATGTCGAAGCCGAAAATGCACCGTCTATGTTTTGCAATTGCTCCTTTGAGAATGTTTCAAATGGAATCTGATAATAAGATGCTAATTCTATCAATCCCGCTTCTTCCTTTTTCACATCAATGGAAGCAAGCATTCTCACTTCATCTGCTGTAATGGATAACCCGTTCAAGGTCTCATCAAAAAAAGCCTTTAATGACGCAAAATCTTTTCCCTTTTTGCATCCCATTCCAACAATATATTGCTTTGGCTTTAAATGTAGATAATCCCCATATGGTGCCTCCACACCAACCCAGACATCTATATCCAAAGCCTCTCTATCCTTTGTCACAATTACATCATCCGTATCCAAATTCACACAAACATTTTCCTCTATAAACATTTGAATCGGCTCATCGCGAAGCACCTTTGCAGACACCGCTGCAATCTTCTCCCGATTCTTAATTTGTAAATGATTCTCTTTTGCGAACAAATCTACTGCAAACTTCTCCTGCACATCTGTCGCAGTCGTTAACACTAAGGTTGCGCCACAACAAGCTGACACGTCCTTTGCAACCGCATTGGCACCACCCACATGACCAGACAAAATAGGAATCACATAATTTCCCTTTTCATCCATCACTAGCACCGGACTATCTGCAAATTTATCCCGCACACTTGGCGCGATTGCTCTTACCGCAATCCCACATGCTCCAATAAACAAAATCACATTACGCTTTGCAAACTGATTTGCTGTCCACGCACAAAGTTCATCCTCTACGTAAATAATTTTTTGGTCCTCTATGTAGGTCGAATGCATTTCCTCGTGCAACAATTTACATTTTGTATAAAGGGTAATCGGATAATTCATTTTTTTTAACAATTGTCTCGATAACGCAGCACCAATCTTTGTAAAACTGATTACTGACAAATGATACGAATGTTCCATTCTTTGGTCTCTCCTAATTGCAAATCATCTTATTCCTGACAATTTGCATTCTTTGGTTTTCTATATTCCGTCTCAAAATCTGGGTCATAAAGCTTCGACCGTTCATAACCATTTTTTGCAATGATATCTCCAACCAGAATCAATGCCGTCTTCGTAATATTGTGTGTCTTCGCCATAGCTGGCAACTCCTTTACCGTTCCAATCACACATTTTTCTTCTGGCCAAGTCGCCTTATACACCAACGCAACTGGCGTATCCTCCCGATACCCGCCAAACACAAGACGTTTTGACAATTCTTCTACCATACCTACACTTAAATAAATGGCCATCGAAGTCTGATGTGCTGCAAATGCCTCAATCTGTTCCTTCGGCGGAACTGCAGTCCTACCCTCCATACGCGTAATAATAAGAGACTGCGAAATCCCCGGTAATGTGTATTCCAAATTCAAAGAGGCTGCTGCACCAAAACAGGCACTCACACCGGGGCAACTGTCATATGTAATAGAAGCCGCTTCCAAACAATCCATCTGCTCTCTTACGGCGCCATAAATGCTTGGCTCGCCCGTATGCAAACGAACGGTCATTTTCCCATCTGCCTCCGCCTGCTTCATCACTTCGATAACTTCTTCCAATGTCATCGTCGCACTATTATATATTTCACATGTATCTGATGCATACTCCAACAGCTTTGGATTAACCAACGAACCAGCATAAATGATGACCTGCGCCTGCTGTAACAAACGCATTCCTCGTACCGTTATTAAATCCTCTGCTCCTGGTCCTGCTCCCACAAAGTGAATCATTGCACTAACTTCCCCTCTCATTTCGTTTTTATTCGTTAATTGCGAATCTCAATTTAGGTTGTCAAAAGTTGTAAAACGAATCCTTCGTATCGGTTCAAATCCAATAATTTGCAATTAACTATATTCTATCATTATTACATTTCAGTAAAGTCAACAAATCAACAGCACCCTCACTGCGGGCAAGTTCCCCGTACTCATTGGCATACAAGATGCACTCAATCTGCAAGTCTTCGCCGCCGCGTCTTCTTAAATGCTGCAAAATTTTATCCATCAATTCATCCATTACGTCGCGAAGCTTTCCACACGCATCCAAAATTCGAACTGCTTCTTCTGTTGCAACGCAATCCAAAATCTGGCGTGCAATCGCTCCATCAACACCCTGTCGCAACGCCGCAGCTGCTATCAATTCCATACGACAGTCTCCCATCTTGGAATGCGTATTCATCATACCACCTGCCACCTTAACAAGCTTGCCAATATGTCCAGTTAACAGCACTGCCGAAAACCCTAATTCCTTTACCTGATCAATCGTCTCTCCAATAAAATTACTGCATTTTACGCTCAAATCCAAATCATAATCGTAGGCTTTTTGCATAAATGCCAAACCATAATTTCCTGGCGAAATTGCAACCAATTCATTTCCCTGCGCGCGTTTTTGACGAAGCTCCACATAAATGGTATCAATTAGCGCCTGCTCGCTCATTGGCTCGACAATTCCACTCGTACCCAATATTGAAATACCACCTTCAATTCCAAGCCGTGGATTAAATGTTTTTGCCGCCAGCTCCACCCCCATTGGAACGAATATTTCAATATACAAATTTCCTTTATAATCTGCTAAATCGCAAACCTTTCTTACTTCTTTTTCTATCATTTCACGAGGGCCTCTATTGATTGCCGCATTCCCGACTGGCTGATCTAATCCTGGCTTTGTCACACGTCCAACACCAAATCCGCCATCAATGACAATCTCCTTTGCATCTCCCTCCATCAATCGAACCTTGGCATAAATCAAAGCACCTGTTGTCACATCTGGATCATCGCCGCCATCCTTTCTCACTGCACAACTTACCTCTGACTCCTTCCAGGTAATATCTTCTATCTGTGCTGTATAGGGAATTCCACTTAACGTCTCTATTGTAATTTCACTTTTTTTCATTCCTAAAAGAAGCATATACGCGGCTGCCTTTGCGGCTGCAGCTGCACAACTTCCTGTCGTAAAACCATATCGCATATTCGTTGAATCCCCTTTCTTTGCATTCACAATTACCTGATTTATAACTATATTATCACACTATAAAAGGGGCTTCAACGGATTAAATCCTTCAAAATTTGGTCTGCGTGCATTTCCCGGTATCCCTCGTAATCGGTTAGTACTCCATCCCATCCTATAAACCAACGCATCTGCGCATAATGCGACAAATAACGTATATCTCTGCTTACATTCGGGTATTTGCGATACCAATCCCGATTGATTTTTTTCATATATTTTTTTGCTAACCGATATGCCTGACTATTTTTCTTACCATCTGGTGTTACAGTTCCACACAATTGTACGCCTGGCGGTGAGGAATGTACCAATACAATGCTTCCATCCAAACAGCTTCCAACCACAATCCATACATGACTACAGCATCCGCAAGTAGAACTCATAATATCTCCTGCCTTGTAATCTGTAACCTGATGTGCCAAATAATATGTACCAAATCCCATATTGGAAAAATGCTCTGCCTGACGCGAGGCTCGAAACACATAATTTTTCTCCTCATTTTCCGTATGAAAAGTGTTGTAGACAACCCATCCCACAAAACCAGAACAATCCAAACCATCATGAATTTGATGACGAAATTGATGATAATCATATGTTGCATCCTGCATACTTGCAAATTTTTCCCATGAGGGACTGAGTCCCTTTCGCATCGCCTCTGGTCCTGCTGCAAGATCTGCCTCGTTCCACCCACCACCCCACACATACATGGTTGTACCAATTGGGGATATCGCAATTTGCAAAAGATCTTTGATACTACTTTTATTCATGAAAATAAACGCATAATATGAAATCAATCTTACTTCATATTATGCGTTCTTTTTTTATCTATGCCTATTCTTCAATCTGAATTCCTGCAAGCAATGCACCAAATGGGTTATTTGGTATTTCTTCACTCTTATAATCAAACACCTCTTCGGCTGCTTCCTCCACATCTGTTACAATGTCAGAAGTATTCGTCTCAACATCACGAATGCTTAAACTAATCTTACCGTCCTTAACCTCTAGCACTTTGACTTTCACTTCCTGACCAACCGACAATACTTCCGATGGTTTCTTAATACGCTTCATACAGATTTTAGAAATGTGAACCAATCCTGACAAACCATTTTTCAACTGTACAAATGCACCATATGGCATCAATGATTCTACTGTTCCTTCCAAAATAGTTCCTGGTGCAATGGTCGACATCTTTCTTCTATCATTTTCCTGTTCCTGCTCTCTAAGCACAGATTTTGCAGATAAAACAAGCTTTCTTGCGGATTCATCTACCGTAATCAGACGAACATCTAATTGCTTACCAATATACACACTTGTATCCTCCACATAAGAAGTAGACAATTGTGATGCTGGAATAAATGCTCGCATTCCTTCTAAATATGCAACAACACCACTATTCACACTTTCTTTTACTCTTACTGATACAATGGTCTGTTCCTCAAATAACTGATTCAACTTGCCCCACACAGAAACCTCATTTGCATCCTTCAGTGAAAGCTCCACATTTCCTCTTCCATCATCTGTCTGTGTTACCATTGCCTGGATGCTATCTCCAATCTTCAAATCTCTCATCGCCGAAAAATCCGGATCATCAGACAACTCAGAAAGTGGAATCACACCCGGAACAAAATAATTCAAATCCAAAGTTACCTCTTCATCATTTATATCCACAATCATACCATCAATCAAATCGCCAACCTTTAATACACGAAATGATTGTGTTAACTCCTGCTCAAAATCTGCCATAGTTTCTTTACTCATAGTTCTTTCCTCCATTTATACAATATAACGGCACATGCCTTTGGCACAATCTATGTTTCATTATAGCAAATCTGACATGCCTTTGCACTCAAAAAATGCTGACACTTTCCAAAGAGGCACATAGATTTCATTCAGGGGACATTTTCACTTCATTGCGTCTCGCAGAATTTTCTAAAAAATATAGACATTTCCTTGCAAAAATGGTATTATATATATAATTATATACAATCATGGGTAAGTAGGCGCAAAGGATTGCGTAGACAGCCCATATCTAGTGACCTGACAACATCTATTTGACTATATCTAGTAACGCAAACGGATGGCAATTGTCCAACGAATCCAGGGAAGGAGGGAATGACATGGTTAATCTGAATAATATCTATAATTATTATAGTTCTCAGCTTGCAATACCAAAGAATTATAGCAAGCCACAATCTCATGAAAAAGATGACTTGAAAACTGTATATAAGAACATGGTTAAGCAGAATCAGAGTTCTCCATTTTATAAATTTGCATTCCCGGATTCAACACAGGCTTATGCGATTGGAATCAAAGAAGCTGCTATGCAGTTGGATTCTCAAAGCCAGTCCTTGGGCAATCATGAAGATAGTATCTTCCAGCAGATGACAGCAGTTTCCAGCAATGAAAATGTCATTCTTGCTTCCATGAACAGTAACGATACAGATGGCTTGCCAGATCAGCTTTCTATCGAGATTCAAACCCTTGCCAAAGGACAGACGAACGTTGGTAATTATCTTCCTTCCGGAGAACTTTCTCTTGAACCAGGAAGCTATTCCTTTGGAATTGCAGTGGGGCAGAACGAATACACATTTAACTTAAATATTCATAGTGGAGATACCAACTTAGATATTCAGCGTAATCTGGCATCTTCAATCAATGATAATAACATTGGCATTCGCGCCAATATTCGCAATAACCGTGTAGATGGTACCAGTGCTTTGGTATTACGTTCCGAAGCAGTAGGGCAATCTGGAGATAGTGAATTATTATTCCATTTTGACGAAAGCTATTTGGAAAATGACATTTCTTCTTTCCTGGGTGTCAACCAGGTTGAAACTGCTCCAACCAATGCACAGTTTACGATTAATGGGGATTTCCATTCTTCTATCAGCAATCGGATTTCTTTAAATCATTCGATTGATTTGGATTTATTATCTGAAACGGAAGAACCTATTACCATTTCTTTGGTTCCGGACGAAGAAAAAATCAGTGACCAGTTAGATGATTTTCTGCAGTCTTATAACCGCTTAGTTGATATTTCCAGAAATGGTTCCAGTCAAAAGGGTGCTACCAGATTATTCCGTGATGTCACCAATGTTGCGAGACATCACCAAAAGGAATTAACAGCAGCAGGTATTCAGGTTGATGAAAATGGATACTTAAGCAAAACAGAAGAAGTCGATAACGGAAAGATTCAAGTTCTTTTTGACGAAAAAAATTCCGCCTTTCGCCGTGATTTAAAGCGAACGACAGAACACATGACACTGAATCCATTAGAATATATTGATAAGACGGTAGTTACTTATCCGAACACCAAAGTGAATTACCCTAATCCATACGAACCATCCAAATATTCTGGATTGTTATATAATGACTATGCATAACACCTCTCATTCCAAATGAGGGGTGTTTTTCAATTCAAGAACGTTCCCAACATTCTTGATACAGAATGCATTGAACGTTGGATACTTTTACCTCAGCTAGAAAAAAAGCGCTGGCACACAATGGCTTCTTACTGAAGAACCATTTGTGATGCCAACGCAAGTTGATTAAGGAATGGTAAAAAATCTTCCTCTAAACAGTCTGCTATTTTCGAACTATCATTACTTTGCAACGTCTTACCTAAATTCGTAACCGCTGTAATCATTGCTTTTTTATCAATGTAATTACCCTTTTCATTGATCAGACCTGCACATTGATTATACACCTCTATTTCCCAGTTGATTCCATTGATCACCTCACCCAAAAAGGCATTGGTATCTGCATGTACATCCTCTCGTAATTCCTTTATGATCGTCTGCAATGCAGGAATCAAATGGTTACTATATATCACTAATTCATTTAACGCATCTCTCTGTAGGGATTCTCTATCTGACATGATTTCCTCCTAGATATCAACTACCACATTCTTCACAAATGCGATTCATACAAATAATGTAACTCTTCAGATTCAACCTCCAAATTACTTCGCATAATCATATCTATTATGCCACAAACTTGTCCCTCTGTCCACCTACAGATGAATTTGTTTCTTTACTCACCACTTATAGAAGCAAGCATCCATTGAGGTAAATCATAATTGACATAAACATCCTTATTGAAACTCCACCGCATTCTTACGCATCCAAATTGGAAACATATTCCGCTGGCATTTTGGATTCTCTCTTTCCTTGATACTAATTGCATGAAAAAATGTCCGCCACAAATCCGTAAAGGTGTCCTCATATTCCTTCGTCTGCAGTAACGCATCAAATTCTTCATCTGTCAAATATCGAATATACAGTTCCTCGTCCTTTGGATGCACAATGGCGGTCTTACGTGTATCATCCACTATCACCCAATGCTCCGACGGCATTCGATCTACAAAATGTTCTCCAACAATCAAGGTAATGTTATTCTTCGGTTCTAAATGACATACATACACCTTGCCATCCACGGAAGAGAATCTGGCAAACTCCAAAAAGTAATGTGCTTCATTCTGTGTCTTTCTTCTTAGCTCCATCATACGCATAACACTTGGATCTGTCTGCATAAACGTCACCTGCTCTCCCACTCTAAATCCCACTCGCAAATAATTATAAATCGCCTGTAATGCATCCTCCTCTATCGACAGACAGGCATAAAAAACCGACATATATGCCTGCCATGATATCTTATTCCTGATAGAACGAACCACCTTACGAACCTTTTCTTCATCATAATCAACATGAATGTATTCATCAAACAATGACTGCTGATAAATTGGTTCCCGCTCTAGCCGAACATTCTCATGTCCTTCTTGCAATGCCACACTCCACGCATCGTATATGCAGCTCATCATATCTTCAAATGTATCTTTACAGCAAAACACCTTCATACAATCACCCCACTCCAAAATCCATTAATGTCATCTGTTTGTAGGACTCATTGCTATGTGCCACCTGCCAGTTCTCCTTTTGATTCACCATCGTTAAATGTTGTGTAATGTACTGTTCCTCAATCGGTGTATGAAACATTTGCTTTCCATTACAGGTAATAAAATAATGTGCACGCTTCAACACAACACCCATTTTCTTCAAGGTATCAAAATCGAGTCTCCCGTACCGTCTGGCATGATAAATCCGATTCGCAGATTTCGGACCAATGCCTGGTATACGAAGCAACAAATCATAAGGCGCAGTCTGCACTTCCACAGGAAACAACCCTAAATGCCGCAAAGCCCAGTCACATTTTGGATCTACATTCTCATTAAAGTTCGGTCGATCTTCCGATAACAATTCGTCAGATTGGAATCCGTAAAAACGAAGTAACCAGTCTGCCTGATACAATCGATGTTCTCTCAATAATGGAGGTGCTGTACCGAGTGCAGGCAATGCAGAATCTTCGTTAATCGGAATATAAGCGGAATAAAATACACGTCTCAAATCATAATTCTGATAAAGCTTCTGCGTCGTCTGAATCAAGGTATAATCCGTCTCTCCTGTCGCGCCTATAATCATCTGTGTGCTCTGTCCCGCAGGTGCAAAGCTGCGCGTCAGTTTTCCCATGCCATACGGCGCAATCTCCTTCTTTCCCTCCGAAGTCCCAATCGCAATCTGCTCCTCCTTTGTCACCAGACGATTCTTTGCAAAAATGCTGTTCTCCAAGTAACGATTCGTACCACTTCGCTCAAACTTTGCATCCTTTCCAATCGCCATTCTGTGTGCCGCAATCGTATCTCTCACCTTTTCCATTGGATCGAGTATCGTCTGAAAGCTCTTATTCGGTGCAAGCTTTTCCAAGCTCTCCTGCGTCGGCAGTTCCAGATTCACGCTAATTCGATCTGCCAAATGACCAGCCGTTGCCAACAATTCATCTGCCGCACCTGGAATTGTCTTCACATGAATATATCCATTAAACTTATACTGATTCCTTAACAACAATAAGGTCTCACACATCTTCTCCATCGTGTAAGTAGGATTCTTCAATACACCAGAACTCAAAAACAGTCCCTCAATATAATTGCGCTTGTAAAACTCTATCGTAATCTCACAAATCTCCTGCGGCGTAAAGGTTGCACGTGGGATATCATTACTCACACGATTCACACAATACTTGCAATCATACATACAATGATTCGTCATCAAAATCTTCAGTAGGGAAATGCATCTGCCGTCCGCCGCAAAGCTATGACATATTCCCGCTGCCTCCGCATTCCCGAGAAATCCTTTCTTTCCTCTTCTGTCCGAACCACTCGAAGTACAAGCAACATCATATTTTGCAGCATCTGCTAATATATTCAATTTTTCTTTCGTCGTATAATCTTGTATAATTTGATTCATACCATTATTATACGAACATTTGTTCTATTTTACAAGCATTTTTTCAAAACCGCTATTTTACGCTTTAATTTTCCCTATTTTAGCCTGCAACTCTACTGATTCGCAATTTGATTTGCCAAATCCTCTAAATACATCCAACGATCCATTTTTTCCTCTAGCTGGCTTAACAATGCATCTTTTTCTTCAGATAAAGCATTAAGTTTCACAAAATCACTTGCACAGCTTACCATCTCCTGATCAATCTCTTCGATTCGTTCCTCAATTGTTGCAATATCCGACTCAATCGTTTCATACTCTTTTTGTTCTGCATAGGTAAACTTTAATTTTCGATTCTCAGCATTTTGTTTTTTCCATTCTTCCTTGCTGACTTTCTTCTCTTCTGCCGTTTTCCCTGCACTTGTCATCATCGGAATGGAAACGCTGCCGCCTTCTTCCTCTAGACGAAGCATGTAATCCGTATAACCGCCCTCATACTGTTTCAAGCTTCCATCTGGTTGAAATGCAAAAATACGAGATGCAGTTCGATCTAAAAAATAACGATCATGCGATACCATAATCACAATTCCCTGAAAATGATCCAGGAAATCTTCCAACACCGTAAGTGTCGTAATATCCAAATCATTGGTTGGCTCGTCCAAGATTAATACATTTGGTGCCTCCATCAAAACGCGCAACAAATTCAGTCTTCGCTTCTCCCCACCAGACAGCTTGCCAATATTCGAATATTGCGCTGAACTGATAAAAAGAAATTTTTCTAACATTTGTGATGCTGAAACCGGACCCTCTGAGGTCTGTACATATTCTGCCACATCTTTGATGTAATCAATTAATCTCTGCTCCGGATCCATTTTCGCCTGTGCATCCTCTATCATCTGACTGTAATAACCAATCTTGATGGTTTGTCCTACCGTTACCGTTCCCTCGTCCGGTTCTATTCTTCCAGCGATGATTTTCATCAAAGTCGTCTTTCCACAACCATTTGGCCCAATGATTCCAATTCGGTCATTTTTCAAAAAGTTATACGAGAAATGATTAATAAATGGCTTCCCATCATAACTTTTGCAAATCCCATCCAACTCCACCGTTGTTCTTCCCATTCTTGTGGCAATGGAGCCTAGCTCAACCTTGCCATCTGTTTCTGGTCCAGTCATATTTTTCAATTCTTCATAACGATTCAAACGGAATTTTTGTTTTGTGCTTCTGGCTCTTGCACCTCTTTGTACCCACTGTAATTCAGTGCGCAGCAAAGAACGTCTCTTTCTGTCACTGGCAAACTCCATTTCTTCCCGCTCTGCCTTTAACTTCAAAAATCCTGAATAGTTTTCCTGATAAGAATAGATTTTTCCCTTATCGACCTCCACAATTCGATTGCAAACCTGGTCTAAGAAATAACGATCATGCGTTACCATAATGATACTCTTACGGAACTTAATCAACACATCTTCTAACCACTCCGTCATTCGCTGATCCAAATGGTTGGTCGGCTCATCCAACAATAAAACATCTGCATTAGAAAGCAGCGCCTCAATCAACGCCAGTCTCTTTTGCTGGCCACCTGACAATGTACCCGCCTTTTGCTCAAACTCCGAAATTCCAAGCCCTGTCAACATCGTCTTTGCCTGTGTTTCCTTATCTATCTTTTCTTCTTCCTTCCAACCACGCGTAATGCAATCTAAAATGTTATCCTCTGGATTAAACTCTGGATGCTGTGGCAAATATTTCACCACTAAATGATTTGCCAAAATTACCTTTCCATCATCCGCTTCTTCCAAACCTGCTATGATGCGAAGAAATGTTGATTTTCCTGTTCCATTGATACCAACCACGCCTACTTTCTCGCCCTCTTGCAGATAAAAGCTAGTCTCATCAAACACCTTACGCTCTGTAAATACTTTTGATATATTTTCCAATGTTATGATATTCATAGTTCCGATTCATCCTTTTATTTCACACTATTCTTTACTTACAAAATATCACATCATCTGCATTGTATCAACTACAGGTTATATTTGTTTTCTATGCAATTTGTGTAGCAACCTATTGCACAAATTCAGAATGCTCACCAAACAAAAAAAGCTGTTCTGCTAATCTCTTAACAGAACAACTTTCTATGATTGCTTTATTTTATATATTTCTTCCTGTTTGCTGCTGTATTACGGTGTAATTTGATTTTACCTTTTTTTCCACCCTTTTTAAGTTTCTTCACATATGCTTTATATTTTTTGGCTGTTGTTTTCTTTCCACCGACATAATACTTATATTTAATTCTGTAGGAACCCGTTGAAAAATCATCAAATCCTTCTGCATACGCGAACACTTTCATGCGACCATCCACAAATTTAGAATATGACTCATAGAAATCACCAGTATGTGCCATAGATTTAAATACCAAATTTTTATTTTTATAGCAATCATAGCTACCCGAAAACACCCAGTCAATATTTGTCATCTTACCACCTAAGTAAGCATAGACATTCGCATGATATAAATCATCTGTGGTTGTAATCAATTCATTTCTTCCATCATGATTCAAATCGACAATTGCAAATTGAATATCACTCAAATTCCTTGCAAAGCTTTCCTGGGACAACATTTCCTGCGATGTCAAAAAGGATTTGATTGTCTTATTTACGCTTGCCTTTGTTGTCTTCGGACGAATAATTTTCTTAATCGTATATTTGTAGTAATATGTTCCATCTCCACCTTCGAAGCAAAGCGTAAAACTTTCTCCTACCTTTTTCCCAAGGCATTTCTCTATATTTTTCATTACCTCTTCTTTTGTCATTTCATAGTCCGCATATTGAAACTCTATTGTATCTACACTGACAACAAATTTCTTTTTCCCATCACTTCTCCATTTTGCCATCTCTGGATAGCCTTGACTGATTGCACCCTCCGCTCTTTTCTTTAAAGATACTTCAATTGTATCTCCATAGGAAACCTTCTTTGATGCCGCATATGCCTTTGGCGATGAAAGAAGTAACACACACATAAACAAAAGTATCAATGTAATTTTCTTCATTTTTCCCCTCTTTTCTAAATGGTTTTCATTTTGCATTGCGTTTTTTCGAACTTACACTTTCCACATTACCACCAAAAGCCTTATAAATCAATGATTCATATTTTATTGTATTCAGATCGGCTACAGATAATATTTCTTTAATGTTTCATCCGACCAAACATGCACCTCAATGTATCGTTCCGGCCCATATTCTCCAGTCTCATTCCACTCCTGCGGATACCCATACTTTTCAATCACATCAAGAATTTCATTATATGTATATAATTTTTTTCTATATTCTTTTCCATCATTTACCAAATCACTAAAGGTTGGATGAGAATCTCCATATGTAAATGACAATGTGGATTTGTCAAAATCATCAATATCAATTTTGATATAAGCACTATTTACATACCAGTAGCGCAAAAAATCACATTCTCCAATCACCATATACTGAGGAACAACCCTTTCGATTTTCCCTCCCTTTTTAAGGAATTCTTCCCGGAGGATGTTCTCATAATGCCGCCGTTTCAACATATATTCAGAGGTTCTTTTATTACAAAATGCTTCTTGTTTCTCTTTAGCTATTTTCTTTACAACAATATCTACTTCCTCGTCTGTAAGCTCAGACAAATTTCTAAATGGACCATAATCCTGATCGTAATAATGATATAAATACATCTGTTTTCCTCCTGCACATTTAACGCTATCTGCTAGCGCAAACATCACATGTCTATTTCTTCTCAGTTCCTGGAAGATTACTTAATTCCAAACTACTGAGTGTGGTCATCTGCTGAACAGCGAGTTCATGTAATAACCGCATCCTTTCAGCCTGACTTTTTCCTTGCTTAATCAAAATAGCATTGTAGCTTTCCATATTAGCTAACACAAGTAACTGATATATTGTTGCTGCATCTCTAATGTTTCCTTTTTCATTTGAATTACTGCACGCCACTCTTTTGCGGTCTTACCAAATAGTACCGTATTAAGTAAATCTGCCTCACTTGCATAGGTATAAGATATCTGCTGTGGTGTAAGTATTGGTGGAATTAGATTTTCTTTAATCGCATCTGTGTGAACTCTGTAATTTAATTTTGAAATTTCACGATTAAGATTCCAACCTAAAGATAATCTTGCATTTTCCCCTTCTTTCAGACGTTGATAATCTTCAATTATATATAACTTAAATTCTGGCGAAATCCACGAAGCAAATTCAAATGCTATATCTTTATGTGCATAAGTAGACGCATACCTACCACCTTTCGTTACTATCCCTATTGCATTTGTTGTTTCAACCCATCTTTTAGGGGTTAAAACAAAACTATTTGTTCCCGCTTCGTTTTTAATTGCCTCGAATTCGATACAATTAAAATTAGTATTATGAATAGATTCCCACAGGCCTACAAATGCTACAGTACTTTTATTACGCAACCAGTTCTGAATAACATATCCTGGATATTCGCCTTCTCTCTTTTTTGCTATATCTGTCAACGATATGTAATCATTTTGTAAATCCTCTGAATACACGCTAATATCTATACCATTGGCATGGATTGTATCTTTAATTATCTTCGCCATCCTTCTCCTCCTTTTCTTTTACCATATTTTCCATTCGAATATAATATGCTAAAAGCCTAATAAGATAGTCTGGTGCATTACGTGTTCCTCTTTCCCATTCGGTAACAGTTCTATATGGAATATCAAAACACTCACAAAACTCCTTACGATTCATTCCTGTAGATTCACGCAATTTTTTAATTTCAATTTGACATTCGGTTCGTTGTTCCATAAATCATCATCTCCCATTTACACTTTGTGTACATTATATCACATAACTTTATGTTACACAATGTGTAAACAAAGTTTTTGATGCCCGATCTTCTGTAAGCTCAGACAAATTTCTAAATGGACCATAATCCTTATCATATTAATGATATAAATACATCTGTTTTCCTCCTGCACATTTAACTCCATTGGAAATGCATTAATTGGCTAGAGCCAACCATATCACACATAATGGTTGGCTCTAGCTTTTATGTCAATATTATATTTATTGCAAATTAAGAATACCCTATAACAGCATTGCTTTCAGATAGATTTGCATATTTACTTTATCGTAAATACTATCATCTTTTTTGTCATCTCATATTTGCCCTTTTTAGCCGCCGTAATACAAATCCAATATTTACCCTTTGGTGCTCCCTTCTTAAGGGTTACTACACCCTTAGTAGATACCGAAATATACTTCTTCGCATTCTTTGGAGTACCAATAACCTTATATGTAAGCTTACCACCTTCCTTTGATTTCGCCTTAAGATTAAAACGTACCCCCTTCGACTTTAACTGAGCTGCCTTTACTGTCGCCGATTTTAGTTTAAATGTAATAGTCTGTGTTGATACTGAATTTAATCTCTTTGTTGATACGATAGGCGTTCCAATCGTATATACAGAAGAAGATAATTTAAGTCTAAGTGCCGGTCTAATGCCGTCCGTACCTGTACCAGATTGACCTTCCCAATCATTATACCAACCAGCAACTTTCACATAAGGAACTCCACGATTATCATATTCACCATAGTATGCATTTCCTAGATACCATTGATTTTGGTCTGCATATTGAGTCATGTTAGAACTATTACCGATACCCATCGCTTTCGCATAAGTTGAACTATTTACACAACGTGCAGGATCTTCCCCTAAACAATCATAACAAAAGCCATAGTCTTTCATTTTAGCTTCACTATCTGAAATAAGATATATTTTATCTTTTACCTGACCATAATCATAACCTAATTTACTTGCTACGATTGACTTTTTTTCTTGTGTAGAAAAAGCTGTATTATAAAATCCATTTGCCGCATAATTTTTCTTTTCTTTATTGTAGCTTGCCTTATAAGAATTAAGAAAGCTTCTAATTGTTGCGTTTTTCCAATCAGAATCAGACATTCCATCATTGTATGCTTTACACTCCAAGCAAACATCTGACAGCAAAAGGGCATTGTCGCCTTCTACCTGTAACACACGCCATTTTATTGGCTGATACATAAAATAATGATACGAATCATCAATATGTTCATACGTATTTTTTAGCTCACCGCCCTGATCTACAAAACCTGATCCACCCCAATTATAATAATTATCTGTATAATAAATTTTATCATTGTAATATGTTGCATCCGTATATTTTACTCGACGATACTGAACACCATCAATAACAGCATCTCCATTCGCATCCCACTTTTTACAACTTGTAAGTGCCCTATATATCTTGGCATCAACAATATAATCATTACCCCTATTACGACGAATTTTAGATACTGTTGTCTCCTTATCAACACTTGGAACAACCTCCGCCTGTGGATAAGATCCAAAATAAATCACGCTATAAGTAGACTTTAATCCTGTCTTTTCGCTATAAACCTGTTTTGGATTCTTTACTGGCGCATTAGATGCAGCAGCAATTTGAACATTTACTAAGGACAATGCCATAGCCAAGCATAAAGCACTGGCAACTAATTTCCTAAACAACTTGTTAGATTTTTCATGCTTTCTAAATAATCTCTTCATATAGTACTCTACTCTCCTTGTATATTTTTTGTTTATTCCTAATACAATTCACAATGTGTGAATGCAGTACGTATTATGATTACCAAGGATTAACGCCTTATATCCGAAATGCATATCACTTCTCTCCGTTCGAGCTATGTTCTCCATCCACCCAGACATTTTCCCCAACAGGAAAAGTATCCACAACATGCTTATTTAAATCCAAGTAGATACCTTGCTGGTTCCATCATATTTTTCACTGCACCTGACAGCCTGATAAAATGTCTCCTGCGTCACTTCTTCCGCGATAAATTCATTTCCCGTCTTCGGCAGCAAAAAGCGATATACCATATCCGCATACTCACGATATATTTCATCCAGCGACTGCATGCATTCCTTACCTCCTTCCTTACCAAGATTTTGTTTTCATATATTCATGTAATATTTTACGTGTTCGTTACAAGAAAAGAAAAATTTTTCCACCATTCCACCATTTCCACCATTTAATACCATTATCAGTGTCCGCTATCTTTTCCGAATAAACGGATTGACAATCGCCACTTTCCATAGTATTATCCTTTTATAAAGGAAATGGGTTTTTTGTCTGGTAAGCGATTATTCGCCGAGAGAGTTGCTCGTTTCTTTTTTTATGTCTATAACATCATACAAATACAATTTACCATCATTTGAATGGCGTACCAGCATAGATGCGTGAAAGACATTGTACCTTTCTAATTCGCCCTTGTCGTCATAAACTGGAAGTGCAAATCTAGAATCATATCTGTACCATCCATTTTTTGCATCTCTTTTATGCTTATCCTCATGATTCTCTCTAAAATGTTTTCCTACTGCTATCTCTATCATTTCAGGAAGTCCCGTTGTTGCATTTGCTTTTGCCTTTGCATTTGTACCTTTTATGCTATTAGTATATTTTGATCCACTATATTCCTTTGGGAGATCAGAACCAATATAGACAATATCTCCAGTTGCGGCAATTGTATAAAATTCTCCAACATACTCTTTTAAATACTCTCTAACATCTTTCCAGTCTACAGAACGTTTTCCCTTAAATCTGATATCATTAATAATAACAATATTATTCCCATCAACATCCTGGATAACAGATACATTTCTCTTAATGTTTTTTGTCTCATTTTCCTGATTGATTTCTTCGCATATTTCAACTAACTCAAAATATCTTAGTAATCTTCTTTTCGTTTCATAATCTGAGTTTCTAAATACTTCAATGATATGTTTTTCATCAAAAATATAATCTGTCTGAGTTACCTGATCGGATTCTTCCTCATCACAAAGCAAATCCACAAGCGACATATCAAGTGCCTTACAAATAGCAACCAGCTTGTCCGCCTGTGGATTAATCTTTTTCTTACGCCAGTCACTAATCGTACTGGTAGCAATACCAGTTCTTCGTGATAATTCAATCTGGCTCATATTTAATTCTTCTAGTCTGGCAAATATTTTTTCATATATATTCATGATATAATATCCTTTCGTTATTTTTATTCCGATTTTTCGGATATAATATCACGATTTTTATGTCTTTTCAAGAACTTATGGTTTACATTATTAATTTTTATCAAAGCCAACCATACATAGGCTTCCTCTAATTTCAAAACCAACTTTTTGATAACACTTATTAGATGCTGCATAATCAGCATTAGTATACAAGGTTGGAATAAATCCTTTTTCATACGCTTCTTTTGTCGCATAGTAGACAACATTTTCTGCATAATGCTTTCTTCTATGCTGTGGAGGCGTATAAACTTGTCCCACACAAGCCATCTCACCATCTATTCTTACATCACATGCAGCAACTGTTTCACCATCCATATTTTTCCAGAAGAATACTGGAATAGATTCAAGCTCACTCTTAGCATCATTCCTATAGCCTTCATCATCCTTCTGGTCAAGTTTTATTGCGTCATGAAATGCTTTTTTTACTTGTGTATACTCTTCAAGATCATCTAACGAACATCTATATACTTTTCCTTCAGCTAATACATGCGGTTCAATTGGATTCCTACACTCATAAGCCAGCATGTTTGTTATGATTTTCAACTTAAGATTTTCTTCCTGTGCCTTATCCTCCAAGTACTCTGCAAATTCGTATTTTACATTAAAACTAATATCATTATTTAACAAATCATATTGTTTCATTGCAGCCCATATCAGCTCTTTTATATCTTCATCAATATCATCAACCGTCCAGATCCAAACAGGAAATGGTGGTGTAGAATAACACAGTATAAAATTCTTATGATCCGTTAACTTCAATTTACAATTTCCTGGCATAATTCTTTGAAGAACTTGAAATGTAAAAATATCTTTATCTAGTAATCTATAATCTTCTTCATTAAAAAATTTATCCATTTATTTTTTTCTCCATCATAATCTTTTCTCTCAAACGACTTACCTCTGTTTGTGCGAACATTTTTTATGCCGATTTTTCACCAACTCCAAGCCATTTTTCACCTGAAATCATATATTATTCGCGCACGTCTAAGGCCATTTTTAATTGTTTACCCCCTACGGTTTTATACACATTTTCGTCGTCTAAAAACACAGTCACATATTTTTAAAAAATGCCCTCAAACCCGCATAAAATCAAGGTTTACGCGACAGTAAGCAAACGGTCTCAACGTGCAAAATCCCACCAAACTACACTACGACACAAGCCTTTACAACATGATAGCCTTAATGCTTCACTTTATAATCTCCCACTAAGCATTAGCTTTCCAACTCTACCGGCTTTGTCACATATTTAATGGCTGTAAAAATACCAATAATCGCTGCAATTCCCACCACCATCGGCACAACCGGATTTTGAACAAAACCTGCAATTACATATGCCAAACACGAAATCACCGCAACAACGATGACATACGGAATTTGCGTTGATACATGGCTTACATGATTACATTGTGCCCCGGCTGAAGCCATAATCGTAGTATCTGAAATAGGCGAACAATGATCGCCACAAACTGCACCTGCCATACATGCAGAAATGGAAATAATCATTAATACTGGATTCTTATCCTGAAACGCATTTACCACAATCGGAATCAGAATACCAAAGGTTCCCCATGAAGTACCTGTTGCAAACGCAAGAAAAACAGCAATTAGGAATATAATAGCTGGTAAGGTGTTAATCAAATTACCCGACATCAACTTCACAAGACCTGCAACATAATCCTTTGCACCCAAGCTGTCTGTCATAAATTTAAGCGTCCACGCAAATGTAAGAATCAGGATTGCAGGTACCATTGCCTTAAAGCCCTCTGGAATGCATTCACAAATCTTTTTAAACTGAATAACATTTCTGCATAAGTAGAAAACAATTGTAATCACAAGTGCAAAGAAACTACCAAGCATAAGACCTACTGACGCATCAGAATTGGAAAATGCACTGATAAAGTTCTCGCCCGAGAAAAATCCACCTGTGTAAATCATTCCAATCACACAACTGGTAATCAGCATAATGATAGGAAATACAAGGTCTATTACCTTACCATTAGAATTGGTAAACTGATACTCCACTTTTTCAAACTGTGCATCCTTAACCGTTATAAGATCTCCATTTGCAGCATTGCTCTCATGAACCTTCATTGGGCCAAAATCCACCTTAAGCAATACAATAGAAAACATTGCGATAATCGTGAAAATCGCATAATAGTTATAAGGAATTGCTCGAATAAATACCGAGAATCCGTCTTCTCCCTCTACAAATCCAGATACCGCAGCAGCCCAGGAAGAAATAGGCGCAATGATACAGATTGGGGCAGCTGTCGCATCAATTAAATACGCAAGCTTTGCCCTTGAAATCTTATGACTATCCGTTACCGGTCGCATCACACTACCAACCGTAAGACAATTAAAATAATCATCAATAAAAATCAACATACCAAGAACAATGGCTGCAATCTGCGCACCTACTCTGCTCTTAATATACGTGCTTGCCCATTTACCAAATGCAGCAGAACCGCCTGCCTCATTCATCAGACAAACCATAATTCCAAGTATTACCAAAAACACTAAAATGCCCACATTATATGGGTCGGAAAGCGAACCGATCATACCATCCTGAAAAATATGACTTACTGACCTTTCAAGATTAAAATCTACACTTTCTCCATTTTGACAAATACCATATAACACACCGCCAATTGTAATTCCCACAAACAAAGAGCTATAAACCTCTTTCGTTATAAGCGCAAGCACAATCGCAACGATTGGCGGAATCAATGCCCAAAATGTTTCATAAAGCATTGGTGTGTAAGAAATCGTTTCTAACGCTGCCATCATATTTTATCCCCCCGTTTTCTATCTTTACAAAAACAGCAAAGCTTTATCCGTAAATGCACGCACAATCATCTACCTGTGGTTCATACCCCTCATATGCATTCTTGCGCAACAACACGATACTTTCTGTGTG
>JAUNJF010000030.1 GCA_030533405.1 Eubacteriales bacterium
ATGAAAAGAGTACAGAGGGGATTGCCTCTATGGTTAAGCAATCTGATGAAATGGCATCTGCACTTGAGAAGTATGCTGAACAGTTGGCAAAATATAAGAGAGATAGTAATGCTGATGAAGTAAAACAGGAACATAAAAAATACGCAAAGGCAAATGAAACTATGCCAAAAGACTTGGATGCAAAAATGAAAAGTGTGGCAGATATGTTTAAGCAAAATTTCAAGGAAACCAACAAATTATCAATGGATTTCGTGAATAGTCTTATGAGTAGCAATTATTATATAAATAAATGATTAAGGGGGGCAGAATATGGGCTCAAGGATAATGGATTATAGTTTTTTGTTTAACAATAACCAAGGAAAAATGAAGAATTCTTTTGGTACTATTCAATTATCAAAAATAGGCACGAAATCTGCACAAAATCAACTTAAAGCAGCAGGAATTGATACCAATAGCAAGCAGTATAAAGCAGCTATTAGTAGAATGATGCAAAGTGGAAATGGTATGATGTACACGAATCCACAGGGCATAAAGAATCTCATGAAAAGTTATGATGCAGACGGAGATTACATAAGTCCATCAGGAATCTCTGGTATGGATGCAACTAACATTCCAATTTCTAAAAGACATGTACTTATTGATATTCCAGAAAAAAATAGACAAGAAATGTTTGATAATGCAAAGCGTGAGTTTTTGGAAGAGAATGGTGTAGCCAATGGTGATACTACAAAAAGGTCCGATGTTTTTTATAATTATCAAAAAGGTGCAAAAAAGGAAGATAGATTAAAGGGAACATGGACTTTAGAGCAGTATGAAAGACAATATAATCAGGCTTTTTATGATGCTGTAAAAGCTGCTGATCCAAATTGGAAACCTGGAATGAAAATCAAAGAAGGTGCATTGGATGGAATTACTAGGGAATCAATAGAAAAATCTTTGACGAAAACTATGGGACAGTATGGAGAGACTTTTAAGCGTGGATTTGATATGAAATTATAAAGAAGTGTTTGGTTTACAAGAGTAACTAGGAGGTTGGCTGTATGAATATAAGATTTAATTCAAATAGACCAAGCTATAATTGGAATAATACAAAACTACAAAATCAACAAAAATTGGTTTCGCAATTATTAGGTTCAAAAAAAGGGAAAATATCAGCAGGAGTACTAAATCTAAGTTTTGATGGCGATGCTTATAGTAAAGGAGCAAAGATATCTGGAACTACATATACTGCGAAAGGAACTTTGGCAGAGACTTCTAAGGGACAATGTTCAGCAGATGAAATGGTTAGAGATTTGGAGCGAGTTGCTAAAAATGGCTTTTCTTGGAGTGTTGATGGTGACAAGTTTACATTGGGTAATACAGGAAAAACATGTAGCTTAAAGGGGTTGCAAGCGGCTTTAAACTATAATAATCCTAAAACTATGGAAGTGAAGGATAACACGATTTCGTTTGAAGGAACATCCTATTATAAATTTACGGATGATTCGGGTAAAGAGCATAAGGTTCTTGCTCTTGCTGGAGCATTGACAGATATTTTTGGAGATTATGATAAGGAAGCATCGAAGTACAATGATTTTTGGAATCAAGTAGCAAGTAAGACTCCTGCTTCTCTGGGATTATCATATTCAACAAAAGAGGTTCGCAAGAGATTAGCGGATGTAGGCATAACTGGTGGATTTTTCAATATTAATATAGGTACTGAAAGTAGGACACAGTTTTTATCACAAGGGAAAAATGCTGTGGCAGTGTATAGTAAAAAACAGTACGATGACAGATATTATAACACGATTCAAAGCGGTATGTTGACTAGAAACTATGAACCAGGAACAAAATTGAAAGTCGGTGGTGTCGAATATACTGTTGATGAAAACCGAAAGATTGATGTCCCATATGGAGCAGATATTTGGGATGTTGAGCATCCAAGTAACTATAAGTTTGGTGTGAAGGTAGAGTAATACAAATTTAGTTGAAAATTTTCAAGTGATAATAAAAAGCGTAGGAGTTCAATGTTTATGATGTTGAATTCCTACGTTCTTTTATTTAACAAAGATTATTTCACACCATAAAAAAAGTATCTCGCGCCTTTTTTAGGGGAAAATATTGTATTATTACGATAAAATAAATATGGATGTGTAAACTGGAAAGGAATTGATGCAATGATAAAGATCGCTGTCTGTGATGATGAAGTCCAAATCAGACATAGTTTAATATGTCTGATAAAAAAACAAATAAACGACTTAAAGATTATAGAGTTTTCTTCAGGTGAAAAATTGTTAGATTCAACAGAAGAGTTTGATATCATATTTCTTGATATAGAAATGGACACTCTTACTGGTATTGAGGTGGCGAAACAAATTCGCGAAAAGCAAGAGAAGAATCATTTGATGAAAGGTATCATAATTTTTGTGACAGGTTATAGAGAATACATGGAGGCGGCATTTGATGTGAATGCTTACCATTATCTTGTGAAACCATTGGATGAAAAAAAGATGGTGGAAGTTCTTGATCGAGCTATGAAGGATGTGATAGCAAAAGAAATGTTGGAAAAGCAATATATTATTCTGAAGTCTTCTGGTATGCAAAAAAAGGTGTTTTTGAAAGATATATATTATGTTGAGAGTAACAATAAGAAAGTGATTATTCATACGAATGATGGAAATATTGAGATATATGGAAAAATGGATGAGTTTGAAAATGAACTTGGTTTGAATTTTTATCGCTGTCATAGATGCTATCTTGTAAATATGGAAAAAATATCAGCTTACAGTGCAGATACGATACATGTAGTGAATGGAGATACCTTGATACTTGCACGAAAAAAGTATTCCGAATTTATAAAGGAATATATGAGATATGCGAAGTCTGGAGGGATTGTAAATGTTTAGACAAATGATGTTACCAGTTTCAATATATTTCATTTGTGGTGTGTTAAGTGGATTATATTCTTGTTCATTTTTGACATCAAAACGAAATAAAAAACTGACATGTTTTTTATGGATGATTCTCTATATAATTCTTCAATTTTTAGCATTTGAAGTTGTAGCTCGAAAATATCCGATTGTGGATGTTATCGCAGTGGTTATAAATGCAACATTTATATTTGCTTTGCAATTGTTTTTGTTTCGTAAGGATATTACAAAACAGTTTTTTGTAATAGCTACATTTTTAGCTGGAAAAGAAACGGTGAAATATATTGCGAGCATTGTATATCATATTGCCTTTGACTGGGAGATGGATTTGTTTAACAGTCTGTTTGATAAAGGGTTATTATCAACAACGAAACAGGTGGATGGTTTTTTGGGGTTTGGAAACATAATTGTATTCTTAATCACTGATATGGTGTATGTTCTGTTATTAGGTGGCTATTTGCATTTAATAAACAAAAAGTTTGTAAGGAGAGAATACAAATTTTCAAAACCAGAATATTTCTTTCTTATAACGCCGGCAATATGTGCGATATGTGTATCAGTAGCGATTCGTATGATGTTTTATTCTGTTGAAGATGGAGTTCCTGTTTTTATTTATGAAAAAGTAACAGCTACATTGGTTTGGATTCCGATTGCATGTATTCTTTTACTTGCTTCCATAATTATTACAGTTATTATATTTCAAAATATTGTTGGGTACCATGATGAGATGCTTAAAAGCAAAGTATTGGAAAGTCAAGTGACGCAGATTCAAAGAGAAGTGGCTGAGATGCAGGAAATCTATTCTGATATAAAAGGATTAAAACATGACATGAGAAATCATCTTGCTAATATTGCAATGTGTATAACTTCAGGTGTTGATCCTGAAGGTCTGGAACTTAAGGATTATATTGGTGAAATGGAAGAAACTATCAATAAATTGGATTTTGCATTTCAGACAGGAAATCCTATTACGGATGTCATAATTCATCATAAAAGTCAGGAGGCAATTAAGAAAAATATAAAATTCACCTCGGATTTTTCTTATCCATCTAAAAAGCAGATAGATGTCTATGATGTGGGAGTGATATTGAATAATGCCATTGATAATGCAATTGAAGCATGTGAAAAGGTTGAAGGTGATCGTGAAATAACAGTATTATCTTACGAAAAAGGGAATCTGTTTTTTATAGAAATCCATAATACATTTTTTGATATTGTGATGGATGATGAAAGTGGGATGCTGCTTAGCCATAAAGCAGACAAAGAGATGCATGGTTTTGGAATGTACAATATAGAAAAATCAGCCCAAAAGTATATGGGAGGAACTGATATAGAATTACAGAACAAAGATGGAAAAAGAATATTTGTTTTAACTGTTATGCTTTGCAAAACCTGTGAGTAGTTTTACTCACAGGTTTTGTATTTCACACCATAAATTATGCGGTTCACTCCTTTTGTATTTATATTACTACAGCATGAGACGATAAGAAGAATAAGAGATAGTTTGTAGAGTGAATAAATGATTTTTTGGAGGTAGATGCAATGGAGATTTCTGTTATTAACAATTATTCGGATTATAAAAATCATAATATTGGAGAAAAGCAAAAGGACAGTATCAAAACAGATAAAACTACAGATGGTATGTCTTCAAGCAAGACATATAATAACGCAAAAGATTATAAGAAATATTTAAAGGATAATTATGATTGCTTCAAAGATAAAAATTGTACGGTGGCGATAAATGACTCTTTCTTGGAAGAGGCTATGAATGATGAGAAAAAAGCGCAGTGGTTGGAGTACAACTTGTCTATCTTACCAGCAGCTATAGAAAAATCAAGAAATATTGCAGAAGCAAGTGGAGCAAAAATTATGTATCATAGCGTTACTATAAATGGCTATGACAGTATAACATCAGAAATGTGTACGCAGACAGAAGTAGATCCTGGAATAGAAAAAGCGAGAAAAGAGTTGCAGGAAAGACTTGAAAAGAGAAGAACAGAAAAGAAGGAAGAGGAAAAGAAAGCGGCTGAAAAAGCAGAAGAAAAAAGAATGGAAGAAATGCTAGCGCAAGAACAGGCGAAAAAAGAAGCTATTGAAGAAATGACAACAATCTCGGCAACAGGAACAGATATAAAGGATTTAACAGAAAAAATAAACTTGGGAATTGCTAATTCAAGTACAAGTCATAAGGGTGGTTCCATTGTTGTTGGATTTGATGCTAAGGCGTGATATGAGGATGATGAAAGGAGATATCGCTATGAATATTTCGAATGTAAATAATTACAGTAATATGTATGTAAATAAAACAAAGCTGACAAATAATAATGCAAAGCCAACATGGAATGGAGCAAAAGCGTATAAGTATTTGGAGGATGCGAATGATTCTGCCATTGCATATGGAAAAAAGGTGACCAGTTATTATACTTCAAAGACGATGGAAGATGGAGCCATGTCAGTGGAAGATTTAAAAAAGCAAATAACAGAAATGTTTTCGGATTATACGCTTACAAATCGTGAACCTAAAGATGTGGTGAAGGGAAAGCATTATTTATATATTGATGATAGCCAGTTAAAAAAGATGGCAGAGGATCCTGCTTATCGAGGAAAAGTATATGGATTAATGGATAGAGAGATGGAGACTGGAAAGGCATATACACTCACATATAGCGACGGCAGAAATGTTACAAGTCATATTATTGGTAGTATATTTTCGTTAAGTGAAAAAAATAGAAAATACGCTGGTGAAGATGGTATTCCATATCTTGGAAGTGGCATGTCGGACACTCCTTGGTCATCATCTGATTCGCATCCACAGGTAAGAAATCAGAGTTTCCTTTATGATAATCTTGATCCTGCTACATCGGCGCGTAAAAATAGAACAAAGGCCACTAAATCAATGACAGACAAGCTTGCCAAGAAAAGAGCTGAAAAAAAGCAAGCAGAGAAAAAAGCGGAAGCTAAGAAACTGGAGTCTAAGAAGCAGAAAGCTATTGAAGAAAAAAGAAAGCAGGAAAAAGAGAAGTTTCAGGAGATGTTAGAAGATAATGACACAAGGATACAGACATATGATTATTCTGGAAAGGGAACAAACAGTAAAGAAAATGAAGCAGGTAGTCATATTGATTTCAGTGCGTAGTAAATAAGGTTGAGGGAAGTTGTGAGAAGGGAAGAGGTATATTGGATATTAGAAATGTAGCAGCGTTTGCGGGGTATAATGTAAATATCAAAACTGGTAATTGTGATGTTTCAAAGTCAAATTGGAATAGGAATGACTTCCCGTTTTGGAAATACTTTGAGAAAGCGACAACTGCAGAGTGTTTAAATAGCTGGAAGGCTAAAGGTAAAGATATTTCTGAATGGTCTGATTTTGCACAAAATGGCGCAAAGAGCATTGGAGATTCGCAAATTACAATCATTATGCCAGAAAGTTTACAAAAGAAAATGGAATCAGATAGTGTCTTTGCATTGAAAATTATGGAAAAAGTTAGTACATGGAAGAAAAATTATGATTCTGCTGATGTGGCGATAGGAATGGCTAATGGCGAAAGTCATTCACAAGCGAAAATGGCTTTGCAAACAGGAAGTTATTTAATTGAGTTAGATGAAAATGGAGATGTAGAAAATTATACTGTAACAACACATGGAACGGAGTATTTAGCAACATTAAGTAATGGAGAAAAAAAGATTTACAATCGTAACACATTTCATGCAAGAAAAGATACAAGTGATATAGATCAAAGAGAATTGATTACTGAAAGAGAGAGCGATGCGAAGGAGTCCCTTTATATTGAGGCAATGGCGGTATTATCAACAGGGATGAGGAAAATATAGAAATAGAATAAGGTATAGAAGATGATTTAAATGATAGGGAGAGTGACGTAGATGGTAATGGATGTAAGCAGATTTGAGAAAAGTACATATAATGCTGTATTAGCTAGTAAAATATGTGCTTCTTCAAGACAAAGTGATGTGAGTTTTTTAGATGCAATTAAAGCTATGGGGGAAGGTAGCAATGCAATGACAGGACAGAGTTTTGAAGAAATGTGGAAATCAAAGTATCCTGGAGCGTATTATCATGTGATGGATGCTTCTAAAATTTCTCAAGGTGTATGGGAGAGAAATGATTTTCCAAGCGAGAAATTCTTTCAAGATAAAGTGGATGATTCGATTGGTGATTGGAAACCAAGTGGAGCTGATCTTGCTATGTCGGACTCATCAGTACAGTCACGACTAAATTCAACCCTTGGGAAGAAATCAATAGTTGTTCCACCAGCGTTGGAAGAAAAGATGAAAAATGATCCTGAACTTGCAAAGAAGGTAATGAACAATGTGGAGAACTTTATTGCGACACATCCTACAAGACCAGGGAGAATATTATCTTATTTGATTTCGTTAGATGAAAATGGAGACATAGCACATTTTCGTGTTACAGGCGGTGGTGGAGAGATTACAAAGAGTAGTTCAGAAATGGTAGATGCATATTATGAAAGAAAAGAAAAAGAGGCTGAACGCAGACGATTGCATGTAAAAGAACAGGAAAAGAAAGCAATCGAGAAAAGAAGAAGCGAACATGCAGAGTATGTGGCACAACAAATCAGAAGCCAACAGCGTTTAGAAAAAATTTTTTTAGGCAATATGAAGAGTAATGAGATTTTGGTAACAGTGCCAAACTTATTATATCAAACAAATGCAAGTGCTATGGCTGCTGCAGCTTACGAACAAAGCAGTATTAGTATCTCTGCTGAAAATATATAGGATTGGTAAAATGGCAAAAGATACTTTAAATGGAGCAACAACAGAACAGACTAATTATATAGGAGTGGTTCTAAATAGTGGGTTTTTAAAAACGTAAAAATTGTAAGTGAGTGTTAAGTGTCTAATAAGATATGACGATATCTATAATAGCAAGGGAAGGCGCGTCATTCAGAGGATGGATACTTTGGATTGAAGCGCTTTAATTTTTTGAGAAGGATGTGACATATATGACTTCAATTCGAGATAATAGTGGTGTACAAAAAAATTATTATGATTATGCAAATAATACTGCTGTGAATAATCAGAAAGTACACGATGAAAATGTAGTTGCAGACAATAATTCGAACGAGAAAATGTCAGTTGGTAATTCTTCGAATGAATTATCTCAAGAATCAACATATAGCAAAAAGACATTATTGGGAATGGATAAGAAGGATATCCTTGCAAATATGTTGGAGCATATGAGTAACGCGGAAAAATCAGAAAAAATAAGAGAGTTAAAAGGAGAAATAAATCCTGCTGAAATATATTCTTTCCGTATAAATAATGGAAAAGTGGAGATTTCTGGTGGAGATGGATTTGCTGGCAAAGCAAGAGCTTATGAAAAGTTAGTAAATGCATCACTAAACAGCTCGTGGAATCAATTATTTCATAGTAGTTCAATAAGTGAGAATAGTTTAATGGATAAAATTAATGGCATTTTTCGCTTTTATATGGATGAAGATTATTCTATTCAAAAACAAGATAGAAAAGATTCTATTGAAAATCATATTACAGATGCATTTGATAAGTGGAAAAAATCAATCCAACCAGAGCGAATGCATTTCAATGGCAGGATATAGAGACAATTATATAAAAAAGTAGTATAAAGTAGGATGGATTGCTAAAAGTTTTACTTTGCAAATCCGATATATTACTTAGCTAGGGAAGGCGTAGTATTTTCAACGGAATGATATGTGTTGAAGCTCTACGCTTTTTTTATTGTAAAAATAAATGATGGGAGGAGGCGTTTATATGAATATTGGTGGTATTGCACCGAATATGAATCCTTATTTGGGAGCAGCAAAGACAGCTAATAAAACGCAAATTGGAAGTTTCCAAAATGCAATGAATAATGTTAGTTCCACTGGGAAAACAATTCAATTACATGGTTCTGTTGATTGTGATGGAAACAAGGTTATAGGTGCTTGGGGAGATGCGGTAGCTGGTACAAGTACAACGGTATATAAACCTGCGGATTTCGATCCTAATGAACCTAAGTATTTAATGAGAATTTGGGATGATGATAATAATTTGCTTGAGGAACGCGAGGTAGATATATCGGAATTGGATATAAAAAACTGTGATACCTTTGATTTGTATGCATATGCTTGTCATTTGTCAGATAGTAAGGAATATCCAGATGCTTTGAATAAGTTTTTAATGATGCCTACACAAAACAACAATTCCTTTTCTGCAGATTATGATATTTCAAATTTGTATGAGAAAAAGAATTGGTTTAAAGTCATAAAAGACTTTATGGATATGCAATATGGAGCAGGGAATATTCAGGGATATTTAGACTTTAAGAAGTTTTATGATTTTTTGCTTGAAAAGTAAGAATAAAACCGCTTGGACCTTTCAGGAGAGCGGTGCAGTCATGAATGCCAGATTGACTGCAGAAAGGAGTACAATATGTCAATAGCAGGATTAGGAACGTATAATAGTAGTTCCAGTTATTATTATAAATGTGTAACAAAGAGCAGAAGTGGTTCGCTCTCAAATTTATCAGATGATTTTGTGAATCAGAAAATCTCTGATGATGATCCGATGCATGATTTTAAGGAAGCCGCAAGAAAAGTGATAACATCAGCTCCTTATTGCAAATGTATTGTTGCCAATATTAAGACAGAAGAATTATATGCTTCTGAAAATGAATCAGGCGAGATGATGTATTCATACGAAAAGACAGAGCAGAGTTTTCAGATATTTATCAAGTATGATGGACATGATAAAACATATACTGTAAAGGGATACGATAAGGATGGAAATCCATTTGAAAAAGATATCAATCCAGAAGATGTGGATCCAGAATACGCAGATTTTCCAGAGTTTTCTGCGTTGTGTATGTATTTTGAACAGACTGAGGAAACAGCAGAATTTTTAGAGGATGATTATTTTGATACAGATGACATTTTAGAAAAAATGGATTATTTAGAAAAGATAAATAACCTAAAGAATGGAAGTGTCATGGATAAAGCAAAGAGTATCATGGATCATGCAAATCGTTTCTTTGATACATTTCGTCAAATGATGAACGCAAAAGAGGATATCCAGTCATTGTTTGAACCTTACTTTGTGAAATATCTGTCGATGGATATTACTCAGATTGAACAATCAGAGGCTCCAGATATTTTTGAATTAAGCAAAGTGCATTCTAGTGAAAAATTACAGGAAGAAAAAGCAGAAAGTGAGCAGATTACACCACTTGGAATAGGATTTGCAAATGCTGGTCATATGGGATATGGAATGTCAGCTTCTCTTGTTACAAAACCAGGGAGTGATGATACTATAATTCGCGTAAAGGTTGCTACTGGTAGTGGGGACGAAGTGATAGATGTTAATTTATCAGAGTTTGATCCGAAGAATGCTACACCAGTGGAAATGTTTGCTTATTGTCAGTATAAGGATGCGATTGGAGAGGGCGTAAGTAGCAAATGGGGAAGCTGGAATGCATTGAAGAGTGTAATGTCTCCAACAGATGGTGCTGATTTTGGTTCTCTTGAAAATATTATGAATAAAAAAATGAATTGGACAGATTCCTTGGCAAAATCTAAGACATCATTGGAGAACCCAAGAACTGGACAAACTTTAAGCGCCTCTGATTTGATTAAAATGCTTGAAGAATCCCATGAGTTAACTTCACAGGAGTTAAAGGAAGATAAAGACTGGCGTGAAATGTCAGATGACGAATGGGATAATTTACTTGAGGGAATTGATAAATACATTGATGCCTTTAAAGAAAGAATCAGACAGTTAAAAGAAATGCAGGACGAAGCTGCGAAGAAAGCTGCAATGGAAGCCTCGGCAGATATGAAAACAACAGCTGCGTCTTCAGCGGCTCTTGATGTTGCTGCAGGTGGTTCTTTAGAGGGCGGTGAAACGGAAGAAAACAGTGATGAATCAAACTGGACAAAGAATTTAGATACAGATGATCAGACTGTTTTACATACTGCACAAGCTGCTCAGGAAATGGAAAATAAAGCAATGTCTAAATATGAGGAAATAATGCTAACTGATACAACAACAGTAGGTGTTTCAAGAAACGAAGGAGTTACGGAGTGCGCAACTGTAGAGGAAGATGAAAACAAAGAAAAAGTATGGACGATTACAGCATTTACAGAGCAGGGAATTGTAAGTAATAAATGTCAAAATGGAGAAATAATTAGTAGTTGGGAAATAAAATACAATAACCCTAGTGATGCAAAGAGAGTAGAAGATTTCATAAATTCATTTGCAAAAGATGTTGATTTGAAATTTTCTGGTTCTAAAGAGTTCTGGGAAATGTTTTTATCTGAGAATTTAGAAGCAAGCAGTTTATATGCTGCACATGCAGATGCATTTGACAAGGCGGCACCAAATGCGCCAGCAATCGTTAAGTCTGCGTGGATGGATGCTGCTAAGGAATCAGGTTATTTAGAAGGTGGGCAGATGAAACATATATCTCAACTTCTTGTTCGCCAAGTTATAAATAGAGAGAATGGGGTGGAAGACTATCAAAATGTATTTGGTGATTCCGTAGCATCTGCTTTAAAAGCAGCAAAAGAACTATTATATGATTTGGAAAATCCTTTAACACCTGATGGCAACCGTAGTGAGAGTGCTCGTATGTACAGAGAGCAGGAAAAAGAATTTTATAAAAAGTTTATTGAGAAATTAGAGGAGATTTCAGGTATTTTAGTTGGTGATGAGACGAATATGCATATCGACAAAGATAAGGCGGAAAAATATTCATCACAGCTAAAGCCAGTATGATTTTTGTAAAAAGGACGGAGAAATTATGGTAAGTAGTATGAATTTAGTATCAAAGAATGTTCAAGAAAAAGAGCAAATTGATTTTTCATCTAAAGGTGCAATTGCAAGATATATTGTAGATAAGATGCATACGCAAGTAAGTGATAGCATGACAGATGATGAAAAAGAAAAATTTAATTCAAGTATAGATACAAAACTTCGTTCAGGTAAGAAATTGTCAAAGAAGGAAGAGCAATATTTGAAAGAAACCAATCCACAGTTGTATATGCAGTATGTTCGTATTCGGCAAAGGGCAGAAGCAGTAAAAGAGCAACTGAAGCATGCGAAATCGAAGCAAGAAGCGAACAATATCATTATGCAGGCAACTGCAAGTGTTTCAGACAAAGATCCTGCAAAGGAATATATATTGGTTGCGATTCATAATGTTGCTGATGAGTTCAAATCAACTAGAGCATATCAAAAGTTACCGAATACAGATGCGGAAATAAAGAAGCATTCTAGTGAGTGTAATTATTTTGAAGAAAAGGAAGATTCCGAAGAGGAAGAATTTGATCCAATGAGTTGGAGCCCGTTGCAAGAGATGATTGATGCAATGCCAAAGTTTGATATGCCAGCATAATGTAATGTTTTGGTGAAAGTGATAAAGGGATATTGTTATATTAAATGTAGATTAAGTGATATGAAGAATAATATTACGGCAGCTATAAATTAATAAGTTTATAGCTGCTTTTTTGTATATATATGGAGAAATAGAATAAAAATACATAGAGGTGAGAAAAAATCGTACTTGCGTGTTGATTTTTTAAAAAATATGCATATAATAAATAATAGATATAGAAGGTGAGGTAGCAATTATGTTAATTCAATTTAATTTTAAAAACTTCAAATCGTTTAGAGAAGAGGCTACGTTGGATTTGTCGGCTGCAAAGATGACAGAGTTTTCGGATAGAGTAGTGACAATTGGCAGCGAGAGGATTTTGCCTGTTGCTGCTATTTATGGAGCAAATGCAAGCGGAAAGTCTAATATATATAATGCTTTTGAATATATGTCTGATTATGTTGCAGACTCTTTTAAGTATGGAGATGAAGAAGAAAAGTTTAAGAAGTTTAGACCAACTCCGTTTTTGTTTGACACGGTATCAGCCAATGCAGAATCCAGCTTTGAAGTTTATTTCACATTGCCTGGTGATAAGTCAGAACGCACTTATAACTATGGTTTTTGCGTCGATAAGGAAGGTGTAACTGAAGAGTGGCTTAATTCCAAGGCAAAGACTGCTAGAAAGTATAGTTCGGTGTTTTACCGAGGATCAGCTGATGAGGAACTTGATTTGTCTGGATTCCCAAAGAGTAGTAGAGATAATATTCAGGTTGCATTAGAAAAGCAAGTGCTAATTATTTCATTGGGAGCGAAGTTAAAAATTGGCAAGTGTAAGGCGATTAGGGATTGGTTTATTGCCAATGAATTTGCTGATTTTGGAGATCCGTTCACTAATTTCTTTATGTCACGTAGATTGCCGAAGGGATTTGTGGAGGATAAGAATGTACAGCAAAAGGTTGTAGAATACTTTTCATCATTTGATGAACACATTAAGGATTTCAGAATAGAGAAGGTTCCACAGGAGGCTGAATCGAAAGAGGATAGATATAAGATTAATGCGCTTCATAATATGATTGATTCTGATGAAATGGCAGAGCTTCCTTTGGGGTTAGAATCAGCAGGAACATTGAAGATGTTTGCTTTATATCCTGAGTTACAGGAAGTATTGGAGAAAGGGAGCGTATTCTTTATTGATGAATTAAATGCTAGATTGCATCCGTTGCTTGTAAGAAATTTCTTGCTTACATTTTTGAATCCAGAAATAAATACTAATCACGCACAACTTGTGTTTACGACTCATGATACATGGCAATTGTCTAATCAATTGTTGAGACGAGATGAGATTTGGTTTGTGGAGAAGGACGAAAGAGGAGTTTCAACCCTTTATTCACTAGCTGATTTTGTTGATGAAGATGGTGCACGTATTCGTAAGGATGAAAGTTATGAGAAAAATTATTTGATTGGAAAGTATGGTGCGATTCCTATGCTTAAAGCAATAGATATATTTAGAGAAGCGCTTATACAGACATCCGAGGAAACCGGTTTAAGACCTCGAAAAAAGGAGGATTAAGCATGGCGAAAAAGGATAGAACAGGTAATAGAAAAGCACGTGGACAGAGAAAACAATTCAAAGTGCCAGAATTAGGATATTATTTGATTGTTACTGATACAGAAGCTACAGAACGATGTTTTTTTTCAGGACTTCATAAAGAATTACCAGAAGATGTGAGAAATAAGCTTGTTATCAAAGTTGTGGAAACAAAAACACGTGCAATGATTGATAAATGTTTGGAACTTACAGCTTATGATGCACAGTATCGTATTCCGTGGATTGTATTTGATAGAGATCAAGTGCAGGGATTTGATGAGATTATTGATGAGGCGGAGAGTAAAGGGATACAAGTGGGATGGTCTAATCCATGTTTTGAAATATGGATGTATGCCTACTTTGGTTCTATGCCAGCAATTCAGGATTCATGGACATGCTGCTCTGAATTTGGAAGAGTGTATGAGAATAAAACAGGACAGAAGTATTCAAAGGCAGACGAGCAGATGTATGGAAAACTCTGCAAAGCGGGTGACGAGGAAAAGGCGATACAGATAGCACAACAGAAATTTGATCAATGTATTCGAGAAGGAAAAACAAAGCCATCAGAAATGTGTCCGTGTACAACGGTGCATGAGTTAGTGGAGGAGATAAAAAACAAATAAAAAAAGATGGGAAAGAATAAGTTTAAAGTTTTGTCTATCTAGTGAATGAAGTAATAAGGCAAAAGAGGTGATTAAAGTGGATACAGCAATTAATGATGCAACATTAAAGCAAGCAGGGAATATTTATCAATATTTAGTAGCGTTAAGAGATTGCTACAAACTTAAAGAGGGAGAGATTCTTCAAATTGAAAAAAATGGTGATGTTAGTATTGTTAATAATGAGCGTGGTATATTTCAGAAGGAAGTAAAACATCATTTTGGGAATAAAAGTCTTTCGGATAGAGACGAAGAGTTCTGGAAGACTTTAGCAAATTGGTATTCTGAGTATGAGCGAGTGAAAACTTTTTCTGAATTTATATTAAGTACTACGGCTAGTGTATCGGATAGTTCCTCTTTTTGTGATTGGAATAAAATAAGTAAACAAGAAAAATTAGATCGGATCAAAAAAATAGGTGATGAAAAAAAGGAAAGAGAGGACGGATTTAGGAAACAGTATAATAGGATATTTAATGATTCGTATGATGAAAAACAATTACTTGATATTATAGATAAATTTATAATTGAAAATATGCGGACATCGTTATCAGGAATATCAAAAGAGTTTGAACAATATGTTAGACATATTCCAAACCAAAATCGTGATGGATATATAGGAGCATTGCTTGGAGAAATATTAATTAAAGTAAAAGATCCTCCACATAAGTGGGAAGTTACTAAGGATGAGTTTGACGAGATTTTGCAAAGAGTGTCGCCAGCATATATGAGAGATGATGTTATACCATTGCCAAACAGTTACGCGATGGTGAAAGTTCCTGATGAAGAGGTAAGTGAATTAGAACAAAAGAAATTTGTGAAGGCGATTCGAGAGATCAAGCATGAAGTGATGATAACAGATGCTATTTCTGATTATTGGAAGACAGATATTACTATTGCTGAATATTTTCAAGATAATTTTATGTACTTGCATAGTTTAGAACAATACAGAAACAATTTAGAGAAGAAAATGAGATATGCGAAATCAAATTGCCAAATAGAAGCCGAAGATGTTGACGAAAACGAGCAGATAAAAATATCTAAACATTTGTATAATGATATTATGTTATGGAATGCAGATGATTTCGGTTCAATAATTCGCAATCAAGATTTTTTTCAGCATGGTGTTATACATAATATAGTGGATGATACCGAATTTAATTGGAAAGTAGGTGACGAAAATGAGCATTGAGAATATAAAGCGATTGTCAATGAATACACATTTTTATTCATTACTAGTTCAAAGTTTTTTGACAGGCTATGAAAAACCATGTGAAATAAAGCTTGTTTTTATGGCATTACCTATTTTAATACATAAAGAGTCAAGAGAGAAATTATGCAATGCTAATACTAAAAGTCGCATAGATACCTTGTTTCAATCAAATCAGACTGTAGGGGATAGTAAGATTTCGGGAAGAACACGTTTGACAGGTTATTTAAACAGATATAATGTCCTTAAAGAATATTGTAAAGAAATTGTTATTATTTTGTATTCTGAAAACAAGGTACTTATTAACAATGAGCAAAAAATGATTATTGTAAAAAGAATAAATTATAAAAATTTTTCTGGTACAGTGAAAAACTGGCTCAAATGTGCATATTATCTTGGTGTTATATTTTCAAAAACAACGGATGACCATTTGTCATATTTTTTAGGAGTTGAAAGAGAATGAAGAGTTATATTAAATCAATAATTATATTTAATGAAAATGGAGAAAAAAGAATAGTTCCTCTCAAGCAAGGGGTTAATATTATAACTGGTGAATCTAAGACGGGAAAAAGTGCGTTGGTTGAAATTATTGATTACTGTTTATGTAGTACACGCTGTACTATTCCTAAGGGAATAATTACGAATTTTGCATATGTATATGCTCTTGTTATGAATATTGGCGATAATTCATATATAATAGCTCGTTACACAGGAGAAAATATGAATAAGATGCATTTTATAAAAGAAAGCCAGGATTACGATGCTAATACATTAGAATTGTCTTATTTTAAAGATAAAACACCATTAGCATATAAAAATGTGCAATATGAAATAGAGTGTGCATTAGGGTTGTTTGTAAGCAATATGTCTACGGGTTTAGAGGAAAAAGAAAAAAAGGCATCCTTAAGAAATATGGTTTCCTATCTTTTTCAACATCAGAATTTAATGGCAAGCAAATTTGCTTTGTTTTATCGGTTTTCTGACTATTATAAGAGAAAAGAAGTGATTGAGCAATTTCCTGTTTTTGCAGGAATGATAGGTCAAGAGTATTATAGTGATTTGATTCAGTTAAGCACTTTAAAAGTAAAATTAAAACAAAAAGAAAAAAGGCAGAAAGCAAATGAAAAAAGTGAAGAGTATATAAAACAAAATTTACGTGTGTTGTTACAAAATTATTATGCTTTGATAGATAGGGATTTTGATGATGATTTGACGTTGAAAAAAATGTTGGAAATTGCAAAAAACCTTCCGGATTTCGATAATTCTGAACTTTTTGGTGAAAATAAAATAACGGAGCATTATAGTAAACTTAATGCAGAATTGGAAGAATTGAGAAACCAAGAAAGAGACATTTTATTGAAGATAAAAAATACAGGAAATGCATCTTTGACTGGTAATAGTTTTTCAGAAATGTTGAAAGAATTAAAAGAGCAAATAAGTGTGTCTGAGATAGAAGCTGATAAGTATATTTGTCCAATTTGTGGTCATGATTGTCAAGAAGTGGCAGAAAGAGATGTAGAATTAATAGAAGCTACAGAATGGTTGAATCAGGAATTAAAATTAACAGAAAAATATACTGCAGATTTTTCGGAAGATGTGCGAAAATTAAAAGCAGAGCATTCAAAACTTGAAGAAAAGATTCGTGAGGTATGGAATCAAATTAAGGTTATTGAGCAGAAGTTTATTTCTTCTCAAAATTTGTTGTCAAAAAGAGAAAAAGTAAATTATGCAAAAGCAAAAATAATGGTATGTGTTGAAATGAGTGCTTCGGGAATTTTTGATATGGTTGATGAGGATATTGAGGATATTAAAAATCAAATCAAGGTGTTAGAGGAAAAAATAAAAGGATTTGATGTGGAAACAAAGATGAATAAAGCTCAGAGTTTTCTTTCTGATAATATGAACAAACTGGCTCAAACATTGGACTTTGAAGATGAGTATCAGCCTGTTAATTTGAATTTTGGGTTGACTGACGGAAGTTTTGACCTATATCAACATCAAAACCATAAACAAAAAATATTTCTTTATGAAATGGGTAGCGGAGCTAATTGGGTGTCATGTCACATAGCACTTTTTATGAGTTTTCTTCATTATTTTGCAAAACAAGAAAGTTCTCCAATGCCATTGTTTATGTTTTTTGATCAGCCAAGCCAGGTATATTTCCCACAAGGTAATATACATGATTCGGAGGTTACTCAATTAGATATAACAGCAGTAAATAAGATGTATAAGACAATTTTTGATGAAATCAAGGAAATAGAAGAAGATACAGGTATTCTACCACAAATAATTATTGTCGATCATGTCGATGGAGAAGGTTTAGATATTAACGAAGAATTTGTAAGTAATATTTGTTGTAACTGGAGAAACGAAGAGAAATTGATATAGTTAAGTGGGTAGCCCGAGGTCGCCTATTTATATAGAGACCTTTGGGCTATTTTGCTTAAAATAATAAATGTGAAATTGACTAAAGGAACTTTATAATGCATTTGTAGCCAGATTGGTGTTATAAATTTTATTGTTTTTAGGGAAAATATCTGTATGATGTTTGTGAGGTAAAATAGGTTTTGAAATGTGCTATTACCATACTTACTGTATCAGCTTCCGATACTCCTTCGCCAAAGTCTCATGTCCTTTCCAGCGAGAGTACAACTGGAACAGATTACTATAAATCGCTTTGGTATATTCATTTTCGGTTCCAAGTGCATTTTCAAAAATCTCTTTAGCAGCAAGGAAATTCTCTTCTGCAGCAGTTGCCTTTAGTTCATTTACATGAATCATACCCTTGCACATCTGCACCATTCCATAGTCCACACTATTGGTTCCTTCGTTTTCTTCGATAAGCTGTTCGTATTGCGATAGCATATCGGATGCCTCTTCGTATTGCTTTTGCTCGATGAGAAGCGTGATATATAGTAGCAATTGTTGAAGTAAATCATGATTTCGTATTTCCTCAAAGTGCTGGTATTCGGTGCGAATGAGTAATGCTTCCTTTAATTCTGTTTCGCACTCTTTATATTGATCCATTAAAAGATAGGTTTGTGCCAGATTGCCATGAACATTGGATAGTAGCAGGGCAATTCGTACGGGCGCATCTTTGGCGTGAACAGGTTCTAATAGTGACAGCGCTTTCTTTCTCTTTTTAATGGCGTTGTCATATTGCTTCTTATGGGTAAAAATGGTTGCTTTATAATCTAGTACTAATGCTTTGTCACCAGCATCACAAGTATCATAATTTTGCATTGCAAATTCAATTCTTCCAATTAACATTTCGCAATAATCAATGTCTCCATATTTCATAAAATAAGGGAACATATTTTGAAGAAAACGCAAATCGTATTCTGGCATGTCATGAATTATGCGCTCTTGAATAGACTTTAAGCATGACATAATAGTTGTTTGTTTTGCGATTTCAATTCCGTGTAACAAGCATATCTGGTGCAAATAATCAATCATCGTTTTGCAGTTGCTGGTAGCAGGTTTTGTGTCTGCAAGTATGATATCTGCAATCATAGGATGAAGACTGATTTTTCGATTGTTGGTATCATCAAAGATAAAACCATAGCGAATTAACTCATTTACATCATTTAGGTTTTCAAGCTCTAACCATTTCTTGAAATATTGTTTGAAGGTTCCTGTGGTAGGAAGTAAACTGAGATTGCGAAGCAACTCTGCTTTCTTTGGTGATAAGCTTTGAATATGAATGAGATTTGATAAATGCTCAATCATGCGTGCTTCGTAGTAGTCATTATCCTTGTATAATTCAATATCTTCTTCAATGGAAGCGAATCCATTATCTTCGTACAAATCTAACAACTCCGTTGCATTAAGTCCTAACGCATTCATGGTATATGCTGCTAGACATACGGTAAGGGTGTGTCCGTGAAATAATTTGATGATTTCTAATATAGTATCAGAATCATCACTTGGACAAATGTGTAGGAATAAATCTAATAATTCCTTTTCAAAATCTAATTCCTTTAATTCGATTACGCGTGAACTACTTTGCTTGCACCGACTGGTAAAAAGGAAAGTAGCATTGCATTTAGTGAGTGTCTTGAAAAACTCATCATCCTTTGGAAGGACATTGAAGTTGTCAATGATGATCAAGCTATCCTTTTGAAGCTTTTGGATATAGCCATAATGATTTGTGAATCGTTCAGCAATACTTGCGTCTTCACTATCCTCGGCAAATGCCAGATTGGATATGCTTGTTTTGAGATTGTCTTCGTATGGGATGTACAAAACATTGGTATATTTATTTCCAAATTTCTCTGCAAACACTTTTGCAAATTCACTTTTTCCAATGCCAGCAACACCAGTTACAAATACAATATGTTGCTCCTGCAATTTCTTTTTCAATTCCTTTAATTCTTTATTGCGCCCCACAAAATAGTCGCAGCAGGATGGAATCTGGTTCTCTAATATGATTTCACCCATATCAATGGATAGTAATGTGCCAGCACCATGATCGTTTAATAATGCGTAGCGAAATACTTCCATAAGATAATGGGAGAGTGGACGATTGCTTATTAGTTCATCCGCTTTTTCCTGCCCGACGGCAGGGATGCTATCCGTGATCAATTCATCAATCAGTTCTTTGATATGAGAGGTGTTCAAAAGGTTCGGTAAAATTTTGTTTTCAATATCCTGCTCCATTAATTCCCAAGAGTTTTCGTATCGACGAATGATATCCATGGGCACAGGTCTTGTACCATTGCACCAGCGACTGTAAGTGATGTTGTCATTTGCAATGATATCGGCATCCTGCTCGCTACGATCATAGGAAGATAAGCATTGTGAAAATAGGCATTCGATCAATTCGTATTGGTTGAATGTCTTTTTCTTATTATCCAATATAACATTGATAATTTCTGAAAAATTTAAATGATTTCTCATCATACTCCTCCTCACTTTTTTGGCAACTTCTGGATAAGAAGCTGTCAATTATTTTATGTAGCCAAAATCGATAAAATCAACTCATAAATCGTAGCCACTTGGTACCGAAAAAAAGTGGTAATCGCTTTATAACAGTATAACACAAATCGAATGTATGTTCACTATAAACTTCGTTTTTTATTAAAAAATGATAACCGCTAGCGAATAGCATTCAAAGTACCTTGAAAACTGAATGGCTGTAGAGAAGAGGAAGTCCACTGGCGAGGAAGATCGAAGGATTGGAGCCAGAGCATGGAGTCACGTCAAGTTGGGAAAGGATCTCGAGCAGGAGAAGCCTGGTGTCATCAAAGAAGTTTGGTGGCAGGATGGAAGCGTAAGCTACCGCCGAACTCTACGAGTGGAAGCCAAACCCCAGCCTAAGTCTGATAACAGAGAAACCATTTGGAAAGAAGGTGGTATTCAAAGAAAGAAAATGAGGGAGGTGTAGCGTATGGCAAAGGAGTTAGTATTAGCTAAAAAGCTTGCGATACTTGGATGGTTGTATCGCGAAGGATTCATTACTGAATCGGAATATGCCATTACCAAGAATCGCATTATGCGAGAATATGGTATTATCAGTTTTATGGCAGCATAAAAAGATTAAATGGAAATGCTAATGGGTGGTCGTACATTCGTTAACATTTCCATTTTTTATTATAGTGATAACAGAAGCAGGAAATGCGTTTCCTGCTAAGTAACGAAAAGGAGGATATGTTTATGGCAGAAGTAGAAGTTATTAAGGCAAATGACGGTCCAATTGTAAGAGATCGTCGATTAGAGGGAAAGGGATTGAAGCTGGAGCGAAAGCGAGTGGCTGCTTATGTTCGTGTAAGTACAGATGCAGAGGAGCAGCTACAAAGTTTCCAATCTCAAAAGGAGTATTATCAAGATAAGATATCACAGAATAAGGATTGGGCATTGGTTGACATTTATGCGGATGAGGCAATCACAGGAACCTTGGCAGAAAAGCGAGATGGTTTCCTTAAAATGATTGATGATTGCATGAATGGGTTGATTGATATCGTATTAACCAAATCCATTTCCAGATTTTCGAGAAATCTTGTGGATACGCTTCAATATGTTCGCTTGCTAAAGGAAAATGGTGTAGTGGTTATTTTTGAAAAGGAAAATATCAACACTTCGACAATGGAAAGTGAAATGCAACTAGCATTGCTTTCGACTTTGGCACAAAATGAGGTTGAGTCTATATCCGCAAACGTTAAGCTTGGCGTAAAGATGAAAATGAAACGTGGAGAGATGATGGGCTTTAATGGTTGTCTTGGATATGATTATCACCCTGAAGATAAGAGTATTACGGTAAATGAGGAAGAGGCAGAAATTGTTCGCTATATTTATGATCGATATGTGGAAGGCTATGGTGCTTATACGATAGCCAAAGAATTGGTTCGTTTGGGAAAACGTAACAAGAAGGGCGTTGTGAAATGGACGGATAGCGGCGTTAGAGGAATCCTTAAAAATGAAAAGTATAAGGGTGATCTGTTACAGGGAAAAACCATTACGGTAGATCCCATTTCTAAACGTAGATTAGATAATCATGGCGAGGAAGAGATGTATTACACGAAGAATCACCATGAGGCGATTGTCTCGGAAGAGCAATGGGAAAAGGTCCAAGAGATTATGAAAAGTCGATATCGTACCAACGAAAATGCGAATGCGGATACAAGAACAAAGTATAGTAGAAAGTACGCATTTAGTGGTATGTGTCAATGTGCCTTTTGTGGTCGCAATCTCACAAGGCGATCTCATAATCAGACATCCAAAACGCTAAAGCCAGTTTGGAAGTGTAGAACTGCTGCGAATCTGGGAATAGAGAATTGCCCTCATAGTAAATCTATAGATGAGGCAATTATTGAAAATGCTTTTTTGGAAATGTTCGGCTTGTTGGCAGGAAACTTTGATGATGTTCTAGAATCTGTATTGAAATCTTTGGAAGAAACCTTTTCTTCAGATACAAGTGTTGACAAATTGAAGAAGATTAATAAGGAGATTTCATCGCTAGAGACAAAGCGGAGCAAATTGACCGATATGTTGTTAGATGATAAAATAACTGAAGAAGTTTATCAGCAAAAGTGTGATGAAATCGAGGCAAAATTAGCAAAAGCTATTAACGAGCAACACATTTTTGAAGAGAGTGTAGCAGTTTCGAAAAACATTGAAAAGCGTATGAAAAAGCTACGCGCGGAATTAGCCAATGCAGAGTTCCTTGATAAGTTTGATCGGGTGGTATTTGAAAGCATTGTCGATCATATTGTTGTCGGTGGAATAAATGAAGATGAAACGGTGGATCCTTATAAACTGACCTTTGTTTTAAAAGGTGTGGAGGACCGCTATATTCCAGATGCAAAGAATCACTTTAAGGCGAAAAAGGCTGGTTAATGATTTTGAATGTTGTTTGGTTGGGAGCGTTAAGCTCCTGACCAAATAATCTGAATAAACTACAATTTAACAAGGAGGTGTTGAAGATGGACACAGAAAAATTCTTGTTAAATGACGAATTCAAAAACTGTTCGTTTTGCGAGGACGAGTTAGCAAATAACTGTTCCTTTAACGAACACGCCACATGTCGAAACAATCACTTGCCTGTCCAAGAAATAGATATGGTTACATTTAATCTCAACCCACGTGGAGACGGTATGTCTTTTGTCCAAACTTCATGGGGCTAAGCATCATGTAAGTGTGAAATTGGATATGGATGAGATGGATTTGACTAGCGCTGAAAGTAAGGCTACATATGAGAAAATTAGGAAATATGTGGCTGAACATAATGCTGGGATGAAGGTGAGTAGTCTTAATATAGCGCAGGTGAAAGCTAAGTATGGAATTATTGAAAGAGAAAATTTTAATAAGCCAAAGTCTGAAGAGGCAAAGCAACCTCGGTGTCCGAAAGAGAAAGAGGATGCGATTATGGAGGCGTTGAAGGCTTTTCAGATGATGTAGAAATAAGGGGTGAAGAATTTGCACAAATTAATTGTTCTTCGAGGTAATTCCGGAAGCGGAAAAACTACTGTTGCAAAGGAACTTCAAAAGGTTTTGGGTAGCAACACAATGCTTATTTCACAGGATGTTATCCGAAGAGACATGTTAAATGTAAAGGATGGTAAAGATACACTGGCAATCCCGCTTTTGATGGAACTATTGAGATATGGAAGAAATAATAGTGAAGTAGTCATTTTAGAAGGAATTTTAGTTGCAGACTGGTATCGTCTCCTATTTGAATTGGCAGTAGAATTGTACGGAACAAATATTTATGCATATTATTATGATATCAGTTTTGAAGAGACCATAAAGCGTCATCAGACAAGGTCTACTCGCTGTGAATTTGGCGAAAAAACTATGAAAAGCTGGTGGGTTGATAAGGATTATTCTGAGATTCTGAATGAAGTAATGATTACTGAAAGTCAAAGTAAAGAGGAAATAGTGCAGGAGATTTATAATGATATACAGAATAAATGAAGAGGTAAATGTTGAAAAAATAGCTACTTTACGTGAGGCTGTAGGCTGGAATAGGATGGAAAATGAATTACGAAATCCATTAATGACCTCTTATATTCATATTGCTGCTTATGAAGAAGATGTACTCATCGGATATATTGATAGCATATCAAACGGTGTTACAGATGCTTATATACAAGATCTTATGGTTCATCCAAAGTATCAGGGAAAAGGTGTTGGAACTGAATTAATGAATCAGATGATTGCATGTATAAAAGAAAAACATATTTATATGGTATCAGTGATATTTGAGGAAGAGATGAAATCCTTTTATGAAAAGTTTGGTTTTTATACAATGCTAAGTGGTCAGTTAGAAACTTATGAAAGTAGATAGTAATGTCTAAAGTAGATGGGTATGAACGCAAAAAAAATTATGATTATAGGTAGTCCTGGATCCGGTAAAAGTACATTTGCCAGAAAACTCAGAGATAAATCGGGATTACCGTTATTTTATTTGGATATGATAAAACATAAACCGGATAGAACAGAGATTCTGCGAGAGGAATTTAATATTAAACTTGCAGAGATTATTAAAATGCCGGAATGGATTATTGATGGTAATTATCAGAGAACATTAGAAGTTCGAATGGAAAAAGCGGATACCATTATATTATTTGACTTACCAACTGAGGTATGTCTTGATGGAGCCAAAGCGAGAATCGGTACCAAAAGGGAGGACCTTCCATGGATTGAAACGGAGGAAACCTTTGAAGGTGAATTTAAGCAATGGATAGAAGATTTTTCAGAAAAGCAATTACCAGAGATTTATTCTCTTTTAGAGAAATATAGAGATAAAGAAATAGTGGTATTTAGATCAAGAGAGGACGCCGATGTATTTATATCATTATTATGACAAGGACTTCGGTCCATTTAAGAATTTGTCTGATGTATCTAACGAGGAAGTAAAGGATATTGTAAATAAAATAGCTAGAGAGAAGCAGAGCGCTTTTTGCAATAAAAGGAATCCTGAATATATGCTGAAACGTAGATATTATGAGAATATTCTACGGGAGGAATTTTCAAAAAAGGGTGGGAGAATTGAACGGAATGCTCCACAATATATGGTTATTGGGGAATGTGATTTTTTAAACTCGTGGTATGTAAATAGTGCTTATGTCAAAATAGATATTGATGATTTTGACAAAAACACATTGTCGTTTACATATGGGGATTCTCACCCAACCTTTAGTGATTTGGTTAATGACGGAAAAGAGTATAGAAAGAAACTATATACATATGACGAGATTCTTGAAGTAATTGAAAAATATGGGTATCCGCAGGATTGGAATAAGTCTGGAGAATATGGGCCGGAAAGGTATATCGAGGTGCATGTATGGTCGGATGAGACATTAAAAAAATATTATCTGTAGATTTTAGAAAGCTCATGTTAATAGAAATGGGAATAACTTGCAATCATGTAAAGCATAGTATATAGTATAGATAGTTGGTAACGGAAGGAGGCTTACGTGTGTTAGTAATTAGATTGAGATAGTTTTTGTAGCAATGTTTGAATGAACGGCAAAGTTATGCTTTGCTTTATTTTTGTTGCTAGTGTATCTCAATTGGTCTTACTGCGCATGTGAGTAATCTGCATTTCTGATGCAGATATATTTTCATATGTATTTTTTGAGATCACTTAGCAATAAGTGATTTTTTTATGTGAAGCAGGAGGAAATATAGATGAAGATAGCAAATAATATTATCAAAGAGCATTTGAAGAATGTGTATTTTTTGTGTGGCGGAGCTTATGGTGGCAAAACTACAATGGCAAGATTATTAGAAGAAAAGTATGGATTTATAAGATATCGTCAAGGGGATCATTATGATGAATATGTTTCGGTTGCTAATGAGAAGGAACAGCCAGCGATTAGTCTTGACCGAAGCGCAGACTGGCATGGATATTTTGCGCAACCACCAAGACAGTATGCAGATTGGATGCAGGCAGAACTTAGAGAAGAAGCAGAGTTTACAATTGCCGATTTACTAAGCTTTCCAAAAGACCAGAAAATTATTGTTGACGGAATCATTCCTTTAGATATTTTAAAGGAAATTAGTGATTATGAGCATGTATTTCTTTTATTTGCACCAGATGAAATGAAGCGACAGCATTATTTTGACCGCGCTGATAAGGATGAAGTGTATCGATTTATATTGTCCTTTCCGGATGGAAAAGAATTGTTAGACAATGTTATTGAGGCACTGAATTTGGATAATGAGCTTGAAAGACGCAATATGATAGATAGCGGCTTCAGGTACTTGGAAAGAACAGATCATGATACAGTAGAGGGTACTTTAGAAATTATCGAGAAACACTTTGGATTGTAATCAAGAAAGGAATACGGATATGAATTTAGACAATGTATATTTTTTTAATGGCAGCGCTTATGCCGGTAAATCTACAATGGTCAAAAGACTTGCAGAAAAATATGATGGTATTGCTTGTGAGGAAAATTATCACGAAGCCTTAATGGATGATCTTGACTGGAATGAGTTTCCGAATCTTGGATATACAGCAAATCTAAAGGATTGGGCGGAATTTATTAGAAGAACCCCGGATGAATATGCAAAATGGATTGAAGATGTAGCTAAAGAGTGTGAAATATTGGAACTGCGAATATTGGAGGATCTTGTTAGTACTACAGATAAAAAGATATTTGTAGATACGAATATCTCTTTAGAGACTCTTGGAAAAATCACTGATAAAGACCATGTGATGATTATGTTAGCGGATCCATCCATTTCAGTATCAAGATTTTTTGACAGACCTGATAGTGAAAAGCAGTTTCTTTATCAGTTATTGTTAAAAGAAAAGAATCCGGATGCAGCAATTGCTAATTTTCGAGCGTGCTTAGAGAAAGTGAATTCTCAGGAAAATTATGATAAGTTCCTACACTCCGGTTTTCAGGTATTATTGAAAGATGAAAGCAGAAGTATTGATGAAACTATGCAGATGGTAGAGTTATATCTGAAACTAAAAAGAATTTAAATCAGCAATGTAGGAAATATTTTCTATGACTAATATTTTATGATATGTATGTAGCTACGACAAATCAGAAAGGAGGGATAGCGGTGGATAGAAAATCTATACAAAGAATTCTGGATTATATAGAAGACAATTTGAAAGCTGAAATATCAGCGGAAGAATTAAGTAATCTTGCAGGTTTTTCGCTATTTCACTTTTATCGTTTATTTCAAAGTGCTGTCGGGATGTCGGTCATGCAGTACATTACTAGAAGAAGGCTATTACATGGAATTCATGAGATTAGCTTGGGGCATAAAAAAATAGATGTGGCATTATCTTATGGGTATGAAACTTACGCTGGATTCTATAAATCATTTGTTCGTGAAATCGGATATACACCGAAGGTCTACCTTAAAATGTATAAGGCAAAGAAGCCTTATCGAATTAATATTTTACAGGAGGAACATATCATAATGAGTCAGAAGAAAATTAGAGATATTTTAAAAAATTGGGAATTGGAAAATGAAAAAATTGCAGATGTTGTTTACGGAGAAACTGGGGAAATAAGTGATAGTGCGAAATATGTTGGAGAGGATTATGTGATTAAATTCTCTGCAAACCTTGGAAGTATTAAGAAAACTATTGATATTTCACGTGCTTTAGAATCAATCGGTCTGTTAGCGGCACAGACTATTCCTACAAAGGACGGTAAATATTACGTAGAAGATGCAGGTTTATATTATGTTCTAAGCAAAAGAATACAAGGCGAAAATATAAAAGCGGGATCGGTATATTTAGATGAATATTTAGAAAAGGCCAGATTTATTGGAGAGATAGTCGGTCAGCTGAGTCTTGCATTAGCAAAGATAGATGTTGTAGTTGATGATATGAATATTCTTAAAAATGTTTGTGAATGGGCAATTCCTGCACTTAATGAAAAGGTGGTTATTGATAAGAGTTTTTTAGAGTCTTACCAGCGTCGTTTTAGAGAGTTATATGATGAACTACCAAAACAGATTATTCATAGAGATCCTAATCCAAGCAATATTATTACGAACGATGATAAGTGGGGATTTATTGATTTTGATTTGAGTGAGCGCAGTGTGAGAATTTATGACCCATGCTATGCAGCTTCCGCTATTTTATCAGAAAGCTTTGAAATAGATAATCCAGACAAGTTAAAAAAATGGATTGAGATTTTCAGAGGAATCATGTATGGGTACGATGCGGTTGCAAAACTTACTGAATCTGAGAAAGAAGCAATTCCATATGTTTTACTTGCAAATCAGTTCATAGCAACATCGTGGTTTGCTGATAAAGACAAGTATAAAGATATCTATGAAGTAAATGTAAGTATGACAGAATGGATGATTGATCACTTTGAAAACTTAAAAATTTAAATATTGACATACCGAACATATATTCGTATAATAATGGTGTGTTTGCTATACTCAAAAATCGGAAAAGCATATTATTGTAAAGTGATAAGAGAGGCTGAAACCCTTGTGGTTTCGGCCTTTTTCAATTATTACAGATTTTATTATGATGTGTTAAATCATAAGACGGAGGAAAGGAGGGGCATTTGTGGGCAAATAGGGGCACCGCGTAGGTAATTGAAGGATGAGAAACATTGTTTACAGGCACTTTGGAGAAATCTGAAGTGCTTTTCTTATGCTCATTTTTAGAAGGAGGAAGAAATGAACGAGGAAAATGTAATAACAACAAACGAAATGAATCAGGAAGAGAGAATGCCATTTTTTAGGATCCCGAAGGCAATTCTAACAGATGAAAAATATGTTGGCCTTTCTGAGGGAGCAATGCTTTTATATGGAATTCTTTTGGATCGCAGGTCATTATCGGAAAGAAATGATTGGAGAGATAAGAAAGGGGATGTTTTTGTTTATTGTACTTTGGAAACGATTCAGATGACACTTAGGTGTGCACATCAAAAAGCAACGAAGCTGCTTATGGAACTGGAAGAGGTAGGTTTAATAAGGAGAAAGAAGCAGGGACTAGGAAGGCCTGCGAAAATATATGTTGTAGATATTTCAGCATTATCCGCCTGATTTGGAACCACTGTCAAAAGTACAATTCTAGAACTGTCATTTTGACAGCCAAGAAGTATGAAAAGCATATCTACAGACGGCTGATTTTCATCAGTACGAAAGTATGAAATTCATCCGGTAATAAAAATAATATAAATAAACTTAATAGAATAATATCAATCCTATCCTATCCGGATGGGATGTGGATAAGAAGGAGAACACCATTATGGAATACAGAAATAAGCAATTGAATTTTAGAGTAACAGATAGTGAATATGAGATTATTCAGAAGAAAATGATACTTTCAGGAATTAAGAAACCAACAGCATATCTCAGGAAGATGGCAATGGATGGTTATGTTATACGACTGGATTTATCAGAACTTACAGAAATATTGAGACTTGCAAGAATCAATTTCAATAATCTAAATCAGGTGGCCAAGAGAGCCAATGAAACCGGTAATATTTATGAGACAGATATCAATGATCTTCAGGAAGAACAGTTAGTGATTAAGGAACTGCTTCGTGGGGTTCTTGATGAATTGACAAAAATGAATCGATGGGAAGGAGATAAAAAATGGCAGCAACAAGATTAATACCAATGCATCTACAGAAGGGTAGGTTTGTAGGCCAGTGTCTAAAGGACAGAACAGATTATGCTAAAAATGATTTGAAAACAGAAAATGGGGAGTTTGTATCTTCCTATGAGTGTAATCCTGATATTGTGGATCTGGAATTTGAACTTACAAAAAATCAATATGAAATAAATACCGGAAGAGGATTAAAGGAAAAAGATGTGATAGCTTATCAGATTCGTCAGTCTTTTAAGCCTGGGGAAATCACACCTGAAGAGGCAAATAGAATAGGATATGAAACTGCTATGCGATGGACTAAAGGGAAGCATGCTTTTATTGTAGCTACGCATGTGGATAAGGCTCATATACATAATCATATTGTATATAATTCCACCAATATGGATGCAACACATAAGTATCAAAATTTCTTTTTGTCATCCTTTGCATTACGAAGATTGAGTGATTTGATCTGTTTGGAACATGGGATGTCCGTGATACCGGAAAAGAAACCGGGGCAGTGGCAGAAGAGAACAACATATCCTAGGAAGTCTAGTAGGCGTGATGATATCCGTGGGGTGATAGATTGGATTTTTGAAAATAACAAACCAAAGGATATGGATGATTTTTTGTGATTCATGGTAGAACATGGATATGAAATAAAGAGAGGAAAATATATTTCAGTAAAGGCAGAAGGTCAGAAAAACTACCTTAGACTTCGTTCTCTTGGAAATGGATATACGGACGATGATATAGTAAGACGAATTGCAGGAGAGCTTGTTGTTGATACTGGAGCTAGTAAGGTTTCTGATGATGTATCAGACAGTGTTGCATTAAGTGATTCAGAAAAGAACCTGGATTTGGTTTTGGATATTCAGAATATTATTGCAAAGCAAAAGGGTCCTGGTTATGAAAGATGGGCCAAGGTTCATAATGTGAAGGCTGTGTCAAAAACATTATTGTATCTTAGCGAGCATGGCTTAAAAGATTTTGATGACCTGTCAGCTAAGGCTACAGAAGCAAGGGACAGGTTTTCCTATATCTCATCTAGGCAGAAGGAAATTGAAACGAGAATGGCTGAGATAAAGTCGTTGCGCCAACATATTTTTAATTATTCTAAGTCACAAGATGTCTTTGCTCAGTATAAGGCCAGCGGTTACAGTAAGGAATTTTTTGAAGCGCATAGGGATGTGCTATTACTAAGGAATGCAGCTAAAGAAGCATTTAAAAAAGTGGACGGAAAGCTTCCTTCTGTAAAGGCGTTAGATGAAGAATTTCAGAAATTACTTCAGGAAAAGAAGGAACTTTATGCAGAATATAAGCCTGCAAAAGAAAGGATGCAGGAACTGTTAATGGCAAAACAGAATGTGGAAAGATTTTTAAATCTACAGGAAATGCAGGAGCAGGATTTTGCGAAAAAGAAATATAATCCGAGCTTGTAAATGTAAGATTTGAAGAAAAAATGATTTTCAGCTCCGAGCCTGTGGCGAGGTTTTGGGGGATTGGGGCATGTTGCCTCAACAAGCGTTTTTGATATTCGCTAGCGAATATCATTGCTTGCAATCTTTTGTTTTAATCAAATAGAATAAGTGGGTTTTTACAAAAATGAATATAGTAAATGTATAAGAGACCTGGTTGGTACCTGTGTAGAAACAGATACTGCTAGGTCTTTTATTATGCAAAGAATGGAGGATTTTATGATAGGAAGTAGAGTATTTATTGTAAAAGAAAGAGATGAATGGAGTAATTTTGCAGAGT
>JAUNJF010000048.1:0-4829 GCA_030533405.1 Eubacteriales bacterium
GCACCGTATTCTGCCTTAACTACTTCCGCCGTTTTCCCTTTTACCGCCCCTTCTTGGAGCAGCTTTGCAAAGGTTTCTGCGGCCTTCATCAGCCGCACGTTCTGTGTATCAGCGCCCACGATAATACGGGACGGATAGAGGTTATCATACAGAGCCTTGGATTCACGCAGAAACTCCGGGCTGAAGATGATATTGTCACAGTGATACTTTTCCCTTGCATAAGCCGTAAAGCCCACAGGAATGGTGGACTTAATCACCATAATGGCCTCCGGGTTGCAGGCAATAACCGTCTGAATCACGGCCTCCACAGCAGAGGTGTCGAAGAAGTTCTTCTGGCTGTCATAGTTGGTTGGGGCTGCGATGACCACAAAATCAGCAGAGGAATAAGCCGCCTCAGCGTCTAAGGTCGATGTAAGTTTCAAAGGTTTTGTGCCGTCTTTGTCGGCGTTTAAGAATTTTTCAATATACTCATCCTGAATGGGAGAAATCCGATTATTGATCTTCTCCACCTTCTCTGGGATGATGTCCACGGCAGTCACGGCATGATGCCGGGATAACAATGTGGCAATAGATAAGCCAACGTAGCCAGTGCCGGCTACAGCAATTTTTAAGTCATCAAAATCGGTCATAATTTATTGTTTCCTTTCGAGTGCAATATATTTGGATTGGCAATCATACCTTTAAATACTTAACGCAAAACATATCACGACACAACCCATTTATTTGGGGGTATAACTTATAATCCTTCTTTCCTTTTTCCATTTTCTCTTGCAGGATTTCCAACTATATTCATCCCCGGATTCATAAAAGATTTGGTAACAACTGCTCCAGCGCCGATTGCACATCCATCCGCAATGGTTATACTACCAAATAATTTTGCTCCTGGTCCAATGTATATATTATCACCTATAGTCGGAACATCATCACTAGCATGATTTCGTCCAATATTTACACATTGCTGCAAGATACAATGTCCTCCAAGTCTAGCTTTGTCGTGGATTACTATACATCCATAATGTGCTATTTTAAGACCCCTTCCGCAACAGTTGGGGCAAATACTAAAACCAAGTTTAATTCCAAGGCTATGAAACCGCCACTTCCAAAGTAATTTTAGTACCCCCCCCGACCAGTATTGCGATAATACTCATTATAGCGAAGAGCTATCTGATACTTCCATATCTCATCTCCGAAAAATGATGGTCTTTTTTTATGAATACCTAAAGCTATTCTATCCTCTTCCAAATAATCTCTTAGTGTCACCCTATTGTCGATCATTAGCCTTCCTCCCAAATATTATCGGTAGTCTGTGAACTACAAATTTAGTAAAGTTGAGTCTTATAATAAGATTTATACCATTCCGCGAACTTCCGCAGCCCATCCTGCAGGCTGGTGCTGGGCTTGAACCCAAAGTCCCGCTCCAGGGCAGAGGTATCCGCATAGGTCACCGGTACGTCGCCGGGCTGCATGGGCACCAGCTTCTTGTGGGCTTCAAAGTCGTAATCCTCCGGCAGTACCCCTGCACGGATCAGCTCCTGCTGCAAAATGTCTACAAAGTCCAGCAGATTTTCCGGCTGGTTGTTTCCGATGTTGTAGACCGCATAGGGAGGGATGGGTAGACCGTCTTCGCCGTTCTTCCGTTCCGGTGGAGCCTGCATCACACGCTTTACACCCTCCACAATGTCATCCACATAAGTAAAGTCACGCTTGCAGTTGCCATAATTGAAAATTTGGATGGTCTCGCCTTTCAGCAGCTTGTTGGTAAAACCAAAGTAGGCCATATCTGGGCGGCCGGCCGGTCCGTAGACAGTGAAGAACCGCAAACCGGTGGAAGGGATGTTGTAGAGCTTGGAGTAGGCATGGGCCATCAGCTCATTGGACTTCTTGGTGGCTGCGTAGAGGGAAACCGGGTTGTCCACCTTGTCCTCAGTGGAGTAGGGCACCTTCTTGTTGGAGCCATAGACGGAGGAAGAAGACGCATACACCAGATGATCCACGCCCTTTGCCCCATTGTCATAGGAATGCCGGCAGGCTTCAAGGATGTTATAGAAGCCAATCAGGTTGGACTCAATGTAGGCATCCGGGTTAGTAATGGAGTACCGGACCCCTGCCTGGGCAGCCAGGTTGACTACGATGTCGGGATGATAGACGGCAAAAATCTGATTAATGGCAGCCTTATCCGCAATGGAACCCTTCACAAAGATCCATGAAGAATCAGGATGAGCGGCAGCCTCCTTTTCGATTTCGGAGAGCCGCCAGTCCTTGATAGATACATCGTAGTAATCGTTCAGATTGTCAATGCCGATGATGTTGACCGGCGATTGGGTGTGCAGCAGCTCTAATACAAGGTTTGCACCGATGAAGCCAGCGGCACCAGTAATAAAGATTGTTTTTATTTTGTTTTTTTGTTTAAGCATTTTAGCACTCTCTTCTAACATTATAAAACAGTATTTGAAGCCTAAGTATTCATATAATCTTTGTATTTGCAGCATAAATACTCGTGCTTTTCTGCCGCACTCATTGATTTTGTATAATCAAAATCAGCCTTATGTTTCTCGAAATACTCTTCAACAGTTTCAATTACCCGCGCAGGAACACCGACCGCAATCGAATTATCCGGTATATTTTTTGTTACAATTGCTCCGCATCCAATGATGCAATTAGAACCAATTGTAACTCCCGGCATAATTATCGTGCCAGTTCCAATATGCACATTATTGCCGATCTCTATAGTTCCAAACAAATCAGCATTACTTAAATCAGATTTAATAGCTTCTGTTCCATGTCGAAGAACCCACACACCGCCATCATGAGTAACAAACTTAACACAAGCATTTACTCTAACGTTGTCTCCAATTTTAATTAAATATGGTTCTGACCCAAAATCCGCTGATGAATAGATCTCACACCCCCCCCGATTCGAACACCCTTCTTTCGCCAATATTTAATCGGATCACTTAAAAGCAATATCTTATTATAGACAAGTCGAAACAAACCCATTTACTCTGCACTCCTTCAATATTTATAATATGAATTTATCATAGTAACCTCTACCTGAATTTATGAACTAAGGCTCTTAACAATGCGAAAAACTCCCCCCTGTAAGCTAAACAATACACTAATGTTAAAATAGCAAAGTTAACAAGCGATACTAACAAAGCAAGTGATAGCCAACTGATGTAAGTTTCGTTCCTCATAGGAATGTTTACAGTTAAGAGATAGGTTAAAATATAAACCACGGAATTGGCTGCCATGTTTTTCCAAAACAGAAACAAAGGACGCATTATGATATTCTTCGATATATACCAAGCACAATGGACTGTCCTAAATACCGCAGCTACTATAGTACCAACAGCAACACCAACCAGCCCTAAATTTCTAACCGCTATAATTGAAACAAGTATATTTAACACAGCTTCAATCACAGCTGGAATCTGAGTCTCTTTAAACTGACCAGCTGCCTTAATAAGAGTATAATAAATAGTTCTGTAACAGAAAATCGCAAATGCAATAGAAATTAGAACTTCAAACAATGGCTGTACATAATTTGCATCAGTCACATTTCTTGTATATACTTTTACAAAATTAACGCTAAGACACATCGCACAACTAAATAAAAAGGTCGTTAAATACGCAAATGCCATTTCAAATCTGTCAAATAATATTTTAATCTGCTGGTGTTCATTATTTGCCAGCATATTACCAAATAATGATTGAATACCGTTAGATAACGATACAATAAATAGCCTTAATGCACTAACTATCATATGATATACGCTATATACGGACACGTTAGAAAGCGAGGAAAATAAAGTCAGAACGATAACATCAGTATTATCAGTCACAACAGCAGAAATGTGCTGACCAAATCCACTCCATTTGTTTTTTATAGGTTCTTCTGTATAAACCATCTTTGAATTAATTCTATAATTCTTAGAAACGTAAAAATACATGCCAAGCGGTGCTATCAAACAGACAATATTACCAACTAGCTTCACATTCAAAACTGAAGCTTCAGAGTAGATCATTATCATACTGACTATGACATTCAAAAGTGTTGCTATAAACTGATAGCAGAGTGAGACATAGCCTTTTTGATCTGCATTCAGCAATAGGGAATTAGAAAGTCCAAAGTAGTATTGAAAAAAAAGGTTAATCGAAACTGCAATAACTAGGAGAAAAACATAGCCACTATTAAACGGAGTATCCGTAATAAATGGAAACAAAGCTGCGACTAACAATGTATAAAATAAAAATATAACCGCAATGCATCTGAAAAATTTTTGTGCCGATGTATAAATTTTACTAACCTCTATCCAATCATTATCTGCCAATGGCTTATAAAGCGCAGCTTGAACAACCGCTCCGACTCCTGCTTGCATAAATGAAATAAATCCAAGAAATTGAGATATAGATGACACTAAGCCATTGACCTCTGAACCATATACAAATAGCATAGCTCTTGGAAGCAAAAAGCCGCTTATTAGTAGCAAAATCTGATTTAAAACGGAGGTTATCGTATTTAAAACAAATTTCTTTTTTCTATCAAAACTCATACTATTATTCCTTATTTTTTTCTTATTATGCCGCATAATACACTTCTTATAACAAAGCATAATCCCCAAATATAGAGATATGCCCTAGCTGTCACAAGCAAAAAAAAGGCTGAATTCCTGTGTATGTAGAAGGTTAAATAAACGAGCATAATTAAAATCCAGGTTTTGCTAAATGGTGATTTTGTGCTCAAGTGTTTTTGTTGTAATAAGTTGACTATTAAATAGGCAAATAGTAATGTTATGCAAAGAAAAACATACCATCCAGTTGCATAGCCT
>JAUNJF010000048.1:4839-6556 GCA_030533405.1 Eubacteriales bacterium
CAAGTCCGATTCCCTCACTAAGTTGATTGTTAAAATTCAAATTTAATTGTTTCTCGAACGAAATTAACCCCATACTTGATATAAGACGGCTACCCATAAATGGGATAATTCCTAAGCCTATTAAGAAATAATCAATCACACTATACTTCATTCCATATGTGCAAACCGCCTGTAAATTTGACAATATTGAATTTGCCTCTGAAGAAAGCAAAGAGTCAATATAGTAATTGGGGTCCGACAATCTTTGCTTCACCAAGTCATATTGCCCCGACATAAATGCCGCAAATACATTTTTTACAAACAGAAAAAAAACAACTGCAAACATTAAAGCTAGGAAGATTTTCCAGTATTTTCTGATAATCGAACTTACTCGTACTTTATCAGGCAATTTGTTTGTGAAATAGCTCATAAATATTGCTAGAATTCCGATAACAGCAAAACTTCTATGACCAAGCAAAAAGGTATAGCTGATCAGAACAACAGATATAACTTTTATCAGCCTTATATATTTACCTTTTTTAGTGAAGGCATAAACAAATGTGAATAAAGCTATATATTTCAAATATTCTGTAATGCGATTTGCTTCCGACAACAGTTTCATTTTATTGAAGTTAAGTTGAAATCCTCCGTAGCTTGAGTACGTAAATACCAAAAGGAGTAATCCAACTAATTCTAAAACCAAAACTGATAAATTGCTCACGATGTCTCCATCTGAACAGTTCTCCTTCTTTACTAAGTTCCCGCCAAATTTATGCCCACTAAATACAACAACTTTGTATTTATCTGCCAATACCATACACATAAACAATACAAGAGACTGAATAATCAAACAACAATACACTCTAGTATCGATTATATCAAACACATTAGCACTACGTCTTATCTTTCCAATTATAGCCGGATAATAATATACAATGGTTGAAAAGAAGGCAAGTGCATAAAAGTCAAATCTCCTTTTTCTAAACAGGACATATATTGCAACTATTACCAGAACGCCTAAGTATACAATATTCAACTCTATTCACACCTAACCTTTCTAATGTAATCCGTCCAGTCCCCCAATATATTTACCGGATTAAATTTTAAGGCCATTTCTCTGGCATTAATTTCAAGTCTATTTGAGAACTCAGGATCACACAATATCTTTTCTATTGCAGATTCCAATTCTATTTTATTATTTATTGAAACCAAAACACCATTTATTCCTGTGTGAATTACCTCTCTTGGCCCCCCACACGGGCAGTCTGTTGCAATACATGGCACACCAGCAGCCAAAGCCTCAAGCAACCCATTTGGCATCCCTTCGTAATCCGAAGATAATATAAAACCTTTTGCATTCTTCAATTGTTGTGGTACATCGTTAGTCACACCCATGAGTAGGATGTTATGCTCCATACCCAATTGTTTAATCAATCTGCGGAGAGATTCTTTTTCTGACCCCTCACCATATATCTTTAAGACTTCGTCTGGATGCCGTCTGCATACATTTGCAAAGGCCGTAATCATTAATGGGTAATTTTTTTGTTTTTCTAATCGTCCAGTTGCAAGCCAATATTCTCCAGTTCCTCGCTTGATATTGAAAAATCGCTTATCAACTTGATTCATAATAACTGCTGATTTCTTTCTGATTGATTCAGGAAAGAAACTTTGCGCATCCCTTGTCTGAATGTCAGGCGTCGAATTATAGTTCCCACCTACGGCACCTTTACCGCAGATT
>JAUNJF010000049.1 GCA_030533405.1 Eubacteriales bacterium
CTCAGTTGTTTGCACCGTCACAAGCTCGGTTGTCTTTGTTTCTTCATCTTCTTTACTTCCACAACCTGTAAGCGAAGCAAGAGCAACTAAAAATACACTTATTAAAGTCACAGTTCTTTTCATTTTTCTCATCGCATTTCCTCCAATAAATCATTCAATAATTTCTTTACCCTTATATTACATAAATTATAAAAAATAAGATAAGAAACTTTCGCATCAATTTATAGAAAAATATGCATAATACTTAATTTATGGTTCGTCAATAGCAAGTACATCCTTTGTATATTTTGTCTTTAATAACAGATAAAACATAATCTGTGAAACAAAATATAACGCAAAGCCAATATAACTCTTGCTCATAAACACCTTCACAATATCCGTTCCGCCAAAAAGATTTGACAAGTAATACATGATTGCGATTCCCATTACGCCTCCGATCAGCGGCACGAAATATACAACTGACATCTTCTTTCTGATACTTTTCTTCACCGCCTTGTCACTAATCCCTATTTTATATAACTGCATATATCTCGCCTTGTCCTCATCAATATCATTGTACTGCTTAAAGTAAAGCACAAATCCTGTTGAAACAAAAAACATAAAGCACATAGAACAAGATACAAAAAGAAACATTCCATAGCCGTGTTTTAACATGATATACTGCTTAATTTTTGAATTTGTAATTCCGTCTGATGCAATAAACTCTGTCAATTCATTATTAATCGATTCACTGTTTTTCCAATCACTCTTCAGCGAAATCTGATGTACATCTGATTCAAATATTTGTTCACGAATATTTTCATAGTCTTCATCACATAACACATAGACACATCCACCGGAAAAAAGATTCACGCATAGAAAATCTCCCTTTGTAATCTCAGCAATTGTATATTTTAAGCTGTCATTTACCGAGGCAAGTGCCAGTTCCGTTCCAACCGCATATCCGTTTGTCCCCGGAATCCATGTAATCGTAATCACAGCGATCTCGCCGGATTCTACATGAATATCCGCATTATATTTTTCATTATATGATGAAGCTGCCATTACAGGATATATTTTGTGTTCATTGTCAAATACATAGCTTACATGGTCTACCTTTTCCTCAACAATCTCGTCGCTATCAATGATTTCTTCAATATCTGATGGTTCTAAACTACCGGTTATCATATACTCTATATCCGCATTTGCTTCCTCCGCAATATCCGTTGATATCTTAAGCAGTGCAATCGGTGAACCGACAAGCAGTACAATCATTGATGCAAGCATCGAAAGAATTACAATTATTCTTGTATTCTGTCTGAATTTATGTTCCATACCGGAAACCGAGAGAATGTTTTCGTAATAGTTTTTTCTTGTTTTTTTCTGTTCCAATACCCAGCCAATACCGTGAATAATAATAAGATAGGTTCCTAAATATCCGGATACAATAAAGCTAAGTACAACCCACATCTTATAGTTTATGTCACTGTTCGGTGCAACATTTAAAACAAACACAATAGAAAAAATAAGAAGAATGACACCCAGGATAAACAATATAAGATTTTTTACGCCGTACTGTCGTTTTTCTTTTTTTCTGCTGTCCTTGATAATGGAAGTAATATCCTGTTTTTTGATTTTTGTGATTGAAACAACTATACATCCAATAAATATAAGTACAAACGTAAGAAATGTTGCAATAAAGTTGATTGGTGCAAGCTTGTATTCACTGATTTCAATATCTATAATTCGAAGTGCAATAATCTGAAACAGCCTTGAGAAAACAAGACCTGTAACGATTCCCACGATGATTGACGCGATGGCAATGATTCCCGTCTCTACTGCAAGAAGAAGCATTCCCTCCTTTTCATTCATACCAAGCATCATATATGTTGCAAGTTCTTTTTTCTTGTTTCTCACAAAGTTACCATGCGAATAACTAATGAAAAAAATTGAGAAAAGAAATACCATCAGACAGGTTACTATCATAAGTAATTCCATAGGATAAGTTTCCACGCTCTTTGAGATGTCATCCAAAAGAGCCAGTGTAGAATACGTAAAAAACATTGCCACACAAAATACGCCCGAAAAGAAGAACGATACATATTTGTTAATGTCACCCTTAAAATTTTTTATTATCACATCTTTAAAGGTCATAGGAATCACCTCCTACAATTGCCTGACATTCTAATATCTGTTCAAAAAACTGCTGTCTCGTTCCCTTTCGATAGATATCCATATTGATTTTTCCGTCTTTTATGAAGATAACATGCTTGCAAAAGCTTGCTGCAAACACATCGTGTGTAACCATTAATACAGTTGTACCGTTTTGATTGATATTTTCAAAGCACTCCATAACCGCGTTTGAGCTTTTCGAATCCAAATTTCCCGTAGGTTCATCTGCAAACACTGTCACCGGATTGTTTACAAGTGATCTGGCAACCGCGGTTCTCTGCATCTGACCGCCACTAATCTCATACGGATATTTGTTCGCAATCTTTTCTATCCCAAATTTTGCCATATAGTTAGCGGCAACCTCCTCCATCGTGTTCTTGTCCTTTTTATCAAACACCATTGGAAGGATAATGTTTTCTTTCACAGTAAGATTATCTAAAAGATTAAAATCCTGAAATACAAAGCCAAGCTTCTCTCTTCGGAACTGTGCCATAGCCTGCTTACCCATATCTGCCAGAGACACACCATCAATCACAACTTCTCCTGCACTTGGTGCAAGTATTCCGCTCAGCATATTGATTAGAGTACTCTTTCCGCTGCCGGACGGTCCCATAATCGCTACAAATTCTCCGTTTTCTATATCAAGCGAGATATCTCTTACCGCATTTGTCTTATTATCTGCATTGAAACCATATGTCTTTGATAAGTTTTTTGCCTCGATAACACTCATATTATCTTCCTCCAAATCTGTTTTCTTATTTTTGCCGATGTCCGAAATGCTCGGCTGTAAAAACAATATATGAAAATCTGTTTTTTTCTTCCATCGATAAAGCTAAAATAACCTTACAGTTTTGAAAGGTAAGTGATTGTAACCTTACATCCATTGTCATTTTCAATTTTAATTTTTTGTCCTAATCGATTGCATATTGTTTTACAAAGATAAAGACCGATACCACTTGAATTGTATCCCTTTCTGCCATTATCTCCGGTAAAAAATGCTTCAAACACCCTTTGGAGATCATACTCCGGAATACCAACTCCCTCATCCCTTATCGTAAGCTCTGTATATTTTCCTCTTTTTATTATTTCAAAGTATATATGTCGATTTTCACCGTCAGAGGATTTTGAATACTTGACAGCATTTGAAACAATCTGTCCTATCAAAACCTGATTCCATTTGCTGTCGGTAAAAACCATACTGCCTTCGCCTTCGAATTTAGGATATACATAACTGTTAATAAACAAAGTTTTGTTTGCGTTTATTACACTTCGAATATCCTCTGCCAAATCAACTCCTGACGGCTCATAATCCTTCTCCAGCTCTTCTAATCGTTTAATATCAAGCAACATATTGAGCCCCTGATTCATTCTCATAAGCTCGACATCAATGGCATCAACAGCATTCGCAGCTTCTATCTCGCCCGCCTTCACTCTTTGAACAATAATACTGCTGACTGTTACCGGCGTCTTTAAATTATGTATGTAGCCTGAAATAAACCTCCTGTCCATCGTATTTTTATCAGACATATCGGCGATTTGATTGTTATATACCTGATGAAGATGATTGAATGTATCATATGTTTTTTTGTATTCATATCTCGATGACTTTATATTCATTTTATTTTCTGAAAGTACATCTATATTGCGCAAATGTTTTGAGTAAACGATATACTGCACAGACATATATACAATATAGAAAAACACTGCAACAAATATCGGATATAGCACTTCTGCATCCTTTGTGGTAAGACAGTAAAACCCTATTACACAAATCATAGCTAGGAAATAAATTGCCGAATACCAAATATTATCCTTTAAAAATCCTTTGAATTTATTCATCAATCTCACCGGTGCTAAATATATAGCCCATTCCTCTCTTTGTCTTAATCGAATTTTCAAGTCCCATACTTTCAAATATTTTTTTCAATCTGGTCATATTTACCGTAAGTGTATTGTCATCCACAAAGCTCTTATCATCCCAAATCTCACCAAGCAAAGTTTCTCTGCTTATAACCTCGTCCGGATTTTGCATAAATATTTTAAGAAGCTTATATTCATTTTTGGAAAGCTCATAAGACTCTCCTTTGTATGATAATTTCATTCCCAAATCATCAAGCGTAATTCCTTTTACGGTAATATCTCTTCCCCCGGAAGAACCGGAATTATATTCTCCATAGCATCTTCGAAGTGATGCTGATATTTTTGACATAAGTACCTGTACATTAAATGGTTTTACCACATAATCATCACCACCAAGCTCCATACTCAAAATCTGATCGGATTCACTGTTTCTTGCAGATGTAAAAATGATAGGCATATTATGTTTCTTTCTGATTGCACGACAGAAATAATTTCCATCCATATAAGGCAAATTGATATCAAGCACAATCAGATCCGGTTGTAACCTATCTACCTGTTCTACAACTGTATGAAAGTCTTCCACATAAAAAACCTCATATCCATTGACCCTGAGAGTATCCACCAACTGGCTTCGAAGACTTATGTCATCTTCCACAACAAGTATTTTATACATATCTATGGCACCTTTCTGTTATTTTTCTTCCTTTATTTTTTAACCCTGCTCCTTGGGTTATGTTCTTATACTTTTTCTTAACATATTTTATTATAACCTATTATATCCTCAACACGCACCTTATTTTTTAATATCCAATACTGTTAAATCATAATAAATGTGATATACTATGATATATTATTGTTTGGGAGGATGCTATGGCAGGACATTACCATTCATTATCAAAGGAAATTACAGAAAAAATCAAAGAAGATCGCGCAAATCACGCAGAAAATCCCTATGCCTGTAAAGATAGCTCCATCATCAGAAGATATGACGGACACGACCTTCCAAAGCTTTGGCGTCCGGATTTTGTTATGGATGTCGAGAAAATCATCCACAACAATTATTATAATCGCTATTCAGACAAGACGCAGGTTCTCTCCTGCTATAAAAATGATGATATTTCAAGAAGGGCACTCCATGTGCAGTTCGTCTCAAGAATTGCCCGAACAATCGGAATGAGTTTAAATCTCAATCTGGATTTGATTGAGGCAATTTCCCTTGGCCACGATATCGGGCACACTCCATTTGGTCATGCCGGAGAACGTTTTCTAAATGAATTATATTGTGCAAATACCGGTCGATTCTTCAATCACAATGTACATAGCGTACGTGTACTTGACAAGCTCATTTGCAGAAATGTTAGCTTACAGGTTTTAGACGGAGTCTTGTGCCATAATGGTGAGATGGAGCAACAGGAGTATACCCCGAAGACACTGCATAATTTTGAAGAGTTTGACAGAAATGTTGAGAGTTGCTATACAGACGTCAATGCCAATAAAAAACAAATTCCCTCCACATTAGAGGGATGTATCATGCGTATCAGTGATATCATTGCATATATCGGAAAGGACAGACAGGATGCCGAACGAATCGGCATTGTGCCTTCTAACCAGCTTTTTTCTTCAGGAAATATCGGAACTACCAATGCTGAAATTATCAACAACATGACAGTAAGCATCATCGAGCATAGCTACGGAAAACCTTATATCAGTATGGATGAAGAAACCTATGAAGCTTTTTCCCGCGCAAAATCTGAGAACTATAAACAGATATACGGCAACCCACAGGTTGATGCTATGTACAACGACAACATTCTGCCAATGTTCCATGCACTGTACACAGAGCTTCTCAAGCAGGCAAAACATCCGGATAAGAACTCGATTCTATACAAACATCATATCGAATATCTCCGGACCGCAAACCAAGCAGCAAGATATTTTGATACCAAAGATTTCCTTGACAAATATTTAAGCGAAAGTCCGGATGACATCGTCGTTGATTTTATCGCCAGTATGACCGACGACTATTTTATCGACTTGTATCATTACCTCTTCCCGAACGGAAAATATGATGTCAAATATATTGGCTATTTTGAGTAGTTGACTAAATCTACTCCATTCCCTTTAATACACTCTTTTTCTTTCGAGCATTTTTTTCATAATACAAACGTTCATCAGCCTGATGCAATGAATCGTCAATCGATAAACTATCTCCCTTTTCGTATAAATAGTCACCGACAGCTACTTCAATATTATATGGTTTTAAACTCTTTTTGTTAAACTCATCAAATGAATTATACAATTCATTTCGATAGTTTTGCGTTTCAGAACCTTTCGGAACAATAATGATATATGCAAATTCATCTCCACCAATTCTTGCCGCAAAACCATTGTGAATATTCTTGTGCGATGAAATCGCACTTCCGGAAATCTGGAAATCAGATG
>JAUNJF010000008.1 GCA_030533405.1 Eubacteriales bacterium
CAGCTCGCAAGGCAGCCGAGGAAGAAGCAAGAAGAAGAGCGGAAGAAGAGGCAGCACGTAAAGCGGCAGAAGAAGCAGCTCGCAAGGCAGCCGAGGAAGAAGCAAGAAGAAAAGCCGAAGAAGAGGCTCAAAAAGTTGCAGCAACAGCAAGCACAGAATATGTGTTACCTGTAGGTGCAGAGCAGTTCCTTGGTAAATATTTATCAGTTGGATCGATTAGTGATCAGATTTTAAATACAATTAAATTTATATGTGATAATCCAGGAGAACCAAGAAATGTTGTAATTTTAGGTCAGTATGGATTTGGAACAACAACAATTGCAGAAGATTTTGCACGTAGTTTCCATGCGATGGGTATATGTAAGAATAAAACAATTGCTAAAATTAAGGGTGGAGCGCTGAATCGAGCAAATATCAGTGATGCAATTTCAAAATTGCAGGGTGGATGTTTGGTAGTAGAGAATGCAGGTGTTATTTCAAATGAAAAACTAGATGAAATATACCAGATTGTAAGTAATCCTGTGAATGATGTTGTGGTAATTATGACGGGTCAGATTGAAACATTATCAAGAATTTTTAAAGACAATGTTGTGATTTCATCTCAGTTTAAACATTTAATTCAGTTCCATAGAATTACAGATTTAGATGTTTTGGCAATTGCAAAAAATCATGCAAAAGATTTAGGGTATCCTTGTGAGCCTGATGCTGAGAATCAGCTTAGAAGAAGAATGCAGGAAGTAGAAAGTGGTAACTTGGATCGTGTATTAAAAATTGTGGATAATGCAATTACAAAAGCGCATAATAGAGAAATGGGTTCGGGCGAACAGGAACATCGTCTTATAACCTCGGATTTACAATAAAAAATAAGAAGTATGTTGTCGTATAAGATAATATACTTCTTATTTTTTTGTGGGACAAGAATGGCTTTGGTTTTTTATAAAAATAATGAAAAAAGGTCTTTTATTTTGTTTCTTTTTTTGTTAGTATGTAATTAATTGACTTTTTATGTAAAGTGAAAAGAAAGAATATATGTATGAATGATAGAATAGATTGACGGAGGAGTAGACTATGTTTGATATGGATATAGGAATAGATTTAGGAACTGCGAATGTTTTGGTTTATGTCAAGGGAAAGGGGATTGTTATTAATCAACCTTCTGTGGTTGCTTTTGAAAAGAAAAGCAAACGTTTGATTGCAATTGGAAATAAGGCAAAACAAATGATTGGGAAAGCTCCTGATAATATAGAAGTAATTCGTCCGTTAAAGCAAGGAGTTATTTCGGATTATACTGTAACTGAAAGAATGTTGAAAACATTTATTGAAACGGCTATGCAAAAGAAACGCTTGTTTTCTCGTCCGAGCATTTGTGTTTGTGTTCCTAGTGGAGTAACAGAACTTGAAAAACGTGGTGTTGAAGAGGCTGTGTATCGTACAGGTGCCAAAAGAGTAAATATTATGGAAGAACCAATTGCAGCTGCGATTGGAGCTGAGATTGATATATCATTGCCTAGAGGTAATATGATAGTGGATATCGGAGGTGGAACTTCGGATGTTGCGGTTATTTCATTGGGTGGTATCGTAGAAAGTAATTCTTTGAAACTTGCGGGTGATGATTACAATGAAGCAATGATAAAATATATTCGTCGTACATATAACCTGTTAATTGGTGAACCAACAGCAGAAAAAATCAAGATGACAATTGGTTCTGTATATCCTAGAGAGGAGCCGGTTACGATGGAAGTAAAAGGAAGGGATCTTGTGACAGGATTCCCTGCTAGAATTATTGTTTCATCAGAAGAGACAATCGAAGCGTTTGCAGAAGTAACAGCACAGATATTGGATACCATTCATAACGTATTAGAAATCTCACCACCTGAGTTGATTGCTGATATTGCCGAACATGGAATTGTATTAAGTGGCGGTGGTAGCTTGATTTATGGATTAGACAAATTGGTAGAGGAAAGTACAGGTATTCGTGCAATTGTATCGCCAGCTGCATTAGAAGCAGTTGTTGTAGGAGCTGGGCGTTCTGCTAATTTCATAGGTAAATAGTATCACAGTAGATTTGCGCCAATTTTAGAACATTTTGTACGAATTGGCGCTTTTGTTTTGTAGAAGGTTAGGTATGCGCTATGAGTTTTTTACCAATATCATTAGAGGAAATGAAAAAATTGGGATGGGAACAGCCTGATTTTGTTTTTGTGATTGGGGATGCGTATGTGGATCATACATCTTTTGGTCCAGCAATTATAAGCCGTGTTTTGGAATCGCATGGTTATAAAGTTGCGATTATTTCTCAACCTGATTGGAAGGATGAAAAAAGTGTTGCGATATTTGGAAGACCGCGATTGGGATTTTTAGTTTCAGCAGGTAATATGGATTCCATGGTTAATCATTATACAGTATCCAAAAAGAGAAGAAGTACAGATGCGTATACACCAGGTGGAGTGATTGGGAAGCGGCCTGATTATGCAACGGTGGTATATTGTAATTTAATCAAAAGGACATTTAAGGATTGTCCGATTTTGATAGGTGGAATTGAAGCGAGCCTTAGAAGATTAGCGCATTATGATTACTGGTCTAATAAATTAAAAAAATCTGTGTTGGTGGATTCGGGTGCAGATATATTAATGTACGGAATGGGTGAACGTGCAGTGGTGGAAATCGCGGATGCATTAGATAGTGGATTAGATGTAAGAGATATTACATTTGTTGATGGAACGGTTTACAAGGCAAAAGATACAGAATCTGTATACGGTGGTATTGTATTACCGGATTATCCGAGTATGTTGGATGATAAATTAAATTATGCAAAAAGCTTTTTTATACAGTATCAAAATACGGATCCGTTTACTGCGAAACCTTTGATAGAACAGTATGGAAATAAGCAATATATTATTCAAAATCCTCCGGCAAAACCATTAACGATTCAGGAAATGGATGATGTGTATGAGTTACCATATATGAGAACTTACCATCCGGTTTATGAAAAGGATGGTGGTATTCCTGCGATTTCAGAAATAAAATTTTCGTTAACTAGTAATCGTGGGTGTTTTGGTGGATGCAGTTTTTGTGCATTAACATTTCATCAAGGAAGAATTATACAATGTCGAAGCCACGAATCATTAATAAAGGAAGCGGAGTTAATGATTCAAGATTCGGATTTTAAGGGATATATACATGATGTAGGAGGACCAACTGCAAATTTTAGATATCCGGCTTGTGAAAAACAATTGAAGTATGGTGCATGCAAGGGTAAGCAGTGTTTATTTCCGAAGGTATGTGAAAATATGAAAGTGGATCACACAGATTATATTGAGTTACTTCGTAAGTTGAGAAAATTGCCAAAAGTTAAAAAGGTTTTTATTCGTTCTGGAATTAGATTTGACTATGTTTTAGCAGATAAAAGTGATTTGTTTTTAAAGGAACTATGTGAGCATCATATTAGTGGTCAGTTGCGAGTTGCACCAGAGCATGTTGCGGATCCTGTTCTCTCTATGATGGGAAAACCTAAAAATGATATATATCAGAAATTTGTTGAAAGGTTTAACAGGATGAATAAAAAAATCGGAAAGGAACAATATTTGGTGCCTTATCTGATGTCATCACATCCGGGTTCTGGAATGAAAGAGGCAGTTTGCTTGGCTGAACATATTCGAGATTTAGGTTATATGCCAGAGCAGGTCCAGGATTTTTATCCAACGCCTTCAACGATATCGACATGTATGTATTACACAGGAGTAGATCCGAGAACGATGGAAAAGGTTTATGTGCCGCACAATCCACACGAAAAAGCGATGCAACGAGCTTTGATTCAATATCGAAAACCAGAAAACTATGATTTGGTTAAAGAGGCATTAATCAAAGCAGGAAGAACAGATTTGATTGGGTTTGATGAAAAATGTTTGATTCGTCCAAGAAAAATGAACAACAAAGAGAATGTTCGGAATGACAAAGCCACTAAGAGCGGTAAAAAGAAGCAATCGGATTATCAAAAGGGAAATGAAAAACAAAATAGAATATCAAAAGATAAGAATTATAGTAAAAAAGAAAGCAACACAACAAAAAAATCCATAAGAAAAACACATAAAAAGAAAAAATAGATGGGTTATTATATAAATTGTCTTTTTTTTCATACGAACAAGGGGGATAATTTGTTGCAACTCACAATAAATTATGGTATCATGTTAGCAGATTGCGTGGTGTCATTTGTAAAATTTGAACGAATACAAACAGATGACTATGCCCGTAAAATTATTAAACGGAGGATGTTTTTATGTCAAAGAAAGTTGTTTTAGCAGGCGCATGTCGTACAGCAATTGGTACAATGGGTGGTTCATTAAGTACAACACCAGCTTCAGAGCTTGGTGCTATCGTAATCAAAGAAGCTCTTAATAGAGCAGGTGTTCCAGCTGATCAGGTTGATCATGTATATATGGGATGCGTAATTCAGGCAGGTCAGGGACAGAATGTTGCTCGTCAGGCTTCTATTAAGGCAGGACTTCCAAATGAAGTTCCAGCTGTAACAATCAACGTAGTATGTGGTTCTGGTTTGAACTGTGTTAATATGGCTGCACAGATGATTCAGGCAGGAGATGCTGACATCGTTGTTGCTGGTGGTATGGAGAACATGTCTATGGCTCCTTATGCATTAAAGCAGGCTCGTTTCGGATATAGAATGAACAACAATACAATCGTTGATACAATGGTAAATGATGCATTATGGGATGCTTTCAATGATTATCATATGATTAAGACAGCTGACAATATCTGTGAGGAGTGGGGAATTACTCGTGAAGAGCTTGATGAGTTTGCATTAGCTTCACAGAAGAAAGCAGAGGCTGCTCAGGCTTCAGGTGCTTTTGATAAGGAAATCGTTCCAGTATCAGTTAAGAAGAAAAAAGAAATCGTTGAGTTTGCTAAGGATGAGGGACCAAGAGCAGGTTCTACAATCGAAGGTTTAGCAAAATTGCGTGCTATCAATCCTAATGGATTTGTAACAGCTGGTAATGCTTCAGGTATCAATGATGGTGCTGCTGCAATCGTTGTTATGAGCGAAGAGAAAGCAAAAGAGTTAGGTGTTAAGCCTATGGCTACATTTGTTGCTGGGGCACTTGCTGGATGTCGTCCAGAGGTTATGGGTATTGGTCCTGTACCTGCTACACAAAAGGCAATGGCTAAGGCTGGATATCAGATTTCTGATTTTGATATTATTGAGGCAAATGAGGCATTTGCTGCACAGTCAATCGCTGTTGGTAGAGATTTAGGTATCGATGTAGAGAAGCAGTTAAATCCAAATGGTGGTGCTATTGCATTAGGACATCCTGTAGGAGCTTCTGGTTGTCGTATCCTTGTAACACTTCTTCATGAGATGGAAGCTAAGGATGCTAAGAAGGGTCTTGCCACACTTTGTATCGGTGGTGGTATGGGTTGTGCTACAATCGTAGAGCGCGACTAATCCTTTTTAAACAAATAATTGAACAGATACAAGCAATCCCCTACCGCTAAGTCGTAGAACTTAGGTGGGGTGTGGGGAATCCGCTTTACAAAGAATCCCTCAGCATGTAATTGTGCTGAGGGAAAACATAGAAAAGGAGATTTACATATGGAATTTATTACATATGAACAGGATGGATTTGTAGGTGTTATTACAATCAATCGCGAAAGAGCATTAAATGCATTAAATAGCCAGGTTTTAGATGAACTTTCTGCTACTTTAGATGCAGTTGATTTAGATGCTACAAGAGCTCTTATTTTAACAGGAGCTGGTGAGAAGTCATTCGTTGCTGGTGCTGATATCGGTGAGATGTCAACTCTTACAAAAGCAGAAGGTGAAGCTTTTGGTAAGAAGGGTAACGATGTTTTCCGTAAGTTAGAGACATTCCCAATTCCAGTTATTGCAGCTGTTAATGGTTTTGCATTAGGTGGTGGTTGTGAGATTTCAATGAGCTGTGATATCAGAATTTGTTCTGAGAATGCTGTATTTGGTCAGCCTGAGGTTGGTCTTGGAATTACTCCGGGATTTGGCGGTACACAGAGACTTGCTCGTTTAGTTAGTCCTGGTATGGCTAAGCAGTTAATTTATACAGCTCGTAATATTAAGGCAGACGAAGCGTATCGTATTGGTCTTGTAAATGCTGTATATCCTTTAGAGGAGTTAATGCCAGCAGCTAAGAAGATGGCAGCAGGTATTGCAATGCAGGCTCCAATTGCAGTTCGTAACTGTAAGAAAGCGATTAATGATGGTTTACAGGTTGACATGGATCAGGCTATCGTTATTGAGGAGAAGTTATTTGGTGATTGTTTTGAAACAGAAGACCAAAAAGCAGGAATGGGCAACTTCTTAGAGAAGGATAAGGAAAAGAAATTAAAAGTAGTTCCTTTCCAAAATAAATAATTTTAATTCGTTTATTACACACTAGGGTGGTCATTGATGGTATTTTTGACCATCCTTGTAGTGTGAAATAAGAAATGCTTTTCAAATAAAACGTATATGAATTTGAAAAGTATATTCAATATTATATTATATAGGAGGACATGAACATGAAGGTTGGCGTTATTGGCGCAGGTACCATGGGACAGGGTATCGCAAAAGCATTTGCTATGGTTGATGGTTATGAAGTAGCTCTTTGTGACATCAAGCAGGAGTGGGCTGACGGTGGAAAAGACAAGATTGCAAAAGGTTATGCAAGACTTGTTGAGAAAGGTAAAATGACTCAGGAGGCTGTTGACAAAATTCTTAACAGCATTACTGCTGGTTTGAAAGAAGATCTTTGTGCAGATTGTGATTTAATCGTTGAAGCTGCATTTGAGAATATGGAAGTAAAGAAGACAACATTTGGTGAACTTGATAAGATTTGTAAGCCAGAGTGTATTTTTGCTTCTAATACATCAAGTCTTTCAATTACAGAGATTGGTAATGGCTTAACTCGTCCAATGATCGGTATGCATTTCTTCAATCCAGCTGATCGTATGAAATTAGTTGAGGTTATTGCTGGTGTTAACACACCTCAGGAGACTGTTGATGCAATCGTTAAGATTTCTGAGGAGATTGGAAAGACTCCTGTACAGGTTAACGAAGCTGCTGGTTTCGTTGTAAACCGTATCTTAATCCCAATGATTAATGAAGCTGCTTTCATTAAGATGGAGGGTGTTTCTGATATCGCTGGTATCGATGCAGCTATGAAACTTGGTGCAAATCATCCAATGGGACCACTTGAGTTAGGTGATTTCGTAGGTCTTGATATTTGTCTTGCAATTATGGACGTTCTTTACGCTGAGACAGGTGATAGCAAATATCGTGCTTGTCCATTACTTCGTAAGATGGTTCGTGGTGGTAACCTTGGTTGCAAGAGCGGTAAGGGATTCTATGTATACAATGCTGACCGCACAAAGACACCAGTGGATGCTTTATAATTAAGGCATTACTACAATTATAGTAGGAGGAAAATTACAAATGGATTTCACTTTAAGTAAGAAACATGAAATGGCACAGTCTCTTTTCAGAGAGTTTGCTGAGAATGAAGTAAAGCCACTTGCTCAGGAGATTGATGAACAGCATAGATTTCCTAGAGAGACTGTTGAGAAAATGGCTAAAGCTGGCTTTTTAGGAATTCCAGTTCCAAAGGAGTACGAGGGACAGGGATGCGATCCTTTAACATATGCTATGTGTGTTGAGGAGTTATCAAAGGTTTGTGGTACTACAGGTGTTATTGTATCTGCACATACATCTCTTTGTGTTGATCCAATTCAGACATATGGTACACCAGAGCAGAAGGCAAAATACATCCCAGATTTAGCTTCTGGTAGAAAACTTGGTGCGTTTGGTTTAACTGAGCCAGGTGCTGGTACAGATGCACAGGGACAGCAGACAAAGGCTGTTTTAGATGGTGATGAGTGGGTATTAAATGGTTCTAAGTGCTTTATCACAAATGGTAAAGAGGCTGACATTTATATCGTTATCGCTGTTACAGGAAAGATTGAGAAGCGTGGACGTATGCAGAAAGAGATTTCAGCATTTATCGTAGAAAAGGGTACACCAGGATTCACATTTGGTACAAAAGAGAACAAGATGGGTATCTGTGCTTCTTCAACATATGAGTTAATCTTCACAGATTGCCGTATTCCAAAGGAGAACATTTTAGGTGCTAAGGGTAAGGGATTTGGTATTGCTATGCACACACTTGATGGTGGACGTATTGGTATCGCTGCTCAGGCTCTTGGTATTGCTGAGGGTGCTCTTGAGACAACAATTAACTATGTTAAGGAACGTAAGCAGTTTGGTCGTTCAATCGCTCAGTTCCAGAATACACAGTTCGTATTAGCTGATCTTGCTACTAAGGTAGAAGCTGCTAAGTTATTAGTTTATAAGGCTGCAGCTAAGAAGGGTGAGTACCAGAATGGTGCTAAGGTTTCTTATTCTGTAGAGGCTGCTATGGCTAAGTTATACGCTGCTGAGGTTGCTATGGAAGTAACAACTAAGTGTGTTCAGTTACATGGTGGTTACGGTTACATCAAAGAGTATGATGTTGAGCGTATGATGCGTGATGCTAAGATTACTGAGATTTACGAAGGAACTTCAGAAGTTCAGCGTATGGTAATTTCAGCTAACTTATTAAATTAATAGGAGGTACTTACCGTGAAAATCGTTGTTTGTGTAAAACAGGTACCTGATACTAAGGGTGGAGTTAAGTTCAACCCAGATGGTACATTGGATAGAGCTGCTATGCTTACAATCATGAATCCAGATGATAAGGCTGGTTTAGAGGCAGCATTAAGAATTAAAGATCAGAATGATGATGTAGAAGTTACAGTTATTACCATGGGTCTTCCAAAGGCTGAGGAAGTTCTTCGTGAGGCTATGGCTATGGGCGCTGACAAGGGAATTCTTGTTACAGATCGTGTATTAGGTGGTGCTGATACTTGGGCAACATCTACAACATTAGCAGGTGCTCTTAGAACACTTGATTATGATTTAGTTATCACAGGTCGTCAGGCTATCGATGGTGATACAGCTCAGGTTGGTCCACAGATCGCTGAGCACTTAGGTCTTCCTGTTATTTCTTATGCACAGGAAATCAAAGTGGAAGGTGATAGTGTTGTTGTTAAGCGTCAGTATGATGATGGATATCATATGTTAAAGGCTAAGATGCCTTGCTTGATTACAGCTCTTGCAGAGCTTAATGAGGCTCGTTATATGACTCCAGGTGGAATCTTTGATGCATATGATGCAGAAATCCAGGTTATGGGTAGAGCTGATCTTGTTGATGTAGATGATTCTAACCTTGGTTTGAATGGTTCTCCAACAAAGATTGCAAAAGCTTCAGATAAGGTTCGTAAGGGTGCTGGTGAGAAGTTTACTCCAGATTCTCCAGATGAAGCTGCTAAGATTATTGTAGACGCATTATTAACAAAGCACATTATCTAATAAAAAGAGGTGAATTAAATGGGCGCAATGAACGCAGAAGAATTAGCTAAGTACAAAGGCGTATATGTCTTTGCTCAGCAGGTAGATAATAAATTAAGCGGTATCTCTTTCGAGTTGATCGGCGAAGGTAAGAGACTTGCAGAGAAGTTAGGTACAGACGTAACTGCTGTATTAATTGGTTCTGGTGTTGCTGGTCTTGTTGACGAGCTTGCAGAGTATGGTGCAGATAAAGTTATCGTTGTTGATGATCCTGAATTAAAGGATTATAGAACAGAGCCATATGCACATGCATTGACATCTGTTATTAATGAGTATAAGCCAGAGATCATGTTAGTTGGTGCTACAGCTATTGGTCGTGATCTTGGTCCTACAGTTTCAGCTAGAGTTCAGACAGGTCTTACAGCTGACTGTACATTACTTGAGATTGGTGATTTTCCAATCAACCCAATTCCAGGTAAGGAGCAGAAGCCTAATCAGTTATTGATGACTCGTCCAGCATTCGGTGGTAACACAATTGCTACTATTGCATGTCCAGACAATCGTCCACAGATGGCTACAGTTCGTCCTGGTGTTATGCAGAAGCTTGAGCCTAAGAAGGGTGCTAAGGCAGAGGTTATTAACTATAATCCTGGATTTACTCCAGATAACAAATATGTTGAGATTCTTGAGATTTCTAAGGCTGTTTCAAACATCAAGAATATCATGGATGCTAAGATCTTAGTATCTGGTGGTCGTGGTGTTGGATCTGCTGAGAACTTCAAGATGTTAGAAGAGTTAGCTGATGCATTAGGTGGACAGATTTCTTGTTCACGTGCAGCTGTTGAAGCTTTCGGTATGTCAAATGAATTACAGGTTGGTCAGACTGGTAAGACAGTTCGTCCTAATGTATACTTTGCTATCGGTATTTCAGGAGCTATTCAGCACGTAGCTGGTATGGAAGAGTCTGATTTGATTATTGCAATCAACAAAGACGAAGATGCTCCAATCTTTGATGTAGCTGATTACGGTATTGTTGGAGATTTGAATAAGATTGTTCCATTGTTAACTCAGGGAATCAAGGATGCAACAGCAAATAAATAATTATTTGTAAAGCATTTTATGGGGATTTTCGCTCATCTGAGCGAATAATCCCCATTTTAAAGTTTAATTAAACGGAGAATTATGAGATGTTATTACGGAAAGTAAGTATTCGATTTATAGTTGTATTGATGATAATGTTATTCTGTAATACTTCGCTAACAGCGCAAGCAAAGTATTTTGTTCAGAAAAATGAAAATAATAAATTAGTATGTACGCATAATGATGAAGAACAGAAGGAAACTTATTTAGCAATTTTATATGATGGTAAAAGTTATATGGTTGTGAAGCCTTTTACACCAGATAGTGTTGTATATTATTTTGATAAAAATGGATATGGAAAACCTGATGCAAAGAATCATTTTGTAGAGGTGAGTTATGGTAAATCAAGTAAAAAATATTTTTCTAAACAGGGGAAATTAGTAAAAAATCAGATCGTTGGAAACAAAGAACAGGGTTTTTATTATGTTGGAAAAGATGGCATAAAGGTAACTGATAAAACGACAAAAAAAGCTGTTGAATTTGTAAGAAAACATACGAAATCAAGTGATCCGAAAAGTGTGAAGTTGAAAAAATGCTATGTGTACTTAGCTTCAAATTATAAATATAAAAGAATATATACAGTGTCATTGTTGTATCCGAAAGCTTCCGATATGAATAGTATTGCATATGAAATGTTTAGTACAAAAATGGGAAATTGTCATCGGTTTGGTGCATGCTTTGCATATATCGCGAGAGTGCTGGGATATGAGTCGCAAGTTGGTGTTGGAAAATTACGAAGTAGCAGTCGTTTGCCAGGTGCAAGTGGCGGGTATACACCACATGGATGGGCTGAGGTTAAAACAAATGGAGTTTGGTATGAATTTGACCCAGATATTGATATGCACACGGCAGGACATTGTTCTTATTTTAAAAGGCAATATATGGGATATCAGGTGACGAGAAAATGTCGAAGTTATTCTAAAAATGGAAAAATTAAATGGAAAAACATTAATTAATTATAATGGGAGGGAGAATGATGGATAAATTTTTTAAGATTTCAGAACGTGGATCTACTATGAAAGCAGAAATCATAGGAGGGCTTACAACTTTTTTTGCAATGGCGTACATTGTATTTGTAAATCCGAATCAGGTTGCAGGAGAGGGTGCAACTGGCTGGTTGGCACAGGCGATTGGTGATGATAAAATATCTGCACAGCTTGGTCAGATTTGGAATGCGGTATTTGTAGCATCTCTTTTGGCAGCTGTGATAGGTACTTTACTGATGGCATTTTTGGCAAATATGCCTTTTGCACAAGCTTGTGGTATGGGATTGAACTCATTTTTCTGTACCGTATTTGTTGCGGGTGCATGCTTTGGTGGTATTGATGTTATTGAAGGCTATCATGCAGGTATGGTTTTGATTTTTGTATCAGGTATTGTGTTTCTCATATTATCTTTGACAGGTGCACGTGAGTATATTGCAAAATCAATGCCTGAGTGTTTAAAGAAAGCAATTCCAGCTGGTATAGGATTATTTATTGCTATGATTGGTTTTAAAAATGCAGGGTTAATTCAAGCAAATCCATATACATTTGTTCAATTTGTAGATATTCATGGTGCAATGTCAGAGGGTGGTGCTGGTTTTGCAAGTATTGCTCCGGCAATTACTGCTTTCTTAGGTTTTATTATCATTGCAATTTTAGCAAAGAAAAATGTAAAAGGTAATGTTTTGATTGGCATTTTTGCATCGACAATTCTCTATTACATTATGATGCTTGAAGTACCAAGCTTTGATTTGGGTGCGATTAGTCAGACATTTAAAGATTTTGGAGAAATCGGAATTGTAGGTTTGTTTGATGGAAAAGCATGGGCAGATGCATTTACTGGTGCGCCAGTAGGTGGTTTGTTTAATGCTGTCATGTTAATTATCACATTTTGCTTGGTTGATATGTTTGATACAATCGGTACACTTTATGGAACAGCTTCTCAAGCTAGAATGCTTGACGAAAATGGTGATCCTATCAATGTTAATAAAGCGATGTTATGTGATTCTGTTGCAACTGTAGCAGGTGCTGCAATTGGTACATCAACTTGTACAACGTTTGTTGAGTCTTCAGCAGGTGTTGCAGCAGGTGCCAGAACGGGATTTGCCAGTGTCGTTACATCCATTTGTTTTGCTCTATGCTTATTCTTAAGTCCGCTTGCAAATATTATTCCAAGTGCAGCAACTGCTCCAGCTTTGATTTATGTAGGTGTGTTGATGTTAAAGAATTTTGGTAATGTAGATATGGAAGATATTGCGTCGGCAGTGCCAGCATTTTTAGCTTTGATTATGATGCCTTTGACGTATTCTATTGCAAATGGTATTGGTATCGGTGCAATTGCTTATGTATTAATCACGGTATGCACTGGTAAATTCAAAAAGAAAGACATTGTTGTATCTGTGATTGCTGCATTGTTTGTTTTGAAATTTATTTTTGTAACGATGTAAATAAAATGTATATATATTTCTTGTTTTGCGTATAATATGACAATGGAATATGAATTAGGAAAATATGGAAATATATGTAGTAAAATCTGGTGATACTCTTATAAGTATTGCGGAACAATTTGGAGTGTCTGTTCAAAGATTAGCGTATGATAATGAGATAGAGAATGATGCGCTGGTGGTTGGGCAGGCACTTCTTGTTTTGATACCAGAGATTTTATATGTGGTACAAAATGGAGATACACTGTATTCGATTGCAGAACAATTTAATACAAGTATTTTACAAATTGTGAGAAATAATTCTTTTTTGATTAATGAAAGTTTTTTGTTGCCTGGAAGAGAACTCGTGATTCAATATAGACAGAAGGAAAATAGAAATATTAATATATTTGGCTATGCATACAGTTATATTAGAGAAGATGTATTGCAAGAGAGTTGTTTATATATTGATGAGTTACTTCCTTTTTCGTATGGGTATAATGCAGATGGTACATTGATTGCATTAAATGATGAACGATTGATTAGTACGGCAGATCAATTTGGAAATCAGAAACGAATGGTAATTACACCACTGGATCGAAATGAGAGATTTAATAATCAATTGGTTGTTGCATTGGTAACGGATGATACGATGCAACAAATCCTAATGGATAATATTATTCAAACGATGCAGGATAAGGGATATGATGCATTGGATATTGATTATGAATTTATTCCTGGAGAATATCGGAGCAATTATGTGACATTTATTCAATATGCTAAAAATCGATTAATGGAGTATGGATATGCATTAAGTGTAGCGGTTCCGCCAAAGATAGCAGATGATCAGCCGGGGTTATTGTATGAAGGAATTGATTATGCGGCGATTGGGGCAGTAGCAGATCAGATTTTTTTGATGACGTATGAATGGGGATATAAATATGGTCCGCCGATGGCGGTTGCACCAATCCCATCTGTTCGCAGGGTGTTGGATTATGCAGTTTCTGTCATTCCTGTAGAAAAAATATCGATGGGGATTCCGAATTATGCATACGATTGGCCATTGCCTTATGTACGGGGAGAAACGGTTGCGGAAACAATTGGAAATCAGGAAGCGATACAGCGAGCGCTGGAAAATGGTGCGGAAATCCAATATGATGAGAATGCAAAAGCACCATATTATTATTACGAAAGAGATGGGGTAGAACATGTTGTGTGGTTTGAAGATATCAGAAGTATTGTGGAAAAGTACAATCTAATTGCGGAGTATGGATTTTCTGGTGCGGGATATTGGAATTTGATGAGAGCGTTTCGACAAAACTGGCTCTATGTCAATCAAATTCATGTGTGATAATAAAATAGAATGTAGCTTTATCAAACAAGAAGTAAAGGGCGCGAAGTTTGGCTTTATAATAAAATAAAAAAAGATGTCACTTATAAAATGATTTTGTAATCAAGTGTAAGTGACATCTTTTATATTTAAACAAACAGAAAATCTAATTGTTCAAAATGATTATGAATTAGTAATTCTGTGCTTCTTCTTCACCGTTCATGACACGAAGTGCACCCTGTGCAAGAGCAAGTAATTCATCTTCACCAGGATATACTGTGAAATCAGCAATAAAGCTAAGCTTTTCTTTTAATGCATCAATTGTGAACTGGCTATATGCAATACCACCTGTACAGATAATCTGGTCAACCTTACCATTTAATACAGCAGCCATAGCACCAGCATCTTTTGCAATCTGATAATGGAATGCATCAATTAAATTAGCTGCATCCTGATTACCATCAGCCTTCATCTGGATTAAATCACGCATATCATTTGTTCCCATGTAACCATTGAAACCACCATTACCACAAATCTTTTTGTAAAGTTCTTTCTCTGTATATTTACCAGAGTAGCAGAGCTTGATTAAATCACCAACTGGAACTGTTCCGGCACGCTCAGGTGAAAATGCACCCTCACCATCTAAGATATTGTTAACGTCAACAATCTTACCGTTTTTGTGTGCACCAACAGATACACCACCACCCATGTGGATTACGATTAAAGAAAGTTCATTGTATGATTTGCCGATTTCTTTTGCGTAACGTTTTGCAACTGCTTTTTGATTCAAAGCATGGAAAATACTTCTTCTTGGAAGTTCTGGCATACCTGAATATCTGGCAACTGGCTCTAATTCATCCACAACAACAGGATCAACAATGTAAGAAGGTACATTGACTTCATCGCCGATTTCCTTTGCAAGAATACCACCAAGGTTAGATGCATGTTGTCCCTGTTTGCCGATTCTTAAATCCTCTAATAATGCGTCTGTTACAGCATAAGTTCCGCCTGGGATTGGCTTTAACAAACCGCCACGACCAACTACAACATCTAATGTGTTGATATCAAAGTTCTTTTCTTTTAATACATCCAAAATCACTTCCTTACGGAAATCCTTCTGATCGATGATAGAAGCGTATTTTGCAATTTCCTCTGTTGGATGTCTAAGTGTTTCCTCGAAAATCTGATTCTCATCTTCATAAACACCGATTTTTGTAGATGTAGAACCTGGATTGATAATTAAAATTGTTTTTGCCATGTGTAAATCCTCCTATGATTTATTTGTTCATAGCTTCAGCAACAACTGCACCAACTGCAATTGAATTTACCTTTGTCTCAAAATCATCTGAACGAGATGTTAAGATAACTGGAGCCTTTGTACCAGTTAAAATGTTACCATTTACAACCTTTGCATTGTGAACCAATGCTTTGTATGTAATATTACCCGCATGAATGTCTGGGAAGAGAAGGATATCAGCATCTCCAACAATCTTACGGTCTGTTGCACCTTTGTGTTTTGCAGCTTCAGGATCGATAGCGAGGTCGTAAGAGAGAGGACCATCTACGATACATCCTGTAATCTGACCTTCCTGGTTCATTTTTGTAAGCTCAGCAGCCTCTACTGTAACAGGCATTTTTGGATTGACAACTTCTACTGCAGCAAGAGGTGCAACCTTTGGACATTCAATACCACATGCATGAGCAATCTCAACTGTGTTGCGAATGATATTTGCCTTTGTCTCTAAATCTGGATAAGGGATAAATGCTACATCGCTTAAGAATAATAATCCGTCATGTCCCTCGATATCAAAGATACATACATGAGATAATGTCTTATCTGTACGAAGACCAACTTCTTTGTCCAATACACTCTTAAGGAATGATTTTGTATCGATTAATCCCTTCATGTACATGTCAGCTTTGCCGTCATGAACAAGTTTAACTGCTGTAAGTGCAGCTTCGTAATCTTCTTTTACATCAATAATCTCATAGTCTGAAAGATCCATGTTGATTTCGGCGGCAACAGCTTTGATTTTGTCCTCGTCACCTACTAAAATTGCTTCTGCAATACCACGTTTTTTTGCTTCTGCAACTGCCTCTAATACGGCATCATCCTGTGCAACTGCAACTGCAACTTTTTTTGTTGTGCATGCTGCAACCTTTGCTAATAAATCGTCAAAAGTTTTTGTCATTTTTGTACACCTCATTTATTAAAATTATTGTTTAAAATTATTCAACGATAATAGTAGCACTCAAATCTTGGAAGGTCAAGTGAATGGAATGAAAAAATACCATATAAATAGGAAAAACTCTTCAAAATTCTTTTCAATTTGCCGATATTATGTTATGATAACTATAACTAGTGTGCACTAATATGCACGATACGATGATATTGCGGTTTTGATACAAATTTGATGATATTTTTATATTTATTTTATATGAGGTGAGCGGGTATGAATACGAAAGACAGATTGATTGAAAGGTTACTTAGATTTGCAAAAAGACACAAGATATTTACATATCCTGTTTTGGCATTGGTTGCGATTATCAGTTTTATGTATAATTTGTTCGGTTGGAGAAATGGTGCAGGGAAGCGCGTAATTGCTGTCGTTATGGTTATGGTGTTGTTTGTTTCGCAATCCTTTTTTATGACATCTTCTGCAAACGGCTTGGTTGAGGATGACACAGAACAGGAGGAGATTCAGGAATTATTACAGGCAGATGCAGATAATTCTTTGTTAAGCGCAGAAGATTATGTATCTGAGCCACAGGAAGATAATGGTGGCGGTGATTTAATTTCAGGCGGTGGGAGCCCAAATGGAATTTCAGATGCATCACAGGAAAACGATACACTTCTAGAGAATCAAAATATGGAACAAAGTTCTGATGGAAATGAATCAAGTGATTATCAGACTTCTGTAGATACGGATAATGAAGATACAGATTGGGATGCTGGAAATGAATTTTATGAAGATGAAGAGTTTGACTTTCAGATGTATAACGATGGTGTGGGTGGCGATCCGACACCACAAACAGTCAGCTGTGTTTTGTACTATGTAGTGGATGGAACTCCAAACTATATAAATAGGATAGATAATATAAGCAATGATGGAGGAGATACATATAATTTAAGTTCTGTTGTAAGTGATCAAATCGCTACAAGTGTTAGCAAAATTCATAATGAAACTAACTATAGACTTATTACAGATGCATGGTATACATCAGAAGCTTGTAATCCAGGTACAAGTGTAAATCTTAGTGCTGTTTCTGCTACATCGGACAATCAAATATTTTTGTATTGTAAGGGTTATTTAGCTAAATATGATGTTACTATTAAACATGAAAAATCAGATGGTTCTGCGACTCCTTTTTCAACAGATCCTGCGTTTACTTGTCAAACTTCTGTAGATATTCAGAATCCACAACAAGCAGATCGTTATGGAGAATTGGTAATCACAGATATTTCCAGACTTGGATATAAATTTGAAGGTGCTTCAGCAGAAGATGCCAGTGTAACAGGTCTTACGAAAGGTGATACAGGTTCTGTCACATTAAAATTAACGGGTAACAAAGCGAGTAGGGATGTTACTTTATATTGGAAACCAAACGATTACATAGTGAATTATCAGTTGGGTGTGGATGCTAGTTCTATTCATCCAGAAACAGTTTATTTTGATGGAAGTGAAACATTTATTGAAGGTAAGAATTTGGTTATTCCGAAAACAGGTTATAAATATGATGACGGATGGAAAAATGAAACGTATGGTATTTCTGTATCAGATGGAGACCCTGTTATAAATTTTCAGACTGAATTATATGCGAATAAACCTGTCACATTATATCCAAAGGTTGAGTATGATGGGCTTCAATTAAATCAAAGTGCTGTGGAATTTACATACAAGGATGCAAAAGATTCAGATGTATTTAATGCAACATATAAGACGGTTGGGGGAAATGGTGATTTTACATATGCTTTATCAGATAAAGCTGATTATGCATCGACACTTGCAGCATATGGCTTGACCTTTGTCCCGACTGGTACCGGATTCAAATTTACGACCTCTTCAGGAGGACCGAAGATGGTTACAAGTAGTCCGGTTCAAGTTGAGATTAAAGTTACGGATAATAATGCTGAGAAAGATGAGGACAAAGTTTCAACACTCCCAATGACGATTACTGTAAAACCATGTGAAGTTGAGATAGATTTGCCAAAAGATTTTGATACTTCTAAGGACTATGATGGTAATAGGGATGTTATATTTGCATCAGGAACATTTCCTACGAAAGACCCTAATATTTATGTAAGCTATGATGCAACGAAAGCAAAATACAATAGTAAGGATGTAATAGAAGCAAATCGTATTGAGTTTCCAGAAGGTAGCTTATCTTTGGTTGCAAAGAATGGAGAAAGTATTTCAAATTATAAATTAAAAGACTCTGGATTTTCGATAAATGGTTCGATTAAACCAATAGATCTTGTTGTAATACCGAAAATTGTTTTTACGAATGGTAAAAATTATGTTCGTGCAGGAGAAGCAGATCCGAAGATTGTGTTTGAGGTCAAGAATAGCGCGGATTTGAAAGGCGACGACGGAACAGATTGGTTAGAAAATATTAAGTATGATACAACAAGACCATCTGATTTGGAAGCGGAACGAAAAGGGAATGAAGCGTGTACGGTGACAAATGTGAATACGGACGGTGTGAAGATTGGTTCAAACTATCATTTGATTCCGGATACGTCCAATGCTAAGTTTGAGGTTATCAAAGAAGAGACAGAAGAGGGAATTAATTTTGCTATTTCAGGAATTAAAAAAACAAAAGATCATACATGGTATTATGGAGGTAGTAATCTAGAAAATCCGGCAGGTGTTTCATTTGAAACGAAGGATGGCTATAATACAGTTGTGCTTTCTGTAAATGGTAATCCAAAGACATATAAGAATGGAGATAAAATCACAGAAGATATTAATAGTGATAATGTCCAGATATATTTGCTAAGTGATAAAAAGGATGGTGGTACTGGTGCGGTAACCAAGCCAATTACGATTTCTCTTAAGTATGATCAGTCGGCTCCAGAGTATCAGGGCTATCATGTTACAGAGTTAGGATACACTTCAGGAACAGAGATTCCAAGTGGTGGTTTTTATTTCCCTGGTGTTGGTGGTGTGATGGATTTTGGTACTTATTCAAAGGCGACACTGAATATTGATATTAAGTATGCAGATTCTGCATCTGGACTAAAAACATTACATTATGGACTGTTTGGTGCGAATCCAACAGAGGAGACATTTGTTAATTTTGATAAGGCATCGGGTGTTGCAACTATTAAACTATTGGCAGATAGTGTAGCCAAGATTGGTTATATTAAATGTTATGCACAGGATGAGGCAGGAAACGTTAGTAAAACCATTCATTTATCACCTATAGGTGACAACCCATACGAATGGAGTGTGGAGAGCATCGCACCGGTTGTGAAAAAATTCCAGGTAACTGGACAGATTGATGATGGTCAGATTGTTTCTGTTAACAGTGGAAGAGAATGGTATAATCACTGTAATGCGGAATTGGTAGTTGGAGATGCAGTTGCAGGTTTACATGAGATTAAATTGTTTGTGAATGATAAAGTGATTCCAACGACATATACAGATAAAATTGTTGAGGATAAGACAATTACACAGGCAATTAGCAAGAGTGTTGCTGCTCCGAAGGCAGATGCGTCTTATACAGTATATGCGAAGATATTTGATAATGCTGGAAATGAAGTAGAAACGGATCATATTACATTTAAGGTTGATGACGTTCCACCTACATTAGATGTTAACTATAAAGAAGGTGTTTGGACGAATGATGAAAAGGTTACTTTTACCGTATCTGATAGCTTGAGTGGTGTAAATTATGTTAGAGTTACAGATAGTAAAGGTAAGACGTTAGATTGCTATTTGGATAAGCAAGGGGCATCAGGAGTATATACTGGAAGTTTCCAAGCGTCTGAAAAGGGAAAATATATCGTTATTGCGACGGATAAAGCAGGCAATACAAATAGATGGGAACAAGAAATTAATCATATTTCGAATAAAGTTCCAAGTTGTCCGGTTATCTCTGTTGTGCCAGCAACACCAAATGGTGAAAATGGATGGTATAAAACATTACCTTCGTTTTCAATTAAAACAGTTAGTACAACAAGTGATGGAACAGATGTGAATTCGTATTATCAAATGTGGTTAGAAGGTTCTACACCTTTAAATGAAAGCACGATTTCGGGTAATAAGGTTGACAGAGCTATTACACAGGATGGTGTTTATAATGTTCAGGCATGGAGTAAGAGCGTATCTCAGGTATCTTGCTTAAATTCCGCAAATGATAAAATACAGTTGAAAGTTGATACGGATGCGCCTAAGATTACATTTAAAACTTCAAAGGGATCTGGTTCTTCTATTATTGTTAATTTTGAGGTTACAGATACTGGAAGTGGTGTTAATGCTAATTCTGTAAAAGTTATGCGTGGTACACAAACTGTTGTTTCAGAGATTAAAAAAGCACAGAATGGATGTAGTGGCAGCTTTGAAATTAAAGAAACTGGTAATTATACGATTCAGGCAAAAGATATGGCTGGTAATAATGCGAATGTTGCTGCATTTACACCGATGAGCATGAAGGTGAGAGCGGTAACAAGTATTTCTCAAAATTCAGCTACGATTGGTGCCAATGTGATAAAAGGAACATTTGATATTGCTTCCGTTAATATTGCCTATCGCAAAACATCAGATTCAAGTTACATTCAGACACAGGCGGTATTGACAAAAGATAGCACAGGAAGTGTGTCTGCATCAGCTGTATTAAATAATTTGGAAGAAAACACTTCATATGCATATAAGATTACTGCAGTATCGAAAGCGAATTTAGCAGATTCAAGTGGAGAGGTTTTGGAATATGAAGGTTATTTCAAAACATTATCTTCTACGAATGATGGTATTTCTGTTAATGGTACAGCAAGATATATCAATGGAATGAATGGAAAGATTACAGTTGGTTTATACGAAGGTAGCACTTGTGTTATGGCAACTGAAATTAAGGCTGGAGATGAGTTCCGATTTACAAATGTAAAAGATGGCAATTACAATGTTGTTGCAACAGATGGGTTGTATTCTCGTTCGACAAGATTATTAATTGAAAATGGTAGAATTATCTATCCAAATGGATACATTAGTTTGGTGCTTTCGGGAAAGAATACATCAGTTGTAGTTAAAACAAATGAAACACCAAATGTTACGGTTGCTAATCTCGATTCCATTTTTGAAGAGGATCCGATAAATTATAATAATACAGATGCAAAGACGATTGAAGCTGGTGGTACTGTTGAGTTTGAATTAGACGCAACACTTACTCCTGTTTCGACAGTATCAAAGGGTGAGATTGATGCAATGTATGCAGTTACAGATCGTAATAAGGTGGTTGGAGCATATCTTGATTTATCATTATATAAAATAGTTACAGATGTAAATGGAAAGGTTGATAAAACAAGAGTGAAAAATCTCGCAAGAGGTACGCAGCTTTCAATCACAATTCCTCTTGGTGCATTGGCTGGTAAGAGAGGTTTGGAAGTTGTTCGTATTCATAACGATGGTGATCGTTATGTTGGAGCGTCCTTGATTGATATGGATAGTAATCCAAGTACTTATACTATTTCGACTGGTCAGTTCTCAACATATGCAGTGTTGTATGACCCAAGAACTGCTACAACAGAAGAGGTAAAACCACCTGTAACCGATACGGTAGAAGATGGTTCTACAGCACCTTCTGAAGATGGTGATATCTATGATGATCAGTATGGCGATGACGATCCGACAGATGGACCTGGTGAAGACGGTGATGATCCAGATGAGGATGATGGACCGGATGTAGATTTACCACAGAAACCACAGAAACCACAAAGTCAGGTGAATGTGCATGGTTCAATTGGCTCTCTCAGAAGCTCAGGCTCAGCAAAGACAGGAGATGCTGCACCGATTGCAGCAGTTGCTGTGATTTTGCTTGTATCAGTTAGTGGATTTGTAGTTTTACGTAGAAAATCAAAATAAAATTACTTACAGTAATTACCATAATAATAATTAGTTCCCTGCAAATAATATTAACAAGACATTGATATGTCTTAAATAAATTATTTGGAGGGAACTGTTATGTCAAATTCAAACAATTCAAGTAAGAAGTCAGATGCTATGAACCGTTTTAAAATGGAGTGCGCTTCAGAAGTAGGCGTATCATTAAAGGATGGTTATAATGGAGACTTGACATCAAGAGAGAATGGTTCTGTTGGTGGTCAGATGACTAAAAAGCTTGTAGAAGCGCAGATGAACCAGATGTCTGGTAAGTAATTCGCTTAAAAGCAAACAAACAGCCATATTGTTTTCTGAATTTCGGAAAACAATATGGCTGTTTTTACATATATAGTGAAATCTATCCAAAAAAAACTAGACATTTCAAGTGTTGTCGTGCTATAATTGATTGATTTGTGCAGACAGAAGACTTACCGGAATGCCGGATTTGAAATGAAAAACTGCAAATGAATTAAATGATATATATTTTAAGGAGGAATTGTTAAGATGAGTTTAACAGTTGAAAAATTAGAAAAGAATATGGCTAAGTTAACAATTACTGTGCCAGCAGATGAGTTTGTAGAGGCAATGAAGGCTTCTTATAATAAGCAGAAAGGTAAGATTTCAATTCCTGGTTTCCGTAAGGGTAAAGTGCCTCAGGCATATTTAGAAAAGGTATATGGTGCAGAGATGTTTTATGAGGATGCAGCCAATACATGTATGGAGAATTCTTATCCAGGCGCATTGGATGAGTGTGATTTAGATGTAGTATCTCGTCCAGAAGTTGATGTTGTTCAGATGGAAAAAGGAAAAGATTTTATTTATACAGCAACAGTAGCAGTTAAGCCTGAAGTTACATTGGGTGATTACAAGGGAATCGAAGTTGAGAAGATTGAAGTTGAAGTGACAGATGAGGATGTACAGGCTGAGTTATTGAATGTTCAGAAACAGAATTCTCGTAACATTCCAGTAGAAGACAGAGCAGCTAAGATGGATGATGAAGTAACAATCGATTTCGAAGGTTTTGTAGACGGTGTTGCTTTTGAAGGTGGTAAAGGTGAGAATTATCAGTTAACATTAGGTTCTCATTCATTTATTGATACATTTGAGGATCAGATTGTTGGTAAGAACATTGGCGAAGAATTCGATGTTAATGTTACTTTCCCAGAGGATTATCAGGCAGAAGATCTTGCTGGAAAGCCTGCATTGTTCAAGTGTAAATTAAATGGAATCAAGGAAACAGAGCTTCCTGAGTTAGATGATGATTTTGCATCTGATGTTTCAGAATTTGATACAATGGATGAATACAAAGAAGATATTAAGGCTACCCTTAAGGTGAAGAAAGAGAAAGCCGCAAAGAATGAAAAAGAGGGTAAGGTTATCGAGAAGATTATTGAGAATGCAACAATGGAGATTCCTGAGCCAATGATCGAGACACAGAAAGAGCAGATGATGAGTGAGTTTGCTCAGCAGATTAGTTATCAGGGATTATCAATTGACCAGTACTTCCAGTTCACAGGTATGACAAGAGAGAAATTCTTAGAGAGCACAACTCCAGAAGCTGAGAGAAGAATTAAGTCTCGTCTTGTATTAGAGGCAATTGCAACTGCAGAGAACATTGAAGTTTCTGAGGATGAATTGAAAGAAGAGCTTCAGAAGATGGCTGATATGTACCAGATGGATATTGAGCAGTTAACAGGTCTTGTAGGAGAGGCTGAGCAGGAAGCAATTAAGAAAGATATCGCAGTTCAGAAGGCTGTAGATCTTGTTGTAGAGGCATCTGTAGAGAAATAATATATGATTTTTAGGGATGGAACTGGTATTTTGCCAGTTTCATTTCAAGTTATATATCCTTATGATTTTGAAAAGTAAAGGAGGGTTTCATATGAGTTTAGTACCTTATGTCATTGAGCAGACAAGTCGTGGTGAGCGTTCATACGACATTTATTCTAGATTATTAAAGGATCGTATTATTTTCCTTGGTGAAGAAGTGAATGATACAACAGCAAGTTTGGTTATGGCGCAGTTGTTATTCTTAGAGTCAGAGGATCCATCCAAAGATATTCAGCTTTATATCAACAGTCCAGGTGGTTCTGTTTCAGCTGGATGGGGAATTTACGATACCATGCAATATATTAAATGTGATGTTTCAACAATTTGTTGTGGTATGGCTGCTAGTATGGGAGCATTTTTGTTGGCAGGTGGAACAAAAGGTAAGCGTATGGCATTACCAAATGCAGAGATTATGATTCATCAGCCAATGGGTGGAATGCCAGGTGGAAGTCAGGCAAGTGATATGGAAATCACAACAAGACATATTTTAAGAACAAAACGTAAATTAAATCAGGTTTTAGCAGATGCAACTGGTAAGACAATTGAGGTGATTGAGAAGGATACAGATAGAGATAACTGGTTATCCGCACAGGAAGCGTTAGAGTATGGATTGATTGATTCCATTATTACGAATCGAGAGTAAGAGTATTTAAAAAATGAGGTGTAAAAATGGCAAATCGTGGAGATGAAAGAAAATCGTTACGTTGTTCATTTTGTAATAAAACACAGGATCAGGTTAGAAAATTGATTGCTGGCCAGAATGTATATATTTGTGATGAATGTATCGAGGTATGTTCAGAGATTATTGAAGATGAATTAGACGATTTTGATGATTCTACTGAAATCAATTTATTAAAACCAAAAGAGATTAAGGATTTTCTAGATCAATATGTAATTGGTCAGGAAGATGCCAAGAAAGTGTTGGCTGTAGCGGTATATAATCACTACAAAAGAATTCTTTCTGATCGTGATTTTGATGTTGAGTTACAAAAGAGTAATATCATTATGGTTGGACCAACAGGTTCCGGCAAGACATATTTGGCACAGACACTTGCAAAACTTTTGAATGTTCCATTTGCGATTGCAGATGCAACAGCATTAACTGAGGCAGGTTATGTGGGTGAAGATGTAGAAAATATTTTGTTAAAGTTGATTCAGGCATCTGATTATGACGTAGAACGTGCACAACATGGTATTATTTATATTGATGAGATTGATAAGATTACTAAGAAATCTGAAAATGTTTCAATTACAAGAGATGTATCAGGTGAAGGTGTACAGCAGGCTCTTTTGAAAATTATTGAGGGAACTGTTGCGTCTGTACCACCACAGGGTGGAAGAAAGCATCCACATCAGGAATTTATTCAGATCGACACAAGTAATATTTTGTTTATTTGTGGTGGTGCTTTTGATGGCTTGGAGAAGATTATTGAGAGCAGAATTGGTCAAAAATCAATTGGTTTTGGCGGTATTTTATCAGAGCATACAGATGAAAATGTAGGTGAGCTTTTCAAGAAAGTAACGCCAACAGATTTTGTAAAATATGGTTTGATTCCAGAGTTTATTGGACGTGTGCCAGTAGCTGTAACCTTGGATTTGTTAGACGAAGATGCATTGGTTCGTATCTTAACAGAGCCAAAGAGTGCAATTTGCAAGCAGTATAAGAAATTATTTGAGTTAGATGGTGTGGAACTTGAATTTGAAGCAGAAGCATTAAAAGCGATTGCAAAAGAAACGATGGATAGAAAGACAGGAGCAAGAGGTCTTCGTTCTATTATTGAAAAAGCAGTCACAGATTTAATGTATGAGGTTCCGTCTAATGAATCTATTGTAAAATGTGTGATTACAAAGGAATCTGTAGAGGGTACTGGTGAGCCAGAAATCGTATATTCTGATGATCCAAGACCAAAGAAACCATTTACAAAGCGTCATTCGAAAAAAAACAGTGACGAGATTGCATAATGATGATATAAGAAGTGGGACTTGACATATGCCAGGTCCCATTTTCAGCAATAGAAAAAAGCCGGAAAGGCGGTTGAAATATGAGTGATAAAAAACAACAAGATGGACTAGAAATGAATCAGGAAATAGAATTCAAAATGCAAGGTGTACCAATGCTTATTGTAAGAGATATGGTAATCATGCCAGGCGCAAATGTGCATTTTGATATTCAAAGAGATTTCTCTGTAAAAGCGGTAAGTGAAGCATTGGAAAAAAATGAAATTATGTTTGTGACGATGGCAAAAAAGCCTGTTGAAGATGGGAAAGCATCGTATGATCATGTGTACTCTGTTGGAACATTGGTACGCGTGAAGCAGATTTTAAAGTTGCAAAAGGGTTTGATTCGTGTAATGTTTCAAGGCTTGAAGAGAGCAGAATTGGTGGATTTTCATTTTGTTGACGAGTATTATCGTGCAGAGTTTGTACCATTAGAGGATGATAAAGAAGAAATGACAGTTCAGGAAGAAACGGCTGCGATTCGTTCCTTGCGTGATGTGTTAAGACAGTGTGAAAAGAGAAAAATTATTCAAAATCCTGTTACGAGTGAGGCTTTGCATCATGTTGACAATTTGGAACTATTGATTGATTTGATTGCAGAATCTGTGAATGTTCAGGTTTTATCAAAGCAAAGCTTATTGGAGACGATTTCTGTCAGAAAGCGTGTAGAAAAATTATTACAGATTTTGATTAATGAGATTTCTATTTGTGATATTCGAGCAGAATTGGGAGAAAAATTAAAAGATTGTGTAAACAAGAATCAAAGAGAGTATGTTTTGCGCGAACAGATGAAAGTGATTCGTAAAGAATTAGGTGTGGATAATGTTGACGATGAAGAAAATCAATATCGTCAATTGTTAGAGGAAGCAAATCCGCCAGAAGAAGTTCGCGAGAAACTTGAGAAAGAAATTAGCCGTTTTAGTAGTTTATCATATTCTTCTTCTGAAAGTGCAGTGTTACGTAATTATATCGAAACATTATTAGAATATCCATGGAATAAAGAAAGTATTGATAACAATCAATTAAAGGATGCAATTGAGAAATTAGAACAGGATCATTATGGCTTAACGAAAGTAAAAGAGCGTATTGTTGATTATTTGGCTGTTCGAAGTTTGAGCGGAAGGAAGGATGCTCCGATTTTATGTTTGGTGGGACCACCAGGAACAGGAAAAACATCCATTGCAAAATCAATTGCTGCTGCAATGCATAAAGAATATGCTCGTATCGCATTAGGTGGCGTGCGTGATGAGGCTGAAATTAGAGGACATCGAAAAACTTATATTGGGGCAATGCCGGGACGTGTTGTATCAACGATTAGTAAAACTGGTGTTAAAAATCCGTTGATTTTGTTAGATGAGATTGATAAGACGAGTAGTGATTATAAGGGAGATGTAGCTTCTGCATTATTAGAAGTATTAGATGGTGAGCAAAATGTCAAGTTTATGGATCACTATTTTGAAGTTCCTGTTGATTTGAGTGGTGTTTTATTTGTGGCAACCGCAAATGATATAGCAGGGATCCCAGATGCGTTAAGAGATCGTATGGAAATGATTGAGGTAAACAGCTATACCGAAAATGAAAAATTCCAAATTGCAAAGAATTATTTGGTAGATAAACAGTTACAAAAAAATGGATTAACAAAAAGACAGTTTAAAATAACAGATGGTGCAATGTTAAAATTGATTCGCTCCTATACTAAAGAAGCAGGTGTTCGTACTTTAGAACGGAATATTAATCTATTGATGCAAAAGACAGCAAGAGGTATTGTGACAGAAACCTTCAAATCTGTTACAATCAATGAAAAGAAATTGCAGGAGTTTTTAGGCGTAGAGAAATATAGTAATGATGAACGTGGTTTACAGGATGCAGTAGGTGTTGTTCATGGTCTCGCCTGGACAAGAGTGGGTGGTGATACCTTGTGTGTGGAAGCAAATATCTTAGACGGAAAAGGTGGTTTAACACTTACTGGAAATCTGGGAGATGTTATGAAAGAGTCTGCACAGATTGCGCTTTCGTTTATTCGTACTTTACCAGAGATTAAGAAACTTCCAGAGGATTTCTTTGAAAAGCATATCATTCATTTACATGTTCCAGAAGGCGCTACGCCAAAAGATGGTCCGTCTGCAGGGATTACGATGAGCTTAGCAATTTATTCTGCATTAACGAATAAAGCGGTAAAAGGAAATGTCGCAATGACAGGAGAAATTACATTAAAGGGAATTGTGTTACCAATTGGCGGATTAAAGGAAAAACTGTTAGCTGCAAAAAATGCCGGTATGAAGCAGGTATTTGTGCCTGAACAAAACCGTAAGAATATAGCAGAAATTGATTCCGAAATCATAGATGGTATGGAGATTATTTTTGTTTCAGAGATGAACGAAGTGATAGAGCAGGCGATTGCAAAACGAAAGATTGTCTTGAAGGTTTAGGAGGAACACTTACTATTAGGAGGAATATATGGTTATAAAAAGTGCTGAATTAGAAACAGTTTGTGGAATTACAAGTAAGCTTCCGCAGAATGATGGATATGAGATTGCGTTTGCGGGAAAATCTAATGTTGGAAAATCGTCGTTGATTAATGGCTTGCTGAATCGAAAAGCGTTAGCAAGAACATCGTCTCAACCAGGAAAAACACAGACCATTAATTTTTATCATATTAATGAGCAGTTTTATTTTGTAGATTTGCCTGGTTATGGATATGCGAAGGTTTCTGCCACAGAACGAGAAAAGTGGGGAAAAATGATTGAACGCTATTTGCATACTTCGGAAAAACTTGTTTTAGTATTTTTGTTGATTGATATTCGTCATGAGCCATCAGCAAATGATAAAATGATGTATGATTGGATTTTAGACAACGGATTTACACCAGTTATCATTGCAACCAAATCTGATAAAATCAAAAGATCACAGTTGCAAAAACAGATTAAAATCATTAAAACAAAATTACAAATGCAGTCAGGAGATATGTTGTTCCCGTTTTCTGCAATGAGTAAACAGGGAAAAGAAGAAATTCTAGATTATATCGAGGATGTTATTCATGAAGCAGAATACGGAGATGGGGTTGATATTTTAGAATGAAAATATGGCAGGAGAGCGTTAGCTGTCCTGCCATACTTGCGTTATCAGATATTGATAGATTTCTTCGTTTTTGTCTCGCCAAGAATCGCAAATGTGAATCGCTTGTTCCTGTGTTGGAACAGCAATTTTGATTTCTAAAAGCGTCTGATTACGTTCCTTGATGCTACACTGAGCAATGTATTCATTGTTAGAAGGATAGTAGTCAGATGAAATAGCGGATTCGTTTCGTAATTCGATTTTTTGTTCAGTTAAATAATTCAAAATATCATATTTGATAGAATCCGAAATTTTAAATTCAAATAATTCAACTGCTTCTTTTCCTTGTTCTGTTATCTCATATAAAGCAGGGTTTCGGTCCAGTGTAGGTTTGATGAAATCATTTTCAATTAATTCATTTTGTGCAATTGTTAAATTAAAGTAATTTGTATAATGGTTATCCAAAACAAACTGCGAAATTTGTGAACCAGTAAGAGGAAAATCGACCTGATTTAACATATATAAAATTATTAATTTGTATAAAACTAAACCATCACTTGTCATACAGTTCTCCTCTAAAATAATTATTTGATATGAGCTTTTACGGCTTCACTTACAGCATCAGCAACTCTTGGATCAAATGCTTCTGGCATAATAAAATCGTCGTTTAATTCTTCATCAGATACTAAATTTGCAATTGCATTTGCAGCAGCTAATTTCATTTCTTCAGTAATAATAGAAGCACGTCCTTCTAAAGCGCCCTTGAAGATACCTGGGAATGCTACAACGTTATTTACCTGATTAGGGAAATCTGAACGTCCGGTACCAACAATACGAGCACCAGCAGCTTTTGCAACATCAGGCATGATTTCTGGAGTAGGATTTGCCATTGCGAATAAAATAGAGTCTTTATTCATAGATTTAACCATATCAGCAGATACAATATCAGGAGCGGATACACCAACAAAAATATCAGCACCAACTAATGCATCAGCAAGTGTACCTGTTTTGCCTTCTAAATTTGTTACCTTTACCATTTCCTCTTGCATCCAGTTTAAGTTTTCATAATCTTTGTGTAAGATTCCGAAACGATCGCACATGGTAACGTCTTTAAATCCATAAGTAAGTAAAAGCTTTGTGATTGCAACACCAGCAGAACCTGCACCATTTACAACAACCTTACATTCTTCTTTTTTCTTACCTGTAATTCTAAGACCATTGATAATACCAGATAATACAACAATCGCTGTACCATGCTGGTCATCGTGGAATACAGGAATATCTAAAGCTTCATTTAAACGACGCTCGATTTCAAAACATCTTGGAGCGGAGATATCCTCTAAGTTGATTCCACCAAATGCTGGAGCAATTCGAATAACCGTATCAATGATTTCTTCTGTATCCTGTGTATCAAGACAAATTGGAACAGCATTGACATTACCAAATGATTTGAATAAAACAGCTTTTCCTTCCATTACAGGCATAGCAGCAGCAGCACCGATATTACCAAGACCTAATACAGCACTTCCGTCTGAAACAACAGCAACTGTATTTCCTTTTTGTGTATATTTGTATACATCAGAAGGATTTTCAGCAATTTTACGACATGGTTCTGCAACGCCTGGTGTGTATGCGAGAGATAAGTCTTCTCTTGTTTTTACTTCGCACTTTGGTTCTGTGCTCATCTTACCTGCCCATTCTTCATGTAACTGTAATGATTTTTCGTAAACGTTCATTTTATAACCACCTTTATCTTAATATTTTCATATGATATATTTCAAATCACACTATTTCTATATTAACATTTTGCATTTTTTTCTGCAATATAAAATATAGAAAACAGCTTGTCATTTTGTGTTTACAATTTATAAATGTATGATATAATCGTAGTAGTTGAAATATCATTTCTATTTATTCGATTTATTTCCCATGAATTATATTTGAATAAGAGTTTTGTTTCATAGAGGTTATTTTTGTTATAAGGCAGAAAGGAGTTTTTATGAATTACGATGAGATGACTTTGTCGGAGTTGCGAGAGGCCGCAAAGCAGTTGGGAATCAAAGGGGTTAGTTCGCTGAAAAAAAACGAATTGGCAGATTTGTTGTCTGCCGCAAAAGGACATCAGCAGGAAAAAAGACAAACTGAAAAGACTGTTAATGAAAAAAAGGTTAGAGAACCTATAAAAAATGACAATTCCATTGATTATAGTTTAGATAGTGGAAAAGAGGCGCAGGGTATTTTAGAGGTAATGCCGGATGGGTATGGTTTTATTCGTTGTGAGAATTATCTTCCAGGAGAAAATGATATTTATGTTTCACCAGCGCAGATCAAAAGATTTCGATTAAAAAGTGGTGATATCATTTGTGGTAATCAAAAGGTTAAAACCGAAAAAGAAAAATTTGCTGCACTTTTATATGTAAAGAAAGTCAATGGCTATTCCTTAGAAGATGCCATGAAACGTAAAAATTTTGAGGATTTAACACCGATTTTTCCAGATGAGCGTATTAAGTTGGAAAATGAACATGCAAAGGGTGTTTCCATGCGTATTATGGATTTGCTTGCACCGATTGGAAAAGGACAAAGAGGTATGATTGTAGCACCTCCAAAGGCTGGTAAAACAACGTTATTAAAGCAGATTGCGGTTAGTATTAGTCGTACCTATAAAGATATGCATTTAATTGTGTTATTGATTGACGAACGTCCTGAGGAAGTGACGGATATTCGTGAAACAATCGAAGGACCAAATGTTGAGGTTATTTATTCTACATTTGATGAGTTGCCAGAACATCATAAGAGGGTATCGGAAATGGTATTAGAGCGTGCAAAACGTTTGGTTGAGCATAAGGAAGATGTTGTGATATTATTGGATTCAATTACAAGACTGACAAGAGCATATAATCTTACAGTACCACCTAGTGGTAGAACATTAACTGGTGGTTTGGATCCCGCTGCATTGCATATGCCAAAGAAGTTTTTCGGTGCTGCTCGTAATATGAGAGAAGGTGGTTCTCTAACTGTACTTGCCACAGCTTTGGTAGATACGGGTTCCAAAATGGATGATGTTGTCTTTGAGGAATTTAAAGGAACTGGTAATATGGAATTGGTACTTGATCGAAAGCTACAGGAAAAGAGAATTTTCCCTGCGATTGATATTTCGAAATCTGGAACTAGAAGAGATGATTTGTTATTGACAGAACTTGAGTTAGAAGCAGTGGAGGCGATGCACAAAGAGTTTTCTGGCAATCGCGCAGAAGATTCAATTGAGGAAGTTTTGAAGTTATTTGTTCGTACAAAGGATAATAACGAATTTTTACAATTGGTAAAACGTTCCTTGTTGCGAAAATGATAAAAAAAGACAGGAAAATGACAAATTATGAAAAAATGTAAGAAAACCCTTGCATTTTCGTAGTTTGCATGATACAATGTGGAAGTTGTTTAGGCGGGTTGGAATCTGCCAATAAATTTAGAGAGGTGTTTTAAGATGAGAGAAGGAATTCATCCAAATTATTATCAGGCTAAAGTAGTTTGTAACTGTGGTAACGAGTTTGTAACTGGTTCTACAAAGGAAGAGATTCACGTAGAAATTTGTTCTAAGTGTCATTCTTTCTATACTGGTCAGCAGAAGGCTGCACAGGCTCGCGGTCGTATTGATAAATTCAACCGTAAGTACGGAGTTAATCAGGCTAATTAGTAACGTTAAAAGAGGCTGTCGCATGAGTCCTATTGTTCTTGGTGCGACAGCCTTTTTGTGTTATCTAGAAGAAAGACAGAGGTTTATATATATGGAAGAGAGATTACCAAAGGGTATGTTAGGCGGACAGGCAGTTATGGAAGGTGTTATGATGAAGGGACCTAAGTCCTATTCCGTAGCAGTCAGAAGACCAGATGCAAAGATTGAGGTGAAATTAGCAAACTATCAATCAGTTGGAGATAAGTATCCAATATTAAAGGCACCATTTTTAAGAGGTGTTGTGAATTTTATTGAATCATTTTGTCTTGGTATGAAAACATTATCATATTCATCTTCATTTTTTGATGACGAAGTGGATACAAAAGCGGATCAGGTAATCAAGAATGTATTTAAAGAGAAAGCAGAGTCTGTAATTCTTGGAATTACTGTGTTTATTTCATTTGTTCTTGCGATTGCCATTTTTATGTTTTTACCAGTTACCATTGCACAGTTGTTTGATAAATGGATTGAACAACGATTTGTGTTAGCGTTGATTGAAGGCGTGATTCGCTTGATATTATTTATTATTTATGTATTATTGATATCGCAAATGCAGGATATTAAAAGGGTATTTATGTATCATGGTGCAGAGCATAAGACGATTAACTGTTATGAATCAGGAGATGATTTGACACCAGAAAATGTTGCCTTGCATAGCAGATATCATAAAAGATGTGGAACAAGCTTTTTGTTCATTGTTATGATTGTGAGTATTTTTGTATTTATGTTTATCAATGTGGAGCAGATGTGGTTGAGATTGTTGCTTCGTTTGGTATTGGTTCCTGTTGTTGCTGGTATTTCGTATGAATTAATTCGTTATGCTGGAAGACATGATAATTTATTTGTGGATATCATTAGCCAGCCAGGAATCTGGGTACAGAAATTGACAACAAAAAAACCAGATGAGGAAATGATTCAGGTTGCGATTGTTTCTGTTGAGGCAGTTCTTTATGGAAAAGATTATGTAGATGCTGTAAATGGAGCACAGGATTTGTGATAAGTTGGAGTGGAAAAGATGGCAACTATAGAAGAATTGTTGTTGATTGGTAAGCAGAGATTAGAAGAAAGCGGTAATGAATACGCAAAGTACGAGAGAAAGGTATTGCTAGAAGAAGCATTAGGATGTAATTACATGTATATGCTTATGAATGCAGAGGAAACCGTAGAAGTATCTCGTGAACAACAGTATCTTGAGTGGATTCGACAGCGTTGTAATCATTATCCGTTACAATATATACTTGGAAAAGCACATTTTATGGATTTTACGTTTTATGTGAATGAAAATGTTTTGATTCCCAGAAATGATACAGAGATTTTAGTAGAAACGGCGAACGAACTACTGGATGCCATGCAAGCAGATAATACTAAGATTCGTGTTTTGGATTTATGTTGTGGTTCGGGTTGTATTGGAATTTCACTAAAAAAGTATCATAAAGACATTGCTCTGGTTTTGTCTGATTATTCCGAAAAAGCATTAGAGGTGACCAAAAAAAATCTGGAGCTTCTTCAGGTGGAAGCAGAGACCTTACATGGAGACTTGTTTGAGCCTTTTGTCGGTAAAGCAAATCTGATTGTGAGTAATCCACCGTATATTGAATCTGAAGTGATTGGTACTTTGATGCCTGAAGTGAGAGAATATGAACCTATGATGGCATTGGATGGTGGAGCAGATGGATTGGATTTTTATAAAAGAATTATTGATGAGGCACCAATGTATCTTGAAAATTGTGGATATTTAGTGTTTGAGATTGGATGCAATCAGGCAAAAGAGGTAATGCATTTAATGACAGAACGTGGGTTTTCGAATGTTCAGGTTCGTCAGGATTATGCTGGACTTGACCGAGTTGTATTTGGACAAATATAGAGATAAAGAAAGGATGTTAGTATGTTTGATAAGTTAGAGGATATACTTGCCCGTTATGAGGCAGTACTTGAAATGTTAAGTGAGCCAGATGTAATGAATGATCAGAAACGTTATACAGAACTTATGAAGGAGCAGAGTGATTTGGCTCCGATTGCTGCTAAGTATAAGGAGTATTTAGACGCAAAACAGGCGATAGAAGATAGTTTGTTAATGCTTGATGAGGAAAAAGACGAAGAGATGCGTGAGCTTGCAAAAGAGGAGTTGAATGACTCTAAAGAAGCAGTAGAACGTATTGAACAGGAGCTTAAGGTTTTACTTTTACCGAAAGATCCAAATGACGAGAAGAACGTTGTTGTTGAACTTCGTGCTGGTGCTGGTGGAGATGAGTCTGCATTATTTGCTGCAGAGGTTTTCCGTATGTATCAGAAATATGCAGATAAGATGCGTTGGAAAACGGAGCTTATCAGTTTAAATGAAAATGGAATTGGTGGTTTCAAAGAGTGTTCCTTTATGATTAATGGTAAGGGTGCATTCTCAAGACTGAAATATGAGAGCGGTGTGCATCGTGTACAGCGTGTTCCAGAGACAGAGTCTGGTGGACGTATTCATACTTCTACCATGACAGTTGCGATTATGCCTGAGGCAGAAGAAGTGGATTTCGAATTGGATTTAAATGATTGTAAGTTTGATGTGTTCCGTGCGTCTGGTAATGGTGGACAGTGTGTCAATACAACAGATTCAGCGGTTCGTCTTACGCATATTCCAACTGGTATTGTAATTTCCTGTCAGGATGAGAAATCACAGTTGAAAAATAAAGATAAAGCGCTTAAGGTATTACGTGCAAAATTATATGATATGGAGCTCCAGAAGGCACATGATGAAGAGGCAGAGCTTCGTAAGAGTCAGGTAGGAACAGGTGACCGTTCTGAGAAGATTCGTACCTATAACTTCCCACAGGGTCGTGTGACAGATCATCGTATTAAGTTAACACTTCATAAGTTGGATCAGGTTATGAATGGTGATTTGGACGAGATTATTGATAGCTTAACAGCTGCAGATCAGGCAGCTAAGCTTGCGAAGATGAACGAGCAGGCGTAAGGTGATGGTATGAAGATTGCAGTTATTTTTCCTGGAATTGGATATCATACAGATAAGCCACTACTATATCATAGTAAACGGATTGCAAAAGAAGCTGGATACGAGATTGTAGAAGTTCCGTATAAGAATTTCCCAGGCAATGTGAGAGGAAATGCGGAGAAAATGACACAGTGTTTTCAGATTGCATTTGAGCAGTCTGAGACGATATTAGCTGAGGTGGATTTTTCAAAGTATGATGAGATTTTATTTATTTCTAAAAGTGTAGGTACTGCTGTTGCATCTGCATACGCGAATGAACATGGTTTGTCTACCAGAAATATATATTATACACCAGTTGCAAAGTCCTTTGATTTTATGAAACAGGAAGGTATCGTTTTTCATGGTACAAGCGACCCATGGGTAGAGTCAGATGCCGTTGTGAATGGTTGTGAAAAACTAGGATTTCCGTTGTTTATTACCGAAAATGGAAATCATTCCTTAGAAATAGGAGATGCTTTGGTGGATTTGAAGAATCTTGTTGATATCATGGAACGAACAAAAAGCTATATTTTAAAGGATAATAAATAAGGATTTTTATTCGCTATAAATGATAATAAAAAGTAGTACGATTCAGTAGAAATTGTACTGCTTTTTTTGTATAATCTAAAAGAGAATTATCTATTGTTATAATGTGAGGAATCTGTTTTAGTGGTGGAAACGGAATTGCACATGAATTCTTGAAAAAACAGGAAGTGATGGAATGAGAATTTTAATTGTAGAGGATGATCAGGAAATTAATAAATTACTATGTAATTTTCTTCAAGAAAATGATTATGAAACATTGTCAGCATTTAACGGCAAAGACGCACTTGAACGAGTGGAGAAAGATACGTTTGATTTGATTTTGTTAGATTTGATGTTACCTTATTACAGTGGAGAAGAAATTATAAAGAGGATTAGAGAAAATTCTTCGGTACCGATTATTGTAATTTCGGCAAAATCTGCAGTGGAAGCAAGATTAGAGGTGCTTCGAACTGGTGCAGATGATTTTATTGTAAAACCATTTGATTTGGATGAAGTTTTGGTCCGTATACAGGTTGTGCTTCGAAGAGTCTTACCTGTAAATGAGACCTCTCAAAGTGAACTCATTGAAATTGGTGATCTAATTATAGATGATTTGAACAAAATAATAACATTTCGTGACAATACAATTAATGTGACTGCAAAAGAATTGCAGATTTTATTGTTATTGGCAAAGAATCCACTAAAGACCTTTACCAAGGCCAATTTATATGAAACAATTTGGAATGATACCTATTATTATGAAGATAATACCATTAATTTGCGAAGTAAATTAAAAAAAGCAACAGGTCAGGATTACATAGAAACAGTATGGGGAATTGGATATCGATTAAAACAGTGAGTAGATGGAGTGAGGGATATGTGGATTTGCTTTATAGTCATTGCAATTTTGATTTGTATCTTAATTGTAATGACTACAAGACTACAAACAATTAAAAATCAGCTCAAAAAAACAGGGAAAGAGCTAGAGCAGACTAAGGATTTAGATTATAATAAAATGGTTTCTATTTCGTTGGTTGATAAGGATTTGATTGAATTAACGAAACAGATTAATGATAATTTGGATTATCAAAAGAAGATGAAATGGAAAGCACAGGAATCTGAAAATCAATTAAGACAGTCTATTTCGGATATTGCGCATGATCTTCGTACGCCGATTGCAGTTGTAAAAGGTAATTTACAGATGATGGGCAAGGAGACGGATATATCTTCAAAGAGTCGAGAATATCTTGAAATTTGCAGCGAGAAGACCGATTTGTTACAGAGAATGGTGGATGAATTTTTTGAACTTTCCTATATGGAAAGTGAAGAAACCGAGGTAAATATGGAAAAGCTGGATTTGACAGAATTTCTGGCTAGCTTTGTCATTAGTCATGAACCGGTGATAAAGCTAAAGGGAATGGAACCAGAGATTATTTTACCTAAGAAAAGTATTTTTGTTATGGCGGATCGTAATCTGTTAACTCGTATGCTTGAGAATCTGTTTAATAATGTAGTAAAGCATGCATCTGAAACATTTACGATTGCTTTGACAGAGGAGGAGCACCAGGCAAGGGTGTTCTTTAGTAATCCGGTTTTGGCAGAAATGCAATTTGATGTAGAGCATTTATTTGATCGAACTTATCGGGGGAATAAAGCGCGAACGGGTGGAGGTCCTGGTGGACTTGGATTATTTATTGTTCGGTTACTTGCTCAAAAACAAAATATTAATACAAGTGCAAAAAGAGAACAGAATACATTGTCTATCATGTTGGATTTTCCAATCTTGTAATATACCAGAAGGCTGTCGTATATGCGATGGTCTTTTTTATGTTTTATCAGATAAATTGAAAAAGTTTAAATGATTTAAGAATTTCTTTAAGAATTTATTTTATGCTTGGTATAAGTTAAAAAACGTAGCAGATACTTGGTGTTATGTAAACTAAAAATAAAAAGGAAGGAATAAATATGTCAGCAAATGTGATAGAAGTAAAAAATCTTACAAAACAGTATATGAAAAATAAGGTACTTGATGATGTATCCTTTGAGGTAAAGAAGGGGGCAATCGTTGGACTTGTGGGACCGAATGGTGCAGGTAAAACAACAATCATGAAAACCTTAGGTGGATTGATTTTCCCGACAGAGGGCTCGATTGCAATTTATGGTGCAAAAAATGAAGAGGAGCTTGCACAGGCTAGAAGCAGAATGAGTTTTATGATTGAGATTCCTTATGCAAAAGAGGATATGAGTGCAGAGGAGAATTTGGAGCGTCAAAGATTACAAAAAGGAATTCCAAATAAAGAACGTGTAAAAGAGGTGCTTGAGCTTGTTGGACTTGCGGATACTGGAAAGAAACAGGTAAAGAAGTTTTCCATGGGTATGCGACAAAGGCTTGGTATTGCTATGTCTCTTTTGGTAAAGCCGGAGATTATGGTTTTGGATGAACCAGTAAATGGTTTAGACCCAGAAGGCATTGTAGAAATACGTGAATTGCTTTTAAAATTGAATAAGGAAGAGCAGATTACGATTATTATTTCCTCACATTTATTAGCAGAGTTAAGCTTGCTTTGTACGGATTACGTTTTCATTCACAAGGGTAAAATGATAAAACGTCTGACCGCGAAACAATTAGAAAATGAGTGTAAGGAGTATTATCGCATATATACAACACAGAATGCTTTGGGGCTTACCATTTTGCAAAATAAAATGGGTATGACCAATGTAGAGGTTGGAGAGGATGGAAGTATTCATTTATTTGATCAACTTGATGAATTGGAAAAGATTGTGAGAACCTTGGTAGAAAATGATGTAATTCCTTTGGAAATGGCAATGCATGAAGCAAATCTGGAGGAATATTATTTGAATCTGATTCAGTCAAATTCGACAGAGGAAGAGGTGGACAAGCAGGATGTGTAATATTAGAAAAGCACTTTGGTATCAGATGAGAAAGGATTTATTATTATTTGTCGCAACGATTATGGCATTGATAATTCCGTCCTGTATTGTATTTATGGATACTGGGTTTGAAAAAATGTCAGGTGGAATGTCTGCGGTTGCAGTAAGTGAATTTTTTCCAATGATTGCATATTATTACCTGTTCTTAGTTGTACCGAAAATATTTGGTGGTGATTTTAAGGATAAGGTTTTGAATTATGAAGTTTTGGGTGGTCATAATCGAAAAGATGTATTTGGGGTAAGAGCTGGTATGGCATTAGTGTTTCCAATCAGTGTTCTGATCATTTCCTTTGTGATCCCGATTGGAATTACAACAGCACTTCATGGATTTGGTGGTAATATCACACTGAAAGAATTGGTAATTTTATACGGTATGTTTGTTTGTACAATGATTCGATTTGCGGTGGAATGTATGTTGATTACCATGCTTGTCGGTTCTTCTTTGATGGGACAAATTTTTACCTGTATTGGAGAGGAAATGATGATGCTTCCTGTCGTAATTGTAGGTGGTTTTGAGGATGAGATAAAGGGTGGCTATTTTTCGGCTCTGTTTCGTATGACAAGCGTTCTAAATTTTAACAATTGCAGAACAGGGTATTATAACGGGGAGGATATTGTGCAGTTTATCATTAAACCAGATGCTTTTGCATGGTTCATGGACTCGGCTGGTGCCCTTTGTATTGCAAGCCTTCTTCTTTTTATCACTTACCGTATATTTAGAAAGAAAAATCTGTAAGATAGGAGGCAGTATTATGAAAAATATAATGAAAATGACAATCTATGAATTTTTCAAAAAATCACTGAGTCGAACGATTTACATATGTGCCTTTGTGAGCTTGTGTTTGATATTATTAGTAAATCACTATTTTGAACCAGACCAGACATTTCTTGATATTTTGGCTGGAACAGATGATGGAACCTTTATTGTGACGTCTATGATTGTATCGGTTGCCGTTATGTGTGTTATTGTCGCGCAAATGTGTGGTTCGGATTTTCAGGATAAAACCATTCATTATGATTTGATGTTTGGGCATTCTAGAAAACAGGTATATTTTGGAAGAGTATTTGCAGGTATGCTTGTGGGTACAATTGGAACTACTGTTATGATTGTTGTACCATTTATATTGGCATGTTTCTTATATAAAATCGACGCTGGCATTCTTTGGAGTGGCATTTTGGTTCGAGCAATCTTATTGATGATAATTATAATTCGTATGGCTTGTGAACTGATATTGATTATTTTTTTACTAAAGAATGTACAAATGGCTGGCATTATTTATATAGGAATGCTTGGTGGAATCTCATATATGTGCAATACCATCGGTGATGTGAATGCATATATGTTTGGTATTACCAATATAGAGGAAGTATTAACGATTGTTAATTGGAGTACCTACACGCTTCATGGTAAAACGGTAAATGTTATGCAGTATATGCCAGCTGCAGACATGATATTTCACACACTTGTTGTGAATATCGTGCTTGGTGGAATCTGTATTATGCTTGGATATTTTGTATTTTGTAAAGATGATTTGAGATAAGGAGAGCAGACGGATGGATTATTATGATAAGATGTTATTAGTATTATGTATGATCAGTGCGATTGGTTTATTCGTCGTTGCGCATATGGAGAAACATGTGAAAACAAGATGGATTCGCATCGCATATATGATTCCAGGACTTGTTGTTTGGATTTTGGGTGGTATAACTGGTTTTGAAAAGGATATGGCACCAGCATACATCGGTGGCGTATTGTGTGTTGCAGGCTTTTTATTGGAAAAGGAACGATTTAGAAAAGCACTTTGCGTGTGCCTTGGCTGTTGTGTCGTTGCAGCTTTGATTTTTTGCAAGGTAGATGCTGGTTATCGTTGTCCTGATTTTGTGGCAGAATTTGAAGAAGGCTTTGAACAGCTAAAGAATAGATATTGTTTGACAGCGCACAAAGGGATTGATTTTGATGACTTGTATGCTCGTTATTATCCAAGGTTTGTCGAGGCGAATAAGGAGCATAGTAAAGAAAAAAACTTTATTGCCTGGCATGAAATGTTATGTGAATTTCATGATGGTCATACATATTATATGACAGATGAGGATATCGTTAAGGAAGCTGCAAACACGATGTTTGGATCGGATTTTGGATTTTCCATGGTTACCCTCTCAGATGGAAGAAATGTTGCGGTCAATGTTGAATCTGGGTCTGCGGCAGAACAGGCAGGTATTACGCTTGGAACTGAGATTCTGTCTTTGAATGGTAAGTCGGTGGAGAAATGCAAAAATGATGTAAAATATTATGAACGTGTGAATCCAGATCTTGATAATGAGCGTTTTTACAGTACCATTTATGCAGCTGGACAAAATGGGAATCAATTGGAGGTAACATTCATTGATGAGACTGGAAAAGAACAGTCTGTTTCATTAAAGCGTTTGGGATTCTATCAAGAACGTTTGAAGGAAACGCTTGAGATTGTGAACGGGGGCTATGATAGTGGAACGTTAACATTTACAGAAATTGATGATAAGACCGTTTTATATCGAATAAAAGAAATGGTATATGATACAGAGTCTGCACATAGCGGAGATTATGGGGGATTGGAATCCGAACTAAGACAAGGCTTGATGGAATACAAGAATAAAGGGTATACCAGGTTGATTTTGGATGTGCGAGGAAATAATGGTGGGTCGCCATTTATGATTATCACAATTGCAAAGCTTTTGGCTGAGCAGGGAGAACATTTTTACGTGAATTCTGGTGTAATTGATGAGCAGACTGGCTTACACAAAATTGATGAAAAAACAGGAAAGTATCTGATTGGTGAAAAGGAATCTTATCAGGGAGAAGACTTGTGGGGACACGGTGATATCATCTTATTGGTCAATGGTGAGTGCATCAGTGCAGGTGACCATTTTACAAATATGATGTATGGACAGGACAATGTTAAAATAATGGGATTTACGAAGTCAAATGGTTCGGGTCAGGCTGTTTCAGGTATTTTATTAAATAGTGGTGTAATTAGCTTTTCTCAAATTCCAGTTTTGGATGAGAATGGCGACATTTATATTGATCCTGGTGTGAATCGAAAAGCTGGTGTTCATATTGATGAGCTGGTAGGAATTGATGAAGAAGCACTGCATGTGTTATTTGAAGAAAAGGGAGATTATTTACTTCAAAAGGCATGCGAGCAGTAATATGGATAGGCAGTACTTTAAGTATGAAAAGGCAGTACATTTTTATGGAAATGATACTGCTTTTTTTGTATAATCATTTATAGCAAAGAATTAAGAGCAGAGTTCTTTAAAATAAGGAGAAATAATGAATAGTTTTGTTAAAGCTTTATATGATGAAATGGCGAACTTAAATGAAGACGAACGTAAACGAGCTGATAAAGCAGTTTTGAGCGGATTGTTATCGGGTTCAGTGATTATTGGTGCGTTTTTTATTTACATTGTATTTTGTATTTTGTCATCTGATGATTTTGTATTTTATGTTCCATATTTTATGAAGGATACACAAAGTGCGCTTGGTATATTGGAAGGCTGTTATCGCGTTGGACAGTTTAAGATTCTTTTAGTCATTTTCGGAAACGTTATTTATTTGGGTACTGCTTTGATTGTCATTTGCGCCTATCGAAAGAAGCTTAAAGATAATGAAAATGAATTTTTCGAAAAATATGAGTATAAGGTGATACAGTTTCGACAGGCTTTAGAGGCCGCTTTAACATCGTCCGAGAATGACGATAACATAATGGATTTCCCTAAGCTTGAAGATTACATTCCAGAGGTTGAAATTCGTGTGACGGAAAGGTTACGAAATGGAAAAAGTATTATTATTTTAATATTTATTATTTGCTTCTTTATCGTAGCTTTCTTTGATAATTGGATTTATACAGACGGAAAAAACCAGGATAATCTGACCAAGCTAAAGTATGAAATGGAATGCATTCAAACTAATCATTTACAAACAGAGGAAGTCTATTTATCTCCGTCTGATAAACCGATGGAGAAGTTTTATGATTATGCAAATGTTGAACGATTCATGAAGGCGTACAAAATTGAAGGTTATGGAAAGTTACGTGGAGAAGTACTTGTTCCGAATTATTTAAATTTTGAGATTGATAAAGAACATTTGTATAAGCACGCTGTATTTACAGAGGACAATGAAGCGGATGCAGCGTTATATCGCGTTACGGTGACACCATATTCGAATTTGGTAATAGCGATTGAAACCTTGCCACCGAAACTGTTAGAGGGACTTACATTTGAATTTCCAGAATCCTTTCCTGTTAAGGGATATAACAGATATAAAGTGGATATTAATCACAATGGATGGACACAAAATGTAACACATGCAGAATTCGAAAATGGTACTGTTCTCGATTTTTCATGGGAGGGTCCACGTGCCTTGGGTAAACAGTGTGGCCATCAGAGTAATATTTTGTCATTTAATAATCCGTATTCGGAGGCAGAATGGAATTTGAGAGCAGTTGTCAGCCAGCCATATTATGATGGCATGATAGAAGATATGAAATGTTTGAAAAAAGACGATTTTATCAATTTGCCTAAGAATGTCTTGCCGTATAATGATGGTTATTTTGATATTACGGAAACAGAGAATACATTTCGTGTTATCATGGAAGGACAGACTTCAAAGTATCATGGTTATACCCTGATTTTAGTTGATCGTGAGACAAAGCAGGAGGGCGTCTTTTTTTACTATGATGACGACGAGGAGGATCAAGACAGAGAGCGAGAGATTATCGACAGTATTCAACTTGTAAAGGAAGAGAAAGAAAAAAATAATTGACAACATTCGGAGACAATGGTAATGTTGTCAGAAAATAACCTAAGGAGAATTGAAATGATATACAATTTACGTTCCGAACTACATCATGATGTCGATTGTAACAGACATATTTGACTTTAGACACTGCAGGCTATGCACTGGATAAAGTCAGATAGGTCTTTTTGAACATCATCTAGTGCAGATTTGAAATGTAAATGTTATATTTATTTTATATCAAATAATAGCACTAGACGATTTATTAATTGTCTGGTGTTTTTTTATCTCGTTGGAGAAGACTCCCACTTCTATAAGTGGCGAGTAAAGAAAGAAAACAGGGAGATAGACAGATATCAAAAATATATAGTCGCAGAATGTGACGGACAAGTTGTCGGATGTGAATGGTTAGAAGATATCAACGATGAAAATGCAGATTGTGAAGTGATTGCATTATATGTTCGATGCAAAAGCAGAGGAAACGGAATTGGAAAAGCATTACTTCAACATGCTATGGAACAATTTAAAAACAATGGAAAAAACAGTATGATTATATGGTGCTTGAAGGATAATATAGAAGCTCGAAAATTTTATGAGAAAATGGGAGGAAAAGAATTAGCCTTCGGTACGCATAGATGGGGCGAAAAAGATTACGATATGATTGCTTATCGGTATGTTTTGTAGTTTAGATAAATTCCATTTTGCAAAATATTGATTTAGGAGGTGCAAATACATGATAGCAGATATGCATGTACATACAGAATTTTCATGTGATTCAGAGGCAGATATGGTAAAATATATGGAGTTAGGTTTGGAGAAACAACTCGATGTCATCTGCTTTACAGATCATGTGGATTTGAATAAAGATGATTATGGATACAACTATTATAATGAAACCGCATAGCAGGAAATCCATGTAAGGTGATCCGTAAGATAACAGATGAAGATAGATTAGAGAGGTAGAAGAAATGAATTGTGTATTTTGTCATAAGGAACAACTCGTAACCGATATTGTATATGAAGATGAATTGGTGATGGCATTTATGGATATGGATCCAATCAACGAGGGCCATGTATTGCTAGTGCCAAAAGCACATTATTTAGATGTGGATGAGATGCCAGATGCGTTATTGTCTCATTTAATGCTTATTTCAAAACGAATTGTAGTCGCGTTGAAGAACATCTACCATGCAGATGGGTATAGCATCATGCAAAATGGTGGTATGTTTAACGATGTTGGTCATTATCATTTACACATTTTCCCTAGATATGATCAAGACGGATTTGGATGGACCTTTGGTGATACCCCTAAGGCTGTGAATTCTGAGATTGCAAGTGTAATTCGAGAGGAAATCAAGCATGCAATGGAGCAATAAGAACGAATAGAGGATAGAAGGATTAAAGGATGCATAACAGAAAACTATTAATACTAGAGCCTTTTGGCGAACGCAGCTTAGATAAAATAAAAAATGCAATGGATGATGCATTCATTTCTAATTTGGTTTTAATAAAAAATGAATAATGTCATTAAATAATTCCATCAAATAGCGTAATCTAAAAACTTCTCAGCAGTGAGAGAAAGTGTGTTTTCCTTATATAAAAATCCAACACTTCTCGCAGGAATTGTGTAATCAATTGGAATCTCGATAACTTGTCCACTTTCAATATAATTTGACACAAATTCTCGTACAACACAGGCAACGCCCATTCCGATGGCTGCGAAATCGATTAACAAATCCATATTGTTAATTTCTAAAAGCTGGCTTGGCTGAATATGGTGCTCGTTAAAATACTGATCAATATAAATGCGAGATATATTTTCTTTATCAAGTAGCATAAGATTGGCTTTTTCTAAAATTTCTTTTTCAGATAGAGAAGGAATATTGCTAGGAGCAGATTCTGTATTGGAAAACATAAAAAGCCCGGTCATAGTCGGCAAAGATAGATCTTCTTCATCCGCGTTTACATTTATATCCTTTGAAAGATTGGTTTCACGAAGCGCTAAGTTATCAAGATAGGTTTGTGTTGTAACAAAGGTATCGTGTATGGAACGAAGTGGAGTATAGTGATAGCCTTTTTGAAAATCGGTATCACATACTAAACCAATATCAATCTTGTCCTGCTTTAATAATTCAATTGTTTCGAAGGTTGGATTACATTCGATGGATACCTTAATATGAGGATTAGCATCGATGAAATCTTGTAAATATGGTAAAAGAATGTGCTTACAAAGAGAGGTGGATACGCCGATTCGTAGCTGCCCCATACCGAAATGTGAGATTCTGTAAAGATCCTGCTCGGCTGCATCTATGGCAGCAAATGCAGTTTGCAGATGCTGGTACAGGGTTTGACCTTCTTCTGTAAGCTTTACGCCTTTTTTACTTCTAATAAAGAGTTGATGATTAAGGGATTGTTCAAGACGGGTAATAGATTTGGATACAGCAGGCTGACTAATGTATAATGCATCCGCAGCTTTACTGATATTTCCACATTTGGCAACCTCATAAAAAATATGATAACTGTTAAGATTTTGTTCCATAGATAACCTCATTTCATGATTTATAGTGAAACCGATATAAGCAATCATCGGTTTCTGAATATACAGCAAAGCGGAATGTAAAGAATCCAGTTTACATCTTTAATTGGTAAATAATGTATATTTTAAAATTTAAGATGGTTTTATTATAACAGAAGGGACGAAGATGTCAATTAAGTATAACTTTTGGTTATGATAACCATTCGATAATTCTATTAGCATTTCTGAATGGTTTATGTTAATATGGAGCATGAGTAATTATAAGTCGGAAATTCAAAGATATTGTTAATTGATTTGTTAAATGAACAATATGTTGTACGTTTCAGACAAAAAAGATAAAAAAAGGAGAGATGTGTTATGGGAATGACAATGACGCAGAAGATCTTAGCTGCACACGCTGGTTTAGAATCCGTGGAAGCTGGACAATTAATTGAGGCAAACTTAGACTTAGTATTAGGTAATGATGTAACAACACCAGTTGCAATTCATGAGATGGATAAGTTTAATACGGATAAGGTATTTGACAAGGACAAGATTGCAATGGTTATGGATCATTTTACACCAAACAAGGATATTAAGAGTGCTGAGCATTGTAAATGTGTAAGAGAGTATGCATGTGCTCAGAACATTACTAACTTTTTCGATGTTGGTGAGATGGGTATTGAGCATGCATTACTTCCTGAAAAAGGATTGATTGTTGCTGGTGAGGCTTGCATCGGTGCGGATTCTCATACATGTACATATGGTGCACTTGGTGCATTTTCAACAGGTGTTGGTTCAACAGATATGGCTGCAGGTATGGCAACAGGTAAGGCTTGGTTCAAGGTTCCATCTGCAATCAAGTTTGTGCTTACAGGTAAGCCAGGTAAATGGGTAAGTGGTAAGGACGTAATTCTTCATATCATTGGTATGATCGGAGTGGATGGAGCACTTTATAAGTCAATGGAGTTTGTTGGTGATGGTATCGCTCATTTATCAATGGATGATCGTTTTGCTATGGCTAATATGGCTATCGAAGCTGGTGCTAAGAACGGTATCTTCCCAGTTGATGAGAATACAATTGCCTATATGAAAGAGCATTCAACAAAGGAATATACAGTATACGAAGCAGATGAGGATGCAGTATACGATGAGACATATACCATTGACTTAAGTAAGCTTGAGCCAACAGTTGCATTCCCTCATTTACCAGAAAATACTAAGCCAATGAGTGAAGTTCCTGAGATTCAGATTGATCAGGTTGTTATTGGTTCATGTACAAATGGTCGTATCGAGGACTTAAGAGTAGCTGCTGAGATTATGAAGGGCAAGAAGGTTGCTAAGGGACTTCGTGTTATTGTAATTCCTGCAACACAGGCGATTTATTTACAGGCTATGGAAGAAGGTTTATTAAAGATCTTTATTGAAGCAGGTGCGGTTGTTTCTACACCAACCTGTGGTCCATGTTTAGGTGGTCATATGGGTATTCTTGCAGCAGGTGAGAAGGCAGTGGCAACAACAAACCGTAACTTTGTAGGACGTATGGGTCATGTTGATTCAGAGATTTATCTTGCTTCTCCAGCAGTTGCAGCTGCATCTGCACTTGCAGGTAAGATTGCTTGTCCTTGTCAGTTGTAATCGAAGTAAATTTGAAATTATAGAATTTAAGGAGGATGCTTATATGAAAGCACATGGAACAGTACATAAATATGGAGATAACGTAGATACAGATGTTATTATCCCAGCAAGATATTTGAACTCATCAGATCCTGCAGAACTAGCAAAGAGCTGTATGGAGGATATTGATAAAGATTTCGTTAATCGTGTAAAGGCTGGCGATATTATGGTAGCGAATAAGAACTTTGGTTGTGGTTCTTCCAGAGAGCATGCACCAATCGCAATTAAGGCAAGCGGAATCAGTTGTGTTATTGCAGAGACATTTGCCAGAATTTTTTATCGTAATGCGATTAACATTGGTCTTCCTATTATTGAGTGTCCAGAAGCTGCAAAAGCAATTGAGGCAGGAGATGAGGTTGAGATTGATTTTGATAGTGGTATGATTTATGACCTTACAAAGGGAACCGAATTCAAGGGTCAGGCTTTTCCGCCATTTATGCAGGAAATTATCAAAGCTGAAGGATTGGTAAACTACATTAATAACAAATAAAAAGACATTTGATTCGATTAAGGGTAATGGATATAATCATACATTTGCCCCAATCAAATTGGTTATCGAAAAGAACTATGTAAAAGATAAATATTACGATTATTGAAGTGGTGTTACAATCAAGACAAGTGAATATATCTAATTCAGAAGATAAAGGATTTGTTGTTTATGATTTATGTATTCTAAAATAAGGTGATGGAGAGGACGTTATATGAAAAAAATTGCATTGTTTTTAATGGTTTTGCTTTGTGGATTATTCTTTTTTGTTACTCCATCTTCTGCACAGACCATTGTGGAAGAAAATGGATTTCAGGGAAAGCTAAACAGTGATGATACTGTATCTTTGACAAAATATCCGAAAAGTACTTCGGTGAAGATTCCAGATACCATAGATGGATATGTTGTAACGAAGATTGAAGATCGTTGTTTTTATCTTGATGATTTAGAAATGGTTGAGATTCCTGCATCGGTAAAAGAGATTGGAGATGCTTGCTTTGAATATTGTAAGAATCTTAAATCGGTTGTATTTACCGGACCAGGATTGGAAATCATTGGAAATCGTGTGTTTTTCGGATGTTCGTTAGAACAGTTTGAATTCCCAAGTACGGTGAACACCGTAGGTTCAAATGTGTTTGGCTATGTACCATTTCAAAGTGTTACCATTCCGGCTAGTGTGACAACATGGGGAAACAGTACATTTTTGAATGCAAAGCTACAAACAGTAACCTTTGAAGAGGGGACTACAACGGTTCCGGATTCTATGTTTAGCGGTTGCTCGGAATTAAAAACTGTAAATTTAGCTTCTACAATTGAGACAATTGAAAAAGGTGCATTTTCTCATGGTGGAACGATTACTGAGCTGGTATTACCAGAAAGTCTGAAGATAATTGAAGAAAATGCGTTTTATGGAACAGATATTCAAACGTTAGTTGCTCCTTGTAAAAAGGTTCAATTAGATGCAGGTGCATTTTATTCCTGTTTGGTATCGAATTTGTATTGTGCAAAGGATTCTACTGTGTATCAAGCTTTTGTGAATGCTTATAATACCAAAATCACCATTACTGGTACATATTTATCAAAGAATCAGGTGACAACAAAGGTTTTTGAAACGGTACAGCTTAAGGTGGTAAATGGTATCGGACAGACAAAGTGGAAGTCATCTAATACGAAAGTTGCAAAGGTATCGGATAATGGCGTTGTAACAGGTGTATCCAAGGGAACAGCAGTGATTACAGCAAAGAACAATGGTGTACAGATGCAGTGTACTGTGGAAGTGAAAGATTTGGAGTTGAATCAGAAAAACGCAAAGGTTACGATTGGATTCAAAACCAAATTAATATTAGAGGGTGGAAAGAATGTAAAATGGTCATCTTCTAATAAAAAAATAGCAACAGTGAAGCAATCTGGTGTTGTAACAGGTAAGAAGAAGGGTTCGGTTACCATTACAGCAACCTGTAACGGACAAAAATATAAATGTAAATTACAGGTTATGGAAAATAAATGTGAATTGAGTAAGTATCTTACCAATGCAAATGCGTATCCTGTGAATACAATTTCAATGGGATTTCGAGAGGTTGCAATGAATTCCAAGGGAGATTTGGTTTTAAAGGGTGATATTATGAATCATTTTCCAAGAACGGTTTCCTGTGTGAAGGATTTGACCATTTATGTATATAACGGCGATAAGTGTGTTGCAAAACAGACGTATCAAACATGGGATGTAAATGTTTCCGCAAATGCAAGTGAAAGTATTTCTCTGACAATCAATAAGAAGAATGTCAAGAAAAAATATTGTGATTTGAGAACGGGAAAGATTCGTGTTGAATTTAAAGGTGGAGGCGCTTATTCACCTGTGAATTAAATTATTTATGAAAAGAGGCAAAGAGATGGAATTTAATTTAGCAGTAATTAAAGGAGACGGTATCGGTCCAGAAGTTGTTTCTGAGGCGATGAAGGTACTTGATAAGATTGGAGAAAAATTTGGTCATACATTTCATTATGACCAGCTTTTAATGGGTGGTTGTTCGATTGATGCAACTGGAGTACCACTTACGGATGAAGCCGTAGCAGCTGCAAAGAAAGCAGATGCGGTATTGCTTGGTTCGATTGGTGGTAACACTTCAACATCACCATGGTATCAGTTGCCACCAAATTTAAGACCAGAAGCAGGTCTTTTGAAGATTCGTAAAGAATTGAATTTGTTTGCAAATCTTCGTCCTGCGTTACTTTATCCAGAACTTCGTGGTGCATGTCCTTTGAAAGAAGAGATTTCGGAAAAAGGATTTGACATGATGATTATGAGAGAGCTTACTGGTGGTCTTTACTTTGGTGAGCGTGAGACAAAAGAAGTGGATGGCGTGATGACAGCAGTGGACACTTTGACATACAACGAAAATGAGATTCGTCGTATTGCAATTAAGGGATTTGATATTGCGATGAAACGTCGTAAAAAAGTAACTTCTGTTGATAAAGCAAATGTATTAGATTCATCTAGACTTTGGAGAAAGGTTGTAGAGGAAGTTGCAAAGGACTATCCAGAGGTAGAACTTGAGCATATGTTAGTAGATAATGCAGCTATGCAGCTTGTAAAAGATCCAGCACAGTTTGATGTGATTTTAACAGAGAACATGTTTGGTGATATTTTATCAGATGAAGCATCTATGGTAACAGGTTCTATTGGAATGTTGGCTTCTGCTTCATTGAATGAGACAAAGTTTGGTATGTATGAGCCTAGTGGTGGATCTGCACCAGATATCGCTGGACAGAACAAGGCAAATCCAATTGCAACCATTCTTTCTGCAGCAATGTTGCTTCGTTTCTCTTTGGATCTTGACAAAGAGGCAGATGCGATTGAAGCAGCTGTTAAGAAGGTGTTAGAAGATGGATATCGTACTTGTGATATTGTATCAGAAGGAACTACTCTTGTTTCTACAACAGAGATGGGCGATTTAATTTGTGAGAGACTTTAATTATTTAATATATAACGCAAGTTCTCATCAATTTTTAAAGTATAAATGATAGATATAAAAAGGAGTAATATTATGAAGAGTGATAACGTAAGAGTGGGTATGCAGCAGGCTCCACACAGATCATTATTTAATGCCCTTGGTATGACTGAGGAAGAAATGAAGAAGCCTATGGTAGGTATTGTATGTTCTTATAACGAAATCGTTCCAGGACATATGAATTTGGATAAAATTGCACAGGCTGTTAAGCTTGGTGTAGCAGAGGCAGGCGGTGTGCCTGTAATGTTCCCGGCAATCGCTGTTTGTGATGGTATTGCAATGGGACACATCGGAATGAAATATTCATTGGTGACAAGAGATTTGATTGCTGACTCAACAGAGGCTATGGCAATTGCGCATCAGTTTGATGCTTTAGTTATGATTCCAAACTGTGATAAGAATGTGCCAGGCTTATTAATGGCTGCAGCAAGAGTGAATGTTCCAACTGTATTTGTATCAGGTGGTCCAATGCTTGCTGGTCGTGTAAAGGGACATAAGACATCGCTTTCATCTATGTTTGAGGCAGTTGGTTCTTATGCAGCAGGAACAATGAGTGAGGATGATGTAAATGAATTCGAGTGTAAGGCATGTCCAACATGTGGTTCATGTTCTGGTATGTATACTGCTAATTCAATGAACTGTTTAACAGAAGCACTTGGTATGGGTCTTCCTGGTAATGGTACAATTCCAGCTGTTTACTCAGAGAGACTTAAGCTTGCGAAACGTGCTGGTTATGCAGTTATGGATATGATTAAGAAAGATATTCGTCCAAGAGATATTATTACAAAAGAGGCAATTATGAATGCGTTAACAGTAGATATGGCACTTGGATGTTCTACAAACTCAATGCTTCATATTCCTGCAATTGCTCATGAAATTGGATTTGATTTTGATATTGCTCTTGCAAATGAAGTAAGCGCAAAGACTCCAAACCTTTGTCATTTAGCGCCAGCAGGTCCTACTTATATGGAAGATTTAAATGAAGCGGGTGGTGTATATGCAGTAATCAATCAGTTGAAGAGCAAAGGATTGATTAATGAGAATTGTATGACTGTAACTGGAAAGACAATCGGAGAGGCTGTTGAAGGTTTTGAAAACCGTAATCCAGAGGTTATTCGTACAATGGATAATCCATATAGTGTGACAGGTGGTCTTGCAGTGCTTAAGGGTAACCTTGCACCAGATGGTTCTGTTGTAAAGCGTTCTGCTGTTGTACCAGAGATGTTACAGCATGAAGGTCCTGCACGCGTATTTGATTGTGAGGAAGATGCAATTGATGCAATCAAGGGTGGTAAGATTGTTGCTGGTGATGTTGTTGTAATTCGTTATGAGGGTCCTAAGGGTGGTCCTGGTATGAGAGAGATGTTAAATCCTACATCAGCAATCGCTGGTATGGGACTTGGTTCTTCTGTAGCGTTGATTACAGATGGTCGTTTCTCAGGTGCAAGTCGTGGTGCTTCTATTGGACATGTATCTCCTGAGGCAGCAGTTGGTGGTCCGATTGCATTTGTAGAGGAAGGCGATATCATTAAAATTGATATTGACGCATGTACAATTACACTTGATGTATCAGATGAAGAAATGGCAAAGAGAAAAGCAAACTGGACACCAAGAGAGCCAAAAGTAACAACTGGTTATCTTTCAAGATATGCAAAAATGGTTACATCAGGTAACAGAGGCGCTGTTCTCGAGTTTTAATATTTTGTCGAAAAATCGAAAAAAAACTTTACAAATAAGGTAAAAAAGTCTTATTATGAAATGTATTCTTTATAAAATGAAGGAGAAATGAAAAATGAAACAGTTAACAGGTTCAGAAATCGTGATTGAATGCTTGAAAGAGCAGGGCGTTGATACGGTATTTGGTTATCCAGGTGGTACCATTTTGAATATATATGACGCACTTTACAAGCATCAAGACGAGATTACACATGTATTGACATCTCATGAGCAGGGTGCATCCCATGCTGCAGATGGTTATGCGAGAGCAACAGGAAAAGTTGGTGTGTGTATGGCAACATCAGGTCCAGGTGCAACCAATTTAGTTACAGGTATTGCAACAGCATATATGGATTCGATTCCAATGGTAGCAATCACAGCAAACGTGGGTGTCTCTTTACTTGGTAAGGATTCGTTCCAGGAGATCGATATCGCAGGTGTAGTTATGCCAATCACAAAACATAGCTTTATTGTAAAAGACGTAGAAGAGTTAGCAGATACAATTCGTAGAGCGTTTACAATTGCAAAAAGTGGCAGACCAGGTCCTGTATTAGTAGATATTACAAAAGATGTTACAGCAAATGAAGCAGAGTATGAATATAAGGCTCCAGAAGAGATTTTGCCTGTAACAAAGACCATTAAGGAATCTGATTTGAAACAGGTTGCCAAGATGATCAAGAAAGCAAAGAAGCCATTTATCATGGTAGGTGGTGGTGTAGTAGCTGCAAATGCTTCAGAGGAATTTAGAACATTTGCAAAGCTTGTAGATGCACCAGTTTGTGACACATTAATGGGTAAGGGTGTTATGGACGGTAATGATCCACACTATACCGGTATGGTAGGTATGCACGGAACAAAGACATCGAACTTCGGTGTGACAGCATCTGATTTATTAATCGTTGTTGGTGGACGTTTCTCAGACCGTGTAATTGGTAATGCAAAGAAATTTGCAAATGATGCAAAGATTATCCATATTGATATTGATGCAGCAGAAATCAACAAGAATATTGTAGTTGATGCAAGTATCGTTGGTGATGCCAAAGAAGTATTAAAGCAATTAAATACTATGATTGAGCAAAAGGATAATGCAGAATGGTTGGCAGAGATTGAGGAGATGAACAAGAAGTATCCATCTTCTTATGCAACAGATATTTTGACAGGTCCAACAGCAATCAATAAGATTTATGAGTTGACCAATGGTGATGCGATTATTACGACAGATGTAGGACAGCATCAGATGTGGGCAGCACAGATGTATAAGTACAAAGAGCCACGTCAGTTATTGACATCAGGTGGTTTAGGAACGATGGGATATGGTCTTGGTGCTTGTATCGGTGCAAAGGTTGGTAGAAAGGACAAAGTTGTAATCAATATTGCAGGTGACGGATGTTTCCGTATGAATATGAATGAGATTGCAACAGCTGTTCGTTATAATATTCCAATTATTCAGGTTGTAATTAACAACCATGTATTAGGTATGGTTCGTCAGTGGCAGACATTGTTCTATGATAAGCGTTATTCTAATACAATTTTAAATGATTCCGTTGATTTTGTTAAAATTTCAGAAGGAATGGGTGCTTTGGCATTTAGAGCAACTACAATTGCTGAGTTTGAAGATGCATTTAAGAAGGCATTAGAAGCAGGAAGACCTTGTGTCATTGAGGCACAGATTGCAGAGGATGATAAGGTATGGCCAATGGTAGCAGCAGGTCAGCCAATTTCAACATGCTTCTCACAGGAAGATCTTGATTAATAAATATAATTTTTAGGAGGATATATAAAATGGCAAGAGTTTATAACTTTTCAGCAGGACCATCTATTTTACCAGAGGTCGTATTAAAGCAGGCAGCAGAGGAAATGCTTGATTACAATGGAACAGGAATGAGTGTTATGGAGATGAGTCACCGTTCAAAAGCGTTTGAAGAGATTATTCAGACAGCTGAGCAGGATTTAAGAGACTTAATGAACATTCCAGATAACTACAAAGTATTATTCTTACAGGGTGGAGCTTCACAGCAGTTCGCTGCAGTTCCAATGAACTTAATGAAGAATGGTGTTGCTGATTATATCATTACAGGTCAGTGGGCTAAGAAGGCTTATGAAGAAGCACAGAAGTACGGAAAAGCAAATGCGGTTGCTTCTTCAGCAGATAAGACATTTAGCTATATTCCTGATTGTAGTGATTTAGATATCGACGAGAATGCAGACTATGTATATATCTGTCATAACAATACTATTTACGGTACTACATTCAAAGAGTTACCTAATACAAAGGGTAAAATCTTAGTTGCTGATATGTCTTCAGATATTCTTTCACAGCCAGTTAATGTTGAAGATTATGGTATGATTTACTTTGGTGTACAGAAGAACGTTGGACCAGCTGGTGTTGTAGTTGCAATCATTCGTGAAGATTTAATTACAGATGATGTTTTAGAAGGAACTCCAACTATGCTTAAGTATAAGACTCAGGCAGATGCTGATTCTTTATATAACACACCTCCATGCTACGGTATTTATATCTGCGGTAAGGTATTTAAATGGGTTAAGGAGATGGGTGGTCTTGAAGCGATGAAAGTTCATAACGAGAAGAAGGCTGCAATTCTTTATGATTTCCTTGATTCATCTAACCTTTTCAAGGGTACTGTTGAGAAGAAGGATCGTTCTTTGATGAATGTTCCATTTGTAACAGGTGATGCTGATTTAGATGCGAAGTTTGTTAAGGAAGCTACAGCTGCTGGATTCGTGAATTTAAAGGGTCACAGATCAGTAGGTGGTATGCGTGCTTCTATCTACAATGCAATGCCAATCGAGGGTGTTGAGAAGTTAGTTGCATTTATGAAGGAATTTGAGGCAAATAACGCAAAATAAAAAATAAGGAGATATAAAATGGCTAAGATTAATTGTTTGAATCCAATTGCTGCATGTGGTTTGGATTTGTTTTCAGATAACTATGAAATCGTTGAAAATTTAAATGATGCTGAGGCTTGTTTAGTTCGTTCTGCTTCTATGCATGATATCGATATGCCAGAGTCTTTGGTATCGATTGCAAGAGCAGGTGCAGGTGTAAATAACATTCCTCTTGATGCATGTGCTGAGAAGGGTATCGTAGTATTTAACACACCAGGTGCAAATGCAAATGGTGTTAAGGAGTTAGTTGTAGCTGGTTTGATGCTTGCATCTCGTGATTTGATGGGTGGATACAACTGGGTAAAAGAAAATGCAAGTGATGCTGATATTGCAAAGGCAGTAGAAAAGCAGAAGAAAAACTATGCTGGTAATGAGATTCAGGGCAAGAAGTTAGGTGTTATTGGTCTTGGTGCAATTGGTGCTAAGGTTGCTAACATTGCATTCCGTCTTGGTATGGAAGTATATGGTTATGATCCATATGTTTCAATTGATGCTGCTTGGTCTTTATCAAGACATATTAAGCACATTAAGAATGTTGAAGACATTTATAAAGAGTGTGATTACATTACAGTTCATGTTCCTGCTTTAGATAGCACAAAGGGAATGCTTAATAAAGATGCTTTCGCTATGATGAAAGATGGTGTTAAGATTCTTAACTTTGCGCGTGATATTCTTGTAAATGATGAGGATATGAAGGAAGCACTTGCAAGTGGTAAGGTTGCTAAGTATGTAACTGATTTCCCTAATCCAGCAATTGCAGGTGTAGATAATGTTATTACATTACCTCACTTAGGTGCTTCAACAGAGGAATCAGAAGATAACTGTGCAATCATGGCAGTTAAGCAGACAGTTGATTTCATCGAGAATGGTAATATTAAGAACTCTGTAAACTATCCAGCATGTGATGCAGGTGTATGTTCTACAGCAGCCAGAGTATGTATCTGCCATAAGAATATTCCAGATATGTTAACTCGTTTTACTGGTGTATTCTCTAAGGAGAAAATCAACATTTCTAACATGGTAAGTAAGTCACGTGGCGATTGGGCTTATACAATCTTAGATGTTGAGTCAGAAGTAAATGATGCAAGCAAGGCTGAACTTGCTGCTGTTGATGGCGTTGTAAGAGTACGTGTAATCTAATTTACGAATTATAAAGATTTACATAAATGAGAGGGGAATCTATATTATAGGTTCCCCCTCATTTTTGGGGGATAAAAAGGAGTCATAAATGGATATTAAGATGAAATGTTTTTTGTGGATGGCTGGTTTTTGGATTGCAGCTATCGTATGTTCTGTTCAAATAAAAAAAATAGATGCAGATTATCGTGAAAGAGGAATTGCAGTACAAGCTACAATTTATGATATCAAACCAGTGGTCAGACATAAGGAATATACATGTTACTATTTGAATGATGCAGGAAAGAGAGTGTATGCGAATTTGACATTAAATCGATCAGAAGGATATGTAGGTCAGGTTGTTGAGGGTTATTATCTTCCGGAAACTCCCAATTATGTGTATTGTTTTGCTTCAAAGGGATTAAAATTTATAGTTTTAGGTGCGTTTTATGGATTCGCAATCATTTTTACTTTTGCTTTTGTTACGAATATATTATCAGAACGAGAAGATAAATTAATAGAACAAAAATTAGAACAATATGCATCGAATTATGATATTAAAGATCAACAGATTTGTAATGATGTTTCGGATTCTAATACATATCATGTAACAGATATATATGATAAAGATGTGTTAGAGACTGAAACGCAAACAAAACCAAAAAGCACAACAGGATTAAAGTTAAAGGAATAGGGATAAAAATGAAAAGATTTATTTGGGTAGTATTTTGTGGATTTATGTTAGCAGGTTTTACATTTACTCAAGAAGGATTGAATGCAATCTCAGTTAGCAAAGAAGTACCGAATTCATATGAAAATGTTTTGAAAACAGGATTTATGAATCAAGGTGACATTGTAGAAGGTGATTTAAATAATAATTTTGGGGCATTTGAAGAGGAGTATCATACAACATACGGATTCAAAACTGGCGAATCTGATTATACTTATGTCGTTGAATTTAATAATAAATATATTGGTGTAAAAGCGACTACAAAAGATTTCATTCAGAAAATGGAAGAACAAGCCAATCAGACAATTGATTTTGTGACAAAAAAATCAAGCGTTGCACCTGGAATCGTGCATTTTAAAGGACGTATTGTTTCTATGGGAAATGATGAAATTGAGCATGAACGCGCATATCTTGTCAGTATGGGTTATTCGGAACAACAAGCAAAACAATTGATTTATCCGTTTATGATTGAATGTGCGGATTTTGCAGATGGAAAGAATTCGTTAGGAATCGGAATTGCATGTTTTGTGTTAGCCCTATTAATTGTAATTCCGACTGTAAAATCATTTATAGAAGGCACTTTGTTTAATGTTAGAAATAAAAAAATACCAATTAACGATGGTGCTGTTACAAAAGAAGTATATGATACGGAGCAATTTTCTATGTCTGAGATGTCAGGTCCAAAATTAAATCCGTTTGATGAAGCACGTGATGAATATTATGCAAATAATAAAGATGAGGATTCGAAAAATGATTCGGATTCTAATCATTCGAGTGGATTGAAACTTAGATTATAGAATATCTTTTCATAGAATTTTAATAATCAGCATAAATTTTTCAAAAAAAATATATAGAATTTTCAAAATTGTACATAATCTATTCATTGAATTTAAAACTTTAAATTTTTATAATAGATACATCCGATGCGCATCAGAAAATCGGAGGTATACGAATGGAAGAACAAAAGAATAAAATAGATGAAAAAGAAACAGATGAAGAGATTGTTTATCAGATATTTGACAAGGTTTTCAAAAAGGTAATCACGTTATCGGCAAAGGCGGTTGTGAATCTGATTAATGGCTTGTTTGGAACAGAGTATCCACTGGATAGCAAAATAAGCTATAACTGGACTGAGTTTGAAGATGATCGGTTGCGACGCATTTTGGCAGATACAATTTTAACGATTAACGGAACACACAGTTATCACATGGAGGCACAGATGGAGAAAGATAATGCGATTGTCTTTCGGGTGTTTGACTATGGATTTCAGCATGCAAATCGAATGCGAGTGATGGATGCTGAAGCTGGAACGTATGTGCTTAGATTTCCACAGCCTGTAGTTATATATTTGTATTATGAAGGCATTGTACCTGACATTTACACATTGACATTGGAACAAAATAATGGGGAGATTATGTGTGAATATAAAGTCCCTGTTGTTAAAGTACAGGATATTTCTGCTGAAGAGTTAAGTGAACGAAAGATGATTGTTCTGCTACCATTTCATATATTGAAACTTCGTCAGTTGATTAAGAAAAAAACAATCGGGGAAGCATTGCCAGAATTGAAAAGAGTCATCAATGATGATATAATAGGAAATATCAATCGTAATGTAGAACTAGGAAATATCGAATTGGAAGATGCTGTCAAGCTAAAGAAATATTTGATTGCATTACGCCAGTATCTGAGTAGATATCATAAGGAATTGGAGGCGATGAAGGACATGACAGATGAATCATTTATGACAGATGTGGATATTTTGTGTGAGAAGTGGCATAAGAGATTGGATGATAAGGATAAAGAATGTCAGCAGAAGTTAGACGAGAAGGAATGTCAATATCAGCAGGAGTTAGATGAGAAACAAAATATAATTGAAAAACTACAACAAGAAATTGAACAATTAAAATTGCAAAAAGCATAAGAATCAGTACTCTCTACAAGATTATATCTTGTGGAGAGTTTTTTTGGTAATTCTTATAGGTCTTGTCCACAAGGACCAAGACAAAATCCGAACATATGCCGCTTTGCGGCTAGTGTGCAAAATAAGCATGAATGTTATCTGACATTGAAAATTAGGGGCACAAGTGCACAAATTTATCAAAATTGAATTGAAAATTATTTCTTGATAAAGTATAATATTGAAAAAGAGGGGCACAATATCCCTAAATTATCAATGTGGAGGCATTATGGAAATAAAGAGAGACATATACCTACAGAAGTTAATAAACCGTATGCATAACGGGATGATAAAGGTTATTACAGGAATTAGACGTTCTGGGAAATCATATCTTTTGCTTACGATTTTTAGAAATTACCTTAGGAAACAGGGTGTTGCGGATGACCATATTATCGCAATCGAGTTAGATATGTTTGAAAATGAAAAATATAGGGATCCACACACGCTCCTTGAGTATACCAAGAGCAAAATGACAGATGATGGGGAGTATTACATTTTCCTAGATGAAGTACAGTTATTGCCAGCCTTTGAGTCAGTGTTGAATTCATTTCTTCATATGCGTAATGTGGATGTTTATGTAACTGGTAGTAATTCAAAATTCCTGTCAAAAGATGTCATTACAGAATTTAGAGGGCGTGGTGATGAGGTTCATGTTTATCCTGTTAGTTTTAGAGAATACATGGAAGTGTTTGATGGAGATAAATATGAAGGTTGGAGTTCCTATGTTAGTTTTGGCGGGTTGCCATTAACTATTACGATGGCTACCGATGAGCAGAGAATGGAGTATCTTACTAGGCTATTTGAAGAGACCTATATAAAGGATATTATTGAGCGAAACCACATTGAAAAGGTTCAGGAAATAAATGATTTAATAAATATTTTGGCATCCGGAATTGGTTCTCTTACGAATGCATCAAAAATTGAAGCAACATTTAAAAGTGTTATTCAATCGGATATCAGCCTGAATACGATAAGGACATATATTGATTATTTAAAGGATGCATTTATAGTAAACGAAGTAAACAGATACGATGTAAAAGGTAGAAAATACATTGGAACTCCGCTCAAATATTATTTTGAAGATGTGGGACTGCGAAATGCCAGACTGGGATTTCGTCAAGTAGAAGAAACGCATCTGATGGAAAATATCATTTATAATGAACTTCGTATAAGAGGTTACCAGGTTGATGTTGGTGTGGTTAATAAGCGAACTAGAACAGAAAAAGGTGTGCAGGAAAAGAAACAGTTAGAGATTGATTTTATTGCCAATATGGCTAGTAAGAGATATTATATTCAATCTGCTTTTAGCTTGCCAGATGCTGAGAAGAGAGCACAAGAAAAAGCTTCTCTCATAAATGTAAATGATTCATTTAAGAAGATTATAATTGTAAAGGATGTTGTAAAACCATTACATGATAATGATGGAATCCTTACGATGAGCATATATGACTTCCTTCTAAATGAACATAGTTTAGAACTATAACTAGGGACATGGAAGTACTCTCTACAAGATTATATCTTGTGGAGAGTTTTTTGCGCAGAAGTTTCTTGCAAAATGTCACAAAATAGATATAATAATTTAGGGATTTTGTTTAGGAGGAACGCTTATGAAACGGAGTTTCATAACTAGGATGTGTTCCGATGACATGTGGTAAGGGGGCGCCCACGAAGTGGGAGGATGCCTTATCACGTACATATTAAGAGGAGAAACGAAAAAGTGGAATTAAAATTATCAAATCAGGAAGAAAATGAAAATAAATCAGGTGGATTAAAATTAAGCGGTGGTTCTGATTTTTCCCAGACAAATGTGAAAAAAGAAAAGGATAATCCATGGGATTTTCAGAAAGAAAATGATGTAATAGAGGTAAAATCGATTAGCAATACAGCAATGTCAGAAATCAATGCACACACGAATACATATCAGAGTGCAAATGATGATACACATATTGTTGTGAAAATTGGGAAAATAGTTGTTTATGCATGTATGATTTTTATGATTGGTTCTATGATTTGGATTTGTAATCAGCCTCAGGTGGATATGTATCAGTGCTTGATGAACTTGTCGCCAATGTACTCTGTTTGTGAACTTGCATTTATTATAGACGCTGTTATGGTGAACGTTTTATATGATAAAAAGATTTCGTTGATTATTTGGTCAATTGTATTTCCGTTTATCTATCCGATGAAGCGTGATAAGCATGTGGATCGGGGCGGTGCAATTGGTGTGGTTGGATTATTAGCATACTTGGCAGTTGTGGTTGCATTGGTTTCCAATGTTATGACTTCGCTTACAAAGTATGGTACGCTTGTAATGAATCCCAATCAGGAAATCAGAAGTACAGCTGTTGCATTTTTAGATACGATGCAGAAATCAGGTGATAGAACATTTGGTAATAAGCTGCAAAGTAATTTGACGATTGAAGATATTCAGGTAGAAATAAAGGGATCAACGACTACAATTATGGTAATTGGTATGGGTAGATATGAGGTAAGAACCGATGGTATCATGGATTATGTAACCAATAAGGTTCCAACAGAGTTAGTGTTCCAAAAAGATGGAAATTCTAATTATCATATTGTCGGTGCGGTAACCAATAATACAACTTTGTCTAACAGTAATGTAGAGGCGTTTTGGAACCTATACATGCATTAGAAAGGGGCAAACATGATAGACATTAAAATTTTGTTAGCAGATGATGATGAGTTAGCCAGAAACCTTGTAAAAGAGGTATTGGTTGATGAGGCATATGAATTTATAGAGGCAGAAAATGGTCAACAGGCATTGGATTTATTTTATGAACATAAAGATTTATCCCTTGTGATTTTAGATATTATGATGCCAGATATTGATGGTATTACAGTGTTAGAAGAGATACGCTCTGTATCAGAGGTTCCAGTGCTGGTATTGACGGCATTAGGCGATAGTGAGGATGAGTTGATGGGACTTCAAAGTGGTGCCAATGATTATGTGAGTAAACCATTTCATTGTGAAATCTTAGCACATCGAATTAAGAATTTATTGAAGCTTACAAAGGTACAAGGGTTAAATACAAGTCGGTTTGAGCATTTGGTTGTGGATTATGAAATGCGCAAAATATATGTTGATGAGGAAGAAGTGCTTTTGAATAACAAGGAATTTCAATTGCTAGAGCATTTGATTCAAAATCAGGGCGTTGTGCTTTCCAGAGAAAAGATTTTAAATTGTGTTTGGGGGCATGATTACGATGGCGATGCGCGTACCATTGATACACATGTGAAGATGTTACGTGCGAATTTAAAAATGGCAGGAGAATATATTAAAACCGTTCGTGGTGTTGGCTATTGTTTTGATGCAAAGTAAAAAATTGTGTACAAAAAATAACAAAAATTACAAAGGTTTCATTATAAAATGCCAATTTTCTGTATTTATGTATAATTTACTTGATAAAATAGGTGGATTAGAGTATGATTACCAAGTAAAAAGGTAAATAACTGATGTTTTTATGACTCATCAGAATAATCATAAGAGGAGTAAGACTATGAGTGAAAAATTAAAGGTAGGTATCCTTGGTGGTACTGGTATGGTAGGTCAGAGATTTATTGCACTTTTGGAGAATCATCCATGGTTTGAGGTAACAACAATTGCAGCAAGCCCAAGAAGTGCTGGTAAAACATATGAAGAGGCTGTTGGTGATCGCTGGAAAATGGATACTCCAATGCCAGAAGCAGTGAAGAAGATTATCGTTCATAATGTAAATGAAGTAGAGGAAGTTGCTGCTACAGTTGATTTTGTATTTAGTGCAGTAGATATGACAAAAGATGAAATCAAGGCAATTGAGGAAGCTTATGCAAAGACAGAGACTCCAGTTGTTTCAAACAACTCTGCTCACAGATGGACACCAGATGTTCCTATGGTAGTACCTGAGATTAATCCAGATCACATGAACGTGATTGAGTTCCAGAAGAAGCGTCTTGGTACAACAAGAGGATTCGTTGCTGTAAAACCTAACTGTTCAATCCAGAGTTATGCTCCAGTATTAACAGCTTGGAAAGAGTTTGAGCCATATGAGGTTGTTGCAACTACATATCAGGCTATTTCAGGTGCAGGTAAGACATTTAAGGATTGGCCAGAGATGGTTGGTAATATTATTCCATTTATCGGTGGTGAAGAGGAGAAGTCTGAGAAAGAGCCACTTCGTATCTGGGGTCACATTGATGAGGAGAAGGGTGAGATTGTTCCTGCAACAAGTCCTGTTATCACATGTCAGTGTATCCGTGTTCCAGTATTAAATGGACATACAGCTGCTGTATTTGTTAAGTTCAAAAAACAGCCTACAAAAGAGCAGTTGATTCAGAAGTTATTAGAGTATAAGGGTGTTCCTCAGGAATTAGAGCTTCCATCAGCTCCAAAGCAGTTCATTCAATATATGGAAGAGGATAATCGTCCACAGGTATCATTAGATGTTAATTTTGAGAATGGTATGGGTGTTTCTGTAGGTCGTATCCGTGAGGATAGCGTATATGATTGGAAGTTTGTTGGACTTTCTCATAATACAGTTCGTGGTGCTGCTGGTGGTGCCGTACTTTGTGCAGAGTTATTAAAGGCACAGGGATATATCACAAAGAAATAATTATAAATAAGATTGCCATCTGGTTTTTCCAGATGGCTTTTTTTGTGGCATTTTTGGAAGTTGTTGAACATTGCGATACAAAGGAAAGTAGGTTATAATAGAAGCAATAGCAAATGTTGTGACTTTTTGAATGGATTCATTTGGAGGATAATGTTATGGGACAGAATATGAATGACAACGAAGATAAGAAAGAAATGATTGTGTGTCAGAAGAATGAATTAGCAATTCCTAGAACAGGATTATCTGTTAAAGGAGAATTGTCAGTGAAGGGGGAACTGGCGGTAAAAGGTGAGTTGGCAGCAATCAATGAGCTTGCAAATCGAGGAGAACTGGTAATTCCAGGAGAATTATCAAAGGATTCTGATTCGGATCAAATTGTAATTGTAGAAAGTATTAAGGCTGCAGTGGAGTATTTGCAGACGACAGAAGGTAATATATTGACAACAACAGGTGCAACTGAGATTTATGAATACACAAAGTTAGAGAATTTTAAGGATCGTGTATATTCCAGAGTGCTACCAGATAGTCGCATTATGAAAGCATGTGAGGATATGGGCTATGCATATGGTCATTTAATCGGCATGAAGGGACCATTTTCAAGAGTGATGAATGCAGCGATGTTAAAGGATTTTAATATTGCATATTTAGTCACTAAAGATTCAGGTATTTCAAGTGGTTTTATTGAGAAATTAGAGGCTGCGTTCGAAATGGAAGTAAAGATTATTGTAGTTGCTGGTAATTTTGTGGAAGAAGAAGGCAATGAAGAAGAGATTGTGAAATTGTTACGGGATCAGGCTATAGAGTAGTACGCAATGGAATATTGTTTGAATGCATTTTGTATAGCTTCAATGGATGGAGGAAAAGAAATTGGACATGAGTCGTTATACAAAGGAAGAATTAGTAAATCGTATTATTGCTATGGAATGGGCAGCGTTTGATAAAGTGGATAATTTAGGGGGAAGAGCTGGTTGTCAAGATGATGAAAGTACATTTTCGATTATGCGAAAAAGTCAGTATTTGACTTGGACAGAAGAACTTCTTACAAGTTTTTATATGGATTTTGTGGAGGCAAATAATAAAGGATGGAATCTGATTACTGAAAAATATGGACGTATGATGGAATCCACTGCACCAGAGGAATATTTTAAGTTAAAAGAGCATTTTCCGGTATGTTCTGAACAAAAGAGAGCGATTGTGAACCAGATTGCTGAGATTCAGGTGGAATGGATGGAGGAGTTTGCAAAAGAATATCCCTGTATGGCTGGAAATGCGAGAACAATTCGCAGTGAAACAGACCATTTATATAATACATCCTATGAAACTTATTTGAAGGGTGAATTATTAACTTATTCAGACCGTACATTAGGATTATATGGACAATGGATTGTTTCGTTGCATCAAAATAATCAAAATCTTGCAGAATTAATTATGACAAATACGGCACTTTTGTATGGTTATGAATCGTTGCAGGCTGCTGAAAGTGCGATGCAAAAAGCAGAAATATAATACATTTATGGATTATATGTGTTTTTATGGTTGAAATGTATAGGTTTTTACGATATAATAATCCGCATGTGAGTGCTTTTTTAAGTACAGATGATATGTGATAATTAAGGAGGATTAAAAATGGCTACAATTACAGCGGGCGATTTTAGAAATGGTGTAACAATTGAGTATGATGGAAAGGTATGTCAGGTTATTGAGTTCCAGCACGTAAAACCAGGTAAAGGTGCAGCCTTCGTTCGTACAAAGTTAAAGAATATTGTAAATGGTGGTGTGATTGAGAACAGTTTTCGTCCAACAGAGAAGTTCGAGACAGCACATATTGAGCGTAAGAATATGCAGTATTTATATGTAGATGGTGATTTATATTATTTCATGGATAATGAGACATATGACCAGATTGCATTAGGTGCTGATGTTGTTGGTGATTCTTTGAAGTTCGTAAAAGAAAACGAGAATGTTAAGGTTGTTTCTCATGATGGTAATGTATTTGCAATCGAGCCAGAAATCAATGTAACATTAGAGGTTACTGAGTGTGAGCCAGGTGTTAAGGGTAATACGGCTACAGGTGCTACAAAGCCATGTACAGTTGAGACAGGTGCTACATTGAATGTACCATTATTCGTTAACCAGGGAGATAAGATTGTAATTGATACAAGAACTGGAGAGTATATGTCAAGAGCATAATTTGCTTTGCACATAATAGAATATGTATATGAGAGAACTATTGTAGGGAATCATTTCCTATAATAGTTCTTTTTTTGTATGTTTATCATATATTTATTGTATAGGATTTGAGAAAACGATAGGTAAAGGATATGGGGAGGCTTATGTAACATGGCTAAAAAAGAGGAGATATTGAAAATCGTTTCTACGAAACTACGACATATATTACATTTGGCAAATTTGGATTATGAATGCCTGCAGGAATTGCGAATTCGTGTGCATGAACCATTGATTATTACATATGGTGGTATGGAACATTTTGTGTCTGATAATGGACAACTTGTTGAACTGGCAAGTCAGGCATATCAGATTACGACAATGGATGTAAAGGAAACATTAGCCTATATTAGCAGTTATTCTTTGTATGCATATGAGGATGAAATTCGAAAAGGATTTATCACGGTTGTAGGTGGGCATCGTGTGGGACTTGCAGGTAAGGTTGTGCTGGAAAAGGAATATGTAAAATCGGTAAAAAGCATTTCTTTTATTAACATTAGAATATCTCACGAAAAGAAAGGCTGTGGTGAGTTTGTTATACCTTATATTTTTGACCAGGGGAAGCTTTGTCATACATTAATTATTTCACCACCTGGATGTGGAAAAACGACTCTTTTAAGAGATGTAATACGGCTGATTTCAAACGGTAGCAAAGAACATCAGGGGCTTACGGTTGGAGTTGTCGATGAACGTTCTGAAATAGGTGCCTGCTATCAGGGCGTGCCCCAAAATGATGTTGGAATTCGAACAGATATTTTAGATTGCTGTCCTAAAGCGGAGGGGATGCTTATGATGATTCGAAGTATGTCTCCTTCTGTGATTGCTGTAGATGAAATTGGAAAAAGAGAGGATATTGAGGCAATCGCATATGTGATGAATTGTGGCTGCCAAATGCTCGCGACCATTCATGGTTCTTCGATTGAAGATATTCGTAATAAACCAGTACTTCGAAAACTGGTAGAGGAACGATGGTTCAAGCGGTTTATTATATTATCTGCAGATCCGATGCCTGGAAATGTATTGATGATATTTGATGAGCATGGAAGTGTATTATTTGATGGTAAGAATGCACTTAGTAAGGGGGCATAGTATGATATTGCTAATCAAATTGTTAGGTTCCATTTGTATTGTATCAGGCTCTATTTATTTTTCAAAATCCATTAATCATACAATGGAACAAAGAAAAAAAGATCTTAGGTGCTTATATAGCTTGCTTGTACAGCTAAAAAGTGAAATACAATATATGTGTAATACACTTCCGGAATGTTTTTTACGAATTGGAAATGGCGCACGAGAACCATTTGCAAATTGGTTAGGTTCGATTGCAAATCGAATGCTGGAAAAAGAAGAAAATTCTTTTCAAATGCTTTGGGAAGAAGGCGTGATGTGGTTACAAAAAAATAGTGCATTGCAAAGTTGTGATTTGGAAACTGTCATGGAATTACAGGACAAGTTAGGTGGGGAGGATATTACTTCCCAACTAAAGGCAATTGATTTTACGTTGTTACATATTGAACAGCAAAGAACATTGTTAGAGAGCGAATTGGCTTCTAAAAAGAAGGTGATTACATCTTTTTGCGTATTTGCGGGTGCAATTACTCTGATTTTTTTGTTATGAGAAGCCAAAATGTGATAAAACGTTGGAATAAGGATCAAGGGGTGAAATATGTCGGTTGAAATAATCATAAAAATTGCAGCGCTTGGAATGGTGATTGCTTTACTGAATCAAATTTTGAAACATGCAGGGAGAGAGGATCAGGCGTTTTTTGTATCTATGGCAGGCGTTGTGGTTGTTCTCACATGGATTATTCCGTATGTTGTGGAAGTGTTTCGGTCGATGCAGGACATGTTTGGTCTTTAGAAAAAAAGGCAGGAGATGTTGCAATATGGATTTTTTTCGGATTATATGTATTGTGTTTGCCGGGGTGCTGCTGGCAATTCAGTTAAAAAGCATTGGTACACCAATCTGGATATATTTATCCATTGGACTTAGTATTTTTATTTTGATTTATGCGGTCAATCGGTTATCTTTTGTTATGGATTTTATTCATAATGTTTTAGGCGATATTGGATTGGAAAGTGGTTATTTTGAAATCTTATTTAAGATTGTTGGTATTTCTTATCTTTGTGAATTTACTTCAAATATTTGTCGGGAATCAGGGTTTGTATCAATTGCAAGCCAATTAGAAACAGGTGGAAAACTAACGATGATGGTATTGTCTCTTCCAATTTTGATGGCGATTGTGGAAATGATAACGGGAGTGCTTTAAATGAGAAATCGAATACTTATAAAATGGATGTTACTGGGCTTTATACTTATTATTGTAATAGGAAATCATGCGAAGGCTTCTGAATATCATGAAAATACAACACAATCACTTGAGGAAGAGTATTATCGTAGTTTTTATGAGAGTGTGGATTTGGATGATTTGTCAGATACCCTATATGGCATCAATAAAAAATATGGATTGTCAGGCAATGTGTCATTTACAGAATATTACCATTTATTAGTAAATGGTAATATAGATGAAGCGATTGCACTTGCGTTCAATGATTTCTTAAATGATATGACATCGGAATTGTTAAGTAATCGCGATATTATTACGAAATTATTGGTTTTGATTATCATTGCTGCCATATTTAATAATTATTCATCCATTTTGAAGTTCAGTTTTGTTGGAGAACAGGGTTTTTTTGTTACATATCTAATGATTGCAGTATTACTCATGCAATCGTTTATGTTGATTTATGGTGTGGCACAGGACACCATTTATTATATTAAAGACATTATGATGTGTATGCTACCTGCATTTTATATGTCATTGGTTCTTTGTAGCGGGCTTACCACATCACAGATGGTGAATTCTATGTTTTTTACGATGTTAACGCTATTAGAACGTGTTTTGCTTAGTGTGGTTTTGCCTGGAATTCGCATTTATTTTTTGATTGTTGTATTAAATCAAATGAATCAAAAGGATCGATTTTCAAAGCTTGCAAGTTTGATCAAGCAGGGACTGCAGTTTGTGTTAAAAGCAATGGTAACAGGGATTATTGGGTTAAATGTTATGAAAAGTATTTTGATTCCTGTATATGACAATGCAAAATACAATGTATTACAAAAGGGATTATCTGTTGTTCCGGGCGGAGCTTCATTATCTGGATTGAGTACGATATTAGTTGGTGCAGGTGTATTGATAAAAAATAGTGTTGGTTTAACAGTCATTATTGTTCTTTTGATTTTGGCAGGTGTGCCACTATTAAAATTGTTTTGTTTTTTTATGGTATATAAAATTTTATTAGCATTGGTACAGCCAATTAGTGATACCAGAATACTGGCGGGAATTCAGGGAGCTGCAGATGGGGCAGGTCTTTTACTTCGAGCTACCACAACATCGATTATTTTATCAATTTTATCCATTGCTGTCGTGTTACTGACAACGAATGTAAAATTATATGCTGGATAAATATAAGGGGGATGATTTTGTTGGTAAAATGGGTGAAAAGTGGATTGTTATTTGGGGTATTAGCTTCCGTTATATTATTGATTTGTCCCAATAAGAGTTATACCAAACATATTAGTATGGTGATTGGTTTGCTTTATATTTTGATTATGATTCATCCAGTGATGGAGTTTTTACATTTAGATACACAAAGCTATGTGGATTATATGAATAATCTATTGCTGGTAGAAGGCAAGCAATCTGAGTATTCGAAACGGGATATTCGGTTGTATGAGGAAATGTTGGAAAAACAGATTTATGCAGTATTTAACGAAAATGAGAGTCTTGTAGCATATGTGTCTGTTGATATGAATGATAAGGGGGAAGTGGAGGAAATTACCATTAAAATGTCAGATGAAGGAATTAATAATAAACAATGCATTACAGAAGAATTGACTTATATGTTTGGAGAGGAAGTGTATATCAGATATGAATGAAAAAGAACCGAACATATACAAAGAGATAAAGCAAAGTCTTTCGAAATTGAATCGGGATAAAATAGAAAAGGCTGCAATCGTTGTTTTATTTGGTGTTTTTTTACTTTTGATAGCGACACCGGTTTCTTCTGTTTCTGATAAACGAAAGCAATCAAAAAACGACGACACAACATCAATTCCTATAGAAGTACATAACGAAAAAAAAGATGCATATATTGCGTGCTTGGAGAATAAATTAGAACAAACCATAGAAGGTATGGAGGGCGCGGGAACAGCACATGTAATGATTACCTTAAAAGACAATGGAGAAAAGATATTAGACAAGAATCTGCCGTATGAAAATGAAGTGGATAAAGAAAAGGCAGACGGAAAAGAAACAGAACGAACAAAAATCCAAAGTAATCAGGAAACGGTGCTTATCGAACAGGATGGTGATACAACACCGATTGTGATACAGGAACGTTATCCAGAGATTGAGGGTGTTGTAGTGGTGTGTGATGGTGGAAATAATGCCGTGCTGGCACTTCACATCAAAGAAGCAATTCAGGCATTATTTTCTATTGATGCGCATAAAATTGTGGTTTGTAAAGCAAAAAAATAATGGAAAGGATGCATTTGCATGAAAAAAATATTTAAAAAGAATCAGGTTATTATTACAGCATTGGCTATTATGATTGTAATAGCGGGTTATTTGAATTTTACAAGTGATAAACAGCTTTTGAATACTTCTGTTGAGAGTATGAAAAGTGAAGGAGCAAAAGGCAATCAGGATGATGCAATGATTAGCGCAAATGTAGATGATACATTAGAGGATGCTGAACTGGCTGATATGGAAGTGGATGATTTTGATGTTGCAAAAGAGGTAATGGCAGATGATGAGGCAATTGCAACAGATGATGAAACAATAAAAGCGGAACAATCAGAAGATGGAGAAGATTTGGCGGAAGCAAGTATGGATGAAAATGGGGATCCGATTGATGCAGAACATGTTGGAGAAGCAGTATTAACAAATGGAGAGGTGACTTTATCTGAGGCAAAAATGAATCGCGAACAAACAAGAGCTAAAGCCAAAGAAATGTTATTAGAAATTATTAATAATGAAAGTCTTTCAGAAGATACCAAACAGGATGCCATTGATAAAATGTTACATATGACAGAAAATTTAGAAAAAGAAAACGCTGCTGAAACACAGCTTGCTGCAAAAGGGTTTGCAAACTCTATTGTTAGTATTTCAGAGGATTGTGTGGATGTTACTGTAAATAGTGCATCCTTGACAGATAAGCAGCGTACACAGATTGAAGATATTATTACAAGGAAAACAGGTTGCGAATTGAACAAAATTGTAATCACAACGGTGTCAGGTTCTTGAAAAAAATCTTAAAATATGCAAAATGATTGCAAAACATAGGTGAAATTTGGTATACTATATAGCAAACGAGAAATGATCGCCATATTTGGCAAAGGAGGAGTTCAAATGGCAGCTGATACGCAGACGAACGGCACATATAGTATAAAAGAAGCAGGTGTACTTGGTGATATCCAGATTGCGGACGAAGTGATTGCAATTATTGCAGCACTTGCAGCAACAGAAGTGGAAGGTGTTGCCAAGATGTATGGCAATATAACAAATGAATTAGTAAGCAAATTAGGAATGAAAAACTTATCCAAAGGTGTTAAGGTTTTAGTGAGTCCGAAAGATGTGAAAGTTGATTTGTCGTTGGAACTTAAATATGGATACAGTGTGATGGATGTATCTAAAAAGGTTCAGGAAAAAGTAAAACAGGCAATTGAAACAATGACAGGATTGAATGTTTCAGTTGTTCGTGTTCGAATTGCAGGTGTTGCAATTGAAAAGGATGAGAAAGTAACAAAATCGTGAGTAAAGCTGCTGCCTGACTACGATAGAGCGAGGTCAGAGGGCAGCTTTCTTAACGTATACTGTGGAGGATAGATATGTTACGTAGTGAAGTAAGAGAAGAGATTTTTAAAATATTATTTCGTTATCCATTTGTGGAAGAAGGCGAAATGGATGAACAGATTGCATTGTCATTAGAAGAATTAGAAGCAAAAAGTGAGAGTAATCGTCAATATATTAAAAATAAAGTGATTGCAATTTTAGAAAACAGATCTCAAATTGATGAAACAATTTCAAATAATTGTGAAGGTTGGAATATTGAGCGAATTGGTAAAGCGGAATTAGCAATTATGCGTATTGCGGTTTATGAAATGTTATTGGAAGAAGAGATTGTAGAGCGCGTTGCTATTAATGAGGCTGTAGAACTCACAAAACGCTACTGTGATGAAGAAGCGAAAGGGTTCGTGAATGCTATTTTAGGGAAAATTGCAAAAAATATGGAGTCATAATATGGCAACAATTTATACGGTAACACAGGTCAATCAATATATTAAGAATATGTTTAATACAGACTATCTGCTTAAAGATGTACAGGTTCATGGGGAGATTTCTAATTTGAAATATCATTCATCTGGACATATATATTTTACCTTAAAGGAAGAAGGCAGTGCGATAGCTGGTGTTATGTTCAAATCCGCAAGGTATAGTGGACTGGATTTTGAGTTGGAAAACGGGCAGAGTGTGATTGTTCGTGGTAATATTTCTGTTTATGAAAGAGACGGAAGATATCAGATTTATGCCAATGAGATTTTTATGAATGGAATTGGTAATTTATATGAAGCTTATGAGATTTTAAAACAGAAGCTTTATGAAGAGGGATTGTTTGAGTTTGAACATAAAAAGGATATTCCGAAATACCCAAAAAAGATTGGAATTGTTACAGCAAAGACGGGTGCTGCGATACAAGATATATGTAATATTGCGAAAAGAAGAAATCCATTTGTGCAATTATATTTATATCCTGCTAAGGTGCAGGGGGATGGTGCAGCAAAGACGATTGTAGCTGGAATCAAAACACTTGACAAAATGGGATTGGACACCATCATTATCGGTCGAGGTGGTGGCTCAATTGAAGATTTATGGGCGTTTAATGAAGAGATTGTTGCCAGAGCAATTTATGATGCGGTGACACCGATTATTTCTGGTACAGGTCATGAAATAGATAACACAATCGCTGATTATGTGGCAGATTTGCGAGCTCCTACACCAAGTGCTGCGTGTGAACTTGCAATTCCGGATGTGATATCATATTTGAATCAGTTAAAGCAATATGGTGAAACGATGACAAAACATATGTCTTATCGTGTAATGCATATGAAACAACGTTATGCAATGTTTCAGACTAGGCTTGATGCTGTTTCGCCAGTCAATACCTTAGAAAATCAAAAGATTTATCATGATATGTTGTCAGATCGAATGATACAGGCGATGGAAAAAAAGTATGATAAAGAAAAACATCATTTTGAAATGTTGCTTGCAAAATTGAATGGTTTAAGTCCAACAGCAAAGTTGATTGGTGGATATGGATATATTGCAGATGATGCAGACAATCCGGTCCGTTCTGTTGATAATTTGAAAAATGATGATTGTTTTTCTGTGACATTGTGGGATGGAACGATAGAAGGTTGTGTCAGAGCAGTGCATAAGGATTTGGAGAAATAAGATGGCAAAAGAAAGTAAGAAATTTGTATTAGAAGATGCATTTAAAGAAATAGAACATATTATTACGCAATTAGAGTCTGATGATGTATCATTAAAAGATTCCATTGCATTATATAGTGATGGAACAAAATTATTAACACAGTGTAAGGAAGAATTAACTGGAATCGAAAAAGAAATGATTATTATCACTGAAAGTATGAATGAGCCAGCGGAGGATTAAGAAATAGGATGGAATTTAAAGAAGAAATGTCTCGAAAGGTGGCTTATGTAGATACCGTAATTTCTGAGTATATGCCACAGGAAGAAAGCTTTCAAAAAACGGTTATTGATGCTATGAAGTATACCATTTCGGCAGGAGGAAAGCGAATACGACCTGTTTTGATGCAGGCAGTATATGAGTATTTTGGTGGAACCGAATGTATTTGTGAACCATTTATTGCTGCGATTGAAATGATACATACATATTCGCTCATTCATGATGATTTACCTGCATTAGATAATGATGATTATCGTAGAGGAAGAAAAACTGCACATGTTGTGTATGGCGAAGCGATGGCAATATTAGCTGGAGATGCTTTATTAAATTACGCATATGAAACAGCTTCAAAAGCATTTGATTTGATACCGGAATCTTTATGGATAGAAGAAGAACGGGTGTCAGATGAAGATAAATTTAAAATGCTCAAAATTGAATTGGAAACGCGTAAAAATGTGGAACACGCAATGAATTTGCTTGCGAAACTTCCTGGGATATATGGAATGATTGGTGGACAGGTTGCGGATGTTGAATTGACTGGAACGAGATTGTCGGATGAACAACTGACATATATTTATGAAAACAAGACAGGCGCTTTGATTGAAGCCTCCATGTTGATTGGTGCAATTTTGGCTGGTGCAACAGATGCGGATGTGAAAAACATACAGGATGTTGCGTATGATATTGGAATGGCATTTCAAATACAGGATGATATATTAGACGAAACTGCTACGTTTGAAGAATTAGGAAAACCAATTCATAGTGATGAAAAGAATGATAAAGTAACATATGTTACAATACATGGTATAGAGGAATCGAAAGAAGAAGTCAAACGATTATCAAATGAAGCAATTACAATATTAGATAGCATGAACGGAGATAGTACATTTTTAAAACTGTTAGTTCAATATTTAATTCATAGAACGAATTAAGGATATGCAACAAATGAGGTATTGTGTATGAAATTGTTAAATAATATAAATGAAGTGAATGATATCAAACAATTTGATGATGAAGATTGGCCTGATTTAGCGTCTGAAATTCGTGAGTTTTTGATTACGAATATTTCGAAGACGGGCGGTCATTTAGCATCTAATTTAGGATGTGTGGAACTTACGATGGCACTTCATTTGGTGTTGGATTTACCAAAGGATAAAATCATTTGGGATGTTGGTCATCAAAGTTATACGCATAAGATCTTAACAGGTCGTAAAGATGGTTTTTTGCAATTACGTCAGTTTGGAGGAATGAGCGGTTTCCCGAAAGCATGTGAAAGTGAAACAGATGTGTTTGATACAGGACATAGTTCTACTTCGATTTCTGCTGCAATTGGTATGGCAAAGGCTTGTGAGTTAAAAGGGGAAGATAAAACAATTGTTGCAGTGATTGGTGATGGTTCTTTTACAGGTGGTCTTGCCTTTGAAGCTTTAAATAATTTGGGAAGATTGAAAAGTAGTTGTCTAATCGTTTTAAATGACAATGAAATGTCAATTGATGAAAATGTTGGTGGTATGTCTACTTACCTGAATAAGTTTCGTGTAGGTAAAGCCTACAATGAGACGAAAATGAACGTTGAAAAGCGTTTGATGAATATTCCGGGTATTGGAGAAGGTCTTACCAGAGTGATAAAACGTGGAAAAGACAGTATCAAGGAATTGCTAGTGCCGGGAATGTTTTTTGAGGATTTGGGTATTACCTATATTGGTCCGATTGATGGACACAATATTGGACAAATGGTAGATACATTTGAAGATGCAATCAAATTGAAACGACCTGTGGTTGTACATGTAAAGACACAAAAAGGACGTGGGTATCGTTATGCAGAAAGACATCCTCAGTATTTTCATGGTGTGAGTCCATTTGATGTGGAAACGGGCAAAGTGATAGAAAAACAAAAAAAGATGACGAACACAGGTGTGTTTTCCCGAAAAATGTTAGCACTTGGAGAACAATATCCGAATTTGGTAGCTATTACAGCTGCAATGGCTTCAGGAACTGGTCTTGAGAAGTTTTCGAAAGAATATCCAAATCGATTTTTTGATGTTGGAATAGCGGAACAGCATGCAGTTGTGTTTGCTGCAGGATTGGCAAAAGAAGGAATGATTCCTGTTGTAGCAGTATACTCATCATTTTTACAAAGAGCGTATGATCAGATTTTACATGATGTATGTTTGCAGAATTTACATGTTGTATTTGCAATTGATCGTTCAGGATTGGTTGGTCAGGATGGAGCAACGCATCAGGGTATTTTTGATGACGCTTATTTAACGAATATTCCGAATATGACAGTGATAGCACCGAAGAATCGTTACGAATTAACAAAGGCGATGGAATATGCGATGCAATATAATGGTCCCATTGCAATCAAGTACGGACGTGGCGATGCATTCTACGGACTTAAGGATTCTTTAGAACCATTTGTTTACGGGAAAAGTGAAATGATTTATGAAGGGCAAAAAGTTGCATTGATAGCAGTTGGTAATATGGTAGAAGAAAGCTGTACTGTATATGAACGATTAAAGGAAAAAGGTTATTGTCCGACCCTGGTAAATGCGAGATTTGTAAAACCACTGGATACAGAAATGCTTGATGATATCGCAAAGCATCACGAATTGATTGTAACAGTGGAAGAACAAGTATATCAGGGTAGTTTTGGACAGGCTGTAAATGCGTATTATATGCAACAGAACGTAAAGAATATTACCATTGAAAACATTGCAATTGATGACTGTTTTGTGGAGCAGGGGGATGTTGATGCATTGCGTAAACTGCTTCATATGGATGCGGACAGTATTGTGATGCGTATAGAGGAGTGTATGAAATCGTTATGAAAGAACGTTTAGATGTAATGTTAGTAAATAGAGGACTTGCAGCCTCAAGAGAAAAAGCAAAAGCAATTATTATGTCGGGAATTGTTTTTGTAGATGGACAGCGAGAAGACAAGGCGGGTTCTACATTTGATGAGAAAGTAAATATCGAAGTAAAAGGCTCTACGTTAAAATATGTTAGCCGAGGTGGTTTAAAGCTTGAAAAAGCAATGGATCATTTTGATATTACATTGGAAAATAAAGTATGTATGGATGTCGGTTCTTCAACAGGAGGATTTACAGATTGTATGCTGCAAAATGGTGCAGTGAAAGTGTATGCGGTTGATGTAGGGCATGGACAGTTAGACTGGAAGCTAAGAAATGATGAGCGTGTTGTCTGCATGGAAAAAACAAATATTCGGTATGTAACCACAGAACATATTGATGAACAGCCTGCATTTGCATCGATTGATGTATCTTTTATTTCGCTTACCAAAGTATTAGGTCCTGTGAAAGAGTTGTTGACTGAAAAAGGAGAAATTGTTTGTCTGATCAAACCGCAGTTCGAAGCAGGAAGAGAAAAGGTTGGAAAAAAAGGTGTTGTAAGAGACCGAAAGGTTCACGAAGAAGTGATTCAAATGGTAATGGAGTATGCAAAGTCTATTGGATTTATTCTTTGTAATTTGGAGTTTTCACCAATTAAGGGTCCTGAAGGTAATATAGAGTATTTATTACATTTATCAAAGGACGAAAATAGAACACCTGCAGAATTAAGTGCAGAAGCAGTTGTAAAAGCTTCTCATGATATGCTTGATAAGTAGCAAAGGAGAGCGGAATGAATCGTTTTTTAATTGCAACAAATTCCATAAAGGATGAGAATTTAAACCTGACTTCGCAAATCGAAGAATATATACAAAAACAGGGTGGAGAAAGTTTTTGTATTTTAGGTGACCAAACAGAAGAAATCTTATACAAATTGGATTCAGATAAAACGTTTGATTGTGTGATTGCATTAGGGGGTGACGGTACAATCCTGAATGTAAGTCGCGATTTGAGACATTTGAATCTTCCGATTGTGGGTGTGAATCTCGGAACACTGGGATTCTTAACGGAGGTCGAGCCTGAACAGATTTTTTCAGTGATAGATCGTTTGATGAAGGATGAATATGAATTAGAAGAGCGCATGAATCTATATGGTCATGTTATAAAAGGTGAAACCAATGAAATCATTGCAAAAGATATTGCGTTAAATGATATTGTTGTGACAAGAGCTGGATTTTCACGTATTATTGGATTGAAGGTTTATGTGAATGGCAAAGTGATTGACATATATGAAGCAGATGGTGTGATTGTGAGTACACCGACTGGATCAACTGGTTATAATCTGTCAGCTGGTGGTCCACTTGTATCTCCGAAAACGCAGCTGATGATTGTGACACCAATTTCGCCACATTCATTAACCTCGAAAAGTATTGTTTTGTCTAGTGAAGATGAAATCGTAATTGAGGTATTAAAAATGAGAAAGGCACAAAAAGAAGAGGCAATTGTTAATTTTGATGGTCAGCCTGGTATTCAGCTTTCTCCGGGAGATCGAATTGTTATGAAACGTGCAAAGTCTGTGACGAAATTGATTAAATTGTTTGATGTTACATTTTATGAAGTGTTACGAGAAAAAATTGCGAATCATTTTTAAGTCAGGAAATGGATGTATGATATGAAAGAAAAAAGACAAAATAAAATTAAACAAATCATTGAAAATATGGAGATTGAAACGCAGGATGAATTGTTAGAACAGTTACGACTTGCTGGTTTTTCTACAACACAGGCAACGATTTCGCGTGATATCAGAGAATTAAAACTTACCAAAATTGCTTGTGGTGGTGGAAGACAAAAATATGCGATTATTCAAAATACAGATACCGATGTTATGAAAAAATATCATCAGGTATTAAGTGCAGGTATTTTGAGTATAGATTATGCAGAGAATATGATTGTTGTTCGTACTGTTTCAGGAATGGCAATGGCAGTGGCTGCAGCTCTTGATAACATGCAATTGCAAGGTGTGATGGGCTGTATTGCTGGGGATGACACAATTTTTTGTGCAGTTCGAGATAAGAACTTTTGTAAAGAAATTATTGCTTGTATCAAAAAAGTAGTATCTGACGAATAGTTGGAGGGCATATGTTACTAAATTTACATATAAAAAATATGGCTTTAATTGATGAGATGGACATTGATTTCGGCAACCATTTAAATATTATGACAGGAGAAACGGGTGCTGGAAAGTCAATTGTAATTGATTCGATTATGTTGGCGCTTGGAGGCAAATTACCAAAAGATTTTGTCAGAAAAGATGCAGAATATGGTTTGGTTGAATTAATTTTCTCGGTTGAACATACAGATCTATTGGATAAGCTACAAAGTTTAGAAGTATCTGATTTAGAGAGTGGTCAAGTCATTTTGTCTAGAAGAATTATTGGAAACCGAAGTGTTAGCAAAGTAAATGGTGAAACCTGCACGATTGCGAAGGTGCGTGAAATTGCTGCAGTTTTGCTTGATTTACATGCGCAGCATGAACATCAATCCTTGTTGATTCCTGCAAATCATATAAAATTGCTGGATCGGTATGGGCATGAACAGTTAGATACATTAAAACAGGATGTAGAACGTTTTTACAAAAATTATAAAAGTCTTTCTGAGGATTTAGCTTCTCAAACAATGAATGAGGAAGAAAAGAAACGTCAGATGGATCTTATTTTGTTTGAAAAAAATGAGATTGAAGAGGCTGATTTAAGGGTCAGCGAAGATGCTATATTGGAAGAACAGTATAAAATTGCAGCAAATAGTAAGAATATAGCAGATAATCTGGCTAGTGCGAATCATTTTATAACTGATGTAGCTTCAGATGCAGTGGATCGTGCAATCAGAGAGGTTGCAAGTGTTTCTGAATTTGGAACAGAGCTTTCATCTATGCAGGAAACATTGATGACAATATCGGATTTGCTTTCTGATTTTTCAAGAGATTCCAGAGATTATTTAGAAGAAAATACATATTCTGATGAAGAATTTCATGAAATGGAAAATCGTTTAAATTTAATTAATCATTTGAAAGCAAAATATGGTAAAACAATAGAACAGGTACTGGATTATAAAGAACAATTAGAAAATCAATATGATAAACTTGTGAATCATGATCTTTATATTCGCAAAAAAACAGCAGAATTAGAAGAATGCGAAAAAAAATTGGACGCAGCTTGTGAGAAATTATCTAATATGCGAAAGCAGGTTGCAAATACGTTGAAAATGCAAATTACAGATGCATTAGTGGATTTGAATTTCCTGGATGTTCGTTTTTCGATGGAATTTGAAAAAACAAAAGATTATACGGTAGATGGTTATGATAATGCGTATTTTATCATTTCGACCAATGTCGGAGAAGAAATGAAACCATTGTGGCAAGTTGCTTCAGGTGGCGAATTATCCAGAATTATGTTGGCTATGAAATCATGTTTGGCTGATGCAGATGGAATTGAAACATTAATATTTGATGAGATTGATGTTGGAATCAGCGGAAGGACTGCACAAATGGTATCTGAAAAGATTGCAGGAATTGGAAGAAATCATCAGGTCATCTGTATTACACATTTACCACAGATTGCGGCAATGGCAACGAATCATTATTTGATTGAAAAAAATGTTTGTGAGGATAAAACAATTACCAATATTCACCGATTAAATGCTGATGAAGAAATCATGGAATTAGCACGATTAATTAGTGGTGTTAAAATAACAGATACTGTGATTCAAAGTGCAAGAGAGATGAAGGAATTGGCAAGTAAGGCAAAGGTTAACTGATTGAAAGAATAAGAACTTCTCATAATAAATGTATATACATTTGTTATGAGGAGTTTTTTGTTGTTTACATTTTTATAGATATATAGGGAGGAAGACATGAGAAGATATAAAAATTTATTAAAATTATTATTAGTATGTAATTTCATATTTATTCTTGTCGTGGCAAAATTAGGGTTTGATTTAAATCAGGAGCAATCCTTATTAGAGGTATCTCATAGCATTTCGTCTCAAAAAAATAATCATGCACAGAGTTCTACGAAAAAGGTGATTGCTGTAGGGAAAACAGTTGGAATATATGTAAATACAAATGGTATTTTAGTAATTGACACGGGAGAGGTGACGGATGAACATGGTGCATTGGTTGCTCCTTCTAAAGACAGATTGATTCCTGGTGATTATATTTTTTCGTTAAATCACGAAAATGTTCATACCAAAAAAGAATTGATTGATAAAATCATGAACTGTTCAGGAGAGACATTGATTTTTGGTGTAAAACGTAATAATGAAAAAATCGAGGTGGCAGTACAACCAGTGGAAACGGAATTAAACACTTACAAGGTTGGAATTTGGGTACGTGATGATTTGCAGGGATTGGGAACAGTAACCTATATTGATGATAGTCATTTTGGTGCATTAGGACATAGTATCAATGATACAGATACTGGAAAGTTGTTAAATGTTTCAGATGGACAACTTTACGAGGCAAATATATTTGGATTAAAAAAAGGAAAATCAGGGGAGCCAGGCGTGATTGAGGGGATGATTACGTACGATACCAATAAAGTAGTTGGTAGTATTGATACAAATAGTAATTATGGAATTTTTGGATATGTGGATCATGCGTTTGTCAATAATTTACATGAGAAGGAAATAGAAGTAGCTGATAAAAAGGACGTGAAAAAGGGCGAAGCTTATATTCAGTCGTATGTTAGTGGTGAAAAAAAACAATATAAAATTGAAATTACAGATATAAGAAGAAATAAAAATGGTGATATGGAAATGGAATTAAAAGTCAAGGATAAAGCGTTATTGTCTTTGACAGGAGGGATTATTCAGGGAATGTCTGGGTCACCCGTGCTACAAAATGGGCGAATTGTGGGTGCTGTGACACATGTATTCGTGGATGATCCAACAAGGGGGTATGCTATATTTATTGAGGAAATGTTAGAGGATAATTAAAAAATATGATGTTTAAGAGGCAGTACAGGGGAACCAGTATATGCCTCTTTTTTTGTTTAGTGATTCCATTACTAACCATTTGCATCATATTTCAAACCGTTTACAACAAAATCAGTTTTTGTGAAATTCTCTATGTTATTGTGTGACAGAAAGAGAAACATGGAGGAAATTCTTTATGAAACATAAAAGGATGATTGCTAAAAAATTGGTATCTGGTTTGGTGGTGTGTTTGTTAGTATGCTCAGGGTGCTCAAATGAGGTATATGACACGACAGAAGAAAAAGATATTGCTTGTATTCGCTATAACATAGCCCCACAAGACGATTTTTATGGCTATGTTAATCAGGAAAAATTATTAAGTATTGATGTTACCAATTATAAAATGGATGCAGGTGCGTTCGAAGTTGCGACAAAAGAGGTTGAAAACAATGTAAAGGAGATGCTAGTTAGAATTGTCAATTCGAATCAGAAATATGAATACGGTTCCAAAGAAGATATTTTGCAAAAGGGTTATCAGCAATACATAAAGTATTATGAGAATTCTCAGGAAGGAAAGCATTATAGAGAAGAGGAAAAGAAGAAGATTCTAGCTGAGATTCATGAGATAGAAAAATGTAACAATACAAGAGAACTTCTTGCAAAATTGAATCATATTACAGCAGATTATTCGTTGTATGATGAGGGTAATTTATTTCATTTAGAAGTCGAACAGAATAAATTTGATGCCAATGAATACTGTATTTTTCTTCAACCAATCAGACAAATATTTCAGACATCCTTTGAAGATATATACAAGTGGGAGAATAATGTATCAGGCATACAAGATGGTGAAAAGGCTTGTCAAATCATAGCTGGTAAATCAGATGAGGCTGCTGAAAAAGTAGTGAAAGAATTAGCAAAGCTGGCAGTTTCGATTACTTGGGGGAGCAACATAGATTCAATAAAGGCTATAGATTTGAATGAAAGAATATTATATCAGGAATTTGTTTCTTATGATGAATTAGATCAAATTTTAACAAATGTGAATTATAGAACAATTGAAAAAATAAATGGAATAACGAAGTCACCATATGGTGGCTGGTATGTACAAGACCGAAAGCAATTAGAAACGCTAAATAAGATTTTTGTGGATGAGAATATAGAAGCGTTAAAGGCATGGGTTCTTGGAGAATTTATTCTGGGAAACGGTGAATGTCTAGTGGAAGATAATGTGAGCTTGAATAAGTATTTTGGAAGTTCAAAGAAAAGTCTTGAAAATCAGGGGTTAGAGTATTTAATGTATTCACCATTATTTGAGGATGAAATTAGCGCATTGTACGTTGAAAATGCTTATTCTGAGGAACTGGATATGGAGTTAAGAGCCATGTGCGATGAAATCTGTGTGGGCTATCGTAATAAAATAGAAAATGCTTCTTGGCTTGGTGAGGCTTCGAGAAACAAACTAATTCGGAAATTAGAAAATATAAACATTGTTACTGGAAGTAATGTTGATATAAAACAAATAAATGTTTCAAAAGCCAAATGTTTAGAGGGTGACTATATAAGTAATATGAAAAAAATAAAAGAATATGTGTTGCTTAAAAGGAACTCCGAAATTGGAGAATTTCCAAATCGAACAAAACCTAGCATGTCTATGGCGACGGTGAATGCGTGTTATTCATGTAATAATACAATCACAATACCTGCAGCCATTATGATAGCTCCGTTATATGATGAAAAAGAAGGTCATTATTATAATTTGGGCGCAATTGGATCAATTATTGCTCATGAAATAGGACATGCATTTGATTCCACCTGTATCACATTTAATGAGTATGGAGCATATGACAAAGATTGGCTTTCAAAGAATGATATGGAACAATTAAATGAAAATAATAAACAAGCAATTAAGTATTTTGAAAATGCATTTCCAGTGTTTGATATTTATTATGTGGATGGAGAGTTGACATTAGCTGAAAACTACGCGGATTTAAGTGGTATGGAGGTGCTTACATCACTATGCAAAACCAAGGAAAATAAGAGGGAATTATTAGAAAGTTATGGATCCTTGTGGGGGAGTATTGCATCGAATACGAGTATTGTAGAGCAATTAAAAAATGATTGTCATAGTCCGTCAGTGATTCGAGTGAATTCCATTGTGGCAACGCTAGATGCATTTTATGATGCATATGATGTTGAGAAATCAGATGCGATGTATATTGAACCAGAAAAAAGAATTCGTAGATGGGAGTAAGCGTATGTGGATTATAGCAAAATATATTTTAAAAAATGTAAGTATAAAGCCGGTTCGTTCCCTGTTGATTATATTTTGTATAACCATTTGTGCAATAGCTGCCATGGTAACACTAGATATGTCAAAATCGGTGGGCGAAATTATGAAACAATTCATGGGAAACTTTGGGGGAAGTGGTGAATTTATTGTAACAGGAAGTAAAGAGCAATTAGAATTCCTTGAGGATGCTTCATTTCCAAAGAGTAAAATGCTTCAAGTGATGTCATATGGAGATGCTTTTTATTCCCGTATAGACGGAGAATATAGTTTTGTGAAGGAACATGAGATTATGTTGGTTGGAGCAGATATGAATCAGGCTGCAGAATTTCAGATAGTTTCTAGTGCAAATCATCTTACGAGTGATCAAACAATTATCACAAAAAATTTTGCAGATCAATTCTTGTTAAAAAAAGGAGAGAAGGTACATTTTCATGATGTGGATGGTGAATTACATGAATTTACGATTAAAGATATTGAGAATAATGCGAAGGAATTGTTTGGGGATCAGTATGCATTATTGTCGCCAGAAGGGATGAATGAATTAGGAATTTATGATGAAAATGTATTGGTACTGTTAGATGTACTTGATGATAAGGATATTAAGAGTGTTAAGAACCTTCTTGAACAACGATCAAAAATGATTAGCTATCAATATTTATATGATGATGAATTAATTGAAGGTGAGACAGAACAAATCAAACAAATATTTTCACTTATTTTAGCAATTTGTTTACTTATGGTTATTTTTGTCACTATATCTGTTTCGAATCGAATTATGTGTGAACGAATGACGGTTATAGGAACGTTTTACAGTCTTGGCATTTCAAAGGCGAAAACATTAATTAGTGTTCTTTCTGAAATGGTATTCTATGGGCTGTGTGGGGGAACCATTGGTGTTGCGTTATATATGAGCTTAAGAAATACTATTCTTGAAGGGGCAATGCAAAACATAGTAGAACCAGGCATGCAGCTTATGCTTCCTGATATAAAAATAGGAAGTGGTCTATTGGTTGTACTCACTGCCTGTGTGATTGTATGTGTATGTAGTATCAAACCCGTTTTAGAAAATTGCAATGTCTCTATAAGAGATATTATTTTTAATACCAAGGATACAAAGTATGAACTACGAAGGGCAAGATTAATTTGTGGTAGCATTTTGTTTGTTTTGTGTGTATGCTGTTTTATTTTTCAAAAGGATATATTAGTATGGATTATCTCGTTTTTGGGAATGGGGATATCAATGTCTTTGTTGTACCCATATTTTATAATTTGTATTGGCAAAATGTTATCTACATTCTATGAGAAAAGAGGTAAATATGTAAGTGCGCTAGCTATTACGGAAGGGTATACAAAGAAAAATTCAGTGGGAACAGCAGTATTAATTGGCACCTGCACGATGTTATGTTTTGCCTTGTTTTTTATATCCATGGGTGTGGTAAAGAGTGTTGATAAAGATCCTGGATTTGATTGTGATGTACAGGTTTCCGTTGAGTATGGAAGTAAAACAGATTTTGAATATCTTGAGAGACAAAAGGATGTTTCAATGGTTGAATACGTTTATATGTTTCATGATACTGTAAATGTGAATGGCGAGGAATGCATGTTAGGTGTTTTTTGTGCTCCCAAATCAAAAGAAGAATGGAAGGGAATACGTTACTTTAATGATGTTGCAATGCCCGTAAATGAGAATGAAATTGTAATTACAAAAAAGCTGGCAAGGCGATTTGATTTGAAAGTTGGAGACCATGTAACTATGGAATTCCTTGCAGATATGTATTTGCCAGTTATCCTGAATATGAAGGTGAGTGCGATAAGTGATAATTTGGATACTGAAGATTTTGTAATTTCAGATGACTTATATAATCGTATTTATCCAGAAAACACATTGGAATATGTAAATGTATTTACCAAGAATCCAAATGAAATATTAGATATGATATTGAAATACTCAGCTTCCTATATATGTGGCGACGATACGAATACCAAGGAAAGTGCAATCGCAAAAAATAAGCGTGAAGCAAAGAATATCGTAGTCATATTAAGTGTCATTATGATTTTGGGTGTGGTAATTACATTTGTTGGAAGTAGTAGTAATCAGATGATAGCATTTGAAAGCAGAAAAAGGGAGTTTGCTATGCTGTTATCATCCGTAATGACAAGGACACAATTGGCAAAGACTCTGGTTCTAGAAACGATGTATTCAACGGGAATCGTAATGATAATTGGATATATGGCTAGTTTCTTGCTTGTATATCCGATTTCAAGAATGCTTGAGGAATATAATAGTTCCATTATTTTAGATATAAAAACTCCCTTGGTAGTAATTCTAATGTTGGTATTGTGGGTAGTATTCTCATTTCTTTCGATTGTTCCAATTAGGAGCATGAAAAAAATGAATATAGCTGAGGAGATAAAGTGTGAATAAAAAAAGAAAGGTGATTCGGATTATGGAGAATGTAATTGAAATAAAGAATGTAAGTAAATCCTTTGGAAAAAATGATGCATATAACCAGGTGCTAAAAGAAACGAACATAAGTATTACAAAAGGTGAATTTGTTTCCTTAATGGGGCCTTCGGGAAGTGGGAAGTCAACACTTTTATATTTAATTGGTGGATTAGATCGTGATTATACAGGTGATATTGAGTTGGCTGGAAAAAACATTTCTAAAATGAAGGAAAGAGAGCTTTCAAACTATCGACTGAATAAAATTGGTTTTGTTTTTCAGTTTTATAATTTGGTTATGAATTTAAATGTAGAAGATAATTTAATGCTTCCACAGGTTATGAAAGGGAAAACCAGAAAAGAGCTGCAAGAAAAGGTAACAGAGATATTAGAACTTGTTGGATTGACCGAAAAAAGAAAAGCAATGCCTAATACATTATCCGGTGGACAGCAGCAAAGAGTGGCTATTGCAAGAGCGTTGCTTGGAGAACCGGAAATTATAATTGCAGATGAACCTACGGGAAATCTCGATGCTAAGTCCACAGAAGAGATTATGGAATTGTTTGTCAGAATTAATCAAATGAAAAAAGTAACAATTCTCCAGGTTACGCATTCTGTCGATGTGGCTAATTATGGGCAGAGAATTGTTAGACTTGAAAATGGGAAAGCGGTTGGATAAAATATTGCTTAGTGATATGAGTGTAGAAAAATTGATATCCAGATATATTATTAAATTTAGTATATTGATTTTGTTAATAAAATGAAGAGGAGTTGTAAGTCCGTTATGCGTATCGCAATTATAGATGATGAGGAAATATTTCGTATTCAAATTGAAAAAGAAATTGTAGGATTTTATGGTTTACTAGATACGAATTGCTATCATTTTTCGGATGGAGATGAGTTTATTAAATCTCTTGAAAATGGTGCACAATATGATGCTGTATTTCTAGATATAGAAATGGCTAGAGAAGACGGAATGTCCACTGCAAAAAATATGAGAAATAGAGGAATCGCAACACCTATTATTTTCATTACAAGTCATGTGGAAATGGCAATGGATGGATATGATGTAAAGGCATTCCGCTTTTTGAAAAAACCGATTGATGAAAATCGATTGCGACAGGTTCTTATTGATTTGGAGGAGGAATGTCGTGGAGAGCGGGTTATCATATTACATAGAGATGGAGAAGAATTGGTTGTCCCTGTTGATGACATTTTGTTTGTGGAATCTGCAAATACTGATGTGAGATTTATTTTGAACGATGAAGAGATTCAAAACAGAGGAAAATTATCCGACGCTGTAGAGCAATTGATGGAGTTGTCCAATTCATTTTGCAAGATTCATCGATGTTGCGTTGTGAATATGGGTAATATTTCGCAATTTTCGAAGGATACAATCACGATGAAGAATGGTACCAAGTTACCAATTGCCAGGAGATGTCAAAAAGAATTTAAAGAAAAAATGTTTCAATATGTCAAGAACAAAGGGCGATAATTGGAAGGATTATTAAGTATGGAGCGAATTGTAGCATTTTACAATTTAATACTGTTTCTTATAAGTTTGTGGCTATTGTGGGATCCTATATTTGGCTGGACAATTCGTAAGAAAAAAACTTTAGCTGTGGTGACAATTATTTTAGCAATTGGTGGCTGCTTTATCTCATATGTATCAATAGGTTTCATGCTGGCTTTAGTATTTGCATTATTTGTGTTCAGTTATTCTTTGTTTTTGATGAAGGAGGCTTGGTGGCGAAAGCTGGTTTTGAGTGGTTCTTCCATCGTTCTTGCGGGGAGTGTGTTTGGATTATGGAGAAATGCCATTTCTTTATTGTCAAATGAAAAAATAGGAAATCGAGTTGCTTATTTGTTAGCATTTTTGATGATGCTATTGTTAGGGGGCGTTTCAAAAAAAATTTTTAAAAACATACGCTGGAAAATGCAATTGTTACCACTAATTGGAATGAGTATGTTTTTTTTGTTTGTTAATAAGTATTTGATTGGTTATAGCTATTCCATTCTAGATTCTAGTGATTATTCCATCCGATTTGATATGGCTTTAGCGGAACTTGGAATCGTTGTTTTGTTTATGTTGTGCGTAGTATTTGTTGGAAATATATTTGCGAAATTATATTATCAACAAATGGTTACAATAAGAGAAGAATATCTTACTGTTCAAGGCAAATACTATGAAAGCATAGAAGAAAAGAACAAAAGTGTGAGAAGTATTCGACACGATATAAAAAATCATTTGATAGTCATTCAGACACTCTTAGAGGATGGAAGGGTGGAAAAAGCGAAAGAATACTTGAATGAAATTGCAGAAAAGATAGAGGATACAGATACCAAAATACATACAGGCAATCCAATAGTGGATGCAATTATCATGGATAAGATGATGACTGCGAAGAAATATGATATTGAAGTATTAGTTGAAGGCATGTGGTCATATGAGGCTATGACATCTGTGGATATCTGCACACTTCTTGCAAATATGATAGACAATGCCATTGAAGCAATTGAAAAAGGAGTGGATGAGAAAAAGATTTGTCTTTCATTTAAGCGAACAGAACAATTCTTCTCGGTTTCCTGTGTAAATGATTGTTTATCAGATGTTGTATGGAAAGATGGTGTAATAGAAACTTCGAAGAAAGATAAACGAAATCATGGATTTGGAATCGGAAATATTGTGGATGTATGTGATAAATATGTAGGAAATATGGATATACAATGCAATGCAAGTGATAAAAATGAGAATGAAAATCAATTCTGTATTACACTTATTTTTCCAATTCAATCTTAAGAAGTGGATGTTGGCATTTGTAAAGTTATATTAGACAATGCATTTATTGGTGTTATTTTTGTCGAACTTTGTTGCTCCCTACTTGACACATTCGTGTCTGGGTCGTCCGTGCTACAAAATGGGCGGATTGTGGGTGCCGTAACCCATGTGTTTGTGGATGATCCAACAAGAGGGTATGCCATATTTATTGAGGAAATGTTAAATGAATCATAAATATAGTGAATTCATGCTTTTCATTCTTGTAAAATTAAGGTATAATATAATATATTTAACGGTATTATGGGGGTACGTTAGGAGGAGTTTGCATGAATAAATTACGTGGTAAATCAAGTAGTAAAAAAACAAACAATACTTCTCAGGGGGAAACAAAAAAAGAGAAGAGAATCAAGCCAAAATTACAAAGTAAAGAAAAGTCTAGCAATGGATCTAAAAAGGAAATAGCAAAAGACACATTGGGGAAAATAAAAAATCTTCCAAAGTTGAACAAAGCACCAAAACAACAAAAGGAAAAGCAGGAAAATACAACGAAAGAATCAAAGATTATTGCGCATAATCCTTTGAAAAATAAAAAATTGCCCAATATTCCTAAGATTTCTAAATTAAAAAAGCCAGACATATCTAAGGTGAAAAATATTAAAGATGTTGATTTTAAAGGTACAGCAAAGAAGATTGGAAAGCGGATTATCCAATGGACGAATGATATGACTAATCCAGATAAACGCTCAAATCGTGCACCAAAGAGTGCGAGTGCACTATTTTCTCTGAGAAACAAGATTTTTGTTTGTTTCTTTGTGCCAATTATTTTTATGGTTGTTGTCGGTGTTGTATCATATAATTATTCAGCGAAGGGATTAAGTGACAGATTTAAAAACTCAACAATGTTAACAGCGAATATGGCGGTTGATTATTTAGATGTAAGTTGTAGTTATATTGAATCCGAGGCGTTAAGGTATTCGGTTGATAATGAATTACAGGATTATTTTTTGGGTTCTTTAATGCAGGATGAGATTACAGTTGCTAACTATTATAAGGCAATGCTTTCTTCTATGACGGCTTCTGTTAAATCAAATGAATTTTTGCAAAATGTTTCACTGGTTACCAGTGAGGGTGTGAATATGATTTCTACCGCAGTTACAGATAAGAAGCCAGATGGTGTTTATAATGCATATTTTGAAGATGCAAAGGCAAAATCAGAAGATGGCAAAAATCCAAAAAAATGGATTGATTCTCATGAAATGTTGGATGAATATTTGAAGATTAAGCCTGAACAGTATTTTATGTCATATCAAATTCGTTCGACAAAACAAAATGCATATATTGTAATTGATGTTTCTAGTGATGCGGTGTATAGCATTTTAGATGGACTTGATTTAGGACAGGGAAGTATCGTGGGTTTTGTTACTCCGGATGGAAAAGAAATGATCAAAGAAAACCTTAAAGAAGGTGGTAAAAGCAAATTAAAAGATGGTGAGTCTGTATTTTTTGATAAGGAATTCTATACAAAATGCATGGAAAATGATGACATAAATGGTTCGTCAGAAGTTCGTTATAACGGCAAGAAATATATTTACATATATCAAAAGAGTGATATTACAGGTGCAACATTTTGCTCTTTGATTCCTGTAGATATTGTAACAATGCAGGCAAATCAGATTAAAGTGATTACTTTAGTATTGGTTATTATAGCTGCTATTGCATCCGTTTTAATTGGAACATTCATTTCATTTGGTATCCAGCGTAATATGAAGGGTATCTCAAAAGATTTGAATGAGGTTGCAAATGGTAACCTGACTGTTCATGTACGTGCTGATGGACGTGATGAATTCCAATCACTTGCTAAAACTGCTACGAACATGGTTGAGAATAATAAGAAGCTGGTATTAAAATTATCAGACACAATTGATCAGATGGAAGTATCTGCTTCGAATGTGACAGCAGCATCAGTTGATATTGATGAACATTCAAAGGATATTACTACTGCAATTGATGAGATTAGCAAGGGAATGGAACGACAAAATGAACATGCACAGGAATGCTACGAATTAACAAATTCATTTTCAGATACTATTGTTCACATTAATCAGATGGTGCATGATTTGGAGTTAGCAATTGATGCGACGGAGAACTTGATTGGTCAGGGTACTCAGATTGTTATGTTATTAGCGGATCGTGCGAGAGAAACATCTGTTATTACGGGTAAGGTTGGTGATAGTATCGAAATGCTCAAGGCAGAATCTGAGAGTATTAATCAGTTTGTAAATACGATTACCAATATTTCAAAGCAAACAAACTTACTGTCTTTAAATGCATCAATTGAAGCAGCGAGAGCTGGTTCGGCAGGTCGCGGATTTGCAGTTGTTGCAGAAGAAATCCGAAAACTTGCTGATGATTCCAATGAAGCAGCCCATGAGATTACTAATAGTGTAAGTAACATTACTACACGTACAAAAGCAACTGTAATCAGTGCAAAAGATGCTGAGGATATGGTATCTTTACAACAGGAAGCTGTAGGACAGGTTATTCAGGTATTTGAAGATATACACACCAGAATTGATGAATTGTTCAATAGTTTGAAGCTAATTGCAGAAAGCACTGCAAGTGCGGATAGAGAAAGAAGTGAAACATTGGGCGCAGTTGAGAATATTTCAGCAATTATCCAACAGGCATCCAGCAGTTCTTCTTTGGTACGTACAATGGCTGAAGATTTGTTACTTAGTGTAGATAAGTTAAGTGCAACAGCAGCTGCATTAGATGAGGATATGGATGGATTGAAAAATGAGATTTCATCATTCCGCTTAGAATAAATTGTGAATTAGTTATAGGAAAAGGCTATCGTTTTAACGATTTTATACGTATAAACGATGGTCTTTTTTGTTTTTATAGATAACTGTGTATAAATATTGTGATGTATCACAACGAAAAAAGTAAATAAATATTTAATTTATGTTATAGAACAACTTATATTACAGAAAATGATTTGATATAGTCTGAATTGGTCGAACATGCAGTATATTTGTTAATGAAATACATATTTTGCGTTCGATAAGTTTAGGAAAGGAAGGATTGATATGATAAAAGTTATGATTGGTCATCATGATGATTCTATACGTAAGAATATTGAAGATGTAATTCGTAAACAATCGCAATGTCATTTGATTGGATCCTTTGAGAAAGGTGATGCGTTGTTTATGCATATCAAAGAAGAACTTCCAGATATTGTCGTACTAAATCCTGTGTTGCCAATATTAGATGGTGTTGGAATTATTGAAAAAGTACGAAAAGAAGCACAGTATGATAAAGTGAAATTTGTTTTAGTAGCAGTTGAACAGCAGGTAAAAGTGTTAAATGTACTAAAAGACAGAAGAAATGTAAAGTTTCTTCCTTGGGAGAAAAATGGTGTCGCTTTAGAGAAGTGTATAAAAGAATTTCCTGAACATGAACAAACTACCAATCCATCGTTAGATGAAATTATTTTTGTTCAAACAAAAAAACATAAAGATATGAATGTACTGATTACCAAAATGATACATGAGATTGGAGTTCCAGCACATATTAAGGGGTATTTGTATTTGAGAACAGCTATATTGATGGCAGTAGAAAATATGGATGTTTTGAATGCAGTTACAAAGCAATTATACCCAGATATTGCTGCTGAATATGGAACAACAGATACAAGAGTGGAACGAGCAATTCGTCATGCAATTGAAGTGGCATGGGAACGCGGAAATATAGATATGATTAATGATTTGTTTGGTTATACGATTCAAGCAGATAAAGGAAAACCAACAAATTCAGAATTTATCGCTTTGGTTGCTGATAAAATCAGATTAGAACAAATAAATGAAGTGAATTCATAAGTTGGAGAGGTATTAAAATGTATGGTAGTATGAAAATATTTATTGCGACAGAACACAAATTAGAATTGCATGACATGATTCTAAGTAGCATGCGGGAATTTGAGTATGTCATCACAGAATCTAATAAACCATATGATGACTTATTAAACGATATTTTACATGTGAGACCGGATTTGGTATTACTGGATATTTGTTTAAACGAAGGAGATGGTATTTCTTTATTGCAAAATTTAAAAATGCAGGATGCTTGCAAAGATACAAAATTCATTTTTTTAACAAGTGTAAAGGCACAAAGAATTATTGATCTTGCATATGAAGCAGGCGCAGATTATTATTTTATTATTGGACAAAATCCTAAATTTATGGCAAAAATTTTAGAACGAATTTTAAAAAATCATTATGAAATGAAGCAACAGCATATAAAACAGGAAAATATGTCCGATGAACAAAAAGAATTCTTGTTGGATTCCATTTTAGAAAATGATGTAACAAGAATGATACGTGGAATTGGTATACCTGCACATATAAAAGGGTATCAATATATTAGAGAAAGTATTATGATGGCTGTAAAAGAACCAGAAATTTTGAATTTTATTACCAAATTTTTGTATCCATCTATTGCAAAAAAGTATCATACAACAACAAGTAGTGTGGAGCGAGCAATTCGTCATGCAATTGAAGTTGCATGGAATCGTGGGAAGCTTGATTCTATGGAAGAAACGTTTGGTTTTTGTATTAACTATGGAAAAGCGAAACCAACAAATTCAGAGTTTATAGCATTGATTGCGGATAAATTTAGATTGGAATATCGTTCAAAAGGATATTTTAATGATTCGTTTAGTGCCTAATATTTGATGCTTTGATTGAGATGCGATAGATAAGGTTATACTTTCTTTCATAGGTGATTTATGATATAATTATCAATAATTTATAATGATGGGGGAAGGTGAACGTATGAAGAAGATTGCATATATAGCTTCAGAATGTGTTCCATTTATTAAGACAGGTGGATTGGCAGATGTTGTTGGAACACTTCCAAAAATGTTTGATAAAAAAGAATATGATGTTCGTATTATTATGCCAAATTATCAATGCATCCCGGAAAAATTTAAAGATAAAATGCGTTATATTTCTCATTTTCAAATGGATATTGGTGATCATTCGCAATATGTTGGAATTATGTATATGGAATACGAAGGGGTTCCGGTATATTTTATTGATAATGAATATTATTTTTCAGGACCAACTCCATACACAGAAGATCATTGGGATATTGAGCGTTTTTGTTATTTTTCAAAAGCTGCATTATCCATTTTACCTGTAATTGGATTTAAGCCTGATATTTTGCATTGCCATGATTGGCAAGCCGGTATGATTCCGGTATATTTAAAGACGCTTTTTGCCGGAAATCCATTTTTTGGTAATATTCGCTCTATTATGACGATTCATAATTTACGTTTTCAAGGTAGATGGAGCGTTGATCATTTGAAATATTGTACAGGATTACCAGATTACTTGTTTACACCAGATAAGTTAGAGTTGCATAAGGATGCTTCTATGTTAAAAGGTGGTTTGGTATATGCAGATGTTATTACGACGGTAAGCAATACATATGCATATGAGATTCAAACACCATATTATGGCGAAGGATTAGACGGATTATTACAGGCAAGAAATCAGTCCTTGTGCGGTATTGTAAATGGTATTGATTATGATGAATATAATCCAGAAAAGGATTCCTTTTTATCAAGGAAATATAGTAAAAAGAACTTTAAAAAGAATAAAGTACTTAACAAGTTAGCATTGCAAAAGGAATTAGGTTTGCCTGTTGATAAAGAGCAATTTGTAATAGGTATCATTTCCAGATTAACAGATCAAAAGGGTCTTGATTTGATTGATGCAGTGATGAATGATATCTGTCAGGATGGTGTACAATTTGTTGTCTTAGGAACTGGAGATCCGAAGTATGAGGATATGTTCCGATATTATCAGGGAATCCATCCGGCAAAGGTAAGTGCAAATATTTATTTTTCAAATGAATTATCACACAAAATGTATGGTGGATGTGATGCGATTTTAGTTCCTTCTCGTTTTGAACCATGTGGATTAACCCAATTGATGGCATTGAGATATGGTTCACTTCCAATCGTGCGAGAAACGGGAGGCTTGAAAGATACTGTTGATCCGTACAATGAATATGAACAAACTGGAACAGGTTTTTCTTTTGCAAATTATGATCCAAAAGAGTTATTGCAAACAATCAATTATGCAAAAGAAGTATTTTACAACCAAAAGAAAAATTGGGAATCTATGCAGCTTAGAGCTATGAATATGGATTATTCATGGAACACTTCTGCAAAGGAATACGAAGATTTATATCAGAGGTAACAGGATATGGCGTTCGATGGAGTAGTAATTGCGAATATTGTAAAAGACATGAAAGAGAGACTGCTTGGTGGAAGAATTTATAAAATATACCAGCCGGAAGCAGATGAGATTAATATTGTGGTTAAAAATAATAGCACAACGTATCGGTTAATGCTGAATGCAAGTGCTACATTGCCGCTTGTATATTTTTTAAATGAGAACAAATTAAATCCTCAAGTTGCACCAAATTTTTGTATGCTTTTACGAAAACATATTGGTAATGGAAGAATTGTTGGAATTTCGCAGCCGGATTTTGAACGTATTATCATGATTGAAATTGAGCACCTTGATGAAATGGGTGATTTGTGTTGTAAAAAACTAACGATTGAGTTGATGGGAAAATATAGTAATATTATTTTTATGGATCAAGACAATCGTATTATAGACGCAATTAAGCGAATCGGTGCTCAAATCAGTTCTGTAAGAGAAGTATTACCAGGTTATGATTATGTTATGCCACCGAATGAAAAATATAATCCTTTTGATGTTACACAAACAATTTTTATGGATGATATACTTGAAAAATCGATGAGCATAGAAAAGGCGATTTATTCATCTATTACAGGTTTTTCAAAATTGATTGCGAATGAATTGTGTTATGAAGCAGGCATAGATGGTAATTTTAGTACAGATAGTTTGGCTCCCAATAATAAACAGGTACTATATGATTGCTTTGAACGATTAAAAGAAAGACTCGAGCGCGGTGATTTTGCACCAGTTATTATATATGACGATGATGAACCAGTTGCATTTTCTTCAGTGCCTTTAACAATGTATGGCGATTTGATTTCAGAATCTTTTGATGATGTTTCTGCTTTATTACAGGCATTTTATGCAAAGAAGGATACATTTTCGAGAATGCGTCAAAAATCGATTGATTTAAGAAAAGTGCTTTCAGCTGCTGTTGAACGAACATCAAAAAAATATGATATTCAAACAAAGCAATTAAAGGATACAGAAAAAAGAGAAAAATATCGTATTTATGGAGAATTGTTACAAACATATGGGTACGAGGCTAAACCAGGCGACAAACAAATCACGGTTATGAATTATTATACAAATGAAGAACTAACAATTCCGTTAGATGAAACATTAACACCATTAGAAAATGCAAAAAAATATTTTAATAAATATAATAAATTAAAAAGAACTTTCGAGGCATCCGTTACACTTGTAGAAGAAAGCAGACAATTATTAAATCAGTTGTTGTCGTTACAAAATAGTATGGAGTTGGCAACTTCTGAAGCCGATTTATCCGAAATCAAAGAGGAAATGATTTTAATTGGATTAATAAAGCAAAAAGCAGGAAAAAAGACGAACGGTAAAGTCGAGAAAAGTAAGCCATTACATTATATTTCGTCTGATGGTTTTCATATGTATGTCGGTAAAAATAATTTACAAAATGATCGATTAACCTTTAAAACTGCGTCTCCGAAAGATTTGTGGTTTCATGCAAAGGATATGCCCGGATCACATGTGATTGTTAAGTTAGAAGGGGCAGAAGATGTACCTGATGCAACATACGAAGAAGCTGCAAGACTTGCAGCGTATTATTCATCAGGTAAAACGAGTCCAAAGGTTGAAATTGATTATACAAGGCGAGGTAATATAAAAAAACCGCCACAAAGTAATCCTGGATATGTAATTTATCATACAAATTATTCCATGGTTGCACTTCCGATGATCAAGGGAATACAGGAAGAGGATGTATGAACTTTATAAATTTTGATATTTACAAAGAAAATATTATGTGTTATCATACACAAGTATTTTAACCGTTACTCTGACTAAGGATACTGCAACCTTAATCTGGGTGATTGGCATTTATTATTTATATTTAAGGAGGATACGATTATGGTATCAGCAGAGCAGAAGAAAGAGATTATTGAAAAGTACGGACGTGGAGCAAATGATACTGGTTCACCAGAGGTTCAGATTGCATTACTTACAGCAAGAATCAATGATTTACAGGGTCATTTCAAGGATCATCCAAAGGATCATCATTCAAGACGTGGTCTTTTGAAGTTAGTTGGTCAGAGAAGAAACCTTTTAGCTTACTTAAAGAAGGTTGATATTGAGCGCTATAGAACATTAATTGAGAGCTTAGGCTTAAGAAAATAATTTCTTTAAAAACCGAGATATTATTATCTCGGTTTTTTCTTGTAGTACGAAATAAACCTTTGCAAGTGATTGTTTTGTATGGTATACTATTAGCGAGTGTGATAAGGCATAACCGAGACTTCTGACGTGTATACATGGTGACCATAGGAAGTGTATTTAGGTCAGTTGTTTCGGTGTCTTAATCATAGATACCGATTGGATATGATAAAGCGATCGGAATAAATTATAAGGAGAACATATTTATGTACAAGAAGTTCGAAATGGAGCTTGCTGGAAGAACCCTTCGTGTTGATGTGGGTCGTGTAGCAGCGCAAGCAAACGGTGCAGCATTTATGCATTATGGTGATACAGTTGTTTTATCAACAGCAACTGCATCTGAAAAGCCAAGAGAGGGAATTGATTTCTTCCCACTTTCAGTTGAGTATGAAGAAAAACTTTATTCTGTGGGTAAAATCCCTGGTGGATTTAATAAGAGAGAAGGAAAAGCGAGCGAGAACGCAATTCTTACTTCTCGTGTTATTGACCGTCCAATGAGACCACTGTTTCCAAAGGACTATCGTAATGATGTAACACTTAACAACTTAGTAATGTCTGTGGATCCAGAGTGTTCGCCAGAACTTACAGCTATGCTTGGTTCTGCAATTGCAACTGCAATTTCTGATATTCCATTTGATGGACCATGTGCTACAACACAGGTTGGTTTGATTGATGGAGAATTCGTATTCAATCCAAACGAAGCACAGAATGCAGTTTCTGATTTAAAGCTTACTGTAGCATCTACTGCTGAGAAAGTAATTATGATTGAAGCAGGTGCAAATGAGGTTCCTGAAGATAAGATGATTGAAGCAATTTATGCTGCGCACGAGTTGAACCAGAAGGTTATCGCATTCATTAATGAAATCGTTGCAGAGTGTGGTAAACCAAAACATGCATATACTAGTTGTGCAGTTCCTGAAGAATTATTTGCAGCAATCAAAGAGATTGTTCCACCAGCAGAGATGGAACAGGCTGTATTTACAGACGAGAAGCAGGTTAGAGAAGAAAATATTCGTCAGATTACCGAAAAGTTAGAGGAAGCATTTGCTGACAATGAAGAATGGCTTGCTGTACTTGGTGAGGCAATTTACCAGTATCAGAAGAAGACTGTTCGTAAGATGATTTTAGTAGATCATAAGAGACCAGACGGACGTGAGATTACACAGATTCGTCGTTTGGCTTCAGAGGTTGATATTATTCCTAGAGTGCATGGTTCTGCAATGTTTACACGTGGGCAAACTCAGATTTGTAACGTAACAACATTAGCACCTTTATCAGAAGCGCAGAAGATTGATGGATTGAATTTATTAGAGACAACAAAGAGATATATGCATCAGTATAATTTCCCTTCATATTCTGTAGGTGAAACAAAACCATCAAGAGGACCAGGAAGAAGAGAGATTGGTCATGGTGCCTTGGCTGAGCGTGCTTTGATTCCAGTATTGCCATCAGAGGAAGAATTCCCATATGCAATTCGTACAGTATCTGAGACATTTGAGTCAAATGGTTCTACTTCAATGGCATCTACATGTGCATCATGTATGTCACTTATGGCAGCAGGTGTTCCAATCAAGAAAATGGTTGCAGGTATTTCATGTGGTTTGGTGACTGGTGATACAGATGATGATTATATTGTTTTAACAGATATTCAGGGTCTTGAAGATTTCTTTGGTGATATGGACTTTAAGGTAACTGGTACACATGACGGTATTACAGCGATTCAGATGGATATTAAGATTCATGGATTAACACGTCCAATCGTTGAAGAAGCAATTAGAAGAACACGTGAAGCAAGACTTTATATTATGGATGAAGTAATGTCTAAGGCAATTGATAAGCCACGTGCAACAGTTGGTGAATTGGCACCAAAGATTTGTACATTGAAGGTTGATCCAGAAAAGATTGGTGAAATCATTGGCCAACGTGGAAAGACTATTAATACAATTATCGAAGAGACAGGTGTTAAGATTGATATTGACGACGAAGGTTTGGTTGCAGTTTGTGGTGTTGAACAGGCTGGTATCGATCGTGCGCTTCAAATCATTCATTCTATTGTTGATCCAATTGAAGTTGGTAATGTTTATGAGGGTAAAGTTGTTCGTATTATGAATTTCGGTGCATTTGTTGAACTTTCACCAAACAAAGATGGATTGATTCATATTTCTAAGCTTTCAAAAGAAAGAGTAGAAAAGGTTGAAGATGTTGTTAATATCGGAGATGTTGTAAAAGTTAAAGTTCTTGAAATTGATCGTATGGGTAAGATTAGTTTAAGCTTAAAGGATGCTCAGGAAGCATAATTTAATTTAGTAACAAATAAAAAGGGTGCACATTTGTAGAGATTGCTTCAGGTGTGTACCCTGTTTTGTAAAAGGGGGACGCATATGCAATATGGTTATTTTGATGAAAAAGCAAAAGAATATGTAATCACAAGACCAGATACACCTGCACCATGGGCAAATTATTTAGGTTCACCAGCATATGGTGCAATTATTTCTAATAACGCTGGCGGATATAGTTTTGAAAAAAGTGGCGCACATGGAAGAATTTTAAGATACATATTCAATCAATTTGATCAGCCAGGAAGATATATCTATTTAAGAGATGATGAAACAAATGATTATTGGTCTGCTTCATGGCAACCTGTGTTAAAGGATTTAAACACATATAAAAATGAATGTCATCACGGTACTGGATATACGAATATTATTGCTGAATATTCAGATATCAAGTCTGAGGCGTTGTATTATGTTCCGCTAGATAAGACTTATGAAGTATGGCGTTTAAAATTAACGAATCAATCGACAAAAAAGAAAACAATTTCAGCTTTTGGATATTGTGAATTTACCAACGATTGTAATTATGAACAGGATCAGGTGAATTTGCAGTATACATTGTTTATTACAAAAACCTACTTTAATAAAAATATGATTTATCAGACGATTAATGAACATATTAAAGATGATGTGGACGGTAATCAAAACACATCAAGATTTTTAGGATTAGTTGGTTCATCTGTAAAATCATATAATGGTGATAAAGAGAGCTTTATTGGTAACTATCATGGTTATGGAAATCCGATTGCTGTAGAACGAGGAGAATGTGATAATACTTTAAATTATAATGCAAATGGATGTGGTGCATTACATACGCAGATTATTTTAGAACCAGGAGAAGAAAAAACGATTTGTTTTGTGCTTGGTATGAAAAACGAAGCAGAGGCAACCAAAATTCTTGCACATTATAATGATGTGGTACAAACAACTACAAATGAGTTAGATGAATTGATTGCATATTGGCATGGTCAATTATCGCATTTGCAAATTCATACACCATCAGATAATTTTAATAATATGGTGAATACATGGAATGCATATCAATGCTTTATGACATTTATATGGTCAAGAGCCGCATCCTTTACTTATTGTGGTTTAAGAAATGGTTATGGATATCGTGATACAGTTCAGGATATTCAGGGTATTATTCACTTAAATCCTGATATGGCACTTGAAAAAATTCGGTTTATGTTATCTGCGCAGGTAGATAATGGTGGTGGATTACCTTTGGTAAAATTTGATCATCATGCGGGATATGAAGATACCCCGGATGATCCATCATATGTGAAGGCAACAGGACATCCTGCTTATCGTGCGGATGACGCATTATGGTTGTTCCCAACAGTATACAAATATATTGTTGAGTCAGGAAATATTGATTTTATGGATGAAGTGATTTTGTATGCAAATGGTGGGGAAGGAACGGTATACGATCATTTAAAGAGAGCGATTGATTTTTCTATGAATCGTTTAGGAACACATGGAATGCCTGCTGGATTACATGCAGATTGGAATGATTGCTTAAGACTTGGCAAACAGGGAGAATCAAGTTTTGTTGCGATGCAGCTTTATTATGCATTTTCTGTATTGCGTAAATTTGCGGATTATAAAAAGGATACGGACTATATAAATTATTTGGATGAAAATCAGAAAAACCTAGGTGATATTATTCAGAGATATTGTTGGGAAGAGGATCGTTTTGTACGTGGTTACAAAGAAGATGGACAGGTCATTGGGTCTAAAAAAGATCCAGAAGCAAATATGTGGCTAAATCCTCAATCCTGGGCTGTTATTTCTGGTTTGGCTTCGAATGAACAGGCAGAGTTGGCATTGGAATCTGTACATAGAGAATTAAACACGCCATACGGTGTCAGATTGATGTCACCATCATATGTGGAACATGCATTTGATGGTGCATTGATGTTATTATTTAATGAGTCAACAAAAGAGAATGGTGGTATTTTTTCTCAAACACAGGGCTGGATTATTTTGGCAGAAGCTTTAATGGGTCATGGAAATCGTGCGTTTGAATATTTCAAAGAATCGTCTCCTGCATCCATGAATGAAAAAGCAGAGATTCGTAAGTTAGAGCCATATTGTCATGGACAGTTTACGGAAAGTTCTGATTCGCCGTTTGAAGGTAGAGCGCATGTACACTGGTTAACAGGAACTGCTTCAACTGTGATGGTTGGATGCGTAGAAGGAATATTAGGCTTGCGTCCTGATTTTGATGGCTTGCGAATTGAACCTTCTATTTGCTCAGAGTGGAAAGAATTTACAATGGAAAAAGATTTCCGTGGATGTAAATTACATATTACTGTAAAAAATCCAAATGCTAAGGAATCAGGTGTTACACGCGTTATTTTGAATGGTGTGGAAGTAAAGGATTGCTATTTAAGAGCAAAAGATTTACAATTAGAAAATGATATTGTTGTTGAATTATAGTCGAAACTGTAAATAAGGAAGGAATTATTATGGATATTGTAAATAGCATACTTCATAATCGAATGTTTGTAGCACCATTTTTGAGTTGGTTTATTGCGCAGGTGTTAAAAACAATCATTAATTTCATAATGACAAAAGAATTTAATCCAGAGCGATTGGTTGGAAGTGGAGGTATGCCTAGTTGTCATACGGCATCTGTGATAGGTCTTTTATATGCAACAATTTATACAAAAGGATTAGAGGGATTTGAATTCCCTATGGCTACTATGTTTGCTGTAATTGTGATGTATGATGCTATGAATGTACGAATGGAAACAGGAAAACAAGCTGTTATTTTGAACATTTTCTTAAAAAATGAAGAAATAAAGGAGCATTTAAAAGGTGTTAGCTTAGAGGAGTGGCCTAAGACAATTTTGAAGGAATATGTAGGACATACACCATCTCAGGTTGTTGCAGGT
>JAUNJF010000050.1 GCA_030533405.1 Eubacteriales bacterium
ATGAGTAATGTGGTAAAGATAACGGTTAAAGAAAATTATATCGAGCCTGTTATTATTGGCGACTGCAACAATGACGGTAAACTGTCTGCTATAGATGCAATTGTCCTCAGAAAATATCTTCTTGGTGTAAAAGATGTAGAATTAGCCAGTTCAGAGGCTGCAGATCTTGACGGCAACGGAGTTATAAACGTCGTTGATTTCATTATGTTGAAAAAACTTCTTGTTTCGTAGCAAAGAATTAGGAGATGTATTTTATGAAAAAGAAATTTATATGTTTTACAACGTCAGCGATTATGTTGCTTTCGTTCGGTACTTTAAACCCAAAGTTTTTACCATCACCTGTAATTGTTGAGGCAGCATATGAAAATACATGGGCGAACACAGGAAATCAGAGAGAAGATATAGTAAAAGTAGCAGAGACTCAGATTGGTTATCATGAGGGAGCAAATAATGATACAAAGTACAATCGCTGGAACGGTACAATTAGTGGATATCCTGTTGATGGGTACGGTTATCCATGGTGTCAGTGTTTTGTATCATGGTGTGCCAATCAGGCGGGGATAGCGACAGATATTATTCCTAGAACTGCAGGTACCTATGTTGGAAGGGATTTTTTTGTAAAACAGGGTACTTTTGAAAAAGGCAGAGCCTATGGGGGAAATTATACTCCAAGACGTGGGGACATAATTTATTTTGGCTCTGGTTCATCGCCTAGTCATGTTGGTATAGTTTCGGGTTGTGATGGCGGTACAGTGTATACGATTGAGGGAAACTATTCTGATAGTGTAGGAACAAGGGCAATTTCTTTGTCAAATAGTTATATAATTGGGTATGGCGTACCAAACTATGTTCAACCAGTTATTAAAAAACCATCTTTTTCAAACCTTTCAATTAGCAATGGACATTATGTTTTCAATACAAATGAAGAAATTCATTTTAATGCCACATCAGATACAGCAACTTCTTATTGTATCGGTATTGACAAGGATGGTCAAAGAATTATAACGGAATCAATGAACAACGGAACTTATTCGATTTCTTTTCAAGAAGCCGGTGAATATTCTGCCTATGTAACTGCTTCAAATGTTTCTGGATATATTGATAGTACAAGGGTAAACTTTAAAGTGTTCTCTCCTGTAAATATAGGGGATGAACGGGAAGTTTTTATACAGAATTCAAAAACTGGAATGTATCTGACAGTTAATGGCGAGGATGATGGAGCTGAAAATGTTTATGGAAGTGAAAAAGGGGATACTAAAAAGCAGTTATGGAAAATTAAAAAGCAAAGCAACGGTACTTATAGGATTGCATTGGCAACAGACGGAAGATGTCTTGAGGTTTTTCAGGCTGGAAAGGAACAAGGCACAAACATTAGTGTATGGAAGGAAAATTTAGATTTTGTTAATCAGGAATTTCAATTTTATCGGATGAATAAAGCGTTTTATATAAAGCCTGTTTGTTCAGATCTGTTTGTGGATATGGGAGATTCTGAGCCGTATAATGTTGCAACATACGGATATGCAGAAGATTGGGGTCCGCAGATGTTCAATATTATTGACGTGACAAATGCACCAACATGGGCAGATATTAAAACCGATGAGTATAGGACAAACTTTAACGTTGATGAAACTATAAACTTTAGTTTTACTTCTGATAACGCAACAGAATATTATATAAATATTTATAAAGATTCACAAAGAATTATACACGAAAAAACGACAACAGGCAAATACAGTGTGTCTATTGATGAAACCGGGTATTATACTGCTTGTGTAACGGCAAGGAATAGTAATGGTTGGATTGATAGTGAATATATAGGGATTAGAGTATTGCAACCGGTAGACTTGGGTGATTCTCGGGTTGTATATATTGGAAATATAGAAAACGATCTTTTATTAAGTGTAAACGATGATGATATCAGTGGTATGGCTAATGTTTTTGGAGCTTCATTTGGAGCTGCCAATAAACAGGAATGGATATTGAAAAAACAAAGTGACGGTACATATAAAATCGCCTTAAATGGTGATGGAAGATGTTTAGAGGTATTTAAAGCAGGGACTACAAACGGAACAAATGTTAGTGTGTATGATGAAACAAAGGATTTTATAAATCAAAAGTTTTATATTTATAATCTGTTCGACAGCTATTACATTAAACCGGTTTGTTCTGATTTATTTGTTGATATGACATATGATGAAATCAACAATGTAGCAACATATGGATATGCTGATAACTGGATTCATCAAAAATTTAACATTATTCCTACATCAAAGTATTACATTAAAGGTGACTGCAACAGTGACAGTAAACTGTCAGCTATGGACGCAATTGTTTTCAGAAAATATCTTCTTGGTGTAAAAAATGCAGACTTAGCCAATTCAGGTGCGGCAGATCTTGATGGTGATGGAGTTATAAACATCGTTGACTTCATTATGTTGAAAAATCTTCTTGTTTCGCCGTAAAACTATAATCCGTTATTTCATTTGCACGGAGATTAAATAACCAAATAAAAGCCATATCCGAAAAACATTTAATAGGGTATGGCTTTTTATTTCATATAAATTTCACTAAATTTTTCTCCGGAAAAAAAACCACCCCACAGAGAAGACTGTGGAGTGTTTTAATTTTATGCGTTCTGCTGTGCTGTAAGCTGAGCTTTGAGGCGATTTATTTCAGCAGTCATCTATGCAATTACTTTATCTTTTTCTTCTGACGCTTCGTCAATTGGGCTTTGTACTTTGTCACACATAATCTTTTTTAATGTCTTTAAATAGATGATAAAAAGGGGTTATGGCGGTGTATATATGATGTTATACTTGAATAAACCAGTAAATCTTTGATTTGGTACAGTTCCATGTAAATCATCTCCAATAATATACGGTTGATGTTGTGCAATATATTGTTTTTATTATGTTTCCATTGACAATATTACATATATGTTATACAATAAAATAAACATAACATATATGTAAGTTATTTTATGGTGATTTGAAGAAGTCGTAAAATTATTGTGAAGAAAAAGACATAGAATATTTTATTTTCATATGAAATTTTAAGGGGAATGGGGGATGTGCTTTAGTTCAGATGCTAATCATAAAAACTTATAATAAACTATGGTAATGGAGAGTGGTAATTATACTCATGAAAGAATATTTTTCTTTGAAATTAAAAAAAGTAATTGCTGTTGCTGTTGTAACATTTATAGTTTCCGGAATTTTTAATAATTTTGAAAGTGAAAAAGTCGTAATTACTGTTCATGCTGAAAGCATCTTTAACTGTTATTCATTGAGCGAAGCGGAACTAAGAAATATAGCCGCATTATGCCAAAAAGAACAGAGCACAGCGAAAGGGGCTGCTGCAGAAGCTTCTCTTATGGCAAATATATATGAGTTAAGTGGAAGCAGGAGAACATTTTATGATTTTGTCGAAAATTGTGGCTGGTGGAGTCCTGCTAAAGAAATGGATACCCTGCCTGCGTCATCACAAGTTATTTCTGCTGTAGAAAATGTACTAAGGAATGGTAAACGAATATTACCTGGCTACATTAATGAGCACGATTACCTGAAGGAAGACATTGCTTCTGTAACAAATAATGGAGTATCATTTGATAAAACAGATAGAACACAATATATTCCTTATGTTACCCAAATACATCAGGCGACCATACATGAAGTAAATGAAAAAAAATTTGGATTTAGCACTCCCATTACATATACATTCTATTGTTTTCCTACAGATATAAGTGATCCGTTTGGTTATACAAGTGAAACAATTAGACAGCAGAAAGGTGAGGCTTATTACGATTATGAGACGGGCGAATTAGTAGGAACTCCTCCACCGACCTCATCTGGAGACGAAGAACTTGGAATTCCGTACAATCGTCCGTCAGGTACTCCGGTACTGAAAAACGGCTCAAGAGGTGATAACGTCAGGTGGCTGCAGAGCGCATTAAATAAGATTGGCTATTCTCTTACGGTCGACGGAATATTCGGAAGCGGGACAGAAAACAGTGTAAAGGATTTCCAGATTAGCAGAGGACTTGAGGTGGATGGAAAAGCAGGTCCTCAGACAATTAATAAACTGGTTGAGGAAATAAAAAACAACATTACGCCTCCGGAGCCGCCGGCAGATGACACTCCTAAAGGTCATGAAATGGCTGACAGTGAAGGTGCCGGTCAGACTATACCCGACGGCGATTACTGGATAAAATCAAAAATCCGTTCAAATTACTGGGTGGATATACCCGGAGATGAGATTGCTGCCGAAGGTACTAATGTTCATATGTGGATAAGAGACGAAGGAGTTCTTCCAAAACAGTATGATGTGTTTACTTTTACTTATCTGGGTAATGGATTCTATAAAATCATGCAGAAGGACAGCAATCTCTGCCTTGAAGTAGGTGAGGCATCTCTGGACAGAGGCGCAAATGTCCGTATGTGGAGTGATAATGGAAGTGCCTGCCAGCAATGGTCTGTTATATGTACAGAAAAAGGATTCAGACTTCAGTCAAAATGCAACTCATATTTTCTTGATGTAGCAGGATCTAGCTTTGAAAAAAAGACAAATGTTCAGATTTGGGAAGATAACGGCTGTGAAGCTCAGCTTTTTAGTTTTATCCCGTACGGTGACGAAACAGGTAAAACTATAGAGGACGGTGTTTACAGAATAAAATCAGCGCTTGACAAAGAATACTGTCTGGATGCAATTGGATTAGTAAGCAGAAATGAATATAAGGCAGGCACAAATATAGATTTGTGGAATTCTGAGGGTGATGATCTTTTTAAAGTAAAATATGTTGATAATGGCTGGTATATAATTACTGAGATAAGTACCGGACTGGCACTCGATGTTTACGATGAATATCCGGAAAAATATATGGAAACAAATAATATTCAGCTGTATAACAGTAACGACCGGCATTCTCAGAGATGGCTGATAAGGGACTGCGAAGACGGAACATACAACATTATTTCACAGATGAGCGGTTATTGTGTGGATGTAAACGGAGGAAAATGTGATAATGGAATAAACATTTCTCAGTACATATATAACGGAACTCCGGCGCAGAGATGGATATTTGACTCTGCCGAACCGTCTGAACTTGAAATAGTTTCTCTTCCTGATAAAACAAAATATCTTGTAAATGAAAAAATCGATACAAGCGGACTTCGTGTTTTGGCGAAGTATTCCTGTGGTTCATGTATGGACGTTTCTGATGCTGTAAAAGTAAAATATGATTTTTCAAAGACCGGAACATCAACAGTTTCTGTTACATATACCGTAAACGGTATAGCAATTATAGATTCTTTTGATGTAAATGTTGTAAAAACTATAGTTCCGGGTGACTGTAACGATGACGGCAGATTTGATTCGACGGATGCAATTGTGCTGCAGAAATATCTTCTTGGCAGTATAAATGAACTTGAAAACAGAAATGAAGCTGATTTGAATGATAATGGTGTGATAAATATTGTTGACCTCATTATATTGAAAAATCTTCTCGTTTCGTAGTAAAGAATTGGGGTATGTGTGTTATGAAAAAGAAAATTTTAAGTTTAATAATATCGTTTGCGATGATGATTTCGCTTGGAATTTTAAATCCAGAGTTTTTTTCATCACCTGTAATTGTTCGGGCTGCGTATGAAAACACATGGACAAATACAGGAAATCAGCGTGAGGATATAGTAAGAGTGGCAGAGACTCAGATTGGATATCACGAAGGAAGTTTAGAGGGAACCACAAATGGCAGCGATAATTATACAAAATATAATGCAGCATTATATAAAATTAATGGTTCTTATAAATATGCATGGTGCCAGTCTTTTGTATCATGGTGTGCCCGGCAGGCGGGAGTGTCAACAAGTGTAATAAAAGCTACTGCCGGTACAGTTGATTGTAAAAGTACTTTTATTGAAGCAGGGGTATATCATACGGGACCTTATGAGGGAGGAAATTATATCCCGCAAAGAGGAGATATAATATATTTTTATTCAGAAGCGGCAAGTAGTAAACATCATGTTGGAATAGTGGAGTCTTGTGATGGTGTTACTGTAAATACTATTGAAGGAAATACAGGTACTAATGATGTAAAAAGAAAATCCTATAGCGTATCATATAGTAAAATCAGAGGTTATGGTGTGCCGGATTATGTTGCACCGCCACATGAACCCAAATGGTACGAATCCCTTTCCCCAGTAGATGTCGGAACCGATTTCTTTGCATATATAATAAATGTAGAACCATGGAAACATTTAACCAATGACAACGGAAACGTAGTAATGACAT
>JAUNJF010000051.1 GCA_030533405.1 Eubacteriales bacterium
AATAACTGCACCTGTAACATATTGATTCATACATTTTTACCTCCATGCAGTCATTCTATATTTATACCTTAAATAAGTGTACCTACGCAAAGTAGAGTCAACAGGAAAATCGGAATTTTCAATCAATGTGTTCTTAAATCATTTGCAACTTCATATGCAATATAGTCATGGTCGTATTCATAACCAAGACTTTCCGCTAATCGCACTGAATTCATATTTTGTGCGTCCCAACTTGGATAAAGACCTTCTTCTAAGCACTTTAATATTAGTGCAGAACATACAATGGTTGCCAAATGCTTTCTTCTCTCTTCAGGAACTGTATCCACTTCTATTTCTATACCTTCAACATATCTTGTATATGACGAAGCGCCTGCAACAATCATATCATCCTTAGTTATGACCATACCTCTACCAATTGATAAATACTGCTCTTTACTTTCAAAGGCTGCTACAAAATCTGCTGTAACAGGACTATCTAAACATTTATCATATGTATCTGCATCAATTATTTTTAGTTCATACCCATCAGGTAACATACAGATATTTTTTCTTAATACTTCCTCATTGAATACCGTATTCTTTTTTACTGCATATCTTGTAACACATTTCGATGTTGGAAAACACTCTTCAATAAGTTTTGCCCAAGCCTCGTTTTGTGGTGTCATAATGATAAAACCATCCGGCTTGTTAACGACAAGTTCTTTCTCTGGCTCACCTCCAAAGAATCCAAAACAACCAACAAAGGCAAACGCAGATTTAGGATTATCTATGTCAGTGACATAAATCTTACCCATAACCTTTTGAATACATGAATAAATTAATGTCTCATTCCAGCCATCAAAGATATGTTTCACTTTGCTTGTATCGTCCAATTCAAATATCATCTTCAACCACCCTTAACACCCAAAATAGGAATTTGGAAATAAACACAAGAGGCATTAATGCCCCTTATGCTTCTCCAATTTTTTTCGCTGCTTCAGTTCAAACAATCGCTGTTGTTCTGCTTCTTTTTGCTCTTTGCTTTTAATTTTTCGCTCCTGTTTGTTCTGTTCATGTTGTAATTTTAATGCCTCTTGAGACTTTGTACCAATACCAGTATTTCTCAACTGTTTTTTCGCCTCACGTTGCATTCTTTTTGGATTTTTTTTAGTTTCCTTTACAACTGTTGTCACAGCTGGACTGAATTGCAAACTATAGTAGTTTTTTATGATAAATTCCTGTATCTCATAATCCTTCGGTTCCACACCAAAAGTCACCTTACATACAGACAATTTTTCATCTTCAATACATTCGAAAATCCCTACCCAAAACGGATCCTCAAAATATACTGTTAGTCTGCCTATTACTTTGCCCATAATAATCCCTCCTAGAATTTTATTGAGCAAAGAATGGACAACCCGGAGGGGCAGGTTACTTACCATAGTCTTCCTATGACGGCCGGGCTACCTACCGGCTCTAGCATATCATATGATATACATTGCGTTTTTATCTTTGCATATATAATCAGCCTTACGACCAGATTAACATTATAAATCGGAAGTTATCGACAATACCTAATCCTACAATTCCCTTTATCATCAAACTCCTCTATTTCATACAAAATTGGACCATCTTTATAGATTCCATCATATATTGCACTCAAATTTTCTGTCTTTCCACATATCAAAATCCATTCATCTGGCAATATAATTTCATAATCTGCATCTGCTATTGCTCCGTCTTTCAGAGCCATCACATATTCAATAGAATCACTAGTCCAATTACAGCCCAACCCCATAAGTTTCTCTCTTCCATATATATTGGACATTTCATCCCAGAATGCTCCAATGGTTTCGTACTGTTCTTCATTTTCAGTTGAAAATACTCTTCTTATTCCAAAAAATTTCATAACAGAGTCTCCATTATTAATCAGAATTTACTTTTTATGTATCTCCATTTCGATATCTATCCACTTTTCTCCAGCGATTGAATACTCTTCTCTTACTCCATTTTCTTTAAACCCGACACTTTTATAACAGTTTTGGGCAGATACATTATTATCAAACACCCCAAGACTAACCTCATCTGCGCCATATATCTCAAACACAAATTTTAGTCCAAGATTAAGCATTTGCTTCCCATAGCCCTGCCCCCTTTTCTCCGGATTGACAATAACGTACCCAAATCGCACCTTTCTATCATCCTCCCCGGGAGTTCTAACAGTAAAGAATCCAGCAAGACCATTTTCATCAAAAGCTACAAGTGGAAAATATCTTGGATTATCCTCCCTCGCTGAAACTGCTTCAAGCAATCTCTTTTCAGAAACAGGATAATCACCCATAATTCCTGCGGACCATTTATAAAATTCTTCCGGTTCACTTGCCCAAGTAATAATCGTCTTCGCATCAGGTGTGCGAAAAGGTCTTAATCTAAGCATAATAACCTCACCTCAATCGTTCGAAAAATCAGAATCTATGTTAATATCAAATCTATTTTTCTTAGCAAGAAATCAATAATATTCTCTAAGAAAAATGTATCTTCATAGTTTATAGTATTTGTATTTATAGTTCTAAACCCCATGTCGATTGACAACTCTTTACCGGCATTCGCAAGAATATACAAAGATATATCCATAAACGCCTTTTTATCAGCACTTTTTGTCCTTCCTACAATATCTCGATTAACTATACTTTCATACAGATTTGATAAGTATTTGTGAACAGCTACTTCTTCATCATAATCAAATCTTAACGGAAACCCTCCCCATTTTAGGTAATCCATGAATAAGTCATCATTGAATTCTTTACCGTTTAATTCATAATATAATTTCATTTCATAAAATGAAAATGGTAAAATCTCGAACTCTACAGTGCGTCCTGTAAGCAGTGTAGCAAGTTCCCCTGACAAAAGCGCCGAATTACTACCAGTAACAAAAAGAGATACATTAAGTGTAGCCCTAAACGATGCTAAAGCTTTTTCAAATTGATCTATATGCTGAATTTCATCTAAAAAAATATAATATTTTATATCATCTTTAATTCTACTTTTTATTTCTTTATTCAAGTCAGATGCGTCAACGATCTGCGCAAGGTAGTCTTGCACAATTCTTAAAAGTTTCCATTTTTGTGCAAGCTTTCATTCAAGTTAATAAAATCATAACTTATAAAAATCAGTAAACCGTATTATTATCAAACTTTGGTGACAACACACCAAATTCTATAATCCACGCACTATATTTAAATAATCCTGTCGTTGGTCTACAACTGCATATATAATTACTTTTTTATTTTCCTCATCAATTTTATAAAAAATCAAATCTTTTTCTAAAACAAGAATCTTATATCCTTGTCGCTTAAGAACAAGATATCTTGGCTCAGTTCCTATATATGGGTCCTCTCCCAATCCAAGAATACATTCCTCAATCTCATCAAGTTTCTCAAGTGCAACTGCATTCCCGAAATTCTGCGCAACATACAAGATTATTTTTCTAATACCTGCATCGGCTGTATCAGTCCTTATTACCTCATACTTCATACTTACCCCTCCTGAAGCATTTTTCTCAAATCATCAAATGTCTCAGTTATTGGAGCAACTCTACCATTTTTCACATCATCTTCCGCTTCCGCTAATACTTCTAACAATTCTATCCTTGCTTTCATATTTTTATATTCTTCATACGAAAGCGCAACAGTATCGCCTCTACCGTTTACAGTAATAATCACTGCCTCTTTATTTTCCTTGCATTGCTTTGATATTTCAGCATAATGATTTCGTAAATCAGCAGATGGTCTTATTGATTCTTGTAAAGCAAACATATCTGTCACCTCCATTGATATTATATACAAATTATATCATAATTTGCATATAATATCAATTTTATTTCTTGTAAAGCCCGTAAAGCACACTAAAGTGATATCATAATCCCATGATATCACTTTCATATACCTTAATATTACATTCTATCCACAAAGAACTCCTCAAATGCTGTATAGCCTTCGTTCTCCATCTGCTCCTTCTGGAACTTCTTGTTCTTCTTCATAATTGCAATATTAATCTGCTTTCCAGCCTTACGCTCCTCATTTGCCTTCTGCAAAATTGTAAGCATCTTATCCTGTGGCATATTCTTCTCGATCAAATATGCTGTCTTCTCTCCAGTTGTTGGTACCTGATATTCCTTCTCCAGCAACAACATAACAATACGCTCGAAACCGATCGAGAAACCACAAGCAGGAGTATTCTGACCAGTGAACTTACCAATCATTTCATCGTAACGTCCGCCACCGCCGACAGATCCACCAAATTCATCCATGGAAATCTCAAAGATTGGTCCTGTATAGTAGCTCATACCACGTACAAGAGTTGGATCAAAAATAATCTTGAAATCAGCGGACTTCACTGCATCTACACTAGCCATAATCGTCTCTAAGTCTTCCGCAACACCTGCCTCTAAGCAATCACCTAAAGTATCTTTTAAGAAACGAACACCTTCTACATCATTTGTTGTCTTCTCAAACAATGCAAGATATTTATCCACACTTTCCTTTGCATATCCCTGTGCTACTAACTCTTCTGAAACACCTTCAATACCAATCTTATCCATCTTATCCAATGTAATAAATACACTGTCATAATCCTTCTCTTCAAATCCACTATAAGCAGCCATTGCCTTTAACATCTTACGGTTGTTCAAACGGATTGTGAAGTTGTTAAATCCAACCTTTCCAAGCAATGTTGTAGTAGCTGTAATCAACTCAATCTCAGCCAAAATAGTAGGTTCACCAAGGATATCAATATCACACTGCATAAACTGACGATAACGACCTCTCTGTGGACGGTCTGCACGCCATACATTACCCATCTGCAATGCCTTAAATGGGCTTGGCAAATCATTTGCATTATTCGAATAATATCTGGAAAGTGGCAAAGTCAAATCATAACGAAGTCCACTGTCTGACAACGCACTCGTATCTTCCTCTGTTACCTTCGAAACAGCAGAAGTTAATTTATCACCACGCTTCATAATCTTGAAGATCAATTTCTCATTTTCTCCACCCTGATTCGAGCTTAAGTTCTCGATGTGCTCCACACAAGGTGTCTCCATGCTAGAGAATCCAAAGGTCTTATAAGTCTCCTTAATCTGACCGATTACATAATCACGAATCTCCATCTCTCTTGGTAATATATCTTTCATTCCAGTAACTGGTTTCTTCTTCATAGCCATATCATTTATCTCCTTTTTCTATCTTTTCATTGTAGACAATTGTGAAACTCGTAATTTTCTTGTTTATAGTTGTTCAGATTTAACAACAACCATGAAAGGACTCTTTGAATACGCCACCACTTAACGAGTGCACTGCACAAGTTTTAGTGGTGCTGCGTATGAAAGAAGCGAAAGCGTGTCATGCATGGTTTGTTAAATATGTACAACCTCCAACAACCTAAATTGAGTTTCACAATTACCTACATTGCACCTTTTTGTAGTTCAATTGCCTCTATCTCATCATGTACAATACTCTGAAATGTGAGGAAAATCTGCATATCAAAATGTCGAACTTCCTCAATCAACAACTCCACAGCTGTCTTACTATCAAATGCCTTTCGATAAGGACGATCCGATGTAAGCGCAACAAACACGTCACACACACGAAGAATGCGCGCACCCAACGGAATTTCCTTTCCCATTAGGTTATCCGGATATCCTGTTCCATCATAATTCTCATGGTGATGCAAAATCATCTCACAAATTCGATCGGAATATCCCTCTCTCTTTACCACTTCATATCCTAAGCTGGCATGCATTCGTACATACCGCATTTTCTCGACATTCAATGTATCTTCTTCGCCACCGTACAAATATGTACTTGCACGCAACTTTCCAATATCGTGAAGCATTCCTGCAATTTCGATATCATGACAAAAATCAGGATCTAGCTTCAACTCTTTTGCAAGGATTCCTGCTAGACGACTCACTTCAATACCATGTGCAATCTCTGTTTTCAAATCTTCTGTAAGGTAATTGGACATATCATCTACTTCAATATCTTCTCTTTCCACCTCTATCATAGGATGCCTCCTTTCTTCTTATAACCTGGCAGGTAATTGCAATTACCTGCTCACATCTGTTCAAACATGCTTCTCTTTCTTTCTATCATCTCGTCGATTCGATTCATATATTCATCCACGTTTTTAACATTTTCCACACGTTCGATACGATTTTCTTTATGGAACACAAACTTTGAGGAACCACCTGCTCCAAGCGCTAAAATGTCCATTTTTTC
>JAUNJF010000009.1 GCA_030533405.1 Eubacteriales bacterium
TGAAGCGTTCCTGGGAACTGATCCACAGCACAAGCCTTCACAACGCGATATCCTCTATACTGAAATGTCTCCAAATCACGGACCAGACTGGTTGGCTTGCAGGAAATATACACAAGCTCATTTACACCATAATCAATAATCTTTTCTAGCGCCTTGGGATTACAGCCATCTCTTGGTGGATCTAACACAATAATATCTGGCTTATCTGTAATCTCATCCAGCTTCTTAAGCACGTCACCAGCAATAAACTCACAGTTGGAAAGACCATTTAACTGCGCATTTTCCTTTGCCGCCTCAACTGCCTCTTCTACAATTTCCACACCAACAACCTTCTTTGCAACTGGCGCAAGCATCTGCGCAATGGTGCCAGTTCCACTATACAAATCAAAAATCACTTTATCCTTTGTCTCACCGACATAACCACGTGCAGTCTCATAAAGCACCTCTGCACTCTTTGAGTTTGTCTGGAAAAATGAGAATGGTGAAATACGGAATCGCAGTCCCAAAATTTCCTCATAAATAAAGTCCTGACCATACAGCGTTACCACCTTCTCTGGAATTACTGCATCCGACAAACTATCATTATGAGTATGTAAAATACCGACAATCTTACCCTCTAATGGGAGAGCAAACAAGCGATCCTGAAGCTCTGCCAAATACAAACGTTTCTCAAGCTCCTCATCCTCTAAGTGCACAATGCCATCCACGCCATAATCCTGTGTCGTCGTCACCAAATTCACCAAAATATCTTTACTACACACAGCCTGTCTTACCACCAAATGACGTAACACACCAACGTGCTGCATTTTCTTGTAAAATGGTACCTGCTTCTCCTTATAAAATTCCAAAATCGTCTTTAAAATCTGATTATAATCGTTGCTTGTAATCTGACAGGAATCCACCGTTACAATATCATGGAAGCTTCCCTTTTTATGCATACCAAGTGCAAGCGGACCGTCCTTATATTCGTCACCAAAGGAATACTCCATTTTGTTACGATACGCACTCTGCACAGGACTACCTTTGATGCCTTCCCACTCGTAATCCTTCACAACATGATCAAGCAGATCCTTTACCTGCTGCGCCTTCATCTGCAACTGATTCTCGTAAGACATCGTCTGGTAAGCACATCCACCACAAATTCCAAAATGCGGACAACCTGGTTCCACATCCTCTAATGGACCTCTTTCCAAAACCTCAAGCAAGCGGCCCTCCCCGCCACCTTTTCGAAGTTTCTTCACCGAGAACTTTACTTTTTGTCCAGGTAGTGCGCCTTTCACACAAATCTGACGATCTTCGATTGTTACAATCCCTTTATTAGGAAAGGTGTAGCGTTCCACTACACCCTCATATACTTGTCCCTTTTTCATCATTTACTCCATTTCATATCTTATCAACGAAATACTTTGTATTTTGATCCACTTAATATCCTTTACGGTAAATCTCCTCAAAGGAAGAACGCAATAATCCCTGCGAATAATGGAAAATGCCATCTTTATCAACCTCCACAATCATGAAAGTCTTTTTTCTGCCATCCTGTCTCGGATACGATAAGCTACCAGGATTTATAATGGTGACCTTTTCTCCTCGTTCCATAAATGGTACATGCGTATGACCATACATCACCAGATCATATCCATTTTGAATTGCATATTCCCGAAGGTTTCCTACACCTCCACCCACATAGAAGCGATGCCCATGCGTAATAAATATCTTCTTACCCGCAATCTCAAATTCTTCAGATGCTGGAAGTGATATATCATAATCGTTATTTCCCGCTACCATATGACACTCACAGCCCGCTAAATCCCGAATATAATCCGGACCTCTTTCAATATCTCCCAAATGAATAAACATATCAATGTGGCCCACCTGTTCAATTACCTGCTTAACTTCATCATTTTTTCCATGTGAATCACTGATTACTAGTATTCGCATTGCATTCTCCTCATCCTACAACAATTCTTCCTTAATCATTTCTAATGCTCTTCCACGATGACTAATTTTGTTTTTCTCCTCTGGTGATAACTCTGCTGTTGTCTTTCCATACTCTGGCAAAAAGAAAATCGGATCATAACCAAATCCATTCTCACCACGCTCTTCATAACCGATGATTCCCTCAATGGTTCCACGCTTTGTCACAACACGTCCATCTGGAAATGCTGCCGCAATCGCACATACAAAACGCGCCGTTCTCTGTTCATCAGGAACCCCTTCCAAATTCTCAATAATCTTTGCATTCTTAATACGATAAGAAGTATCTTCGCCCATCCATCTTGCCGACATAATACCTGGCTGCTTGTCCATGTAATCTACTTCCAATCCAGAATCATCTGCCAATACCACACAATTTGCAATCTTACTAATTGTAGTTGCTTTAATCGCTGCATTCTCTTCAAATGTGGTTCCATCCTCCACAATATCAACGTCAATGCCTGCTTCCTTCATGGAAAAAATATCATAATCCAAATCTCCTAAAATCATTCGGATTTCCTTCATTTTATTCTCATTGCCTGTCGCAAAAATAAGCTTCTTCATCTTCACATTTCCTTTCTCATACAAATGGTCCTATCCAAAAATCTGGCACAGTCTCTATTCCTCTGCTGCCTCTTCCGTTTTTGGCTTTCTAGGTGGCTTCGGTCCCATGTACTGATAAAAATAAGACTTAATCATACCATTGTAAATCTTTCGATTCTTTGTCGCCTTCTTGCCCAAATAACGTTCCGCATCCTCATAGGATGTAATAATGAATTTAGACCAGGTATCCAACTTATCAAAACTCTTACCAATCGCCTTGTAAAGTGCAGGTAAATCTGCCTTTTCCTCCAAACGCTCTCCATAAGGCGGATTCGTAATGATAAATCCATACTTCTTCGGACTAGAAAGCTCTCGCATATCCCTTTGCTGGAAATGAATATACTGATCCACGCCTGCTTCCCTTGCATTTTGCATTGCACATTTCACAATACCACTATCCAAATCATATCCCTGAATATTCATCTCAATATCACGCAAAATGAGGTCTTCCGCTTCCGTCACTGCCTCATACCACACCTTCTTTGGTGTCAAATTCTTCCAATTCTCTGCTGTAAACTCACGATTCATACCCGGTGCAACATTTGCCCCAATCATAGCTGCCTCAATCGGAAATGTTCCACTACCACAAAATGGATCAATCAAAATACGATCCTTATTCCATGGTGTTAGCATAATCAACGCCGCTGCCAACGTCTCAGAAATTGGAGCCTTACCAACCAACTGACGATAACCACGCTTATGCAATGACACACCAGAGCTGTCAATTGCAATCGTCACAATATCTTTTAAAATAAACACGCGAATCGGGTACTCTGCACCATTTTCCTCAAACCAATTGATGTGATAAATGCCCTTTAGCTTGTCCACAATCGCCTTCTTAACAATAGATTGTATATCAGATCCACTAAACAGCTTTGACTTATTCGTCGTTGCCTTTGTCACCCAGAACTTCGCATCTTCTGGCAAAAATGTATCCCAAGGCAGTGCTTTTGTACCTTCAAACAATTCATCAAATGTGGTCGCCTTGAAACTGCCCACTTTTACCATTATTCTCTCAGCAGTACGGATAAATATGTTCGCACGTGCAAGCGCTGCCATGTCACCCTTAAAAGTGATTCTTCCATCTTCTACTGAAACAATCTCATAACCCAAATCTAATATTTCTCTTTTCAAAACTGCCTCTAAGCCAAAGTGGCAAGGTGCAATGAATTCTAAATTCTGCATGTATTTCTCCTATTATTTAAACTTAGCTTCTACTATAACAGATTTTTCTACTTTGTTAAAGAGCCATTGTAATTTTTCAATCCGCCAATACAGTTCATTACCCGATAGCCCATATCCGTTAACAATCTAGCCGCCATCGTGCTTCCACCCCCAGTATCACAATACACAAGTAGGGTTCGTGATTTTGGCAAATTAACATTTCCTTTTTCAATTTCGTCATAAGGCAAATTAATCGCCATCGGAATATGTGATATTCGAAACCGTTTCGGATCACGAACATCCACAATAATGCCATCTTCCGAGATTGCTTTTGTTACAATTTGTCGAATATTGATATTTTCAAATGCCATAACTGCGCTTCCTTTTTATCCTCTTTTACTAATAAAATATGCCTTTTTTCACTATTTGGTGCGAAAATCCACCTTTAAAAAATACGGTGCACATAGTATAATATTGTTACTCAATTTAATAATTGCGAAACTCTCAACAAAGTAGATTATAGCTGTGTTTATATTGTACAGCTTTCAATACCTAAATGGAGTTTTGCAATTAACTAGTGAAAGGAAGGTATTTTATGGAAGCATTAGAATGTATTAAGACAAGAAGAAGTATTCGTAAATTCAAAGAAGAACCTGTTGATCATGCAACCATTGACAAAATCGTGGAAGCTGCAAGCATGGCTCCATCTTGGAAGAATACACAGATTACAAGATACAGTGTTATCGAAAATGCAGATGTTTTAAATGATATCGCAAACAACTGTGTGTTGGATTTTGAATTCAATCAAAAAACAATCAGTCGTGCGAAACAACTTGTTGTTGTAAGTTATGTAGAGGGACGTTGTGGTTATGAGCGCGATGGAAGTTTCAGCACATCAAAGGGTGATCGTTGGCAAATGTTCGATGCCGGTATCGCAACACAGACATTTTGTCTTGCCGCTCACGACTTAGGAGTTGGAACGGTTATTCTCGGAATCTTTGATGAAGAAAAGGTTGCAAAAGCCATCAATCTTCCAGAAGGACAAAAGGTTGCTGCATTAATCGTAATGGGTTATCCAAATCAGGAGTGTGAAGCACCTGCAAGAAAGAGTGTAAGTGATCTTTTAACATATTTATAATAAAAAACTTTCTTAAAAAGCACACAAAAGAAGCGCCATCTTAACCGATGACGCTTTTCTTGTTTTCAGATTTAATTATGCACCAACGTATTCAGCATCACCAAATCCTAAAATACACATAAAGATTGGTGAAAGGAATAATAATCCAAATCCGAATCCTACTCCCTTTCCAAATGCAGATGCTAGCTTAAATAATGCCATAATTGACACTACAAAGTTAACAATTGGAACAAACATAAGCAAGAACAACCAACCATTGCCCATTGAAATCTTAAACAATACATATGTATTGTAGAAAGGAACGATTGCTGCCCAACCTGGCTCTCCAGCCTTTGCAAACATCTTCCATTCAGCGATTAAACATACAATGGCAATCGCAAGTACTACGACATAGTAGATTGCTAATGCTGCTCCCACACCTGCTGTGAGCGCTGGATCATAACTTGAGTAATCCATTTTTAAATCCTCCGTTTTCTTTTGTAACTGTCATCTTCGACAGAACGATTATATATTAGCCTTAACCTGCTCGTAAATTCCTTCACCATCTAACTGATATTTGTGAAGTAACTCTACGGCTGGACCAGACTCACCAAAACGATCTCTAACACCAATCTTGTAAACAGGTGCTGGATTCTTCTCTGAAAGTACATCACATACTGCAGATCCAAGTCCACCAACAATTGAGTGCTCCTCAACTGTGAAGATCTTCTTTGTCTCTTTCGCCGCCTTAATGATAATCTCCTCATCAAGTGGCTTAATTGTATGAATATTGATTACTCTTGCATCAATTCCATCAGCTGCTAACTTCTCAGCTGCCTCTAATGCAAAACCAACCTCTAATCCAGTTGCAACGATAGTAATATCTTTACCATCTCTTAATAATACACCCTTACCAAGCTCAAACTTGTAATCTGGAGTATCATTGATAACTGGTGCTGCCAAACGTCCAAAACGCATATATACAGGACCAACATGCTCATATGCTGCACGAACTGCTGCACGAGCCTCTACATCATCAGAAGGATTAATGATAACCATGTTAGGGATTGTACGCATTAATGCGATATCCTCGTTACACTGATGTGTAGCACCGTCCTCACCTACAGAGATACCTGCATGTGTAGCACCAATCTTAACATTTAACTTTGGATAACCGATTGTGTTACGAACCTGCTCAAATGCACGTCCTGCAGCGAACATAGCAAATGTTGAAGCAAATGGAACCATACCTGTTGTAGCAAGTCCACCTGCGATACCCATCATGTTACACTCTGCGATACCACAATCAATATGACGATCTGGGAATTCCTTTTTGAATACACCAGTCTTTGTTGCTGCTGCTAAGTCAGCATCTAATACTACTAAGTTGTCTTTCTCTTTACCTAATTCAACCAAAGCATTACCATAGCTTTCACGAGTTGCAATCTTCTTTACTTCTGACATAATGCTTCACCTACTTTCTCTAAATCTGCAATTGCAGTTGCAAACTGCTCATCATTTGGAGCTGCTCCATGCCATGAAGCCTGATTCTCCATGAAAGAAACGCCTTTACCCTTTGTTGTCTTGGCAATAATCGCTGTTGGCATACCCTTAGTAGCCTTTGCTTCCTTAAATGCTGCCTCGATTGCATCAAAGTCATGTCCATCAATCTCGATTACATGGAAATTGAATGCTTTGAACTTGTCAACAATAGGATATGGTGAACATACATCAGAGATGCATCCATCAATCTGTAAGTTGTTGTTATCAACGATGACAACTAAATTGTCAAGTTTTCTGTGACCTGCAAACATTGCAGCCTCCCAAACCTGACCTTCCTGAATTTCGCCATCACCTAATAATGTATATACGCGATAATCTTTATTGTTAAGCTTTGCTGAAAGAGCCATACCTGCTGCAACTGAAATACCCTGTCCCAATGAACCAGATGACATATCTACACCAGGAATTCCTTTCATATCTGGATGTCCCTGAAGCATAGCTCCAGTCTTACGAAGCTTTAAAAGCTCCTCCTCTGGGAAATATCCCTTTAATGCCAATGTACTATAAAGTACTGGTGCTACGTGACCCTTTGATAATACAAAACGGTCTCTGTCTTCCATCTTTGGATTCTTTGGATCCACATTAAGCTCTTCAAAATACAAATACGTTACAATATCTGCTGCTGAAAGAGATCCACCTGGATGTCCACATTTTGCAGCGTGTAAGGCAGTCACAATGTGCTTTCTTACCTGATTCGCTTTTTGCTGTAAATCTAACTTGTTCATGTCTCTTCTCCTTACTTTTTTTGGGTGTAACAACACATCAGTTTTCCTCTTGTATTCCCGCCCCATAACAGTATTCGGAACACAAATTTCTGATGCAATTATCCATATACTATTTTAAAGAATATGGTAAAAAAAGCAAGCTTTTTTTGCTAAATCGAGGTATTTTTTGTAAATTTTCAGTTAATATGTTACAATGCAAAAATAACTCATATTTTGAATACTTTTTCATATATTATTACAAGGTAATTTTTACCAAATAAAATCAACAACCATGCACAAGATTGAATGCTAATAATACAAAGCAGCGCATATTCCTGCAAAAATAATTTGCCACACAAAGCGCGCGTCGATGCATATTATACAAGGAGGTTTTTATGAGCAATTATATCCTATCCTGTTGTTCAACAGCAGATTTGACAACAGAGCAATTAAGCAACAGAGAAATTTCTTATATTTGTTTTCACTATATGTTAAATGACGAGTCTTATTTGGATGACTTAGGTCAGAGTATGTCTCTTGAGGATTTTTATCAGCGTCTGGTAAATGGTGACGAACCAAAAACCTCACAGGTCGGCGTCGGCGAATATGAAGATTATTTCCGCTCTTTCTTAATTGAAGGCAGAGACATTATACATGTCACACTTTCTTCTGGAATTTCCGGTTCCTATAACTCAGCATGTGTTGCAAGAGATATGTTAGCAGACGAATTTCCAGACCGTAAAATATATATTATCGATTCTTTGTCTGCCTCAAGTGGTTATGGTTTATTAATGGATAAGCTTGCAGACAAACGTGATGAGGGACTTTCCATTGACGAATTAAATGCATGGGCACTAGAAAATCGCCTACGCCTTCAGCACTGGTTTTTCTCGTCAGATTTAACCTTCTTTATCAAGGGCGGCCGCGTTTCCAAAACAGCAGGAACAATCGGTAATTTATTAAATATTTGCCCACTTTTAAATGTAAATGCAGAAGGAAAACTGATTGTTCGTGAAAAAATCCGTACAAAGAAAAAAGCAATTAAAGCAGCTGTAGCCAAAATGGAGGAGTTTGCAGACAACGGTCTTTCTTATAACGGAAAATGCTTCATTTCACAATCTGCCTGCTACGAAGATGCAAAAGCGGTTGCCGATTTGGTAGCAGACACATTCAAAAATTTAGATGGTGATGTTGTCATCAACAGTATTGGTACAACCATCGGAAGCCACACTGGCCCTGGTACCGTCGCATTGTTCTTCTGGGGTGCCGAACGAACAGAATAAAACAACAAAAAGACCAACTATTTACGATATGTCCCAAATTCTGGTTACATATTAAATCAGCTGGTCTTTTTTACATTTTATTTATGTCTATTCTCTTTTATGATAACGCTTCAATTTCAAAAATCTTACTTTGGAAATCTCCCCATTCAATATCAATACGAAGTCCTACATTGTTTAATACATCACCTGTATAGGTTACACCATTTACAGAATAAGTCTTTGCCTCATCCAAACCACGAAGTGGAACAAATCGACTCTTCACCTGCGCATGAGATAATACCTGCACATAGAATACAAGTGCTTTCGATTGATCCGAATTAACAACCATGAAGCAATCATATGCGTTATTCTCCTGATAAGAAGCCAGACGATAATACTCCCCATCCGCAACCAAGCGATGGTACTTATGATATTGCTTTGTCTGTTCTTTTACAAGTTCCTTTTCCTCATCAGATAACTTTGTAATATCTAACTCGTATCCAAAGGTTCCAGCAAGTGCAACATTTCCACGGGTTTCAAAAGGTGTCGTACGACCAATCGCATGATTTGGGCAAACACTAACATGGGCACCCATTGTAGATAATGGATAAATCAGCGCTGTACCCTCCTGAATTGCCAAACGCTCAATCGCATCGGTATCGTCTGAACACCAAATCTGAGGACTGTAATAAAGCATACCTGGATCAAAACGTCCACCGCCACTAGAGCAGTTCTCCAAAAGTAAATCTGGATAATCCGTAATCAAACGCTCCTGCAACTGATATACACCGAGCATAAAACGATGATAAATTTCACCCTGACGGTCTGCAGGAAGTGCTGCACTGCCAAGGTTAGTAAGGAAACGATTCATATCCCATTTTACATAGGAAATATCAGCACTCTTAAGCACTTGATCAATCATATCATAAACCGCATCTACAACCTCCTGACGAGTCAAATCAAGCACATATTGTGCACGACTTTGAATAATGTCACGCCCTGGAATCTGAATCGCCCAATCTGGATGTGCACGGAACAAATCTGAATCTGGACAAATCATCTCTGGCTCAAACCAGATACCAAATTTCATGCCAAGCTTCTTAACTTCCTCTACTAAATAAGGCAAACCACCCTTTAACTTCTCCTCATTTACCTGCCAGTCACCAAGGGAACAGTCATCATTATTACGCTTTCCAAACCATCCATCGTCCATTACAAGCATTTCAATTCCAAGCTTAGATGCTTCCTTTGCAATATCAATTAACTTCTTCTCGTCGAAATCAAAATAAGTCGCCTCCCAGTTGTTAATCAAGATTGGGCGTTCCTTATGTAAATATGGACTACGAATCAAGTGTTCACGATACAAATGATGGAATGTACGCGTCATCGTTTCCAATCCTGTTGCAGAATACACATTTACAACCTCTGGTGCAGTAAAGGTATCTCCCGGCTCTAATTTCCAACAAAAGCCTTCCGGATGAATTCCCATGGTCATACGCACAAAATCAAATTCATTACGCTCCACCTGCGCAATAAAATTACCAGAGTACACAAAATTCATTGCATACACCTCACCCTGTGTCTGATTGGTTCCAGGTGTCACAAGTGCCATAAATGGATGTTCCTGTGGACTTGATTTGCCACGGAAAGATGCTGCATTTTGACGACCATATCCGACTGGCATCTTCTGAATATGACGCTCTCTTGCCCACGAACCAGGCAATGTCATCATCTCAAAATCCTTGTTAAACATTTCAACGCACGAACTTAAGACTTTTTCCAAATAAACTGGCTCTTTTCCCTGATTCTCCACAAATACGGAACGGATAATGGCATCATTTCCATCAAACACACTGTAATTTAATGTTACTTTCAACCCCAACAACTTATCTTCCAAATAAATCTGAAGGGTCTCACATTTCTCGCCCCAGGTTGCCGGAAGTCCCTCTAACTTTGGCTTCCCTGCCATCACATTGTAGCCTGCATATACCAACTCGCTTGCACGATAACCATCCATGCTTCTCACGCAAAATGCAGAATCGCGGTAATCTCCCATTCCCGTCTGTGGATATTCAAACGTAGCACTCTCGATATATCCGTTAGTCTCTCTCTTTGCTGTGCTTGGAATAAATGGATACACATCTTCACGAAGCAGATATCGAAGATTCGTTGATTGAATCTTTTTACCATAATAAACATGATGCAGGTTCACATCATCTACTAAAGCCATCGCATAGGATGTTTTCTCTGTGTTAATTAAAAATACCTTTTCTTTTTCATCAAACAAAAACGACATAAATGACCTCCACTATTCGCAAAGTGATGCAACCACCTGATTAATCACTTTTCCGTCTGCTTTTCCTTTTAAAACAGGCATCACATTTTTCATAATCATACCCTTATTTTTAGAAGCCACAACATCAGCAAACTGCTCTAAAATCAAAGCCTTGACCTCTTCCTCACTCATAAGCGATGGTGCATATTCCTTAATCACGTCATAGCGAAGCTGATACTCCTCCAACAAATCTGTTCGGTCTGCTGGACAAGAATCCACCTGCTCTTTGACTGTTTTCATTTCCTTTAAAATAACACGATCCACCAATTCTTCAGCAATATTATCTCTACAACCCTCATCGATTGCTACCTTTTTTACTGCAGATACCAAAGAAGAAATGGCATCCTTTCTTCCTTTATCCTTTGCCTTCATTGCTGCAATCATATCTTTTTGTAAGGTCTCCATTGTCATAATCTTTGTTCCTCCTAACTTATAATACAATGGTTTTAGTATAGCATACTCCATGCAAAAAACAATCATTTGCTTTAAAACCCTATACATACTATGTTATACTATGAGAAAGATCACACATGAATCAATTTAATATATTTCAAAGGAGGATTACATATGAAAAAACTTACAAAACTTATTTTTTTATTCACACTTTTTTTAACACTCGGAAGCGCTTCTATTCATGCGCAGGCTGCTTCGAAAACCTATTATCTTTTGGGAAACACAATAAAATCCCAACGAGATACTGGTGGTGAAGCAATATACAAAGGAAGCAAAATTGTTTTTTCTGGAAAATGGAGAAAATCAACATCTACGAAAAAACTTTACGATGCGGAATTTAAGACATTTAAGAAATCAATAAAATTATCAAAGAACTGCAAATTCTGTTCTGTAAGTGCAAGAGGCGTTTCAACCACAACTCTCAAGAAAATCGTAAAATCTAACAAGATGAAAAAGGGAGATAGCATTTTCCTCACTACACAGTTACAGATTAAAGTAAAAAAAGGAAAGATTGTAGAGATTGCAGCTATCCACTAAAGTAAAAAATGGGTTGTCATTACGACAACCCATTTTTTAGAGAATGTATGAACTTCGTTCATAACAGTTCCTCACTATAAATACTTCTTTAAGGTATCTACCATGTCAAGCTTCTCCCATGGCAAATCAATATCTGTACGTCCAAAATGTCCGTAAGCAGCAGTCTGCTTGTAGATTGGACGACGAAGATCTAACATCTTAATAATTCCTGCTGGACGAAGATCAAAATTCTCTCTTACGATTTCAACAAGCTTTAACTCATCAAGCTTACCTGTTCCAAATGTATCCACACGAACAGAAGTTGGACGAGCCACACCGATTGCGTAAGACAACTGAATCTCACATTTATCAGCAAGACCTGCAGCTACGATGTTCTTAGCAACATATCTTGCAGCGTATGCAGCAGAACGGTCAACCTTTGTACAGTCCTTACCAGAGAATGCTCCACCGCCGTGACGAGCATATCCACCATAAGTATCTACAATAATCTTACGACCTGTAAGACCTGAGTCCCCATTTGGTCCACCAATTACAAAACGACCTGTTGGGTTAATGAAGAACTTTGTATCCTCATCTACCATATCCTGTGGAAGTACTGCATCAAAGACATACTTCTTAATGTCCTCATGAATCTGTTCCTGTGTCACTTCCTCACCATGCTGAGTCGAAAGAACAACTGCTTCCAAACGAACAGCCTTACCATTCTCATCATACTCTACAGAAACCTGCGTCTTTCCGTCTGGTCTCAAATATGGAAGTGTTCCATTTTTACGAACCTCTGTAAGCTTTCTAGCAAGCTTGTGTGCCAAAGAAATTGGATATGGCATATACTCTTCTGTTTCGTTGGATGCGAAACCGAACATCATACCCTGATCACCAGCACCGATTGCCTCGATATCTGCATCGCTCATCTGATTTTCCTTTGCCTCAAGCGCCTTATCAACACCCATTGCAATATCACTTGACTGCTCATCAATTGCTGTAATAACACCACAGGTATCACAGTCAAAACCATATTTCGCACGATCGTAACCAATCTCGCGAATGGTATCTCTTACTATCTTTTGAATATCCACATATGCACTTGTAGTAATCTCACCCATAACCAAAACAAGTCCTGTTGTAATAGATGTCTCACAAGCTACACGGCTGTTTGGATCCTGCTCCATTAATGCATCTAATACGGCATCTGAAATCTGGTCACAGATTTTATCTGGATGTCCCTCAGTAACTGACTCTGACGTAAATAATAATTTCTCCATCGTATCTACTATCCTCCTAATAATAAATGTTTTTGTAACTGCGAAACTCTCAAAAATGTAGATTATAGTTGTACAATATAAACAACTATCTAAGTTGGGACATTTCAGTATGTCGGTACTTAGGTCACGTGCTTTGTGACCTTATGTACCGCTACATACTGGATTAAGTGCAAACGACCCAACTTGGATTTGTTTATACTGTACAACTTTCAACCACTTAAATTGAGTTTCGCAACAACAAAAAAAGACTTTCAAATCGGGGATTTGAAAGCCTTGTAAAATCATATATTCAAATCCTCTTATTGATCGATTGCTCGCTTCAGGTCGGCACCTTCCGTTCTCGGGGTTGCCGTGGCTTCATAGTCCCTTCTGACTCCACCACTCTGAATAAGAGAAGTCTCTTTTTAATTATTTATACCGTACTATACACTACACCATCTGTTTCCATATGTCAAGGAAAATTCAAGAACACTCCCAGTGGGTCTTCTTCGACGCGATAAATGCCCTACTTCTTTCCAACCTCATATGTAGGCTCCTGCCCCCGATGTATATAGTGAGGGTTTTCTAACTTAATGTATGTGTGTTCACCCATTATTTGTACATAGATTCTAGGTGCTCCATCTGCTGTTTTAATCTTCTCCGTAAACTCCCTGTAATCTGTAACATCTAAGACCTTTGCAATGGTTTGTGCAAACTCATCCTCAGGCATATTCCAATCTGAAATGTAGCAGCCATTTAACAGTTGCTGATAACTATTCTGTTCCTCCAAATATTCCTTGCTCATGTCAGAATTCGCAATTGACATACTCACCGCACTCTGCAAAAGCTCCAACTGCTCCTGATCTCTTTCCTGTCTTGCATGATATATATATCGCGTCATATCCTCTCCCGCCATTTTCACATAGAGAACAATTAACAACAAAATCAAACAGGCTCCAATCCCCACTTCAATAGAAGTCCTCTTTTTTAGTAAACCATGCACTTCCACATCATCTCGATATTTTTCATTGTTGCCTTGCTTAAAATAGCGAATTGCGGCAATCAACCATCCCAAGTCCAACACAACAAAGACACCAGTTAGAAAGTTTGAATCCTGCAAGTGATTGTGCCACCTCAAAAAAAAACTGATATTCCATGCATTTAACCCTACAAAAAGTGCCATATGAACCACTGCTAAAATGATACTATCCTTGTTATAAGTAGCACCTTCTATCTGAATCCCCGAACAAGGCACATTACGCAAATCATTGTCATATTCCTTTTTGTTTACAGGCAAAACATATCCATGTCTCTTTAATCTATTCAAGTAACACACTGCACCAATTAAGTTCAAGGACGACACCAAAAACACACCGCCACCAATGTACAAGCCAAACAAAAGCAATATCGCCATACTCTGAAAGTCTAAACATACTCCAAGAACACTAAACCCCAAAATCACAAATGACACAATTGTACTAATCACTAAAATCTTTTGGGTCTGTAAATCATATTGAATTTTAAAGTTCTTATTGTTCATTTCTTTTCTTCTTTCCTGGTAAATTTCTTTTTCACTGTGTATAAAACTCTTTTTCATTTACATTGGGATTTCCCTTGTGCAATACCGTTCCGCAATATTCACAAGCATCTAAAAGCTTCGTATTCGGTGCGCTACAGTTTGGACATTGCAAATGATACTCCGCAGGATTTTTGATAGATTCTGGATGTTGCAAAAAATAATTGTATTCTTCCACTGACTTTTTATAATTATCAATAGCTACATAAATCAGCGCTCCCAAAAACAAAAATGAAAGTGCAAACACACCAAATCCGCTCCAGTCAATATGCGTTGTACTTGAATATGCAATCAAATCTTGAAATGCCAAATGAATGGCTGTTCCTGCATTGTTATCATTGTTCCACAACTGGTTTTGAATTTGCTCTACCATATAACTCTCTTTTGTTGGTCCAATCGCACGTGTCGTATCATCACCAACAATCGTCTCAAAATACCAGTCCTGCCAACCATCTTCTAACATCTCATTCGAGAATACAACAAGGTAATGCTTTTCATCAGAAAACAATTCATAGTATTTTTCCATTGCATATTTTTCTAAAGATGCATAATGTATCTTCCACTGAGAATTACTTACTGCACAGACAACCGCATTGACACCTGTTTGTTGATAATATTCCTCCAGTGTATCGGAAAGCACCTGTTCTTCACTATCTGTAAAGAAATCTTCCTCATCATAAATACGAACCACATCTGGCGTTGTATCATTTAATTTATGCGTTGTATCAATATATCCTGTCACAGTGATAAAAAGTACAACCAACAAAAACACAGTAAGCGAAATAATGGTCATAATCATCTGCGATTTATCTGGTTTTGGAACATGTTTCTGACTACTGTAGTAAACATGTGATTTTCCTCGTCTATCGACATAACTGTGATAATAAGATCCACTAAAATATTTTGTAGAACGTGCTACACCACCGCCCGAACCACCGCTATGGGAGCCGCCTCCATGAGATCCGCCTCCGTGTGATCCACCGCCTCCTGAATGTGCCATAAGTACTACCTCCCTTGAATTTATCCATTAAGTATAGTATATTGCTACAAAAACATCAATTATATTTTGTAACGTTTCCTCCTTGTGAATTGTTACACATATAGAATACGATACTCGGTTTTATACAAAATCCAAAGATATGCATTCAGAAAAAAATGGAATTCGATTATCTGTAAAATCATTTAAAAATGATAATGTTATTATTATTTTGGAAAACACTTCAAATTCAGAGTTTTCGTATGGTTGCAGATTTTTATAAGTAATTCTTGCCAGACAAAGATCAATAAATCGTTAATTTTTAAAAAATTTGTTTTTTTTTATATTTTTGTCACTTTTATAAAGGAACTGGCTAATTAATATACATAAGCCGGTGAAAGGAAGTAAGCATATGCAAAAGAAACTTATGGAAGACGCAGAACTTCTGACATTTATACGTAAAGATGCTTCGAATGGCATGAAATATATGATGGATTGCTATTCGGGTTTCGTATATTACGTTGTGGAAGGAAAGCTGAAAGGATACCAACAAGATATAGAAGAATGTGTATCGGACGTCTTTTGGGACTTTTATGAAAAAATAGATACGATTGATTTGAATAAAGGAAGTATTAAAGGGTATTTGGTCACAGTGGCGACTAGAAAAGCAATCGGAAAATTTCGAAAGCTATGTCGGAACAAATCAGATGCTACGGATGAAATAGAAACATTAGATTTCGGTGTTTCACAAAGTCCGGAGGAATTCCTTGTTGATTCCGAGAAGAAAGAGATTGTCATTCAGGAAATTAACAAGCTGGGCGAACCAGATAATGACATTTTGTTCCGTAGATATTTCTTATCGCAACCAGTGAAGGATATTGCAGACTATTATGGAATGAAAAGCAATAGTGTCAGTAAAAGAATTACAAGAGCCCTAGACGTGCTACGAGGTAGATTGGAGGCGTATTATTGTGGACAATAGAGAAGTAGAAATGAATATTCAAAAAGCGTTTGACCAAGTTTCTTTAGAAGAAATATCTAAGAAATTGGAGGATGTAGATCCATTTGATTTTCAGTGCCCAACTGAATTATCAAAGAAGCGGATTGAAAAAGATTTTATGAGAAGATTAGAAGAAAGTAATAAAAAGAAAACAAAAACATACAAAAAGGTAGCATACACAGCCGCTGCATTGGCTGTAGTTGTAGGAGCTACATTTACATTTAGTGATAGTGTTCGTGCAGCAATTGATAAAATGTTTGCATTTGTTCCAAATCAGGGTATTGTGGAGGTAGAAGTAGACAATACAACAGAAGCAGGTGATAAAAAAACAACAGCAAAGAATGAAACAACACAAAAGGAAGAAACACAGAGTGCGACTACACAGGACAGCATTTACGTATTGAAAGATAAGGCTGTAAAAGATATGCCTAATTTTGCAATTTCTATGGAAAGTGTAAATATCATGAATAACAAAATGAAAATGATCTACAAAATAGATCTCAAGGCAGTAAGAGAAGCTACCATCAATGAAGATGGTTTTTCAGCAGATTTGATGGTTTCAACATTTAAGTCATCTGGTATGGAAAAATATTGTGATTACAACGAAGATTCCGATCCGATTGTAAAAAAGGTACACTCTAGTGTAGTTGCAAATGGTAAAGAGATTCAACCTTCTTCATCAGAGGTTCGTTTTGGTGAGGATTCTGCCTATAATGCCTATGTAATTGAAGAATATGCACTTGCGGATTGTGATGCTGCAAATGCAGAAATTGCATTAAAGGTTGGAGATGTTGAGGTGCCATTGGCTATGGAAGCATTGAACGCATCAAATTCTGTTGAAAATGCTGCGAATGGACGATTTATTGCAAAAAATGTAGGTATTACATTGTTATGCGATACCGAGTTGCAGAATGATGGATGGGTTTATGCAGACATTTATGTGCTTGATAGTGGAAAGTACAAGGCAGTAGATGATGTGTGGCCAACTCTTTATAACAGTGATGACCTTACAGACCCAAATGGATACTATCCGTCAGCAAGAATCGGAGGACAGCGATTTGAGGGCTGTTGTGTTGCTGCAGAAGTATTTGATGGAAAAAATGGTATGCCATTCAGACTTGCTTTTGAAGTAGGAAATGATGCAGATATGAGCAAGCTTACCGTATTTCTTTCAGATCTTATGGTCGAGAAAGATGGTGGCGAGATTGTTCGTTTGGATAATGATTTCGTGTTTGGTACAGAGGCAGCTGATAATAAGGAACAATCAGCAGATGAGGCTGTGGAAGCAAAAGAGGAAAATCCGATGGATCCTGATAATTTTGATTTTGATTATTATGAAAAGCTTGCAGATGAGTTAAACCAGGGAATTAAATAATTTTTGTTAATCGTATTGATTATTATAATAGGAAAAATGAGGCAGGGATATTTTCCCTGCCTTGTTTTTTGTGTAATATGAGAAAAGAGTAGTAAAATAAGATATACGATGAAATAAGGGAGATAAAAAAAGGGTTATAAAATAGGAAAAATATGCAAAAAGTTTGTAACACCTTGTCATATTCTGCGTCTAACTTATGTAGACACCAAAAATTATTTTTTTATTTTGGCTATCAATTATGCCACACAACATTTTTAACAAGGAGGAGCCGTATGTGAACCAACTACAGGAAGACATGGATATTCTTTACCGTCGCTACTACAAAGATGTGTTACAGTACTGTTTATCCATGAACGGTAATAATATCGCTTTGGCAGAGGACATTACACAAAACACTTTTTTCAAGGCAATTGTCAAAGCAAATTCCTTTCGTGGAGATTGTCAAGTTCGTACCTGGTTATTTCGCATTGCAAGAAATGACTATATCAGTTTTTTACGAAAGGATAAACACATCAACAGAAGCGAAGCCATGCAATATGCATTAGAACAAGTAGAGGATTTTGATGCTGCTCCTCATGTTAAAGTGGAAAACAAAGAAAGCCTGAATGAAATTCTTCAGGCACTAAACACTTTGGAAGAACCCTATGGAGAAGTCTTTCGTTTGAAAACAATCCTCAACAAGGATTACAAAGAAATTGCAGATTTATATGGCAAAACACAAAGTTGGGCAAGAGTAACCTATTACCGTGCAAAACAAAAAATCATCGAACGAATATCTGATTAGAAAAGGAGATTTGCTATGAGTAAAATAACTTGTGATATGATAAATGACTTGATTCCTTTGTACATGGATAATGTCCTATCCGATGACAGTAAGGAAGCAGTACGCGAACATGTTAGCAGCTGCCCAAAATGTCAAAAAACGATAGCAACCATGAGAAAAGACGTAGAATCATTAGACGCTCTCATCGATTCTGACAATCAGCTATTTCAAAAAATCAATAAACGCTTTAATAAAAAGTTTATCGTAAAAACCATTGTATTTATTGCTATTTTTATGGTTGTCTGGTTTGCCGGAAGCATTTTTGTTGCATCATATACTGCTCCAATTTGGCCAAAGGCTGACGAAGAAGCAATCAAACAATTCATGGAAGTTACCTCTATAGACGGAACTTTATATTTACATCACACAGATTTATTTGGTCGCGGTGACATTATGATGATTGACAATACCAATGAGGGTGTCCTGAATTTTTACCTTGGAGAACATGGAATCCAGAGTCTTGGAATTTTAAAAAGCTGGCATGAAAGAGATCGTTATCAGGCATTAATACCTGCAACCAACCCAGACAAAATCACATGTGTGAACTATTGTAAGCCTGACGGAACAGTCATTGCCAACCTGTGGAACGAAGGCGACGAGCTTCCTGAAGCAACCATGTCTCTAACACCAATCCAGCCAGAACGATAAATTTGAGAGCTATAGGAAATCTGTAGAATTTCCTAATCAAGTAAAAAACAGGCGAACATTGGAATTACCCAAATGTTCGCCTGTTTTCATGTCTATCAACTCATTAAATACGATCAATCATCGCAAGTACTTCTTCACCAAGCTCCTTTGAAAGCTTATTTGCATCCTCTAATGAAGTACCCTTTACACCATAGTAGAACTTCACCTTTGGCTCTGTTCCTGATGGTCTTACACATAACCAAGCACTATCGCTTAAGTCGTAGTAAAGTACATTTGAATTCGGAAGACCTGTTGGTGTCACCTCACCTGTTGCCATATTCTTAATGGTATCTTCCTTATAATCTCTAGCAGAAAGCACATCATACTTACCAATCTTTGTTGGTGTTGTTGCTCTAAGATTTGTCATAATTGATTGAATCTTCTCAAGTCCTTCAATACCCTGGAATCCGATTGACTGAACTGCATCAATACAATAACCATATTTGTCATACATATCAACCATTGCATCCCACAATGTCTTACCCTGACTCTTATAGTATGCAGCAGCCTCACAAAGTGCCATTGTAGCAACAATTGCATCTTTATCTCTTGCATGTGTTCCAATCAAGCAACCATAACTCTCTTCAAATCCAAAGAGATAATGACCCTTGCCTGTTGTCTCAAATCCAAGAATTTGCTGTCCGATAAACTTAAATCCTGTAAGTACTTCAATCAAACGAATATCGTATGCCTTTGCAATCTCATCTGCAAGGTTAGAAGTAACGATTGTCTTAATCAATGCACCATCTTCTGGAAGGGAACCATTGATTGCCTTCATCTGACTAATCTCATAATCTGCAAGTAAGCATCCTGACATATTACCAGTTAATGTAATATACTCTCCGCTCTTTGTATCCTTAACATAAACACCAAGTCTGTCTGCATCTGGATCTGTTGCAAGTACTAAATCTGCATCCTTTTCCTTCGCAAGCTTCAATGCAAGCTCAAATGCTTCAGCTGACTCTGGATTTGGATAGCTCACTGTTGGGAACTCACCATCAGGTAATTCCTGCTCTGGTACAACATATACATTCTCAAATCCAATCTCCTTCAATACACGTCTTGCTGGAATATTACCAGTTCCGTGAAGTGGAGAATATACAATCTTAAGATCCTTTGCATACTGATCAATGCAATCCTGATGAAGCACTAACTTCTTCAACTCATTAATATATACATCATCTACCTCTGCACCTATTGTCACATAAAGACCTGCCTTGATTGCCTCATCCTTATCCATTGTCTTACAAGTAGATAAATCAGAAATTGCCTTAACCTCAGCCATAATTCCACTGTCGTGAGGTGGTGTTATCTGTGCACCGTCCTCCCAGTATACTTTGTATCCATTATACTCTGGTGGATTGTGGCTCGCTGTTACATTGATACCAGCAATACATCCTAAATGACGAACAGCAAATGACAACTCTGGTGTTGGACGAAGGGACTCAAAACGATATGCCTTGATTCCATTTGCCGCCAAACAAAGTGCAGCCTCATCTGCGAACTCTGGTGACATTCTTCTTGAATCATACGCAATTGCAACACCTTTATTTTCCCCACCCTGCTTCTTTATGTAATTTGCAAGTCCTTGTGTTGCACGACGAACAACATAAATGTTCATACGATTGATACCTGCTCCGATAATACCACGAAGTCCAGCTGTACCAAACTCTAAATCTGCATAAAATCTTTCTTTAATCTCTTTCTCATCATCTGCAATTGCAGCTAATTCTTTCTTTGTGTCCTCATCAAAATAAGGGTTGCTCACCCATTCCTCATAAATTTTCTTGTAATCCATACGCTTCTCCTTTCCAATTATTCAATCAAGCTTGAAATTGCTGTCAACGGATTATAAACTAACGTTTTATCCTTCCCATCATCGACAAAAACCTCGGTATAACTCTTTGATAAATAGCCTGATTGATTTAATGTAATTATATGACTTCCCGTTACTTTTGTAAAGGAAATTGGGGCAATTCCAACATATTCTCCATCCAAATATACACTAGCTCCAGCAGGGCTTGAAATAATTACTTTATTGGATGTTTTATCACCACTTACTGTGTCCTTTGATGTCGTATTTCGTTCTTCTGTCGTTTCTCTTTCATGATTTTCTTTTGATGTATTTTTCTCCGTTGTCGACGTATTATTGCTTGTCTTTTTCTCCGTTGTTCCATCCTCCGGAGTCAATGTATATTCCTTAATCTTATATGCATAATTTACATTAAAATTCGCACTGTATCGTTGATATCCCTCCGCCTCGATTACAATGGCATGTTTTCCATAAACAATTTCAACGGTACCCTCTGTATTCACCAATTTGCCATCAATATAGACCTTTGCACTAGATGGTGTTACCTTAAACATGATAAATCCCATCTGCTTTGGCTCAATTGCAATATCCGCCAAAGAAATGGTCACCTCCTGATTGCGAGGAATCCAGATTTTTTTGGTACCAACATCATCACCTTTTACAATCCGAAGTGTATACTCTCCTTCACGCACGGTTAACAGCATGTCCTCTGTCACTGGTTCCATCACATCATTTCCAATTTCGACAAAGCCACCTAAATAACTTGCATAATCCTCTAATTTCACATATCCATGTCCAAGTTCAACATTTACAGAACAAACTACATCATTATAAATCCAAACCGAAAGCTGGTCCTTTGGATCAATATCACTCATCGCCATAATGCGGCTATCCGAAATAGCAACCACGCCGTTGCTCATCTGATACGCTTCTCCATTAAACTTCATAACATTATCTGAAATATTTACTGTCGCACCAGTAACATGTTCCAATCGCTGCACCTTATCATTTCCACAAATATAAAGGGAAATCAGCTTGTCCGCATTATCATCATACACAACATCCGCCACAGTTCCTAATTCCATCTGTTTCATGGAATAAACGTCTCCATATGCATCCCGCACATCTGCACCACCATTGTATGCCAACACAATCTCTGTGGAGCGGTCTGTCAAACGCAATGTAATCTTGCCATTTACCTCGTCCACATTGCTGACAATTGCCAGAACAGATACCCGTTCTACAGGATCCGGGCTGTCATCATATACCGGAATCGTAACCTCTTTTCCACAACCAGAAAGCAGGAACAAGGCGGAACATACCACCCAAAAAAGGAGTATGTTCCATCTATTCATTTTATTGGTTCTTTCTTCTGTATTCTTCATTTGCTTCCCTACTTTTTCTTTCGAAGTAATTATTATACTTATTATACTGAATCAGGACTGAAATGAAAAGCCCAATATTCCTGCAACATTTTCTGTTTTTCCTCCTCCTGACATATCACATTTTTCAATTTTTCCACATGTTTTGGCGATAAAAATGACTTATTGGTATTATAATATCCATTTGCAATTTTCCAGAATTTTTCAGGATAAGAAAACAGGATATATATGTATCGATAATCCTCTTCAGAAAGCGGAATATGCGCAGAATACGTTGCAAGTAATTCTGTTAATAACGCAACATCAAAATGATTTTTCTCCATTGCCTTTCTTGTAAACTGATACAAATCGTGGAGCTGATTGCCCTTTGAAAAACGCTCAAAATGTACAATAGCACCCTGTTCTTCGTGGAGAATAATATTGTGCTGATTATATGCACCATGACATATTCCAAAATGTTCCTTCTCCACCTGACAGAATGAAACAGAACAAGTAGATTCCAACTGTTCTACACAATATTTTCCCTGTTCATAATATTTTTTAAACTCTTTTAAAAAAAGCATTTCAAATGCATTTTTTCGCTTAACCTTCATCACATGCTTATAAATCTTCATCAGTTCCCGATTGTGTTTCACAAACAAATCTTCCACATGCATTTCTGGATTGTAATCCGACGATTTTACCGTCTGCTCCTCAATCGCATTTTCTCCTAACTCTAACATTTCCCGTAATATGTTTTCACGAATATCATAAATCCTAGCAATCCGTTCTAATTCTTCTCCATTTTCTACTGCATTTCGAATCTCCGCAAGCCTTTTCTTTTCCTGCGCAATCCGATTGTCCTTCCATGCCTGGTCAAACTTTTTTGCAACTTTTTTTCCACATTTATGAAACTGTGCCAGCAATGAAATACTTTGTTTCATATCCTCCCAATTGTACATATCGCATTCTTCCCCTTCAAAATGCTTCTTCAGCACAAACGGCTGTCGATACCGGTCACATGTAAATAAAATGCCATCACGATTTGGGAGAATTACATCGACATTGCAAAATCCATTTTCTACCAATAGTTGCTTAAGCACATACTCCTGTTCTAATCGTATCATATTACCTCGAAACGGCTCTAAAATCCGAACCCCTTCCGAAGTTGACAAAATGGTTGCCCCTCTTCCTTTTCTTGTCCCTAACACCTCCATATCATACATTTCAAATACTTCTGCGAGTTTTTCCGACATAAAAACATCCCCTTCATACATAAACTATCTTATTCCCGATAATCCATTGTATGAAGGGGATTCTCTTTGCATGACTAGAATCCCGCTTATTGACAATAAAAGATGCAATTAGTAATATTACACTTAACATATATTTAACTTAGGTAATTGCGAAACTCAAATCTACATAATCGAGAGTTTCGCAATTACCTAATCAAACTATAGATGAGGGGATTCACAAATGATAATAAAATGTATGAATTGTGGCGGCGCATTGCGATTTGATGCCATCACCCAAAAAATGGTTTGCGATTTCTGTATCAGTTCCTACGACCCAGAAACGGTCGGTTACGATATATCAAATGAAATTGCTGCAACCGAAGAACCTGCTAGTTATACAGACGATTTCGACTCAGATGAAAATGATGATTTAACAGAAACGCTTACGACAAGCTATTCACCAGATATTAGCTACATTGAATACCAACTTTACAGTTGTTCTGCATGTGGCGCAGAGGTTTCTGTAAACGGAGTAGAAAGTGCCACCTTTTGCGTATACTGCGGACAGCCTACGATTCTTCCTGACCGTGTTGTAAGAGGACGTGCACCAGAACGCATCATTCCTTTTTCTATTCCAAAGGAACGCGCCATCCAAAAAATTCACGACTATTTCAACACTGGTATATTTATTCCGAAAGACGTTGTGGATTGCAAACCAGATCATGTCCGCGGCATCTATATTCCTTATTGGCTTGTCGACATGACTTATGAACAACAATCAACCTTAAAATACAAGCTACATAAAAACAAACAAACAGTAACGGAATATTCTTACCGTTGGGGAAAATGTGATTTCAAAAATATCACAGTGGATGCATCCAAACAGTTAGACAATGCAGCCGCGCACAAGCTGGACCCATACAATTTAAATGCATTAAAGCCTTTTGATATGTCTTATCTTTCTGGTTACTATGCAGATTGTGGGGATATTAATGATCAAGAAGTAGAAGAATTAGCAAATCTACGCGCAATGGTTTTAATGAAAGAAGATTTTAAAAAGAATGTTAGTGCCAGAACACATGGCGAAAACATTTCCGTCCTCGATACAAAATTCCGTTCAAATATCACTAAAAAAGAATATGTTATGCTCCCAGCCTGGTTTATGACATTCCAGTATAACCACGAGTCTTATACTTTTATGGTAAATGGGCAAACCGGTAAAGTAATTGGTGCTTCTCCATTTGACAAAAGAAATACCTTCCTGTTTGGAAGTATTATCTTTTTGTTCATTACAGTTATATTCCTCGGTATTGCAAGAGCATTCGGTGAAGATAACGTCGGAATGACAGAATTATCTATGCTTATCGCTGTAGCCTGCGGAGGTGTCTGCTACTACGGACAAACGCTATATAAGAAATTGAAAAACCAGATTAAGCTATCTAAGTCAGACTCTATTATTAATTTTGTATCTAACAGACAAGGAGATGATCATTTATGATTTTAATGACATGCTGTTTTTTATTAGTTGCCAGCGCATTACTTACAATCGGAATTATGTTTATAATTCTAAATCGTTCTAATAATACAGGAGATAATGAGGGTAGTCTTACCAACTTCTCCAATCATCCAGTTAAATATATTTCTTCGGAAGATCATCTTGCATTTCCGATGCAGATGATTGATTTTCCGCCCAACAAAAAGAAATCATGAATAATTGCGAAACATAATTTATGTTATTGAAAGTCGAACAAATTTAACAAACCAATAAGGACACACTTTCGTTTCTTTCGTACGCAACAGTACTAAACTCGTGCAACGCACTCGTTAAGTGCTGGCGTACTCAAAGAGTCCTTTTATGGTTCTTGTTAAATCTGTTCAACTCAAATCAACAAATCGAATGTTTCACAATTATTTTATACGAACTATCAAAAGAAGGAGGCATATGACATTAAAATGTGATATGTCTCCTTTTTTATCATCAAATTATTATGAGTTTAATCTTTCTTTCACCATCTCAAGTAAGGTGTCTTTCTCATTTAATTCAGGATTTTCCAACACCTGCTCTAATAAATAGCTCAACATTTCACCGAGCTCTTTTCCTGGTTGCATGCCATGTTCCATCAAATCCTTACCTGTAACGGCCAAATCCTTTAAGGATAAACACTGCTGTGCTTCCAAAATCTGCGCATAATATCCCTTTAGAATCTCCAGATTGGCTAGTTTTTCCTCGCGCAAATACATGCTCTGTGCTAAGGTATCCGCACGTTTAATATGCGCATATTCTGGAAATAAATCTGCGCCCATCTTGCTTAACGACTTTCGAAACGAACGTAAGCTCGGACATTCACCCATTCCGTAATCATGCCACAACACAAGTCGTTTTACCTTTGCAATAGTATCATTGTCAAACTTTAGACGTCGTAAAATTTTTTCTGCCATCTCTACTCCCATTTGATTATGTCCGTAGAAATGATCTCCCTTTTCGTCACTTGTTTTTGTACGTGGTTTTGCAATATCATGTAATAACGCAGCCCAACGAAGCTGTCTTGTCGCTGGGACCTCCTGCATAACTCGAATCGTATGTTCTCCAACCGAATACATATGATGCACATGATTTTGCTCTGTCTCCATCATCGCATCAAACTCTGGCAGCACAATCTTTGTAATTCCCATTTGATATGCATCTCTCATTTTTTCAGGATGATTGGAACGTAACAGCTTATCCAGCTCGACCTGAATTCGCTCCGCACTAATATCCTTTAAAAACTGTGCCTGATTTCGAATCGCACTCTTTGTTTCCTCATCAATCACAAAATCAAGCTGTGCAGAAAATCGAACAGCTCTAAGAATTCGAAGTGCATCCTCATCAAATCTCTCAGTCGGCACACCAACACAACGAATCACCTTTCGTTCCAAATCACCAATCCCATCAAAATGGTCAATCACACCCTCTGTATCATTATACGCCATTGCATTAATCGTAAAATCACGACGCTTCATATCTTCAATCAAACTTGCTGTAAATGTTACCTCTGTCGGTCTTCTATGATCCTCATATTTTCCATCTACGCGATACGTTGTAACCTCATAGCCTTCCAAATCTCCAGTCTCTTCATTTTTCATTACAACTGTTACCGTTCCATGCTGAATTCCAGTATCCACTGTTCTTCGAAATAACGCCTTCACTTCCTCTGGTTTTGCAGAAGTCGTAATATCCCAGTCATCTGGCTCTTTTCCTAAAATGGCATCTCTTACACATCCACCAACGATATAAGCCTCGTGTCCATTCTTATTTAATTTTTCAATGATTACTCTTGCCGCCTTGGGCATACAAATCACAATTTTATTCTCCATGATGTCATTCCATTTCTTTTTCTTATTACGCAAAGCGGACCAAACAGGGCATTGCAAAACTCGCAATCACCTATCTACTTATAATACTCATCTGGAATCCGCTCAATCCATCCAGTTATTGCTTTCTTGTTCTTACCTGTCGCCGAACAGGTATAAATTTTAAACTTCCAATTTTTTTCATCTATAACAAAGTAATATATCAATTTTCCCTTTGTCTTAATCATACCACCATCTGCAATTTTCTTCTTTCCAGTTCCATTTAACTTAAAAGAATAAATTGGATAATTACCAGGTGCGCCTGTGTTCGTGCTCACTACGATTCGATTATCTATGTAATCCACCGAACCAGCACAATCCCTCATATAAACTTTCTTTTTTGTCTTCACATGAACAGCATACAAATCCACACCACCTGCATACAAGTCAGTTCCACAGTATAAATATGTGCCAGAACACCCAAGAATTGTATAATCCGTACCAGATACTACTTTACTTTTCTTTCCCGTTTTGATGTTGTACTTATAAATAGTATTTTGATAGCGATAATCGTCCACCTTCTTACCACACGCAACATAATAAAGCGTCTTTCCATCCGTCGCAAATGCACACGTCGTATTTTTAGCAATCACCTTATTTTTTCCATTTTTCTTCATTACGATTTTGTAGCGATAATCCGTGCCTACTCGATACTGCTTCGCAATAAAGGTTGTTTTTCTTACCTTTTGTTTCACATCCACTGCACAGTTTGTCACAAAAGGAGTTGCGGCCTGTACATTTATCTTATTCCATTTCAACATCAATGCTGCCAACAACAAACACATCACAATTGATATTTTCTTTATTTCTCTCATTCTTTTCCTCCTAGATTCAAGAACGCCCACAGCGTTCTTCCTGCGGAATGCACGTTAGCTTTACTGACATCTTCAACTACTCATTCCTGCTAGTCGCAAAGCGACGGTTGTTCGGATCTTGTCTCGCACCACGTAGCGAGATTTATCGGGAAGCTCGTAAAACTTAGAACTTTCCTATAAACCAACAAAGCCCTATATCTCCTACCAGGGAAGGATATAGGGCATCAAATTCTTAATATGCGCGACCGAAGTAAACCATCTTCTTCGCAGGCTTGCCACAGTGTACACATACATCAGAAAGTGTCTCCTGTGCAAATGGCATACAACGTGTAGAAGCACCTGTCTCATCTTTGATTGCTTCCTCACACTCTGTCTCACCACACCACATAGCCTTAACAAAACCTGGCTTGTTCTCAATCGTATCCTTGAACTCTGGCCATGTAATTGCTACACGTGTATTTTCCTCACGATGTGCCAAAGCTTTATTGTACATATCATTGTGAATCGTATCTAACAACTCACCAACCTTTGTCTGTAACTCATCAATTGCAACTTCTATCTTCTCGCCATTGTCACGACGAACTACCATACATTTACCAGCTTCAATATCTCTAGGTCCGATTTCCACACGAAGAGGAATTCCACGCATTTCCTGCTCAGAGAATTTCCATCCTGGACTCTTATCTGAATCGTCTACCTTCACACGGAAGTTCGAAAGCATATCCTTAAGCTCATAAGCCTTATCTAACACACCTTCCTTCTTCTGCATAATAGGAACAATCATAACCTGTGTTGGAGCAACTCTTGGAGGTAATACCAAACCTGAGTTATCACCGTGAACCATGATAACCGCACCAATCAAACGTGTTGTCATACCCCATGATGTCTGGTGAACATACTCTAACTTGTTATCTTTACTTGTATACTGAACGCCAAATGCCTTCGCAAATCCATCACCGAAATTATGGCTTGTACCAGACTGAAGTGCCTTACCATCATGCATCAAAGCTTCAATTGTGTAAGTAGCCTTTGCACCTGCAAATTTCTCTTTCTCAGTCTTTTGTCCCTTTACAACTGGCATTGCAAGCACCTGCTCACAGAAATCTGCATATACATTTAACATCTGTACTGTTCTCTCTTCTGCCTCTTCAGCCGTCGCATGTGCTGTATGGCCTTCCTGCCATAAGAACTCTCTGGAACGTAAAAATGGTCTTGTCTCTTTTTCCCATCTTACTACGGAACACCACTGGTTATATACACGTGGCAAATCTCTATAAGAATGAATATCATTTGCATAAAAATCACAGAATAATGTCTCAGAAGTAGGTCTTACACACATTCTCTCCTGCAACTCATTAAGTCCACCATGTGTTACCCATGCAACCTCTGGTGCAAATCCTTCTACGTGATCCTTTTCCTTCTGTAATAAGCTTTCTGGAATAAACATTGGAAGATATACATTCTCCACACCAGTTGCTTTAAAACGATCGTCTAACTGTCTTTGAATTAACTCCCAAATTGCGTATCCAGCTGGCTTTAATACCATACAACCTTTTACACTTGTATAATCAATCAAATCTGCTTTCACAACAACGTCTGTATACCATTGTGCGAAATCCTCCTCCATAGAGGTAATCTGCTCTACTAATTTCTTATCGTTTGCCATTACATATCTCCTTAAATCTCTCTAAACTCTCTGAAATGCTCAGTTAGAGTTATTATATCCCCATTTCCAAGGGTGTGCAACCCCTCAATCCAATGATTTTTTAAACTCCTTTAAGATTAGAAATGCAATGGGACCTAGTAAAAAACCAAGCACACCAAATAATTGATAACCAACATACATACTCATAATTGTATAAAGTGGTTTCATTCCGATTCCTTCCCCAATCAACCTCGCTTCCACAAGCTGCCGAATCATGACACACACCATATATGTCAACAGCAAGATTACCGCATGAAACATTTGTCCTTTTACCAAATAAAACAACGCATACGGCAATAAAATAGCACCTGCTCCCAAAACAGGAAGTGCATCAAAAATCGCAACAAACACACCTAACAATATATAATACGGTTGTCCAATCAACCAAAATGCAACCACACAAACAACCCCATTGATGCCCATCACCAACCCCTGTGCTTTTACATAAGCAAACAGTGTAGCTTTTACAGTTTGTATCGCATCACATATTTTTTGTCCCCAGGTTAACTTTAATATTTGGTTTCGAATCTGATCATGTTCCAATATCAGCAAAAACGTAGAAAGAACGGTAGCCATAAATGCAAAAATCAAAGAAAAAACACGCCCAAACATTTGCATAGAATACCCTGTCATTTTCGATAAAATGGACCGTACAGAATCATCCCAATTTTTTCCTGTTAACGAACTAACATAAACATAACTCGTTCCATTTCCTATGTGAAAGGTTTCGTCCAATTTGCAACAACACCCTTTCACAAATGCCGTACATTTTGCCTGATAAAAAGGAACATTTAAAAACAAACTTTTCCCTTGCTTCCACAAGGAAACCAAAAGCCAGCTCAACAGGGCAAACAAAATGATATAAAAGACACTGACCAAAAAAAATGTCACACATTTTTTCTTTCGCTCCGTCAAAATCCGAAAATGTTCACACACTTTACGAATCACAGGAAACAAAATGACAGCAATCACTCCAGCAATTACAAACGGAAAAACAAGGGGCAACACAAAACGAAATCCAAGGTAAATCGCCAAAACGCCAAATCCAATTTTTAATCCATTCTTCCATGTGTCACTCAACTGCATTCCCACAAAAAACCTCCCTAGACGAAAATGACTCTTGTCTTATCTTTTCCATCTAGAGAGGTATGTATACTATGCGTTCTTCACTTTCATTGTTTTTCACTTTGATCTCGGCATTTGAGCAATCAAGGATTCCCACTTATTATCCTAAAACTCATCTAACTCAATCACATCGAAGGCTTCTCCTTCTGGCTCACACTTGAATACCATGTGCTCCCCAGTCGTAGGATGCTCGAACTCCAATCGCGTAGCAAACAATGCCATCTGACGATATACACGCTTTGTTTTCGAGAATTTCTCATTATATTTTGTGTCACCATAAATGCCACAACCACGACTCGCCATCTGCACACGAATCTGATGATGTCTTCCCGTCATTAACTCAATTAACACATAACTGAGAATACCATCATCTGTTTCCATGACATCTAACACCTCGTACTGTAAGACAGCCTTCTTAGCCCCTTTTGTTCCCTTCTTCACAACCTTGGTAGTATTTGTCTTACCATCCTTTAACAAATAATCCTGCAACTCTCCAAACTCATTTGGAAGTTCACCAGTCAACACTGCCTGATAAAATTTTACCATTGTTCCATCCTGCACCTGATCGGATAAATTCGCAGCTGCCTTCTGTGTCTTAGCAAACACCATAACACCACCAACTGGACGATCCAATCTGTGAATCATCGCAAGATAAGGCTCCTCATCAAGCTCCTCTTCCTCAAAAATATGATTCTTTAACATACTAAGCAAATCGGTATCTCTGCTTTTATCCTCCTGCACAGGCATACCATATGGTTTCACACAAACAATAATATCTGAATCCTCATACAAAATAATATCTTCCATAGCCATTTCCTTCCCTTATAATCTAACCGTATTATATCGGCTATTGGCATTTGATACAAGTAGTTCCACATGCATTTATGCTCTCATACGATATCCAACTCCCCATACAGTCTCGATATACTGTGGATTATTTTGATCTTTCTCTATTTTTCTCCGCAACTTTTTTATATAAACAGCCACAGAATTGTAATATCCATCTCCCAAATCCTCCTGCCAGATGAGAGAAAATATTTCATCCTTTGTAAATACGTGTTCTGGACTTCTTGCCAACACAAGTAATACATCAAACTCTTTTGCTGTCAGTTCAATTTCCTTTCCATTGATTCTGACTCTTCTTGTAAATATTTCAATTTCCAATCCTCTGACTTTTATATATCCAAACGGCTGCGTCAAACGCCGATAACAGTTTACATGTGCCTTAATTCTTGCAACCATTTCTCCCTGCGAAAGTGGCTCTACCAAATAATCATCCACTCCCGCCTGAAACATGCGAATCTTAGCCCATTCATCCGGATTTTCAGACAATACAATAACAGGCAATTGTGAAACCGTTCGCAATTCCTCACACACATAAAACAGCTGCTCTGAATGCTTGCAATGCAACAAAACGATATCTATTTTTCGCATCAAATCACTATAATCCAACCCTGATGTCAACACAACCTCTCTAATCATACAACCACTAATGCGTAAATAATCGCGCACGCGACAAGACGCTTCCTGGTCCTCCTCTAACAGTAAAATTCGATACACAAAAAAAGCTCCTTTCGATCAATATTCAAATAAAGTAAAAATGAAATGTTGAACCGAACTGGTTCAAATGAAATGAGATACCCAAATGGGTTAAATAAAAGACTGGGATGTCGAAATATAAATCCGACATTCCCAACCTGATCAAACAAATAAGAAATAAAACAAAATCAGAGAATCATCCAACCTTTAACTTAAATTTCTGAATCTCTTTCTCAGTCTCGACAACTGCAATCTGTCCACCAAGTGCACGAATCTTTTCATCAAATTTCTCGTAACCACGAAGAATATATTTGATATCATCCACAATTGTGAATCCTTCTGCAACAAGACCTGCAATCACAAGTGCAGCACCTGCACGTAAATCTGGCGCAACAACATTAGCTCCGACAAATCCTTCCACGCCATCAATAATGGCTGTATTGCCTTCCACCTTAATCTGTCCGCCCATACGGAACAATTCATCCACATATTTGAAACGGTTTTCAAATATACTTTCTGTAATGATAGAAGTTCCTTCTGACAATGCCAAAATAACAGCCATCTGTGGCTGCATATCCGTTGGAAATCCAGGATATGGCAATGTTTTGATATTTGTAGACTTCAAACGGTGATTACTTACAACACGAACAGAATCATCATATTCCATAACCACTGCACCAATCTCCTTCAACTTAGAAGTAATGGCCTCTAGATGCTTTGGAATTACGTTTTTAATGGTAATATCACCCTTTGTAGCGGCTGCAGCAACCATAAAGGTTCCCGCTTCTATCTGATCCGGAATAATGGAATACTCCGTTCCATGCAATTTTTCAACACCACGAATACGAATTACATCCGTACCTGCACCCTTGATGTTCGCACCCATACTATTCAAGAAGTTGGCAACATCAACAATATGTGGCTCTTTTGCGGCATTCTCGATTGTTGTCTTTCCCTCTGCCAATGCAGCTGCCATCATGACATTGATGGTTGCACCTACAGAAACAACATCCATATAAATATGGTTTCCTTCCAATCGTTCTGCCTCTACATGAATCATACTGCTATGAATATCCACTTCAGCACCCAATGCACGGAATCCCTTAATATGCAAATCAATTGGTCTGCTACCAATATTACATCCACCTGGCAATGCAACGCTTGACTTTTTGTATTTTCCAAGCATAGCACCAAGTAGGTAATAAGAAGCACGAATCTTTCGAATAAATTCGTCATCGACACAATTGTCAGCATGTGGGTTAATGGTACCTCCACAGATTCTAACGGTATGCTCATCTATATAATTCACTCTTGCACCAATTCCCTGAATTGCCTGCAAAAGCACTCTTGTATCCCTTACGTTCGGAACGTTTTCAATGACAACTTCATCATCTGTCATAATTGCAGCAGCCAGAATTCCCAATGCTGCATTCTTCGCTCCAGCGATGGTAACTTCACCAACAAGCGGATTACCACCCTTTAAAACATATTGTTCCATAAAACACCTCTTAGTGTGTCCGTAACGCCACAAAAAATGGGCATAGCAACAGACATAATTAGGTTCATTATATCACGAATGTGCAATTTGTAAACATTTTTTCATTTTTTGTTTCAATTATTTTCATGAATACAAAACAAAAAACTGTATACCAGTCTCAAATTTTACACAGTTTCACCTTGATTTTCAGCTTCACAATAAACACATCGATATGTTCTTTTTTCACGATTTGTCAACTTGAAAATCTGTTTGATTCCCTGCTCTGTTGTTGTAATACAACGTGGATTTTTGCACTTTACAACATTTACAATCTGCTCTGGCAAATCAACCTTTTTCTTTTCAACCGTCACACCATCTTTAATAATACTCACTGTAATATTAGGGTCCACATATCCTAAAATATCCAAATTAATGTCATAATCTGGATGGTCAATTTTCAAAATATCCTTTCTGCCTGACTTTTTGCTGGTTGCATTTTTAATGATTGCAACTGAACAATTTAACTTGTCTAATCCAAGATATTTGTAAACCAACATACTCTTTCCTGCTGAAATGTGGTCCAATACAATTCCATTTTGAATGCTATCTATATTCATACCGTTCCTCCTAAGCAATCTCTAACATATTCATAATCAGTGCCATGCGAACATATTTACCATTCAATGCCTGTCTGAAATAACAAGCACGAGGATCATCGTCAACCTCCACTGCAATCTCATTTACACGAGGCAATGGATGCAAAATACTCAAATCTGGTTTTGCATTTTTTAATTTTGGCATATCCAAAATATAGGTATCCTTCAAACGAACATAATCTGCCTCATTGAAGAAACGCTCTCTCTGTACTCTTGTCATATATAAAACATCTAACTCTGGCATAACCTCATCTAATGTTCGTACCTGTTCATATGTTAATTTTCCATCTGAAAAAACTTCCTCACGAAGATACTCTGGAATCTCTAATTCCTCTGGGGAAATCATTACAAATCGAATTCCCTCATATCTCGATAATGCTTTGATCAAAGAATGTACCGTACGTCCAAACTTTAAGTCTCCACAAAATCCGATTGTAATGTGATCAAGTCTTCCTTTCTCTCTTCGGATGGTAAGCAAATCCGTAAGCGTCTGTGTAGGATGATTATGACCACCATCTCCAGCATTAATAATTGGCGAATCTGATTTTAATGATGCTAAAAATGGCGCACCTTCTTTAGGATGTCTCATCGCAATAATATCTGCATAACAAGATACCACCTTTACAGTATCTGCAACACTTTCTCCCTTCGTAGACGAAGAAGAATCAGCCGAAGAAAAACCAAGTACGTTACCACCTAACTCCATCATGGCTGCCTCAAAGCTCAATCGGGTTCTTGTACTTGGTTCAAAAAATAAGGTAGCTAGCTTCTTGCCCTCGCATACCTTCGCATATTTCTCTTTGTTTGCAATCACATCATCTGCCAAATCAAGCAAATCATCAATCTCTTGTAGCGACAAATCCATTGGATCAATTAAATGTTTCATTCTGTCCTCCTATCATTCTGTATCGGCACGCGCTTTCGCACCTGCCAACTCGTCGGAACGCATCCTAGTTATGAAACTTCGTTTCATAAGCGTTCCTCCTATCCATATGCATCTCAACATTATGTTCAACAAAATAAGTTTCAATCTGTTTCCGGTCTTCTTTGGAACATCTCATAGCATATTGTTTTTGATTGGCATAAATCCGAACCTCTATCGTACTAATCTCATCATTCAAAATACGATAGGAATCCATATCCTCCCATTTCAAAAACGTCGTTCCAATAAATACCCCCTGTGGTGCAATTCCACTTTGTATCCGACTGCTAAAAACAATCAGCAATACAAACGCCACTAGCACAGGCAAAAAACGATACACATGAAAATACAACATAGCAGCCACCAAAAGCAACGCAACATTCACATAGACAATCTCCAATGTACTTGTATGTCTTCCATATCTGCTACTAATTGTAATCTCTTTTTGCTTATCCAGCGCAGAAAATGCAATAACTGCACCTGTGGAAAAACCCAAAAACAGAACAATCGCTAATCCATTCAATAACATAGTTCTAAACTCCTCATTTAGTATAACAAAGATGCTCCGATATTACCATCCCTAACTACAAATTTTAAAACAAGAGCCGCTTTATTCCTCTCCTTTATTACATCCAATAAACGATTGAATAAAACAGCTCTTATAACATTTTCATTATTACATTATCTAACTATTTTAATAATGTTACCATAACGGCCTTCTCTGCATGACGACGATTTTCAGCCTGGTCCAAAATGAACTCAAGATTATCATCAACCACTTCCTGACTAATCTCAAACCCAACATGCATTGGCATATCATGCATAACCTTTGCCTTACTTCCAGCAAGCAATTCCTTGTTAATCTGGTATGGCATCATCTTTGCAAGTGTTTCCTCTTTCTGCTGCTGATAAGCTGGATTGTTAAAGAACTCCATATCTACCCAGGTATCTGTATATAATACATCCATCTCATCCACATACTTTTTAGCCTCTTCCATGGTCATAGTAGGATCAAGCTCTACATAATGACCAGTTGCCTTTGCCTTCTCGTAGAAATCATCATCAACTGCTGTATCATTTACAAGCGGAGTCAATCCATAAATGGTACCTTCTCCCATCTTTGCAAAAAACTCAACCAATGAATTAAATACATTATTCTTTGCACCAATATATAACATCTTAACATTGATACCACCAAAATGCTCCTTCAATGTTAATGCATCTGCCAAAATCTGACACGGATGATATGTGGAATCACAGCCATTGATAAATGGAACTGTTGCATTCTTATTAAATAATTCCACAGTCTCATTCTTAATCAAACGAGCCATAATAATATCTACATTTCTACATACATACTTAATCTCAGAAACTGTCTCACCCAAAACAAAGTTAGAATCTTTCCAAAGCTGGTTATAATATGTTCCACCAAGCTCTGTAATACCTGTCGAAAATGAAAGAAATGTTCTTGTTGAAGTCTTCTCAAACAATGTATAAAGCTTCTTTCCCTTCAAAGCATCTGAATACTTCTCTGGATTTTTCTTCATGTCGTATGCTAAATCTAAAATATCTGCAAGTTCTTCCTTGCTGAAGTTACTAAAATTAACCATGTTTTTCATCGTATGTATCCCTCTTTTCTAAATAATAAACCATAAACGAAAACCCATCTCCATTGATTAGAAATAGATAATTATTATACAACTATTATGTATAAAAATGCAACCATTTCCAATGATTTTACGAAATTTGTGCTGCCTGCTCCTCTTTGCGTTTCATACGCTTCTGTTTTCGTTTATCAATTGGATGCATCGTAGTTGCTGCTGCCTCTGCTCTTGCACGTTGTATTTCTCGCAATGTTTCATCGAGCTTACGGTATCTTTCCTCTGCCCGTTCCTCTTGTTCCTTTGTCATTCCATTGATTTTGGTTACCACTGCGTTCGCGGCATGCTCACCAGCAGTCTTTCCAATCAATTCCTCATTTTCCCGAATCGCATCTGCAAGCACACGACTCATAATATGCTGGAACTGTTTCATCTTTTCCTCGTTTGTCACCATCAGCTGTGATTGCTTGACTGGCACAATCTCTGCTTGTGTTTTACACAAAGCCTTATTATCTGATTTTTCCTGCGTCTCTTCTCCGGCAAGCTGCGATTTTCTTTTTTCCAAATAATCCCGAATTGCCTTTAACTGAAGTCCTCTTTCTTTCAACTCTTTTACCTTGGAAAGTATTTTAATATCTTTCTCCGTATAGTATCTGTGACCCATCGCATTCCGATGAATATCCATCTTCAGTTCTTCCTCCCAATAGCGAAGCACATGGGATTCTACTCCTATTTTCGTAGCCGCTTCTTTAATCAGATAATATTCCTGATCCATCTTCTTGCCTCCTATTATCATGTGTTAACATTCATTATAAATAGGACAGGCACTTTTTCAAAGCATGCATCGTTCATAAAAATATGCTCTATTTTTCCACAAGTCGACACTGCAAACACATCAGACAATTACTTCGCCACTCCAACCTTCTTGCAATGACCTTTTTTGTCTGCCTTATAAATCACACCTTTATATGTAATTTTTTTGTTTTTCACCAATAGACCCTTTTCATCAAAATAGTAATTATGCTTATCAATCTTCATCAATTTAGAAGCCGCTCTCGCTCCATTTTTCTTGAGATAATATGTCTTTGTTTTTGTCTTCAACCATTGCTTTTTCTGGATAATTCCCTTGCTGTCAGAATAATAATATGCCTTTCCAACCTTATGAAATCCCTTCGAACGTCCGCCCTTTTTATTAAATACATAGTCATTCGTTCCAATCTTAACGATTTCTCCTTTTGCAATCGCTCCATCCTTTTTCACATAGACCAAAACATTGTCTTTATATAACCATTGACTCTTTAATAAATAGCCCTTCTCATTGACATAATAATCATTACCATCGATTAGCAACCACTTATTTTTCTGCACTTTACCATTTATGTAATAGCGAAGATATACACCATCCGATGTCTTTTTCCAACCTGTAAATTTCTTGGTAGACGACTCTGTTGTTGGTTGTTCTGTCGTCGGCTGTTCTGTTTTCGATTGCTCCGTCGTCGATTGCTCCGTACTACTTTCTTTTAACTCCCCTGTTCCAGGCGTCGTGATATTCGTTCCAGTAATCGAATCATAATTCCCAGCATGTTCATAATATGTCACATTGGATGTAGATAATGTAATTTTTCGTCCCCAGTTAATACGACAGTTATTTGGATAGTTTGCCTCTGCAACTGTAACCTCATTTCCACTTTTTGCAATGACAAAAACAGAATGGGAATTATTATCTACTCGCACAATATCACCAACCTGTATTTTTTCAATCTGTTTGCTTGTTGGGCTTTCATATTTGTACCACGATGTTACACCGAACACATCGTTTGCAAGTTTGTTCGCAAATCCCATACACTGTGTTGCCGAATAATGACCAAGCAACACACCATTTTTATCACGCTGCGTATCACCAAAATGATTACATGTACATCCATTGGTTCCAGCTACATGAATCCCGCTTGTCTTATGAAGCTTACACTCCTTTGATGTATATCCATCTACATTTTCTTTGTCACTTCCAACGTGATTCCAATATTTTCCATCAGGGAATTTGGTCTTTAGTTTATCAATTCTTCCCAATATATCCTTTTCCGCAGCATATGTATGGTTCGGAATTCCAACCACCATCGCTGTCATCATAACAAACGCAAAAATCAGTTTTTTCCAGAAATTACAGGTTCTATATTTCATGAATCTTTCGTACCTCATCACTTTCTATTGTGCATCATTTATTGCAAAACAATCCTTCCCATTTCGCTTCACTACATGTTCAGGAACCGATGATACTTATATCGGTTCAATAATTCATATAGTATATACAGTATTTCGACATTTTTCAACGATTTCACACAATTTTTTACTATTTACGCTTCCGTTCATTCCAGTATTCTCCAAATCACTGCCATGCAACATTATTATCGTTCTAAACATTCAGCATCTTTTTCAAATAAGATCCTGTATAGCTCTTCTTTATTTTACTGATTTCCTCTGGTGTACCAGTTGCCACAATCGTTCCACCGCCGTCTCCACCTTCAGGTCCGATATCAATCAAATAATCTGCGGTTTTGATTACCTCTAAGTTGTGCTCAATCACAATGACAGTATTTCCACCATCTGAAAGTCTTCTTAAAATCTCTACCAATTTGTGCACATCCGCAAAATGAAGACCAGTTGTTGGTTCATCTAAAATATATACCGTTTTTCCTGTACTTCTTCTGGATAATTCTGTCGCCAGTTTCACACGCTGCGCCTCTCCTCCAGAAAGTGTCGTTGACGGTTGTCCCAACTTAATATAACCAAGTCCAACCTCCTTAAGTGTCTCTATTTTTCGCAAAATAGAAGGAACATTTTTGAAAAACTCGCACGCTTCATCCACTGTCATATTCAAAACATCATAGATATTCTTTCCCTTATATTGTACGTCCAACGTTTCACGATTATATCGTTTTCCACCACAAACCTCACAAGGCACATACACATCTGGCAAAAAGTGCATCTCAATTTTCACGATACCATCACCCTTACATGCCTCACATCGTCCACCAGAAATGTTGAAGGAAAATCTGCCCTTCTTATAGCCTCTTGCCTTTGCATCCTTCGTTCCTGCAAATAAATCTCGAATCATATCGAACACACCTGTATACGTTGCTGGATTAGAACGTGGCGTTCTACCAATTGGTGATTGATCAATATCGATTACCTTATCAAGTTGCTCCATGCCTTCAATTCCGTCATGTGCACCTGGTTTAATTCTTGCACGATTTAAATCCCTTGCTAAATGCTTATACAATATCTCATTTACCAAAGAACTCTTTCCAGAACCAGATACACCCGTTACACAAGTCATCACACCAAGCGGAAATGATACATCTACATTTTTTAAATTGTTCTGTCTGGCACCTTTTACCGTCATCCATCCAGTTGGAGTTCTACGCTCTGTCGGAACTGGAATCTTAATTCTTCCTGACAGATATGCTCCCGTAATGGATTTTTTATTTTTCATAATCTGCTCAGCGGTTCCCTGCGCAATCACCTCTCCGCCAAGTTCACCTGCACCTGGGCCAATATCTACAATATGATCCGCTGCAAGCATTGTATCCTCATCATGCTCCACTACAATTAAAGTATTTCCCAAATCTCTTAAATGTTTCAAGGTTGCAATCAGCTTATCGTTATCTCTCTGGTGAAGACCAATACTTGGCTCATCCAAAATATAAGCAACACCTACCAATCCAGATCCAATCTGTGTTGCCAATCGAATACGTTGAGCCTCTCCACCTGACAGGGTTGCTGTTGCACGGAACAATGCCAAATAATTCAAGCCAACATCCACTAAAAACTGCAATCGTGCCTTCACTTCCTTCAGAATAGCACCACCGATAAACTGCTGACGATCGGTCAATTCCATCCCCTCTAAAAATGTCAGCAAATGATCAATCGACATAGTGGTTAATTCATAAATATTTTTCCCAGCAATCGTAACAGCCAACGATTCTTCCTTAAGTCTTTGACCACCACAGGAATCACATGGTGTTATTGTCATAAATGTTTCATACTCTTCCTTCATTGACTCTGAAGATGCTTCACGATATCTACGTTGTACATTTCGTATTAAACCTTCAAATGCAACATCATAAATGCCTTCTCCTCGTTGCCCCTTGTAATATACCTTTACTTCATGCCCATTTGTTCCATATAAAATAATATTTTGTGCCTCTTCTGACATCTGATTAAACGGCACAGACAAATCAAAATCGTATTCCTTTGCAAGTGCATCTAACACTGCTCTCGTATATGATTTTTTATCTGTGCAGGATTGCCATCCTAACACAACAATGGCACCATCATCAATCGAAAGATTGCGATCTGGTATCATCAAATCCACATCAAACTCCATCTTATATCCCAATCCAAAACATGCCGGGCAGGCACCAAACGGATTATTAAACGAGAAGCTTCTTGGCTCAATTTCATCAATGCTAATTCCGCAATCTGGACACGAAAAACTCGAACTCATATTCATTGGCTTTCCACCAATTACATCTACCACCATAATTCCTTCTGCAAGCTTCATAACCGCTTCAATAGAATCATTTAATCTGCGTTCAATCCCCTCTTTCACAACCAGACGGTCAACAATGATGGAAATATCATGTTTTTTGTTCTTATCAAGTTCTATCTCCTCCGACAAATCATACATCGATCCATCTACTAATACTCTTACATAACCACTTCTCTTTGCACTCGCAAGAACCTTTTCATGACGTCCTTTTCTACCTCTTACCACGGGTGCTAACAACTGAAACTTCGTTCCCTCTGGAAGTTCCATAACGGCATCTACCATCTGATCAACGGTCTGACGCTTTATTTCCTTTCCACATTTCGGACAATGTGGCACACCAATTCTTGCATATAACAATCGCAGATAATCATAAATCTCTGTCACTGTACCAACCGTAGATCTAGGATTACGATTCGTTGACTTTTGATCAATCGAGATTGCTGGCGACAAACCTTCAATCTTTTCAACATCTGGCTTCTCAGCTTGTCCTAAAAACTGTCTAGCATACGAAGACAAAGACTCCATGTATCTTCGTTGTCCTTCTGCATAAATCGTATCAAAGGCAAGCGAAGACTTTCCTGAACCAGACAATCCCGTAACAACAACCAATTCATCTCTCGGAATCTTAATATCAATGTTCTTTAGATTATGCTCCTTGGCACCCTTTATGGTTATATAATGTTTCATTATTTTCTACCTTTCTTCTACCTGATTTCCTATAAAGTAACAAAGGGCTGTCGCCCTTTTTCCTTTTGTGCGACAGCTCTTTATCATTTTTATTACAAATTCAAATATCTTTTTATTTCTATGCTTCAATCAGATTATTTACATTATCTTTATCCACTACAGATGATCTACATGAGATAATCTCTGCTGGTAACACCTGACCAGTCACAATATGATTATATGCCCAAATAATCGGATCATGTCCCTGTCCAAATGCATCCTGTCCAACTGATGCAAGAATAACACCTTTTTTAATGTAATCAAAAATCTCCTTATTATGATCAAAACATACAAGAGAAACCTTTCCAACCTTCTTGCTATCCTCAATTGCTTTTGCAACCGCAAGTGGTGTACCTGTAATATAATAGATCACATTCATTTCTGGATTATCACGCAACAACTTCATAGCCGCCTGATATGCGTCCTCTTCTGAATCCTTTACCTGAATAGAATTTACCACCTTGATTCCTTTAGCACGTTCAAGGTACTCCATAAATCCTGCTTTTCGGTCTCTATATCCTGGAACAGTTTCGTCACCATAAATCATACCAACATTTGCATTCTTATTCATCTGCTTTTCAATTGACTTGGCTGCCATCATACCTGCTTCCTTTGAGTCAGGGCTGAAGCATGCTAATCTTCCTATCTCTGAAGAACAATCACAATTAAACGTAAATACCTTTGTTCCCTGTCCAACTGCTTTCTTAATCAACGGATTCTCACCTGCAAGAAATCCCGGTAAAACAAGTGCATCTATCTTTTCGCTAACACATCGATTCGCTGCCATAGTCACATTTTGATCAATAGTATCTCCCATACAAGGAATAAATTCCACATCTGCATTATGAACAGAAAGTTCTTGTATCGCATAATTCACACCACGACGAACACCATACCAGAAATCATTATCCAACATACTTAATACAAGAATCTTTACTTTATTTGCTCTATCCTTCTCAACAGGGACAACAGCTGTGTTGAACTGCTTCAACAAATTTTGAATACCAACAAGCATCCCTCTCAATTCTTCCACATTATGCGCAATCTGCGAAGACTCTGCTGCTGTCATTTCAGATGCCGCCGCAATCTCATGTGTGCTGTCACTGATTGAAACAGATGCATCATATAAGTTTGTCGCCTTCTTCTTAGAAGCATCTGAATTACGTGATATTTCCCCAAATCGTTTCGAGATATCGCCCATCTTTTCCTGTACATCTGTCGCATGCACGCTGATAGTTCCAAACGATTCATTTACCAATTCAAAAGTATTTCTACTCTCACCAAAGGTCTTATCACAATTCTGAATACACTCATTAATCAATGCACTACTCTCTTTAATCTCATTCACAATCTGATTAATGGTTCCCATACCTTCTTTGGTCTTCACTGACATCTCATTCATCTCATCCGCAACAACCGCAAAGCCTTTACCAGCTTCTCCTGCTCTTGCTGCTTCTATCGACGCATTAAATGCCAACAGCATCAACTGTTCACTGACATCAATAATGAAATCTCCAACCTCTTCAATCTGTGCAATCTCATGATTGAAATCTTCTAATACACCATGCACACTTGCAAGTCCGTCTGAAACAGCAGCTACATCTTTCTTATAACCTTCCAGATTCAAAGTACCTTTTTGACTCTGTTCTACAGTATCATTCAATACATTCTCAATGCGATTCATCTCATGCTGAATGTCTGCCAAGTGTATATTATTGTTCTCAATAATTTTCAAATTATCGCGTACCAATTCAAGCTGCTCGCCTGCCTTTACTGCAACACTCGTAACCCCGTCTGCAATCTGCTCATTCGCCTCTTGATTGGCATCCACACTATTCGACAACACATCAATCGCATCTGATAGAACTGTCACATTTCCCTTTGTTGATTCTACAAATGTCATCAAATTACTTTTGATTGCGTTAAATGCACCTGCAACAACGGTAGAATTCGTCTCTGCACCAGAAATCCGAATATCGTCTACATCCAGCTTTCCGTTCACAATCTGCTGTGCATTGTCCATAATCTTTTTACTGGACTTGTTGTTCCGAACCAACAAGAATACTAAGACGCCAATCGCAATGGCCTCTAAAATCATAATTGTAATCGCTACCCCATTCATTCCCCTTTTCCTCCGTTCGACATTTTTCATCATTATAACATATTTTTCAGAAAAAATATATGATTTTTCATCATTTTCACTTAATTATCATAATCTCGGAGTGTCTCTTTTAATTCTTTTAAATGGTCGCGATATTCTGCTGCTTTTTCAAAGTTCAATTCCGCTGCCGCAGTATTCATTTTCTTTGTGAATTTCTGAATCTCAGCCTGCAATTCTTTCTTTGTCATAGATTCAACATCTTTACCTTGCTGCTTCAAAGCATCGATATCTTCATCACTAGCTGTTGTAATCAAATCTCTTATTGCCTTCTGAATGGTTGTCGGCGTAATACCGTGCTCCTTATTGTACGCATCCTGAATCTCTCGTCTTCGATTCGTCTCTCGAATTGCATTGTCCATCGAGCGGGTAATGGTATCTGCATACATAATAACACGACCTTCACTGTTACGCGCCGCACGTCCAATGGTCTGTACCAGAGAAGTCTCTGAACGCAGGAAACCTTCCTTATCCGCATCAAGAATAGCTACCAATGTAATCTCCGGAATATCCAATCCCTCTCGGAGAAGATTGATTCCAACTAACACATCAAATACGCCCATTCGCAAATCTCTCACGATTTCCACACGCTCCATGGTATCGATATCAGAATGCAAATACTTCACTTTCACATCCTGTCCACGCAAATAATCAGTCAAATCTTCTGCCATTCGCTTTGTCAATGTTGTAACCAATACCTTATGCCCTTTGGCAACCTCTTTATTGACCTCCGACAACAAATCATCCACCTGTCCTTCAACTGGTTTCACTTCAATTAACGGATCCAAAAGACCTGTTGGTCGAATCAGTTGCTCTGTACGCAGTAGTTCATGCTCCGCTTCATAATCGGAAGGTGTTGCCGATACAAACATTACCTGATCAACCTTTTGCTCAAATTCATCAAATTGCAATGGTCGATTGTCCATCGCCGACGGCAAACGAAATCCAAAATCCACCAGCGTTTGCTTTCTCGAGCGGTCACCAGCATACATACCCCTGATCTGCGGAACCGTAATATGTGACTCATCAATAATCATCAAAAAATCATCCTTAAAAAACTCCAGCAATGTATTCGGTGTTGCACCCGGCTCCAAACCTGCCAATGGTCTGGAATAGTTCTCTATACCAGAACAAAATCCTGTTTCCCGCAGCATTTCCATATCAAAATGTGTACGTTCACTGATTCTCTGCGCCTCTAAAAGCTTATCATTTTCCTTAAAATACGCTACCTGCTCATCACATTCCTTCTCAATCTCAGCGACAGCACGCTCAATCTTATCCTGCGCCACCACATAATGCGATGCAGGAAAAATAAATGTAAAATTGACACTTCTCTTTACTTCACCTGTCAATGGATCAAACTCCACAATTCGGTCAATCTCATCTCCGAAAAACTCTACACGAACTGCATCTTCAAATGTGGATACCGGAAGAATCTCCAACACATCTCCGTGCACACGAAACGTTCCACGCTTAAAATCCATCTCATTTCTCTCATACTGAATGTCAATCAAATCATGAATCAACTGTTCCCATTCATACGTTGCACCCACACGCAACGTAATCATCATATCCTCATAATCCTCTGGCGAACCAATACCATAGATACAGGAAACAGACGAAATCACAATCACATCTTTTCGTTCAATCAATGCTGCTGTTGCAGAATGTCTTAACTTATCAATCTCATCATTGACAGATGAATCCTTCTCAATATACGTATCCGTAGACGGAACATACGCTTCCGGCTGATAATAGTCGTAATAACTGACAAAATACTCCACCGCATTCTCAGGGAAAAATTCCTTAAACTCACCGTACAACTGTGCCGCCAAAGTTTTATTGTGCGAAATGATCAAAGTCGGTTTATTCAGTGCCGCTATGACATTCGCCATTGTGAAGGTCTTTCCAGAACCCGTAACCCCTAGTAAAGTCTGGAATTGATTACCTTCTTTGAAGCCTTTTACTAGGTCCTCTATAGCTTGAGGCTGGTCTCCCGTTGGTTGGTAGGGAGCATGAAGTTTGAACATTTTTTGTTCAGTTTGCACAAAACCACCTCCTGAATTTAATAGTAAAAAAGTTCGTCTATTAGCCCGAAATTCGTCGTGGCGAGTATTCACCTTTTTTGAAAAATGTTGTAAAATAGCCTCACGACGAATGAAGGTCACCTATTTTGATTTTTCCGACTAGGAAATACCATTCAAAACAGACGGATTAAATAGAACAAACCACTTTATATTGTACCACAAAAACCTCAATTTGTACAGTCAGAACAAACATTTGTTCGTACATCCGTTTGGGTTACACAGCAGGTAAATATTCCGATACATCAATCTCTATATCCAGCAGGTCCTCTCGAAATCGCACAATCTTTTCTGTAGGTATCACCTCATCCACAAAAGCCTCCAGTTCTGGAATACTCATAGCAATCAGATTACGATTATCTCCATATACATCCATCGTAATAATCTCTTTTGCATGTCCCATCAACTTTGAAACAGCTTTCGGACTATATTTATTCTTTAACAACAAGGTACAGTATGTACTTCTTAGATCATGCCAACGGATATCAGGCAATCCATTATCAGACAACAACTTCTTGTAGTGTTGCCAATGATAATTCTTACTTCTTGGTCTGCCATATGTCGAGCAGCATATATAGTCCAAATCCTGAAAAGTGGTTGACCTTCTTCTCCTATTAGCTTCATACTGCTTTCGCTCCTTTAGAATAGCCTCAAAGACCACATCAGGTATCGGAAGCTCTCTTACGGATGATTGGGTTTTCGTTCTTACTTCCTGTTTTGTTAATGTCTTAGGAGCATAATCGTCATCGTTTCCACCAAGAACTCTTCCCAACTGCCTTTCAATACTCAGTGTACGATTTACATAGTCCACATCTGAATACTTCACAGCTATAATTTCAGAACAGCGTAATCCCATAAGCACATTCATAAGAACCATTAAATAGATCTTCGTATCCTTGCTCTTTTCAATCAGCAGGTTAATCTGGTCTAATGTGAGCGTTTTTGATGTATCTATATTTCTTGTATGATAACCGCTTTTCTGTACTTTATTCTTAGGAAGATTTACTCCTGTTGCCGGATTAGTTGGTATCACCTTCTTTTCCACAGCAAAATCAAAGGAGATATTCATTATCGACTTTACCTGTTTTGCAACTGACACCGAATACTCTGCCATGTCATTGTAAAGCTTCTGAATATCTCCCTTGCTTATATCCACCATCTTCTTTTTTCCGATTGTAGTTGCAATATGATTCTTCACCACATTGCCGAAGCTGTAATATGTATTATAGCTCCCAGCTCGCTTCTTTATATCGTCCTCCAGCCAATACTCCAGAAAATCTGCAACTTTTACATTGGCATACACTACATAAGTGCCGCTATACAATTCTCCTATTGTCTGTTCCCTAGCCTTCTTCGCTTCCTTTTCAGAATGAAACCCTGCTTTCTGTTGGATTTTTTCAGAGCCATCCTGATATTTCAGAATGACTCTGTATCCATATCCGTTCTTAATCTTCATTACAGGTTTCACATAATAGTCCACGAAGTTTTGTAATGATAAATCAATCACTATCGTTTTCTCCTTCCGGTACAAATGTGTTATTCATAAATCCTATAATCTTCTCTGTCTCATCCATAATCTCGCAGTAATATTCAAAAGTGGTGTTCACCGAGCTATGTCCAAGCAAAGCACTCACAGTTACAAGCTGAACGCCCTGCTCTAATAAAATTGTCGCATACATATGTCGGAGTCCATGCACCGTAATATGTGGCATTGCATTTCTCTTGCACAGCTTTGTCAAAGCATTATTCATAGCAGAAGCCGCATGTGGCACACCATTTGCCTGACAGGATATGTAATCACCGTCTATATACCTGCCGTCACTTTCTGCCTTAAGTAAATCAATCATTTCCTTTCTTTTCATAATCTCCGCAATCACAGGCTTTGGAACCTTTAACTTACGATAAGAATTTTCTGTCTTTGGTTCTTTCTCTTCTATATTATATGCTTCAATTTTGCTATCGCCTTTTTCTACAACAGGACTGGATGTAATCTGTCTGGATATTGTAATGGTTCTATCCTCAAAATCCACATCTGAAAATTTAAGTCCTAAAATCTCGCCCTTACGAAGACCACAGAATAAACCTAACAGAATTTCCATATACCAATTATTATCAGCAGCCACACCCAAGAACTCCTTCAACTTAGCCTTGCTCAATATCGTGACATTCGGCTTTCGTCTCGGATAAGTCTTTGTTGCATCAATCGGATTCGTTTTTATATAACCATCAGCTACCGCTTCCTTTAGAGCAACACTTATCAGTTCTCTACTCTTATTGCCTGCTGATTCGGTTGTCTTTGCAACAGCCTCCAGCAGAGCATCCAAATACTCAGCATTAAGATATTTAAGCTTAATATCCTGCTCCAAGTGTGGCAGTATCAGATCATAAAGCGTGTAAGCACCCACCATTCTTGTTGTATTCTGTATTCGTTGTGAGTACACTTCTTCAAACCAATATAGAAGATAATCCTTAAAACCAATATTTTTGTTTATCTTATGCTGTGCCTGATATGCTCTACACGCTTTCTTATAATCTGCTTCGTACTGATAGTAGCTTTCCTCAGCTTCTTCCTCTGAAGTAAACCCTCCTCTCTTACTGTATTTAGTCGTACCATCATCCTGTAGAAGTTTGACTCGGTGAAACCAAGAACTACCCTCGAAAAAGGCAACTCCACTTTTCTTTCCGCTCAACTACTTCACCTCACTTAATGAATCTTCATAAAGCCATCTGTCAAAAGAATATTTAGGTATGCGGAAAAGCTTTCCTATCTTAATTACTCGAAATGGCTCCTGTGTACGATACACTTCCTGCAAATACTCATAGGTCTTACTGCGTCCTAATCCTAACGCCTGCTGAATATGACAAGCCTCGTACACACCCTGTTCTACCTCTTGATTTAATGCTATATCGCTCATATACCTACTCCTTTCTCTGCGTAAATATTTATGGTGATACAAAAAAATATTACATAACTGAATTATTGTGAAAAACAGTGCCGGTCCTATTTTCAACCTCATATCATGTATCATTTTCTTACCACTGGAATAATGTAATCCAGATCCTCTTCATATTCGATTTCGTATTCGTCTTTATAAGAAATCAGCTTCTTGCAATCCAGTTTATAGTGTCTTCCAGATTTTAGTCCTGTCACAGTCTTACTATTTCCTTCACCCGAAACTAGAATCCTTTCCTTTTCTAGCCCGCTTGAAAGTTTTTTCACTGTGATAACGCTATCTGCATGATGATTTATAGCCTCTCTCAAAACATCTGGTTTGACAAAAATATAGTCTCCATCCAGCAATGCTTTACATTCGTTAGCTTTATCCGCCTCGTATTCTGTCCGATTTGGAATAATCTTTATCCTGTGCCCTGAACCAAGAAGCACTTGATACGCATGATAAGGTATGTCAATCTCTCGATTTCTCATATCCATTTTCATAATGCGTTTTTGCTGGCTTTCAGCTCTCTTAATAAGGTAGGTATTGGCATTGCAAACAGTTCCTACCGTTACCTCTGGCAATCCTAAATAGTATTTTTTCAGCAGATATTCAGACAAGACCAAAAACTCAAAGTGATCTGCAATTCTTGTCTCCCTCTTAATACCAGCAGGAAGCTCAAAGGATTTCCAAAAAATATTTATATCTCTCAGCACCCTGTCATAGTTCATCATCAATTTTCGACAATAATCGACATAGAAGTATGCCAAGTCCTGATTAGTAACATCTGACAATATGCTGTACCACTGTTTTTTATCCTCATCCTTAAATGTCGGCATACTGATTTCCCAGATACGATCATAAGCACTTGATACAACCTCTTCGGGTATTCTTTCAGCCGTCACTATCACACCACCCTTAAATCGTTCTCGATCTCCGCTTCGGGAAACCCAATCAAAAATATCAGCGTATCGCTTCTTTTGACCGTATCCGTTCACCGGAATAATATCGTCAATCAAAACCGTAAAGATTTCTGTATTGCTAAGCAACTCCTCCAGTTCTGTGTTCTTTTTTAGATTATAAAATTTTATCTCCTGCCCCCTGTCATCTTCGAGAAGTGTAATCGTTCGTCTTGAAAGCATTGACTTGAACGAGCCATGTCTGCCTAACATCAGCAATACAAAGAATGGATATCGTCTGTATAAACTAAACAGCTCCTGCGTAATCATCATAGTGCCATAGTAGAAAGCTACATCCGAAACACCTTTCTTCAAATTACATACATCAAGTATCTTTTGTCTCACCGATTCACCGTATAATCTCTCATCATCTGGCAAAAGATTTGAAATAGGGTAATCCAGCCTTAAAGCAGGATTACCATTATCATCTATCGTCACCTCACCTTTATAATCTATTTTCAGATTTCCCATTCGGAAATATCGTTCTTCCTTGTTGTTAGGATTGTGCAGCCCTGAAGCTTCATACCCTGTCATCTGTTCTTACCCCCTTCAATCAAATTCGGATTATAGGGATAAAAAATCTCTACAGAACCAGCATATGACTTACTTCTCTCAAAACGCTTTGCTTCCTTATTAAACTCAGCTATTGAATAGAAAGGAACTCTCTGGCGAATTATAAACAACACACATTTCTCCAGTTCTTTCAGTCTCTTATCTAGCTTTTTGTTCTTACTCTCAGATACCTTAAGCTCTGCCTTTAAGGACTTTATTTTTTCTTCCATTCGGATCATGCGTTCAGTAGGCTTTTTTACGGAAGATTTTAATTCCTTAAATTTCTTTTCAAGTTCCAAATATTTCATTTCAAGCTCTTTGCCCTCAATGCTCATATTGAAATTTCTGTTTCGCTCTGCTTCCTGTAATGACTCGATATATGCTGCACCTTCCAAGCCCTCTGTTGTTTTGTCATTGGACTTGTCTGTATTCTTGTAGGTAACACCAGCTACAGCTTGATTAAGCAGTAATCTGTTCATTTCCAGTAAGAATTTTTTATCTTTCTTCTTCATTTTGACTCCTCCAGCTTTCTAAATAATTAAAAATCATACTTATATCGAACTATGATTCTGTAATAATTCTATTCCTGACTCCTCAAAACCACAAAAGAAGCAGATGAGGTTCTTTTTTACACTCATCTGCTTCTTTCACATCATTGGCACTATTCTTTTTTGCTGACCATGCCACTAATTCTCTATCATCGCTAAAAGGCTTTCTTCTGACAGTATAGGAGCTTCGTCAATTATTCCTATTCTTTTTAATAAATTCTCCATTTTCTTCAAATTCTTAATTCTGGTTTCCTTATTTTCTCCAATTACCTTTATCCAATCAATAGGCATACCGACATTTAATAGACTATTCTTTAATGTAATGAAATCATACAATTCTCTATCTAGCAGTTTTGCCCGAACTATCAACATATCCTCATTAGATAAAATCCATTTTACTGGGCTTTCTGTTACAGCCTTAGAAAAAAGACTATATATTTTTTCTCTTATTTCCAAATCCATTATATTCCAATTTCCATTTTTGATTTTATATCCGTTTTTTTCTCTACCAGAGTTTGTTTGAAAATTGATACTATCCAATAAAAGCTCATACAACTGTTGCTCCGTCTCTGTAAATGTCTCAAATAATGTAGTTCTTTCCCGAAGATCAAACATAGCCTTATTGTATTTCTCATATTTCACCTTTTCAGCTATGCATTGATTATATACAGTCGCCTCTTTCGGGACCAACTGATCATATTCCCATATTTTGTTATTATTCTTATAGCTGATTAACTCATCTTCCATTTCCTTATGCAGAGCTTCTAACTCCTTCCACTTATCAAATGCCTCATTTCTTCGCCTACATAATTCCTCACTTGTAATATTCAAATACTCATCTGATGTCTTGGAATAATCTGAACTGTTAGAAGCTTCTACTTTCCAACTACCGTATGCATTATATCCATCACACCTAAAAATATGTTCATCAGCAACCCAATAATAATCTGGCAATAATAAGTTAATTCTACTTGTTAATGCAACTATCATTTTTTTAGCATAATCCTCTATGTAATCGCCAGGATCTATTCTGTACCACTTTCTAACAAAAGCTAAAAATTTGTCATCATGCCTGATTCTAAGCTCATTTAACATAGTATCCACATCTCCTATATATTCAAAAAAAATACAAAATATCCGTCATTTCCGACACGCCATGACAGGTACGACGGATATTTTTTGTTTTTTACTTTGTTATTTCAAATTTCTAAACTACAATGGTATTCCATTATTTAAGCAATCCCATATATTCTGTATTCGACCTTTTAGCTCCGTTAATTCAATCTTGCTTTTATGCCACTTGTTACCCGTCTTATAACTGACTGCATTTATTGCAAAATGAATATGCTTATTACCTGTACTATTGTGAATGGCATAAAACACCTGATGTTCTTCCCAAATCATAGCCGCAACCTTTTTAGCAAATCCTGTAATCAAAATGTCATTCTGTATATTAGCCGGAAACGAAATAATCATATGATATATACGACGCTTCTTATTCTTTCCCAAGGCTTCCTGCATAATCATAATCTGCTCTGCAGCAACCTTATATTTTAATGACAAGCCTCTTGCTCCAATATAAGATATTTTCTCAGTATCCTTTTTCCCTTTTCCCACAATATATTTTAAGAGATTTTCTATATCGCACTCCAATGGATAATATTCTTTCATAAGTTTTATCATAAGAGTTCCCATAATCTCTTAACCTCTTCATCAAGGAATTTATCCTTACCATAATTTTCTTTAATATAATTGCAGATATCCTGTGTGACAGCCGCCACATATACATTAAGCTTCACACTACTATTATTCTTTACATTCTGCCGTTTTAATACAGTATCCAATATATATTCAGACACTGTCTTATTTTCATTATCTGCTAATTTCTGAATCCTCTGTTTATTCTGTTCAGATACACGCATTATGATTGATTTAGATTTTTTACCTTTATTCACCATTGATATTGTCCTCTTTTCTATGTGACTTATTATCATATTTTGTATTTATATTTATTAACAGGATACGCAAATTTATATCCCCCTTTCTCCTGTATTCTTCTTAACTCCAATCGTTTGATTTTCAAATCCACTTAAATCACAAATTTTTTGTATATACATTTTTTAATCTATTGTTGGTTCAAAATAAAAAATTAAACACCAACAGTTATTTAATAAAATCATTTGATAGCAATTCTTACTTAATTGTTTACTAATAATAAAAATTTATTTTGTCCTTTACTTCGAATTAACCACATGAATCAGGAGGTAATATATACAATGAAAGAAAATCTATTAACAGTTAGTGATGTCTGCGATGAGCTAGGGATAGGAAAAACCACAGCCTACAAACTCATTAAAGATAAAGAAATTCACTCCGGAAAAATCGGGAAGAAAATCATCATCCGCAGATCAGATCTTGATGATTACATTGAAAAATCCCTCTCCGCAGACAATTAAGCATCCCCACCATAACTCATTATTGGGTTATGGTAGGCTATGCCCGACTTAAAAGAGCGATACGGAAACTCCCGTATCGCCCTATTTGTTTCAAAAATATGCAATCATGCTATTTTCCTGTTGTTATAGTCTTTGCTGCTGACCATCCAGAATATATCTTCTTTCCATCTACGATTTTATAGGTTCTAATACGAACATAATATTTCTTTCCTGCTGTAAGTTTTTTGATAGAGCAACTGGTAGTCTTATTATTCGAAATCAGCTTTTGCTTGGCATTCTTGAAATTCTTGCTTGTAGAATACTGTATCTGATAGCCTGTAACCTGTAATGTCTGCTTTTTCCATGTCACCTTAAATCCCTTTGAAATTGCAGTCAGCTTGGATACTGATGTTTTAGCTGGTAAAATATTAAAGGTCTTGGTATAGGCTCCGCTATAATTGCCCTTCATAGTAATTATTACGGTAGCTTTTCCAACTGCCTTGTTATTTTTATAGGCAACTGTATAGAAATCGGAGCTAATCGTATTACCAGCACTATCCTTAACTGTAACCTTCGGTTTCTTATTCTTTCCATTATAGGTATAGCTTGTTGTAGCTAAGGACACACTCTTTATCTTACTAATTGCCTCAGATGACTTCACATCTCCACAGGCACACTTCCACTCTATTTTTCCATCGGCATTTTTGGTCGCCGGAACAACTGTTTTTTCATGCACATGTGTATGCACATCCGCTTCCTCTTCGGTCTTAGTAGCTCCACATACACTACACACATAACTCTGGCTCTCTGTTCCCGGATTATTCGCAGTCGTTTTTACAGTACCTACACTTACCCATTTATGACCTAAAGCTTTTGTTTCTACCTTAGTCCTGCTCATTTCTTTATAGCAAACTTCGCAATATCTCACATTGTCATAGCTTCCGTCATGGGTACAATCTGCATCCTTGATACTCTCTTTTACAAGTGCAGATGCCTTATGATTTTGCGTTTTCTCAACAACTTTTCCTGCTGTTAATATATCTCCGCATCCATTACATACCACATCGCCTGTATAGCCTGTTGATCCGCAAGAAGCAGCCACCACATTTTTAGTTTGGGTACCTCCAGTATGTTTCGTTTTATCTACCGCAATATCTTCTGTTTGGGTAGCATTACATTTCTGACAGGTATATGTTTTAATTCCCTTCTGATTACAGGTCGAAGCCTTAGTCACTACTCCACTATTCCAAGTATGACCTATTTTCTCAATGCTTTTACCTGCTGAAAGTTTTTTATCACAATCTTTGCAGTAGATATCTCCGCTGTATCCATTGGTAGTACATGTGGCTGCAACTGCATTTTTTACCACTGTCTCACCTTTATGATTGGAACTATCTACAGCAATTTCCTCTGTTTTAGTATCTTTACATACAGAGCAAACATATTTCTTACTTCCCTTTTGAATACAAGTTGGAGATTTCGTTACAATCCCCGCATCCCAAGTATGATCTAATTTCTTTATACTTTCTCCAGCAGAAAGCTTTGAATCACAATCTTTACAATAGGTATCTCCAGAATAGCCCTCTTTAGAGCAAGTAGCCGCAATAGCGTTTTTTACCACTGTTTCTCCTGTATGATTAGAACTATTGATTGCAATTTCCTCTGTCTTGATATCTTTGCACTCTGAGCAAGTATAAGTTTTAATTCCTTTCTGATTGCAGGTCGCAGCTTTTGTTACTGTCCCGCTGTTCCAAGTATGACCTGTCTTTTCAATAACCGTACCTGATGAAAGTTTTGTATCGCAATCCTCACAGTAAGTATCTCCGCTAAACCCATTCTCACTACATGACGGATTAACCCTGTTTTTTAATACTGTAGCTCCTGTGTGGTTATTTTCATTTTTTGCAATATTTTCTGTTTTGGTATCATTACATACCGAACAAGTAAATGTTTTTACTCCTTCTTCAGAGCATGTGGCAGGCTTTGTAATTGTTCCAGAATCATAAGAATGTCCTCTCGCCTGAAGAACCGTTCCACTCTCGACAACTCCCCCACAACAGCTATACACTCTATCTCCTGTATATCCATCTTCCGTACAATTTGAAGCTTTCTTGTCCTTTAGTATTATTTCTCCTGTATGAGCAGTCGGATCAATCTCAATGTTTTCTACATCAACATAGGTGTTGGGAACAATATAGCCCCCAGTCTCCATATCTCTGGTCCAATCCTCAAAAAGTGCATGTATTCTAGTTACCCCTTTACTGGTACAAGTTGGCTCCTTTGTTCTCACATATGCCATCGAACTTGTTCTAAGCATATAAGTTTCCATATGAGAACTATCACGCTTGCACTTTCTAGTGGCAGTACAGCTTTTATAATCTTCTGCCCATTCATATTCAAAGTCCTCAAAGTCATGTCCTAATGCTTCTGAAAACATATATGTATCACTTGAATATTGGATATCTCCATTATATTCAAACTTCGCATTATATGTACTAACCCCAGGAGAATAACAGGATGGTTCATAATAATCAACTAACCAAGTCTCTGCCTCTCCAGCACACATATATCTCACCTTACACTTATCGCAAATAAGAAATACTATTGCTTCCTTGTGATTAGAGTTCCACACAAATTCCATATCCCCATATACATGGTCATAACACGAAGCTGCATACACCTTCATATTTCCGCAGCATAAAAAACCAAATACCAGAACAAGCACAGCTATCCAGCATTTATTCCTAAATCTTCCAATCATTTCTTTCATAGAATTTTTCCTTTCGTTTTTTATTCCTGCCGCAGTAGTCCCATTGTACTAGATGGACTAAATAACACCTTACACCTATAGAAAATTCTCTATTATATCTATAAGATATATACATTCCTATTGGAGCAAAAAAAGAGACGATACAGATTATCTCCGTATCGTCTTTATTTATGATCTTAAAATATATTCAATTACATCCTCTTTGAAAATCAACCATTTATTTCCTACCCAGTGACCTTCAATAATTCCCTCATGGATCAGCTTTAATGCTGAATTTTTTCCTATGTGTAATATTTTCTGCATTTCTTTTAATGTCAGTACATCAGGCTCATTCTTCAACATTTTTTCTTCCTCCCTCCTGTCTTTTAACAGAATGTTCGGTTTCAAATAGTTTTCTATGGGTTATTTGAGTTTATTCCATCATAGAGAATTTGTATTCTTATATTTTTAGAAATTACATAATATATCTATATAGATATTAGTAAAAAGAGAAAAAATAAACGATACAGATTTCTCCGTATCGTCTATTTCCCAGTGCATAAAATCATTTACCTTCAGCAAATGTATTTTGAATCAAATCTTTTTCCATTCTGTTATTGCTTAATCCAGATTCCTCAATAGGCTCATTTCTAAGCTGGATTAGATCATATTCTGGACCAAGTGCATCATATTCAGCTTTTACTTCCTCATTTGCAAGAGCTTTTTCCTTATAATTTTTATAGTTGCCCATTCTTAGAGTTTCCTTTCTATCTCCCCCTGTCTATTAACAGGATGTTCCAGTAACTATAATATTTTATAAATTATTATCTGCCTTCAGTTCTCTCTTATATTTGTAATAAGTACCTCTGGCAACACCTACTAGCTTCATACATTCAACATCATCAAGCGTTCCCTGAAAGTCTTTGCTATATTTCATAATCTGTTCTTTTGCTTCAACAGATTTCTTTGTTACAAGCTTGGCTCCTTTAGGCTGTCCTATCCGCTTGCCGTTAAGTCTTGCTGTCTCCATTCCCTCTTTCGTCCTCTGGTGTAAATCCTCAACCTCTTTTTCAGACTGCTCAAATGCAAGGCGAATCTGTCTCTCAGCCAGCATAAAAATATATTTATTCAAAGCTTCAATAATTGCTTTCATAAGATCATCTGTAGCATCATCACCGCTGTTCATAGTTATACTAATCTGATTATCTATTGCCTGCTTATAGGTTGCTGTATTGATATGAGGCTCTTTTAAGAATACCAAATTGATATTTTTATTGAAAAGCTCCTTATACAGTTCAAATCCTTCATCCGCTGTCCTACTCATACGAGATACGCTGTCAAAAATTATCGTATCATCATCCTTTATCAGACGCAGGATTTTATCAAATTCCTTCCTGCCTTGAAATTTCGTTCCAGTATAAACTTCCTTGACAATATGAGCATTCGGATACAGCTTTTTAATATTTCGCACCTGTCTCTCGATATTCTGATTTGGTGTAGAAATTCTACAGTATCCATATTCCACTAAAAATCATCTCCTCTCTGTCGTATCAGTATCAAATCTAAGGTTATCTCCATTAGTGTCAAAAGGTGGATTTTTGACAGCCTAAAACAGCACTATTCAGATGCCACTTCTAGGGTTCGTTACTTTTAACACCAATTCCATAAATAAAAATGCCTCCTTTCATTTCTATGTAGATAATACATAGATGAAAGAAGGCACTTTGCGTGTCCATTGTAATATTAACTTTATTTCATTATATCAACACTTGCTATCTTCTCGCTATAGCTGCATTAACATTTTCAAATCCTCTTGCTTTAAATTCATCTCTCATACTCTGAATTTCAACAGGCATAATTTTCGAAATAGAGTTTGTCTCTTTAATACATGTTGTAATAGTTTTAACAACATTATCCATTCCTTCAACCAACATCTTTCGTTTTGCTTCTTTTAGGATGTATTCAATATCTGCTCCGCTATAGCCTCCGCCTTCCATTTCAGAGGATATAGTAACAATTTCTTTCTGAGATATATCAATTTGTAACTTCTCTGAATGTATTTTAACAATCTCTTTTCGCTCATTATTGTTAGGGAGATCTACATAATATATTTTATCAAATCTTCCCCGACGCAAAAGCTCCGCCGGCAATTTAGATACATTATTAACAGTTGCAATAGTAAAAATCATTGCCTGATGTTCCTGCATCCATGTCAAAAATTTTCCTAGCATTCTTTGTGACACACCCGAGCTATCATCGTTAGATGAAAAAGCTTTTTCAAATTCATCCAACCACAATACGCAAGGTGAAATCGCCTCAGCAATTTGTAATGCATTAGACAGATTCTTTTCTGTCTCGCCAACATATTTATTCATAAGATTTCCAAAATCAATTCTTAATAATGGCAAACCTAACACATTCGCAGACACCTTGGCACATAACGACTTTCCACATCCCGTTACTCCAACCAAAAGCATTCCCTTCGGAAATAAAATTTGACGCATACTATCACCATTATTTGTTACATCCAAGATTTTTTTAGCGTCACTTACCCAAGCCTTTAGTCTATCATAGCCTCCAAGATTATTTTTCTCAACTGGCTCTTCTATAGAAATCAATCCTGTTTGATTTAATGCTTTCACCTTTAGTTTACGAAGGTGTAAAAGAATATCTTCTTCATCTTTGCATAGATAACAACTCTCTAAAATATTCATTTTTGTTTGTGCTCTCGTCAGACCAAGACAACATTCAGCAGCACTGTTCTGAAAACTTTTGGAAAACTTATTTTTTCCAAAAGTGCTTCTAACTAAACACTTCACATACTCTACACACTCACTTCGTTTCATATAAGGAATTTCTATTGTCGTAGACAATCGCCCTAACCCAGCAGGCAAAATATTTGTATCAGAAATCAAAATAACCATAATTGGTTTACTTACCATGTTCGGATTGTCTAATTCCAATAGCTTTTTTAATGAAACTTCAACCCTGTAATCAGAAAATAATCTATTACTATTACTAATTACCAATACTGTATTTTTGAAAGAAAGTTCATACATCCATTTATTTATTGTCAGAGAAAAATCTTGTGCTTCTGTTTCCTCAATCGGTACATCGAATCCTTCTAACATATCATAATGAATAATTTCATATTCCTGCATAAAGACTTGTTCTACGATTCTTTTTACAGTATCTTCCTCATAGGTAATAATTTGCAAAAGAGGAACCTTTGCTCGCTTTTTTTCTTCAATCAGGTTCTTTATACTGTCCTTCATTATGCACCTCTACCTTTTTATCATTCTTTTGGCAACTTCAATCCCCAATCCAACTGCACCAACAGCAACAGCACCCAAAACAGTCCCTTCCACTTTTTTATATGTTTTCTTTACAGGATTTTCCGCTTTAATTTTCAAATGAGCATTTCTTATTGCCTCTTTAAATAGTGTAAAATTTCTATTTATCTCATCCTTATTAACAGCATCATCTTCTCCCAATGCTTTATAAAAATAGTCTACAACCAAGTCTACCGTCTTCTGTCTTTTTTCCTCCGGAGCACTTGAATACATATACTCCATCGCATATTCCATTGCTCTTGCCTTAATTGCATTATCATGATTTTCCAAACACCATTTGGTTGCAGTTCGAAATGCATCCACTTTTCCATATTCCGCCGCTTGCCTTAGTTCTTCTAACGCAGCATTAAAATTATAATTTTTATTTGCCTTAGCAAGCTTCACATAATCCTCAGGATTTGTACTCATATTGATATATATTTTTGCTTCATCATATTGTCTTTCTTTCAGAAAAAGATTTCCTAATCGAGATGCGGCAATACATTTCTTATCTTCTGGTAAATTAGAATCAATAACTATCTTATATGAGGCAATAGCATCTGTTTTTGATTTTTGACATCCCCAACCATTTGCGTAGCAATCCCCAAGAAAACTAAAAACGATTATGTTCTCATCCGAATATTTTTTGAGTAATTCAAACACCTCTGTTTTTTGCTCTTTACTAAGTTCTGATTTCTTTATCAAAAAATAAAGATCTGCAATAATAACATCATTATTACTCTCAGAAAGAATAGTATCTATTTTTTCTTTTAATTTTTTCTTATCATACCCCATCATCTACACTCCTTGTGTTAATAGATTTGTAGTTTGACTTGTAATGCTTTTAACATATAAAACTGGTTTTTCTGCAAGTTCAATTGAAAAGTTTTTAATCTTTATACAGCCATCAGCAGCTTTCATCATATTTTCTTTTCCGATTTTTTTAATTAAAACTCTTCCACCAATTCCACCTGCAATACTTGCTGGAACTGTCAAGGTTCCTTCACTCAAAAATCCTCCTAATGCCCCCGCCGCAACAGAGCATACGGATGTAATAACAGATTCCAAAACTTCTTCAACAGCTTCTGACTCTGTAATCTTTCCGCTACCACATTGAACACTAACTTTTATAACATCAGTAACAATACTTGCAGCCGCAAATGTCAATGAATTTAACTGATCTAACGGCATGTCTTTAATGAACTGTGGCATAGAACTCATGTGTTTATTTATTTCAATAACAATAGCCTCTTTTAAAGCTATTTTTACCGCATCCCAACCAATATCTTTTAAATTGACGACAATATCCTCTTTTACGGTATTTTCAGATATACCTAATGTGTGTTCTACTAAAATTGTCACAGCTCTAACAATGGCATCAAGAGCAATAGCTTTCTTCAAACATTCAACCCCAGCAATCACCAATTCTTTATCTGAGAACATACTTAAGTCCACTGTACTGAAATCTCCAGATTGCAATGCGTTCTGAATTTTTTTCGCCTCATCATATGACAATGGTGTGCTAGATATTCCATCATACTCAACAACATCAGTTACAGACCTTGTTGCCGAAAACCCTTTTTTCACTTCATTTAGCTGATCACTAGGAACCAACAACCTTTGATTTCTGTAATCTCCATCTTTAATAGCTTTTACCGTTGCTTCAGCACTAACACAACATTTTGCCTGATAATTTCTAATAACTTTGTTAGTGTTAATATCCCTGATTGAAATATCAACCGAGTTTTTCCCAAATCCGCCACCATCAATAGGCAACACATAAGCTCTATAATTTTTATCATTCAAAATTGCTCTGACATTAAATGTGTATGCTTGATATTTTTCAAATAAAAAGCCTTGCAATCTCGGATTCATGCTTATGTTACCTGTGCTTGCCGCAATGCTATTTTTATATATAAGCTCGTTAATCTGCTCAACTTCATTCAAGACTGAATTAAAGTATTCGCAAATCTGTAGATTAGTCATTCCTTCTAAACAAGTCTTTTTTATTCCTTCTGCAAAGGAAATCTCTTTTTTAGAAATACTCACATTAACTGTTTTTTTCATGACATTTCCTCCATTCCTTATATTTTTGCACATCACCTTTTATTCCTAGACTTAAAACAAGCTTTATTACCGCAACATCATCTATATATCCTAATACTGGAATACAATCTGGAACCAAGTCTATCGGTGACAAGAAATATGTTATTGCTGCTAGCATAGAAATAATAGAACACTTCGGAATATCTCTATACTCCTTCTTTATGTATGACCGTATCATTTCTATCATCACAATTACATTTCGCAAATCTTCTCCAAATACAGGAACCTTTGACATTTTCAATTCTGCTTCATCCAAAATTTTTCCAACTTTATCATTATCTTCCAGTATCTTTTCTGCCTCTTGTCTATACTTTTCATATTCACTTTTTATGTCTTTTTCTGAAAAACTCATACTACACCTCGCCATCAGATTATTTCTTCCACCATATCTCCCTGACTTCTCAACCACATATCTATCCCATTGCCAAATACCTCTGCTGAGATGATATATGCACCGTCTTCCTCGCTGATAATCTTTGCAGTAGGAAGCTTGTCTAATACAGCCTCTATTGAAAGACCAGTGTACTTAAACTTAATCTTCCTGAGCTTACCGCCATACATAAACTGGATTCTTTTACGGAACTCTCCTTCCTCAAACCTGTCACTGTATGGAATATGATATCTTTCATCCAAAACTTTCAAATTCTCTATACGATCAATTCTGTAAATCGTTGGGAACGAATCATTTAATACATCAAAATCTTTTCTTACTTCTTCATCATCAATGAATGCCGCCATGTAAAAATACAATTCAGAGAACATAATCGCCAATGGCTGTACCTTTCGATGTACCACTGCCTTGTCCTTCAATCTTTGGTAATCAAATTCTATGTAGCTGTGAGTCTGTATCGCCTGACCAATGCTCCACATTTTATCTATAAAAACCGATTTATGCAGAGGTTCTATATAATGAAATTCTTCATTCTTAATCAGATCTGATACAAGCTTTTGATTAGTAGCTGGAACACATGTTTCTATGAGTTTATCCAGCATTCCCTTCATCTCTTTTTTAGTGAATGCTCTGCTATCCAACAGGATTTTGCATATTGCAAGTATCTCTGGATTGGTAAACTTCAACTTGTATATTTGCTCCAATCTATAGCCTTTTTGAATGCGATCATACACAACAGAGTTGATAATGCCATCCTCTGTTCCTTTTACATCAAGATAATTGCGAATATCATCTATATCTCGCTGGATACTTCTCTCATTTACTCCATAATTGACAGCTTCCTCAGACTTATAAATCAAAGCCCCATTCATAAGCTTTGTATATAATCCCAACACTCTTTCTATCTTGTCAGTACCTTCGTTTCTATCCGCCATTTTGAAACCTCCCTTACTTAGCTATATAATACCAAGTCAGAAGGACACATTCTGTCTTTCTATCGCTACAGCGATAACTTTTTCTAAAAAAAATAACACCATAGAGGCAATGTCCCTATAGTGTCGCTGTATAAATCTGTCTTACCGCTATGCTTATTTTGCCCTCTAAAATACCTCTTCCGTTTACAAAATCTCCAACTTATATTATAACCGCCACAGCGATAATAGTCAATTCTTCCTAGATGTTACTTTCATGGAAAATACGGCTTAATCTATATAGGAATATCGTCAATTTTATTTCATCCATGTGTAACTTCACCTCTAAAAAATATTTAAAAGGAGTTACAATTATGATTGATGAAGACAACCTACACATCTTTATTCGAAAGCGAATAACCACTTTACGACAAAATGCCGGATATACAATAAATGGACTCGCCTATAAATCCGGTGTATCACAATCCTACATAAGAGATATAGAGCTTGGAAACAAAACGAATATTTCTGTTGAAAAGCTCTTTATGTTATGTCTGGAACTCAATATTTCCCTCTCCGATTTTTTCAATGAAGATTTTATTGTTGCAGAGCCTACCCCTTTGGAAAATCGTATCAATGGAATGAGACCTGAGCAACAAGATACTCTACTACATTTTCTAAATACTGTAGACTAACTCTAGGGCACCTTAAAGGGTGCTCTTCTTTTTGCACTCACGATACTACTATAGCACCTTTTGTCGATAATCAAACCTCTCATTGCACCTTTTGTCGAATTTATAGACCTCTGATTGAGTTATCGAAAGCCGAAGTCTACTTTATAATATACCTTAGAAAGTGGTGAACACATATGGATGAAATAAAATTTGATGAGATGGGACGCCGCCTCGCTGAAATACGCAAGGCTAATCGCTATACCCAAGATCAGCTCGCAGCGGTTCTTGAGCTAACACCAAAGCACATCAGCCACTGCGAATCTGGTACATCCTGCCTTTCCTTCAAAAAGATAGTTGAGTTTTGCAATCTTTGTAATTGCAGTCTCGATTACATAGTATGGGGAAAAAGCAAGGATGATAAAATTGAAAGACTTGATAATACGGTACTATCCATTCTCCGAACTGGAACGGATGAAGAAGTAAATCATGTCAACAGATATTTGGAAATATATTCCGAAATGCTTTTACAACAAAAAAATATGTAAAAAAAGAGGTGTGGACTCAAACGATCCACACCTTTGTTATTATCTTTTCTCTAGTCTGCCAATAGGTATTGCTTTAATTTGGCATTTACCACATTCTCTTCAAAATCCTTTTTTATATCCATTGTAGCAGAGTAACATTCCACGAGCATTTTCTTAAACTGCTCCTCTGACAGTTCACCTCCAGCTTTATGCTGTGGAGCAATCTTTTTCATATCATACAGAACTGCATCTCCGTATATATATGGTTCCAGCTTTTCAGTAATAAAATCTTCAAATATTTTTGCCACATCTTCAGGCATACAGAACTTATATCTGTTGAATTTTTCTAGCATTTCACAAAATTCGTTTTCCTCCATCAATTCATCTGGATCAATGTAATCTAAGATAAGATTACAAGCATCAAATATGGCATTTCTCGTCAAATCGTTCATTTTCACATTCTCCAATCTTTTAGTATAATGCCACATTATCGCAATTATTATGGAGCAAACTTACATCTGTAGAGATTGGGAAAATAATTCCACAGATATTTTAATATCCTCTGGCATAATCTTTTCTGCCTGGTTCTTTAATGATTCCATATCGGATGTAAGCTTTCCACCATTTTGGTATTTATAATAGCTCCATGCAATAGTCCCTGCCATTGAAGTAATCGTGTCACTATCTCCACCTACAGAAATAGCTGTCTTGATTACATCTTCAAAACTATCACCCTCAAGAAATGCCTGAATTGCAACTGGCACAGAACCCATGCAGGAAACATCAAATTTATATCGTGGTCTAATTTCATCTATTGAACTATCCAGCATATAAAAATTGTCATGTATATACTCTCTGATTCCATCTTTATCCTTACCTGTGTTCGCAAGATATATACACGCTGCAATCGCCTGTGCCCCTTTTATGCCCTCTGGATGATTATGTGTAACCTCTGCGGAAAGCTTTGCTAACTCAAGAGTCTCTGCAAGTGTGGAAGCTCCCAATGCACAGGCTGTAACTCGCATTGCTGAGCCATTCCCATAACTGCCATAAGCCCCCATATTTCTATCCTTTAACCACTTTTTGAATGTACCACCATATCCAGCATTGGGATATTTACTTCCCCACTCTCTCATTTTTTCAATTACAAGCTGGCTAAAATCTTCTGTCGAACTATGCAGTCTCACAGCCTCTGCAACGGCAACACTCATAACAGTATCGTCCGTACATCTACTTCCCAAACGGAACAAGTCAAAATTTTTCGTCTTAATATTTCTTCTCTCATAAGTCGAACCTGCAATGTCACCAATTATCGCACCATACATAAGCACCCTCCTAAAAATTACCATCCGAATAGCAGCTATCAAAATATGCACAATTCAGACAGCAACACTTACACTGCCTCCGTTCCATTCTCTTTTTAACCTGAATCCAAAATAATAGTTTCTTCATCCTCTCACCCCATTCTCTGACACACCCTATTTGATAATGTACTTAAGCATTGACTTAGGGAGACCATTTTTTCTCAATCCCATATAATTTATTGCCAAGCCTATACCTGCTCCGATAACAGCACCTTTTGCCAGATCCTTTCCTGCATCAATCACAGTCCTATTCAAAATATAATTGTAACGAAGTTCATCTGCTACATACGCTAATTTGTCTATCATCTTCATAATGTATTACCTCACTTTCGCTTATTGTTGTTTCATTTACACTGTCATACTACCATTTATGAATGACAGAATGTGTCTATCTGCCTATTCTTTTCAAAAAAAATACTGGACAGCATTTATTATCACCATCCAGCATTTTCGTTATTGCTATAACACTTATCAACTTACTTCTCGTCGCAAAACTTCATACCACTTTTTCTGCTCTTTAATCAGAAGCTCCATAAAATTGTCAACCTCTTCCCAAGTACCGACTGTAGCATATTCATAATCCAGATATACACGATACAGCTCCTCAAATATATTTCCTCTGCATTTTCCTACAGCACAAAGATATTCTTCCTTGATATCCTCGTTATAAATCAGGTATTCATATACACACTCTACAAAGCGGATGTGATTACATTCCTCATATATCTTTTTTCTCTGCATGGAAAGAATTTTGTACTTAAAGAAATCGTGATCATGTTCAATCCTACGGATAAGCTGATTTTCCTTTTCTGTAAATTCTGACCTTTTCACTACTTCACCTCACTATGCTGCAATCAAAAGTTTGCCTGACTGTCTCTCATACTTATAGACATGATAACTGAGAATTTCATTCGGAAGTACCTGTGTGTCATTGACCTCTTTTACCATAGCCGCCAATGACTCTGAATTGTTATCTCCATTTGCAGGCACCATAATAACCTCATGTGTGCTGCTTGGTAAAATATAAAAATCCTCGTCAAAGGTATCCGACATTCTTCTGAGATTATTTTCATTGATAATCTCCACAACACCATTTATTTTACTCTTATTGGTGAGAATATACATCGGAATAACACTCGTATCCAGTTCATCATCAATCTCCATATCCATTCTCGGTGCCATTGACTTTAGTACATCAGCAAGATTTGAAATCATACTCTGATCATTAGCCTTCATATTCTCCTGAACAAGCTGGTACAAATCTTCTTCACTGACTCCCCACATTGAAATATGGTCATTGGTAATTCTGATACTTGCAATTCCCTCTGTTTTTTCACAGGTGTACTCCACGCAATAGATAAGTGATAAATCAAGAAATTCTCTGTGAGGTATCTTCTCCAACAGCTCCTCATTCATTCTGGTATTTACCAATCTTGCACGAACCTTATCTCTAGCATTAGAAAAATCAGTAAACAAAGATACATCAAGGCTATGCATAGGACGATGTTCCTCATAAACCTTAACAATCTGATCCACAGCATCAGCGATATCCATTTCGCCCAGTTGATACTTCTCGAAATAACAATCCAGATAGATACATGGAGCAACATTAGTCTCCCCATTCTGAATAGTAAACCCATGTAATTTGAGTCCATTATTTTTCTCAACCTCATTCGCAACAACAGTTACCCCCTTAAGCTTTTTCTCAATCATAGCCTTTACAGCCTTTGCAAATTCATTAAATGTCATCATAAAACAATTCCTCCTTGATGTTAAAAATGCTCCTTCAAATAAAAATGCTCCTTCAAGCCACAATGGACCTGAAAGAGCCACAATAAACTACTATTATTTTCTAATCTTAATTATGCCGCTTTTGATTTTGTACGCTTTAAGCTAGTCATAGCCTTTTTATAAATGGAATCATCCATTTCACTAATGCTGGTCACTCCATATCTGCTCAGTACAGCGTCAAGTGCTACACCTGTTCTCTCCAGCTCTTTGTTGATTGCCACCACATGATCTGATTCAGGCTCCGCTGCAACCGGTGTAGGTGGTGTTGCCGGAGCAACCTTCTCCTTATCGTTAGTAGCTTTATCAACCAAACTATAGACCACTCGCCCTTCCTGATTTACAATCACAAGCCCTGTAATTTCCCTGTTCTCATTATAGGAAATACTGCTGACAGAAAACTTGTCATAGGTAGTGTATTTATTATCTTTCATTTGGATTTTACACTTGCCAGCTCCAATCCATACAAAGGGTGCAGTATATAGCTCTCTGCCAATTCCCCAGTTCACACAGGCTCTCTTGAATGCGTCAGATGATTCGCCCTTTTCCATTTCGGTTCTGCTCTTAGTACCCACATCCATCTTGGAAATCCACTGCTTTTTCTTCTCATCCCAGATACTGACAATACAATAGAGATTGCCACCGATTACCTCATGCTTTCTCTGCCAGTTATTCACTCCATAGATTTCATCCAGCATCTTCATATCCACTCTCGCATCCTTATATAGCAACAGCGATAATCCCTTATCACTAATCGTCCCTACACGACATTCAATTTCATTCGCATAGAGGGTTCTTACATTTTCCTGTTCCACACGCAAAGCCTCCCTTTATTTTAATTAAATGGTAATTCTTCCATATCATCAGGAACCTGCATAAATCCATTTTCATCCACATAGCTCTGTTCTGCTCCTGTATCTGTACCTGCAGACTGGCTAGCATTCTTACTCTCAGCAAATTCCTGTTCTTCCACTACTACTTCAAAGAACGGAATATTTACTCCATCCTTTTCATATCTGCCTGTCTGCACTCTTCCCGATACTGCAATCTTCGTACCCTTTCGCAGATATTTTTCTGCAAAAGTAGCGTGTCTGTCAAAAGCAACAAGATTAAAGAAATCTGCCGTAATGCCGTCATCCCTTTTTATCTTCTTATCTACTGCTATAGAATATCTGGCAATCGGCATAGGATTCGCACTCTGGCTGTATCTCACCTCTGGATCTCTGGTAAGCCTACCCATTAAAATAATTTTATTCATTCTGCCACACTCCCTTATGCTACTGATAAACGCCTGTAACTACTCTGTGTCAGATAGTCCGTATAAACATCTGGTTTTTCTGACTTTAATCTTTTGGTGTCAAGACTGCTCTTAAAAATCTCTTTCCAAGTGATTTTTCTCTCTCCGACAATACCGATTTTCGCTTCCTTCAGATAACTTTTCAAGAGGTTAGCCGCTGCATTCTTTTCTGTTTCCAACTTCTTTATCTCTGCTGAAATACGGTCAAATTCATCACACACCGATAATGCCTCCTGTGGAAGCTCTATCGTCTGACCGTTGGAACTGCTGAACTTGGAATTGAAATAATTAGTCGTAGCCTCAGAACCATCTGGAACAGGTTCAACACCGCCAACTACATGTGTTTCCCAGAAATATTTTTCCATTGCGATAATTTTTCCAATCATTTCCTCATCACGAGGTATCTCATGCCAGAAGAAATGATTACCGCCTACAAGTGCTGCAATATAAGTCTTTTTCGCTCCTGTTACTGCCATATAATGCTGAACCTGTAAAATATAAGGTGCTGGTACACCCTCTTCCCAGGTCTCCTGCTTATAAGCAGATGCCGTCTTTGCTTCAAAGATACACATTTCCCCGTCCTCGTTAATTACTCCATCAAGGTCCGCAAACATAAAAGGATATTCCTCACTCTGCAAGAGCATATGCTTCTGTCTTACCTTAATGCCTGTTCTCTCAGTAAATTCCTTTCTGACAATCGGCTCTAACAGAGTACCAAAATGCGTGTACTCGCTCCCCTGTTCCTCCGGTTCAATCTGCCCTGTCTTTTCCAGCCACAACTGATGTACCGACTTAAAAGGGTTAATTCCCGCAATTATGCTCACATCAGATCCACCAATACCTTTAGTACGGTATTTCAGCCATTCAGAGCGTGACAGCTCCTTTGTTTTTACAACTACCTTCATAAAATTGCACCTCCATATAAATTTAGGCAGATGTCAATTGCGACACCTGCCTTTTTAACATTATTCATCCATATATGCCTGTTCATTCCACCACTCATAACAGCCTTCATCATCATCAAAACGCTGTGCTACACAATTTCTCAAATCCTCATACTGTAAGGTATCCCCACAATCCGTAATAAAATCAGCATAGAGTGATTCCAGAATATTTGTACTCTGATTTACCAGATTGCTTAAAAGCATATCTGAGAAATTATCTGCGGACTCCAGAAGAATCTCATACAGACTTGCAAATATTTCCTTTTTCCCATTCTGACCGAAAATATCATCCCTGCCACCCTGTATGGAGCTGACCTTAAATGCATTCAGCTCCTCGTACAGCTTTTTACAAAATCTCTGCTTTAAATCCATGCCTGACCTACCACCTCTTTCCAGATAAGATAGTCACACAACCTTGTGACTGCGTTTACAAGGCTGTCACGAAATATCAATACAAGTGCTATGGCAACGACAAGAATAAGAATAATTTCCACAACACCAAATCCTTTATTATTTTTCATACAAGAAATCCTTTTCCTTTCGCAAATATTATAAAGGCATTATGCCGCTACCAACTGATAAGCTCTGTCAATCATCGGATTACCCTCATAGGTTCTCATAAAGAGATTTTCCTGATAATTAGCAGTTCTTCTTAGAGGATTACTGTGTGTAGCAAAATCAGATACCGCATTGATAAATCTGTAAGCATTGTTTCCAACATCCTTTAAATCAGGAGCATCATAATATCTTGCTCTCATATCCTCTCTGAGCTTTCGTGTATTCTTCACAGTTGTAAGGGAAGCTCCGTTCTCGATTGGAAGTAAAAGCTCAATGTACTCCTTAACCTGCTGGTCTGTAACCTTTACCTTGCGAAGTCTTTCAAACTCACGACCAAGATTCTCCATATACTGATCTGCCATAAAGAGCGTCTGCTTTGCCTCGTTGACCTTACCTCTGATATCCCCTGTATGCACCATGCTAAAGCTTCTTGTCGCAGTATTCAGGGCAAGATTTAATGTATTATTACAAACAACTCGAATAGGTGTAATTGCCACCCTAACAGCACCACTTCCATCATGGGTATTGCTGAATACAAGGTATGGACTAATCCTTTCCCCAGCAATGATGTACTCCTTTGGCAATGTTGCCAAAAGCCAAATTTTCTTACCACCTTGTAAAGAACCCGCAGTTTCATATCTCACACCAGCCCCCAATAATTTGTCTGTAAATGCAAAGGCATCCTTATTCTGAATAATCTTGTAACGGTCTGATACAACACCTAAAGCCTTTTTATCTGTACTTCTCACATTTGCCTTGAAGCCTTCAACAACACCACTCTTTGTAAAAATAGCCTGCTGTTCCACTTCCCAATCAAGTCCTGCAAGTCTTAATGCCTCACTTGAACTTGGTGCCTCTGCCACAATAGTTCCTAACCCATGCCAAGGTTTCTCTCTTACTGAAAACATTGTTTCTACATTCGCTGCCATAATTATTTCTCCTTTCGCTTATCGCTAAAATCTTCTTTTCTGTTACTTCTTGTGCCTCGTGATCGAAACTCATTCCATACAACCACAAGTGCTGATAAAATTGCTAAAATTGACTTCTGCATACTTCCTTAATCTCCTACTCCTTGTCTTCCTGAATATCCTTTTTTCCTAATGCTTCTGCAATCAAAGCCTGAGCTTTTTCCAATCCCACCTGCAACACTACAAATACTGTAGGTGGAATCGTCTGCAACTCCGGCTCATCAAGCACCACGCAAAAATCTCTAAGCCCTGTTAAAATCTGTCCTGCGTGTTCAATCAAATCCTGCTGTTTCAAATCCACTGGTATCACCTCCTCGTTTTCAGACATAAAAATAGAGATGAAGCATACACCTCATCCCTAATAATGATTGTTATTTAGCCTTTGTTTTTTAAGACGGTTTCCTGTAAAAACACAATCGCCCCCTGCAGAACCGCAAGACCGATTGCTGTGAGTAACTTTTTATCCATATACAGAGACCTCCTTCCTACAGAGATAATGTATAAGCACAAAAAGCCAATCTACGCCTATAAGAATTTTTTGCAAAAAATAAAGCCGATTAAGAATTATCCTAATCGACTTTATCCGCTAATCTAATACTCTTTATGATACAAATTCCTCTGATCTGTAGTACCAATCTTCCTCTCTTCCGTTGATTACAAGCTGCATTCTAAGAGCTTTCTCATCACCTGTAGTCTCAGTGTAGAATCCAAAGTAAATATCCGCACCATCTAAGCCAAGATGATAAATATTAGTAGCTACCTTTTCTATCTCACCAGTGTATGCAGGTGATTCAGAATAATAAACCGTAGCATTTCCTACTGCACTTCCCTCCGGTGATGAGTATAAATTGATTTCAATATTGGAATCATCCGCAAAATTCCAGTACATTCCTGCTATATTGCCAAGATCTTCTTTATCAGATAATACAACATCTGGAATATCAGCATTAGAAGTTGCTCCTGTTTCTGCTGTATTTTCTCCTTCAGAAGCATTGCTATCTGTACTCTCAGCACCCTTTAACACCCATACTGTTTTAGCAAGCTGTACCTCCAGCTTTTCTGCTGAATCCGCATTTACTTCCGCATATACCCTTCCTGAAGCTTTTCGTCCACCATCCAATGATGTTGCCTGTAATACATCATCCGCAGAATATGACAACTCTACTGAATAATCATCTGCATAAACTGAGAATATGGCAGGAGCAATACCAACAGAACTTGAACCGGTATTCTTAAACTCTACTGCAAAATAAATGGTGTCCTTGCCTGTCAACTCATTCTTAGATGTTCCCCAATCTGTAATTGTTACATCCATAGATCCTTCATCTTCTACAGAAAATGAAGCTGTGTCTCCAACTTTCAGTTCATTGCGTGTAGCGGCTTCATCTGATTTCTGATTATCAAATGTTGGAAGCTCAACGCCTGAATTTCCGTCTGTCAACGCATCATTCTCTTTTGTAAATTCAATATCTTTCTTTGTTTCCTCTACAACACCATCAACAAATCCGCAAGCACTTAATGACGATATTGCAAATACACAGGTCAATAATAAAGCTATTCTCTTTAATCGCATAACCACTTTCCCCCTCTACTATTTGTATGAATCTAAGATATCCTGACCAACAATCTCAACTGCCTTGTTTCTTGTCTCATCAGATACTTTCTCGCTGATCTCATTTATCTGCTTAACCGCAAATTTTACATTTTCCTTATCCTCTGATACTTCTTCTGTTTCCAATACTGACTTGAAATCAAATGCCTGTAAGTATTCCAACAGTACATTCATTTCTTCTTCGTACTTTTCCTGCTTATCATAAAATAATCTGTTGATATTCATTTTATTGACACCATCAGAAGAAAGAGAATACTCAACACTTCCATACTGTTCCTTAATATCAGCTTCGGCAGCGTCATAGTCTCCGTTATTGATTTCCTCTACAATTTCAAAATACACATCCTTATTCCCCTGTGCATCCTGATTTGCAGAATCCGAACCGCCGCATCCAGTTAGGAGTGCACCACTCATACAACCAGCCAAAAATAAAGCTAAAATTCTTTTTCTCATATAATAAAAACCTCCAACCACTTCTTCAAATATTCTTTTTATAATCGCATTATACAATTCAGCTTAGACACACTCTGTCTATCTGATATTTTTTCTGTATTATCTTGATAAACTTCTTATTATGCATAAAATCCCATCAAACATCTTAACATATATAGCGATAATCTTCAATCTCTATAAATGTAAGTTTATCTCTAAAGCTTTGATAAATTATCTCTATATTGGGAGGTGGAATATGAATCCAGATAATAAACCAGAGTATCCTATTGGCGAACGCATTAAATATTTCCGCACGCAAAAAGGCTATTCCACAAACAAACTTGCAAACGAATCCGGCATAAGCCAAAGTTATCTTCGTGATATTGAACTACAGAATAAAAATCCTACAGTTGAAATAATATATCTGATATGTAAAACACTTGGCATCACTCTAAAGCAATTCTTTGATGACGATACAAGCGATTCCATATCCAATGATCCACTCATACAGAAGATATACCAGCTTAGCCCTGAACAGCGAGAATCACTTCTTGCATTCTTAAAAACTATGATGTAGAAAAACCTCTGATGGCACATACTGTCATCAGAGGTTTTGTTGTCTCTACAGGTAAATATCTGGATACTCAAATTCTTCCATATAGATATCCAACATCTTATTTTTCACTTCATCATATACCCACGCAGGAAGCTTAACGCACTCATTCACAGAAAATATTTCTCGAAACAAATCTATACTTGTTATCTGAATCAATTCATCAAAAACTGTGACTAAATGCTCCTTTATCCTTCGCATATCCTTTGTCATCTTATCAGGAAGTTTTGTCAGTTCATCAAACATTACCGGTGCAAGCTCATATGCTCTCTCACTTGTAAATGCCGACCAGTCAAGCTTTCCGTTCAATATAGCTCGCACATCATGTACCTGCTCATCCTGTTCAGATTCTGGCTCATCTTCTTCATCAGAAAATAAGTCCTCTTCCATATCAAAAGGTTCAATATCCTTTGCATTCCCATTTTTACATAATACTGCTGTCATAATTGCTGCCATCGCTCCTGTAACTCCACATATCGCTATAATAGCTGTCTTTTTACTTGTCATTTTCTTGTTCCTCCAAATTCTTAAAATCAATATTGTTATCTACCGTATAGCTCCACCCGTACCACCGTTCGTCCCCTTTCCTGACAAAATTTAAGGAGAGTCAAATTATATGACTCTCCCTCACATCTTGGTTATAGCTATTCATGGATATAATATATCATTTAGAAATCTGGCTTTCCGAATAGAAAACAACCATTACTAAGCCTTGGATATCTTATACCACCTTTTTACATATGCGTCCTTTAATAGTTCCGTATCAGACTCAACAATTTGCAGAAACAACTTTGTCAATCCATCCCAATCCTTATAATCCCCCGCTGGATATAATTTCCATTGTAATTGCTCCAAGGTCCAATTATTCTTTATAGAGTTATGTAGCATAGATGTAGTAGCCCAATTTGTCTCATCATCAGCACCACCTAAAGCAACTGGATAAATATGATCTAAGGTCGGCACAAATTCCCAATATGCATTATGACATTCTTCCATCTTCCAATGTGCGTGATATGGAAATTCTTCTGGCATATAGTATGACAACACCTTTAATATACCAGGATTCAATAACTTCTGACCACTGTATCTGTCAATAAATCCATCCCTAATGAACTGAGCCATCTTTTGTTTATCTGTATATTTTCGTTCCGTAGAAATCAGCTTATTAAACGGATAGTCTGTATTTATTATTTCTTTTGCAATCTCTAAATTGCTACCAAGTATTGCTTTGGCGGCACTTTCTATTGCCTGTACCTTCTCCATAAATTCACCTACGCATTCTTCATAATCTGCCGTATTTGGGCTTTACTTACGCTCTCATATATCTCATTAGGCAATTCTATTTTTATTACTTCTATGTCGAACTGCCTTATACTTTCGGCAATAAACGACTTCCCGATCAGATATCTCTTCACCTTATCATCAGCAACAAAAATCACTTTTCGATATCTAACTCCTTTACACTTATCAAGCAGAAGCATTTTCAATATATCCTGTGAAACCTTGTGCTGTTGTCCCACTTTCAGATTTCCTATGTGTGCATAAATCTCACATACAATTTTTTCTGTTTCCGAGTATAAATCAGGCTCAATATGTACCCCTTCACCAATTATCACTTTGGGGTTGCGTTCAAACCTGCAACCCAATATATTTTCAGCTTCTGTCGCAATATAGCACTCTGCATTTTGTTGTTCTCTTGACTCAGACTTACTTTTATCTATCATTCTTTATCCTCTTATAATCCAATACATGATAATAGCTACAATAACAACTACTATCACAGATATCGTAGTCGAGGCATTGGTTTGATGATTGTTTTCCATCTCTTCCATGATAATCAAATCCTCTTCATCGTGGACTCCATTTTTATTAAAATCCATTCCCATAAATCCACACCTCACTTATTCTATTGGATAATAGTACCACCTATCATATTTTGGAATTTCTTTTAATTTAATATCCTTAATCGTATCATAATAGAAACCTTCAAAAGAACATCCATCAGTAACAAAAAAATATCGGGTATTCAATTCTCTCAGGTAATTTTGTGCCTGCGTGAATGCTGCCTCTGGATTGAATACTGCTGGAGCTTTACACTCTACTACCGCCATCAATAATCCTTCCTCATCATAGACACCAATATCAATTCTCTTTTTGCTGCCTTTTACACCGAGTGTTCCCAGTGAGCGTTCCACAATGATCCTGTCTTTTGGAATCCCTAATCGGTTCATCAGAAATTTTAAGGTTTTCTGCCTCACAATTTCTTCAGGTGTCAAATGCACATATCTTTCTCGGACAAAATCATATATTGTATCGTCAGCTATTTTAAGCTTATATCTATCAAATATTTTTGAAACTTCCATTTTGCAATTCCCACCCTTTAACAAATCAAATCTACAGATTTGATAAATATTCTATAGTACCAAAAATCTTATCCTTGTAGTTATCCGCTGTTATCTCTACTAATTTTATCTCTGAGCAGACTGCATTTTGAAATCCCCAGAACGAAGATGAAACTTTATCCTCATAGCCAACTTTCGCTATAATTTTACTTAGTCCGGTCTCAGTTTCTATTTCTTCATACATATCAACTGCATGTATCGCATTGTAAAATAGCGTATGATTTGATGGTGAGCACCCTTTAGACCAATCTGAAATATCTCCAAAATTCATTTTTGCAATATATACCATTGGTTCATCACAAGTATCAGAATCAACATTTATTTCTACAGCATATACCGGGGCATTGATCCAGCCATTTTCCATAATTGCTCCGTCTTCTTTCCTCTGATATAAGAGTATAAAGCTCCAATATATCCACCCTTCCCAAGACAAATCACTGCTATATCTCATAAAACGCTCTGCCGGCATATGATATGCCTCACCATCAATTTCTGAAGTACACTTTATCATAAGCTTTTCTATGCTCTTAAGTGTCTCAAATACAACTGCAAAAGCATTATGTATATTTTTACCCAAACTCATAATATAATCCCCCATCTACCAACAAATCTGTTGTATGAAAACCTGAGAATGAAGAAAATCCTTTTTCTTTTAGGTAGTCCTTAATATCATTTATCACTCTATTCTCAAAAACTGTATTTGTACTTATATTGTCTAGCGAAATTAGAATTTCCTGCCATGTGATATATGCAAAATGAACCCTATCAAAACATTCTTTTCTACAGTTCTGCATATATATTCTTCTTGCATCCTCTTCACTTGCGATAAGCAGCAGAATTTTTTCTTTTGCTTTTGACCATTCATTCAGCATCATTGCTTCTCTTTCCAACTGATTTTCACCGGACAAATCACTTTTATACTTTACTTCTATTCCGATTGAAACATCTTCTATCTCCATGTAACAATCAATCTCACCAAATCCCAAACCAGACCGTTTCCAAAACTCAAAACAAAAATCGTCACTAATAATATTTTCAATAATTTTTTTCACTTGCAAATCATTTCCTCGTACCGACGAAGACAATACTGTTTTTAATCCTCTCGAAAAAGGCAGATAACGCATATTTCCAAAGAAATTTCCTGTAAGCTCATCTTCTAATCCGCACACCATTTTATGCTTTATTTCAGCAATCATTTATTTCTCCAATCCTTATACTTTCCACTCGTTATCCTATGGTCTTTTGGTCTTTCAGCATCTTCAGGTATCGCCCAAAATTTTCCAAACTTCTCTACACCCTCAATGCGTCCGTCATTACACATTATCTGAACAGTTCTTCTGTTTATATTCCACTTTTCAGCAGTTTCAGTTACAGTCATATATCCAGCAAGCATTTTTTACCTCAATATCTTTCTATAATTCACTACAACAATCTTATTCCTGTATGCGAAAATTGTCAATAATTATAGGAAGTTAGTCACATATATATAGCACCTTGCTACAAATCTGCTACACGAAGATAAAAAAATAAAATCAGTGCTACAAATCTGCTCACTTTGCTACAAATTTGTAGCAGACACCTATAGATGCCTGCTACATACCTATCCCAAGAAATCCAATGCTCCACTTGGTAAATCTGTTGACTGTTCTGGTAATTGACTATCTCTTTCACCATGACTTTCTACGATATTTTCTGTAGATACACCACCATTTACACCAGCCAATAATGCTCCAACTATCTTCATGCTGGATTTTTGCATTTCATCCTGAATAATTTCTACAATTTGCTCCTTTAAATCCGAGTCGGTAGCATTCTCATAAGATGACTTAATCCTAGCTTTCGCAACTGACGCAAGAGAGCCACCATTCAAGGCTTCATTCTCCAACTTCTCATACAGCTCCATATCCTCATCACTGCTATTATGAAATCGGATACTGATTACTTTCTTATCTGCCATTATGCCGCCCCCTGTCTCTTCAACATCTGCATAGCCAGAAATTCATATCCCTTTGCATTTGCAAGGATATCTGTATCGTATGCAAAATTAGATTTATGCTCGGAAAAATTCTTTGCTGCAACAGCTCCTCCACCTACAAAAATTACATTGGTGTAGTTCAAATCATATTCTCTCTCTTCCAGTTCCAGTAATAAGGCTGAAATTTGCCCCATAATGCCATTTTGAATGTGAAGGCTATATGATCTAGGCAAGCTGTTGTTCTGCTTTAATATGACCTTTAAAATCTCGTTTTCAGGTATATTCTTTCCATACTGTACTTGCAGACTGCCTTGTATCTGTCTAATCCACTTCACCATTGCTTTTTCAATCGTGATAGATTTGCTCTCAACAGGGATACCATTTACCAGATAGACAATATCTGTGGTCTTGCTCCCAATATCCACAATCATATAATCGCCCTTCATATTTCCTGTTCTGGAAGCGATTGCAGAATAACACTGTGGAAATACAAAAATCCGACTGATAGTAATATCATATCGGATTCCCTCATACTCATATTTCATTACCGGCTTTGCCTCATAGTATTTAATGAGTTCTTTCTTCTCCCTACCATAATCAGAGAACGGCAAGCCTACCGCAAGAATAATCTCTGCTTTTCTAACTCCTACCGCAGACAGTTCCTTTGCGATTGCAACCATTGTCAAAAGCCTTGCATTTTCATCTGACACTTTATCCTCTGTTATGGCAGCTCTGCCCTCTGCAACCTTATAATATTTTCTCTCAAATTTCAGCGAGTGTTCATTCACAGATGGCTCAACCTTTCCAAGCGGAAACACACCATTATCAAACATCAGATTCGCAGTCTTTCCAAACTGATACCCATTATCGAAACCGATAATATACTTATTGTCTCCCAAATCAATCATTGCTCATTCCTTCTTTCTCATAAAAATTTACAACCATATAAAATCATCATCCTGCAACCATAGCTTTCCATCTTCATCAAGCGGTAGCTCCGTTCTGCTAATCAGCGTACCAAAGAAATTTACCAATATTCCTTTTGCCACCCTTATTGGATCAGCACCGCTGTCATCATCACCAGCCACTTCATAGTGATACAGCCCCAGTGGAACGGAAGACCTCTCAATTCGCATATCATTAAACTGACATTCGATTCCACAAACATTGACCTCTTGAAAATGTACCTTGTTATAATCATATCTTGCCATGCTCCTTCCTCCTTAAATTTAGGCATAAAAAATCCACAGAACAGATTTCTCTATCCTGTGGAAGTCTTGCTACTACTATTACTATTTTACCTATTCCTCGTTATTCTTCTCCTGCGTCTGTAAAAATGCTGTATTCATACTCTCATAAATATTATGAACTCTCTGGATTGTCTGAACTGTAGTCCTTACACCCTTACCGTATCGACTGCTTTCTTCCCAGTCAGTAATTGTACTGGCTAGTAATTCCAGCGAATCCTTCTTCTCGAATGTAAAAGGAATTTCATCTAACAGAGCTACCAAATATCTAATATCATGTGATTTATCATACGGAACTCCATTCTCAAGAAGAATTGCCTTCATCAGAAATTCAACTGCCTGCTGTGTTTCAAAACAAGCAACATCTAAAAAGGCTTCATCTTCCGATACAGAAAGAAGTGCATTTTTAGCTTGACGCAGCATAGCTACCGATCTACTATACATTGTACTCATATACTACAATTCCCTCCTTTACTGCATCCTCTACAACAGTTCCGTCTAAATACCCAAGATTAACCACATCCGCTCTGCCTTTTGTTATAAGAGAAATCATCTTTCTCATATTTCCCGTAAATGGCTTTAATACACCATCATTATCATAGCAATCCTCAGACCAATCAAGGCAGATATCTAAATCACTTGTAATATCACAATCATATCTTGTGGAACTTCCAAAAATGATTATCTTTCTGACTGCCTGGTCCTTACGAGCTTCCTCTACAATCTCTCTTACCAGTCTTTGCTTAATCGGATGAATCTTATTTACATGCTCAAAAGAAGCAGCATCTACAACCGTATTAAATTTCCAATTTTTTGACTTTCTTGCTGTCAAATATTCTTCTGTTGTCATAGCATCAGCTCCTTTCCATATACATTTATTATATCGTCATTTTTTTATTCTAACAACAGAAATAATTGCTACTTCGCATATTTCTATCAGCAGCCTCAGTCACCTCTCACGACGAATGAAAGTCACCTAAACTGCTATTTTTTTGTAGTTTTATCCTGTCCATCAAATTTTGCCAAATCCCGAAAACCCGCATAAAATAAGGCTTTTCTGGACTAAACAAAACTGAAAAATTGATGATATCATACTAGGATACAAAATACTCCACAGCATTTTCAGGAAAAAACTCTTTAAATTCACTATATAACTGCGCTGCCAAGGTTTTATTATGCGCGATTACAATCGTCGGCTTATTCAGTTTTGCAATAACATTCGCCATGGTAAAAGTCTTACCAGAACCTGTAACACCAAGTAAGGTCTGGAATTGGTTACCTTCTTGAAATCCTCTCACCAGCGCATCAATCGCCTGTGGCTGGTCACCTGTCGGCTGAAATTCCGAATGTAAAATAAATGGTTTTTGTTCCGCTTGCACAATTTCACCTCTCTTTATTATTTGTCACCTATTTTCTCCAATAAAGATATACTTTCCAAGAAATCATTCTCAACATCACTTATTGTTTTTGCCTTATATAACTTATATTCCTTGCTAACCTTATCCATTGCCTACTAACAACTGCTCCCCGCTCATCGTAAGTATATTATCAAGATGTCTTGACCAATCTTGCATCGTCATTACTTCTTCTCTCTCTGCTTGTCTCTCCGCAAAATCAAGATATCCAGATACAATTTGACCCATCGCCCTTAATTCTTTTTCATCCAAATAATTTTTAGCAATCTGAGCTTCCCTCAGAGTAGGCTGATTGCCAGCAAACGTCATTAATCCCATAAACTCTTTTTCTGCATCGACCCTGTTATAAATCACCTCTGCGGCTGTTTCCCCATGCACAGCGAAATGCATTTTATTTTGAACCTTTTTAAAAAAATCTATCGATACATCCGATTTAGGATTATAATCAACACTAGTTGCATATATCTCCAAAACTTGACGATAAAAAACTTTTTCTGACGCCCTAATATCTCTAATACGCTCAAGAAGTTCTTTAAAATATCCACCACCACCTAGCGCCTTCAATCTATTATCATCTAGAACAAATCCCTTTTTCATATATTCTTTTATAATTTGAGATGCCCAGATTCTAAATTGAACACCTCTTTGCGATTTTACTCGATATCCGACAGAAATAATAACATCCAAATTGTAATAGTTCGTCGGTTTTGTAGAAAATTCGGAATTTCCGAATTTTCTCATTGTGTTCTCTTTTACTAATTCACCATCTTCATATATATTCTTAATATGTTCACTAATTGTTGACTTCGCTTTTTGAAACAGTTCTGCCATTTGTTCTTGCGTTAACCACACTGTTTCTTCATCAAACGTAACATCAACCTTTGTTGTTCCATCTTCAGTTGTATATATAATTAATTCTGACTTATTTTCCAAACAATTACCCCTTTTACAACAAAACAATTCTTTTTATTCTTGTGATATTTTATCATATCATATACCGTTTGTCTACGAGAAAAAGAACGTTTGTTCTGTTTTTCTTCCCAATCACAGGCCTCAATGCAGATACTGTCACCAAACTCCATTTTATCATAAGCTTTATCATAATTCTGTCTCTCTTTATAATGATTTCCTTCCAGATTACTAGCTCTTCCTCCTGCCATATTTATAATATTTCCTTCATCATCCAATATACGGAATGATAAACTCATATCATCATCTTCCTCATTATTAATATAATAAATATCTACATAGGTTCCTAAATCAGTTTAAAAATGTAAAGTTTTTTCACACCTCATAAAATCCTCATAAAATAAAACCGAGATTTTGAAGTTATCTCGACCTCGGCATATATTTACTAATTTTCATATAGATCATCTAAAGTTAGTAATACTACATCCTCATCTGGCAGTTCATCAAACCATTTTGTGTATCCAGACAACGAAAACATTATATATTTCACTATCTTATACTTAGCAGAAAGAGAATTTCCCCTTCTTACCAATGTCTCATATATTTCCTTATCAATCTTTTCGTTCTTGAATTTACACTCTCCTATTACAGCTTTCTTGTCAACATCAGACAAAGCAACAACATCTATATCTGCTGATTGTGCCCTCGTTTCTCCATTCTGATCTTTGAGGTTTTCCACTCCCCACCAGGTACCAACAGAGGTAACAAAGCATCCATATTCGCCCAAAATACCCTGTTTTAATGTATAGTATCTACACATTACCTCAAATATTTCTCCCATGTATGAATGCAACACCGGTTTAACAACTTTTTGGTAGTAAATCTCTCCGTGCCCCATCTCTATGACGCTGATAGCCTTTGGTATAAACTCATACCAAAACTTGAACATAAAATCCTTTAAAACATACTGGGTTTTCTTTCGATTTTTCTCTTCCGTTATGCATTTTTTCTTTTCAACCAGACCTACATTTATTAGTTTCTCCAATGAATAAAGAACTGTAGCGTCTTTTTCACCGATTTTCGATGCGATAACGTTAAGAATGGTCTCGCCCGATGCAATTTGCTCAACAATATTATTTACGAGTGCGATGTCTGAAAACTCCTGTGTTAATAGATTCCTTGTTTCATCGTACAAATATCCATCAGTTCGAAAGAACAATTTAACGATATTATCATCTATACTCTTTTTCGGATCAATCATCGAAAGGTATTTCGCTACACCCCCCGTAATTCCATAGCAGATTGCCTTATCCTCATTCGAATAATTAGGGACGAATTTAGCAGCATCAAAATAGTCGAACGCATCCAATTTGATTTGTGAGTCACGTCTACCGAACAAAGGACTCTTCTCGCTTAACACCTTATTCTCCATAAAACTTAACGCCGAACCACACAAAATCACTTTGAGATTTTTATCAGTCCATACTGTATCCATATACTTTTGTAATACAGATAACAGTGCGTCATCTTTCTCAGCCCAATATGGTAATTCGTCAATTACAAGAATTAGTTTTTCATTACCAATGTTCTTATCAATAAAATCAAATACTGCATCCGTCGTTTGAAAACTTATATTCTCTAACCCTGGCATAAACAAATCAACGACCTGTCTGGAGAACAATTCCAGGTTTCTGTTCTTTCCAACTTTTGTGGCGGTATAAAAAATAGCCTTTTTATCTTTAATAAATTCTGATATGAGCGTTGATTTCCCGATACGTCTACGTCCATAGATAACTGTCATTCCAATTCCATCTCTTTCGTAGAACTCTTTCAAAGATTCCAGTTCTCGTTCTCTTCCAATAAACATTACAATCGCCCCTTTTTATTCAAATCGTTTTTATTAAAATCAATTTTAATAAAGTTTTTCTTAAAATAGTATCATTAATATGATAATAATTCAAGCCTACATACAAGATTTGTTGGTAAAAGTTGATCAAAAGTTGGGCCGATACAAGCATCCCCGAGTTTTAATCTTCCAACATACTATCAAGCTCAATATCACCACATGGTACACCTTACGAAATAGAATACTCTTAGAAAGTAGTTTCAAAAATACCTTTTGAACAATATCTTCTGCCTCTTGTTTTATTCCGACATAGGACAACGCAAATCTATATAAATCATTTGCATAGGAATCAAATAAATTTACAACAATTTCGTTTTTCACCTCGCATTCCTCCCGTTTTCTTTTGAGATCTCATATATATAACGATTCAAAAACTGTTTTCCTCACATTCACACAAAAAAAACAGATGGTGTTATTTCTTTACCATCTGCCATGGATCACAATACTCCATAGTTTTGATAATCCTTTGCCGTTGTGATGATTATTTCATTACCTGATTCCATCTCTCATCAAATTGATTGGTAAAACCTGCAGAATAATCAACTGGTATAAAATCATACACATCAAAAAATCCGTCCCCTTCTGGATTTTTAATCAAATACCCTTCACCACTTTGTTGTGAAACCACGTGATTGTAGACTTTTTTTGATACCTTTAACTTCAGGGATTCTCCATTTTTTCGAACAAATACATAATATGTTGTAACTGCTGTTCTGCCATGATGATCATAGGAAGCATCATAATACTCAACTTTTCCAACCAAACAATTCGCAGTACTGGCAATTTTAAATTTTCTGGTTTCAGTGTAATTCATACCAAATAATGCAATACACGCTACAACAAAAATAACAGCAACAATTAACGCCATAACCGCAAACATTTTGATTTCCTTCGACCATATTAGGAACAATACAATGAAAATTACAAATACTGGCAAAATAACAAAATATTCCCACGAAGTGTTTTTCTTATGTGTTTTGATTCCCTCCTTCACTTGATCATAATAATCAGAAATTGTTGAGGAAAGCTGCTGATCAGGCTTAAAAAAAATGACAGGAAACTCTCTTTTTTTATTCTTTTGCCCCTCATAAAGAAAAAAAGCACCTACTAGCCCAACAATCGCCAAAACGATGGCCGCCCCCAATGGTAAAACCATCATTATGAGTAGCCACACAAAACCAACCAGTAATTCTATCATTCCATTCCTAAATCCTTCGTTTTTCACAAGTTTTCCCTCCAGCGCACTATATTTTAATCCTCTTAGACTACTCGTATTTATTGAAATCATCTTATTTCAGCCTTTATTCTAATCATTATAATCATAAAATATTTTATCAATTAATTTGTCATATTCCCGACTATTACCCAACATAGCTTTTATCATCGTTCCTGCATTTTCAAACATAAGTTTAAAATACATCCAATCACCATAATCATCATATTTTCTTGTAGAGTTAATTAACACATTTCTTTTCAGGCACCCATATTTTTTTCCTTCTATACTTCCCAGCTTTTTGAGCGCCTTTGCGGTCATAACATCTTCCATAGCTCTTTTATCTACAAAGCCGCCAATTTGATCAAACGACTCTTTTTTCGCCCAAAACATACCGCAATATAGTCCTGTAATTCCGAAACCTAGCCTACACATCATGTCGTTTATGAATAACGCAAATGATGTACGTTCAAATCGGATTGGTGCACCCCCACCAATAAACTTCCCACTTTCTAAAAGTTCACAGACTTCTTTTATGGTTCCTTTGGTCATTCGATTATCCGCATCAATCGTTACAATAGTTTCTCCCCTGGCAGCTTCAATACCTGCATTTCTTACTTTCGCAATACATCTATCTTCATTAAATAATACTCTGGCTCCATTTTCTTCTGCTAATTCCGCAGTTTGATCCGTGCATCTGTTACACACTACGATAATCTCTGTTTTTGAATCAATCATTTTCGCTGCTTGTTTAATAGATTTCATACAACGAACAATATATTTCTCCTCATTATGTGCCGGAATTATTACCGATACTTTTGTTTCCATTTACTTCGCGCCTCCTTCTGTGTTTAGATTATAATAACATTATAAAAGAGACAATGTAAACTCTACATTGTCCCTTTCTCGTTCCTCTTATTAACTTTTATCAGCTCAGAACAAAGCCACAAATCAAAAATGCACCACCCAAAATGATGATAGGGATCAGCAACAAACAAAAGCCAATCTCTATCGCTCCAAATGATTGCTTTCCTCGTATCTTACACACAATTCCATACAATAGCATCAACATGGCTGGAATAATGGTTACCCATGGTACAGTAGCACGTAAAGACATACCCTCTGCATTCCAGTCAATACTCAAAATGAGTTCAAAGACAGTTAATAACAATGATGTCCCAGCAACCGTGTAAGTAATAATCTTCTGCCGTTCTTCAATATCTGCCTTTGCAATCTGCACAACCTCATTCACCACATTTTCTTCTACCGTAGCTTCTTCCACAATTCTTTCTGATTTCATAAGCTCCATTATGGATACATCTAAAGCATCAGCTAAAATTTCTATTGTATTGATATCTGGAAAACCTAAACCTCGTTCCCATTTACTGACTGCTTTGTCCGTTACTTGAATTTTTGCAGCTAAATTCTTTTGTGTCATATTTAATTCTTTTCTTCTTTCAGCTACAAAGCAACCGAATTTGTTTGCATCCATTTTTATCACCTCCGACTGCAATCCTAATTGTCTTTCGATCAAAAAACAACCGACGCATCGTTTACCTGCTCAAGCCCTTGTAAATACTAGCATTCTACGATTCGTTTACCACCTTTACAATTATTTTAACATAAATCTAGAGGCATTAGTAGTTTTTGTCTAACAATGCCTCTTATACAAATTTTTTTGGTTTCATTTCAAATAATCGCTAGTCCCCCTTTTTAGTTTACATAACACTATTTACGAAAAAGCAATTTTCATGTATAATAGTATAAATTATGCCCTATATTCAAGGTGTTCATTTTCATACAAAAAGCATGCATTAGTTTACATAATTACGCACCCACAATATATGGCATATTCATTCGGTTATAATCATATTTGTATACTATTTATAGAATATGTTTTTGACACTGATAGAAAATGATTGCTTACATTATTACATATTAGGAGGACACAAACGATGAATAAAGAAGACAACAAATTAGTTCTATCCGTTCTTGCCACATTAACAGCAGGAATTGCACTCATCTACACATTTATTATGTACCATACTTATTTATTTGCAGTAATTGTTACAAGCGCTCTATTTTTGATTACCGCATACATTTTAACAATGAATATTATTACGTTCATTACCATGCGTAACAAATCAGCAAATGTGCAAATGAAGAATTTAATTGACGACATTTCCTCTCAATTAGAAAATATGAGTAGTGCGCAGGCACAAATCGGTAAATCAACTTATTACTATACTCGCCAAACAGCTAAGGTTGTTACTGGCTTGGAAGATCGATATGCCGAAAGTCAGGAAGCACTTTATCGTAATTTAACATCTTTGACAAGTGCACAGAACAAGGCAACAAAATTAATGATCAAATACGATCAAAATAATACGTTGAAATTGATTGCCACCTTAAAAGAAATCCGTAATCAGTTAAACGAAACCATGATTCAGGGATTTGATCAGATTCAGCCAAATAATAATGAAATTGTTGATACATTACAGTCTATCGTAAACTATTTAAAAACACAGCCAAATGGAATGGATCAGGCAATGGGATTACAGCTTAACAATGTTGCACATGAGCTTCAAAACATCTCAAACAGCATTCAACGTGTACAGATGCCAGTTGCTCCTGTTATGCAGACAATGCCGGTTGCTCCTTCAATGCCAGTAGCACAGGCAGCTCCAGTCACACAGATGCCAGAACCAGTTGCTCCAATTCCTACTGCACCAGAACCTGCGGCTGCACAACCTGAACCTATGACAGCAACACCAGATGCATTTACAGATTTGGATGCTTCATTAGAAGAAACTTTACCAATTGAAGAAACAGAACCTGCATCTTTAGAGGCAGAAGCTCTTACAGAGGCAGATATGGACGCTTTATTAAATGCTGCTTTAGAAGAAGATACTACAGGAGAAGAAACACTTGAAGCATTAACAGATGACAATTTATTAAAAGCAATTGCGGAAGAAACAGCCGCAGAAGAAATAACTGCGGAACCAATACCAGAAGAGGTACCATTAGAAGAAGTAGCTGAAGAAATGATAGCAGAAGAATCCATGGTAGAAGAAATAGCAGAACCGGTTGCAGAGGAAGCTCCTGTAGAAGAGGCTCCTGCGGAAGAAGAAGCGTTTACACCTACCTTTACGGTTGTTGGTAAATCCGAGGATACTGATCCAAACAAACAACTATCTGCAGATGAGATTGCTGCTTTATTTGCTGCTGCGGAGCCTGCTCCTGCAAAGGAAGAGCCTACTCCTGCTCCAGAACCGGTTGCAGTCACTCCTCTTTCGGACGATCCAAATAAACAGCTTTCTGCTGACGAAATCGCTGCTTTATTTGCTGCTGCAGAACCTGCTCCTGCAAAGGAAGAACCTGCTCCTGCTCCAGAACCAGTTGCAGTCACTCCTCTTTCGGACGATCCAAACAAGCAGCTTTCTGCTGACGAAATCGCTGCTTTATTTGCCGCTGCGGAACCAGCTCCTGCAAAAGAAGAGCCTGCTCCGGAACCAGTTAGCATTACACCAGTTTCAGATGATCCAAATAAACAGCTTTCTGCCGATGAAATCGCTGCTTTATTTGCTCAAATGGGATAATTAGAATTTGATTTTCACAATTTCTAAATAATTTGAACACGAATTTTTCACAACTATCTTGTATAGTATGTATTGTAGATGACAAACATCTACATTGTTTTTCATTGTGAGTACATGTTATGTACTCCTCCCTCTCCCCCTCAACAAAAGAAGCGAAGGATTTTATCCTTCGCTTCTTTTTTATATTTAATTATATATTTTCTTATAAAGTTACAAAAAGGAGCACATCACTTGGACGTGCTCCTTACTTTATATAAGCTTAACTTATATTATTTTACCTTTACAGTAAACTTGATGCTCTTCTTTCCTGATGTAACTGTAATTGTTGTCTTACCAGCCTTCTTAGCTGTTACTTTACCCTTAGATGTAACAGTTGCAATGCTCTTCTTGCTTGACTTAAATGTTAATTTGCTTGCTGAAGTAATTGGTGTTACAACTGGCTTAAGCTGAAGTGTCTTACCCTTCTTAAGGCTTACAACCTTCTTATTAGCGATTGACTTATTTGTTGCCTTATTCTTAAGTTTCAACTTGGTAGTTGTTACTTTACCCTTTACTACATTTACTGTAATTGTAGCTTTCTTGCCCTTCTTAGTTGTTACAGTAATTGTTGCCTTACCAACCTTCTTAGCCTTAATCTTACCCTTCTTATCAACTGTTACGATGCTCTTCTTAGAACTCTTCCAGCTCTTAATAGAATCGCCCTTACCAAGTGTAATATCAGTAGCAAGTGCTGAAGAAGTCTTACCCTTCTGAATCTTTGTTGACTTAGCAGAGAACTTAGGATTAGCAACTTTCTCTTCTGAAGCAGTTGAAGTAGGCACTAACTCTTTCGAAAGCTCTGCTGTACCAAATACAGCTGACTTAGACCAGCCAGATCCACTTGCATCATACCAATTTGCTGTACCAATTCTAGTTCCACCCTTACCATCGTTAATCTGTAAGTCTAAACCAATCATTGATCCTGCAGATGCTTTCATAGATGTCCACTTAATTGCGGTCTCAACCATGTAACCATCTTTTGTCTTTGTTGTCTTAGATACAATGTTATCAGCTGTACATGACTCACCATTAAAGCTCTGTACATTTTCTGCATTGATACGATACTGCTTATCATTTCCATCTAAAGAATCTGTTTTCTTATTATCCTCATCAATGAAGATCTCTACAGAATCCTGCTCATGTGCAGCAGAAGCTGAAACATCAACTGTTGGATCCTTAACATTCATTAAGATATAAAGATTATCTGCATCCCACATAACCTTAGCAGTTGCTGATGCCTCTGGGCTTCCAGAAACAACCTCAAGCTTTGTCTCAGGAACGTTCTTCCAAATATCATCTACCTTACCATCAATCTTAGCAGAACCCTTACCGATTGACATAAATGGCTTTAATGTCATCTTAGCGTAGTACTTACTTGTGCTATCCTGACTATTTGTTGTGTCATTGTAAGAAATCTTCTTCTCACCATCCTGAACAACCACATCAAATGCAACCTTCTGTAATACCTTTAAGCTCTTCTTAACCTTGATTTCTGCTTCATATCCACCATCAATCTTCTTAGCATCTGCTCTCTTTACTGTATATTTTTCAATTGTTCCATCAATATCAACATACAATGTTACAGCATCTGTTGCATCTTCCTTCTCATCCTTAACCTGAATCTTGAATGTAATTCCATTCTCATCCCAAGAAGGAATAATGGTTGCGTTTGCTTCATCAAAGTTAAGTGAACTATTCACACCCTTTAAGGAATCTACCTCATTTACAAATGGTAATAATGTATCCTGCTGTACAATTCCCCAGTATGCTGGTTTAGCCTGATAATTTGCATCAAATGGTAATGGACAAACTGGACTACCGTCACCAGAACCACCAACTGTATTTGCATCATTCAACCATGAGTGACCATCATCTGTTCCCCATAATACAACTGCTGAAATATCGATACCGTCCTCAGCATCTAATTCATTAATCTTATTGAATAAATTCTTATATCTATGACCTTCTTTTGTATATTCGCCTTCAACCTGGTCCTTAGCACCTGTATATCCATTACTTGCCTTAAAGTCAAGCTCTGTAATCTGAACTTCTCCTACAATTGCTGAATATGCACGTACTGCATTTTCAAACTCTGCAAGAGATGGTGAATCCATGCCATAGTGACCCTGCATACCCATACCATCAATACGAGCACCCTCTGTTGACTTGATTGCAGTTAACAAATTACAAATACCTTTCACTTTTCCAGGTGTTGTATCATTGTAATCATTATAGAACAACTTAACATATGATGGTGCATATTTGTTAGCTGACTTAAATGCTTCGCGAATAAATGTATCATCACCTGAGAAAATGCTATACCATGATGTTTCAACACCTGCTGCATCTCCCTGTGTTCTTACTTTATTTGTTGCATCACTTACTGCCTCATTTACAACATCCCATGCGTAAATCATTCCATCATAAGGGCTTGACTTGCCATAATAATGATTCATAACAGCCTCAATATAGTTATCTAATCTCTCAAGCATAGCTTCCTTAGATAACAATGGCTTAGATGTATCATAATCTTCATGATAGAACCAAGCAGGTGTCTGTGAATGCCATGCAAGAACATGACCTCTCATCTTGATATCTGTTCCATTCTCTTTATTGTATGCGATCAAATCATCAAGAATCTTATCACCATCTTCAAAATGAAGCTTTAATCCCAACTTATTATCCGCTGTTTTCTCAACGATTGTTGGCTCTCCACCAAGAATAGATGCTGGTTTCATTTCATTCTCGCAAGTAACACTATTGAAATGTTTATGAACCAAATCCATACGATCACTATCCGTCAACGCACTTGCTGGAAGCGCAACACCTGTACGCTCAATACCATTCTTTGTAAGAACATCTCTTAAATCAGGAATATCCTGCTGGATACTTCTATCAACAACAGTTCCATCATTTAAGAAGAAGGTAATCGAGTCAATCTTAAATGTGATAGGTCCTTCTGAATGATTCATGATACCAACATACTTAATTGGAACTAAGTTTGTATTCTTTGCCTTTACCTGACTTGTCTGATATGCTACTGCAAACTCTTCACCACTGTTATCTGTATACTTATCATCCTTTACAAGCATCTTAACAGACATAGAACCAAAGTTGCTGTCATCACCATTAATCTTGAATCCTTCTACTCTGCTTGCAATATCTTCTGGAATTACAAATCTAGCTTCATCCCACTGTGCTGCAAGATCAACCTTCAATGCATCTCCATCTTCTGTTACAGTTGCATTATACATTGTAGCCTGCTCAAGAGACTTGATTGCAATCTTCTTATCTTCACTCTGAACAGCTCCACTAGAAAGCTCAGCAATCTTAAGTTCATCGATACAGAATTTAACACCTTCTGGTGCAGTAAACTCAATCTTAACTTCTTCTGCAGCATCGTTTTCTGGCATATCAAATGTACCACTTAATTTCTGCCACTGATTTGTTAAAGTAATGTCTTTGTCATACTCTAATTCTGCAGCCATGTAATTGCCCCAACTTGCATCATGACTTGCGATTTCAAGTTTCACATCTCCCTTGTCTACGCCATCTGCTAATTTTGCATAATATGTAAATGCATATGTTCCACCACTCTTCAATGCACTTGCAATATCTCCGTGATTAATATGAAGCTGATTCTCAGCTGTCACATATGCCTCACCACAATCTGCTCCTGGCTGTTCGCCCTTTGCATATTTAGTTACTGCATAATCTTTCCAACTAGCATCACTCCACCAGCCTGCACCTTCAAAGCTTGTGTTAAAATTACTAATCACATTCTGATCTGCTGAAATCTCACGAACAAACTCAAGATTCAAAGCATCAATGCAGAATACTGCGCCATTTGCATCTGAGAATTTCACCATAATCTCATCACTGTCCGCACAATCTGGCATCTTGATTGTTCCTGTTACCTTCTGCCATTTATCAGATACTGTTACCTCTTTATCATAAACAACTTCTGCAGGATTAAATGTACTCCAATCTGGATGCGCAATTACCTCAAGCTTTGGTTCTGCACTCTTTACTCCCTCACCAAGTTTTACATAGTATGAAAACTTATATGTTCCATTTGGTTCCAAAATTCCCGCTGCATTAATGTGTGCTTCCTTATCTGTTACTGTAAGATATGATTTTCCACACTCTTCTCCTGGCTGCTCACCCTCTGCATATGGTGTTACAGCATAGTCTTTCCAGCTTGAATCACTCCACCAACCTGCTCCTTCAAAATTTGTATTATACTCTGCCAAAACATTTGCCACAGCTGTCTCTGCAGCTTCTGCAGTCAATACGTTATAAGGAATAGCGCCTTCTGCGATCATAGCACCAACCAAAACCATTGCACCTGCTTTTTTAAACTTTCTCCACATTCTTGAAAATTCCCCTTTCAATTGATAGTTTTTTCTACACGCACCCTTTTTCCACATGATTGTTTGTAAATCTTCACTATATCATTTTATCGATATAGATACATTACACCAACAACCTGCACAAAAAGAAACTCGTATGAATCCCATATTACCACATTTTTCCTAAATATAAACCCGATAAATTCAAAAGAAAAAAGACCCTTATATTCGCTCCAAAAAACGAATATAAAAGTCTTTTTATACTTTGCATTATTCCTCTGGAATCTCCACCTTTAAGCAAAGCTCCTCTAACTGCTTTGGATCAACTACATCTGGTGCATTACTCATCAAACAAGATGCATCCTTAATCTTAGGGAATGCAATAACGTCACGAATAGAATCTGCACCTGTCATCAACATAATCATACGGTCCAAACCAAATGCAAGTCCTGCATGAGGTGGTACACCATACTTGAATGCATCTAACAAGAATCCAAAACGATCATGTGCTTCTTCCTCTGTAAATCCAAGAAGCTTGAACATCTTCTCCTGTACATCATCCTGGTGAATACGGACAGAACCACCACCAAGCTCAACACCATTTAATACGATATCATAAGCCTTTGCTCTTGCTGCACCCATATCTGTGTCAAGCAATTCCAAATCCTCATCCATTGGCATTGTAAATGGATGATGCATAGCCTTATAACGCTCCTCTTCATCTGACCACTCAAATACTGGGAACTCTGTTACCCACAAGAAACGATAATCCTTCTTATCAATCAACTCTAACTGCTCTGCCATCTCGCAACGCAATGCGCCAAGTACAGAGAATACAATCTTATCACGATCTGCAGCAAACAATAACAAGTCACCTGGCTCACCATCAACAGCTGCAACCAAGTTCTTCATTTCATCCTCTGACATGAATTTTGCAAAGGATGACTTAAAGGTTCCATCCTCGTTGATACAAATGTAAGCAAGACCCTTAGCACCATATCCCTTCGCAAAATCAACCAATGCGTCAATCTTCTTACGAGGCATAGCACCCTGTCCCTTAACATTGATTGCACGAACGGAACCGCCATTTTCAATAGCGCCTGTAAATACACCAAAACCGCAATCCTTAACGATATCTGTTACATTCTTAAGCTCCATACCAAAACGAAGGTCTGGCTTATCCGAACCGAAACGCTCCATAGCCTCAGCCCATGTCATACGCTGAATTGGCAACTGCACGTCTACGCCTAAACAATTCTTAAATACTCTTGCAAGCAAACGCTCATTTACATCTAATACATCCTCAACATCAACGAAGGATAACTCCATATCGATCTGAGTAAACTCAGGCTGACGATCTGCACGCAAATCCTCATCACGGAAACATTTTGCCACCTGATAGTAACGATCATAACCAGAAGCCATCAACAACTGCTTGAAAATCTGTGGTGACTGTGGAAGTGCATAAAATGTTCCTGGATGCACACGGCTAGGAACCAAATAATCTCTTGCACCCTCTGGTGTTGACTTGTTAAGGATTGGTGTCTCAATCTCCAAAAAACCTTCCTCTGCAAGATAATTACGAATTTCACTTACAACCTTACTACGAAGAATCAAGTTACTCTGAATATCTGGACGACGAAGGTCAAGAGGACGATATTTCAAACGAATCTCTTCCTTTGTCTTTGAATTCTCCTCAATTGGGAATGGAGGTGTCTCAGCCTCAGAAAGAATACGAATATCTTTTGCGATAATCTCAATATCACCTGTCGCCAAATTCTGATTGATTCCACCAGCACGCATAGCAACCTCACCAGTGATTGCAACAACAAACTCACTACGAAGTTTCTCTGCCTTCGCAAAGCTTTCGCTTCCACATTTATCCTCTTCAAAAATAATCTGAAGCAAACCACTACGATCTCTCAAATCAACAAAAATGATACCACCCTTGTTACGGCTCTTCTGTACCCAACCCATAACGGTTACGGTTTCATTTACATTCTTGTTACTTACTTCAGTACATCTGTGGGTTCTCTTTAACCCCTTCATTGACTCTGCCATAATTGCCTCCTACTTTGTATATCAACTTCTACTTATAAACAATACAAATGCATGGGTATAAAAACCCATGCATTATTATATATGCTTTGTTTGATTTTGTACAGTAACAAAAAACGAATTCTTGCAACTAAAATCTCTTTCCTACTCCATCGGATGCGTAAAAATACGAATCACCTCATCCATTTCACCCACGCGCTGAATCTCCTCCCTGTCACCAATGATAACAAAACCATAAATGTTCAACCCATATTTCTCCACATTCGAAGCCCATGCCTGAAAATCTACCTCTTTCCCCATCATTTCCGTGAATTCCTTTTGATCATCCATATAGCGAAGCATACTGATTACGTGTTGCTTCATATTCTCATCTGTCATCTCCCAATCATATTCATCCTCTCCGTCGGCCTCAATATTACACATTGTCAAAAGCGGATACTTCTTACCATCATACCCAATGCAAGGCACTCCATCCTGATATCGAAATCCCAGCGGCATGGAATCACAACAATACTCTGGCTCTCCTTCTGCATGCATTTCATCCTTTTTACAAATCGCACACCAATTGGCTCCTACTTCATTTTCATCATCCCACTTACTGAAATCCGCAAAGGACACAACATCCTTTAATGTCATATATGCAATATAAATCTGATTATCTTCCAACGCATTCAGTGAATCCTGCTTTGTATAATTAATCTCTTCTGAGTAGTAATCCTGCACCTTATCCTCTGCAGGCATAAAGGAATTCGACACTAATCCCACGATTTTTCCACTTAAAACATTGGGATTATACAAAATCATTTTTCCCTTGTTGATTGTTCCAGAAACATCTGTAAACTGACCCGTATAAGACATATTTTGTTCAATTGTAACATCATACTCTGCATTTCCTTTTCCAATTACATTTGCAGTATGGCGATACACGCCTGGCAAAAATAATTCCGAATAGGTTGCAACATCAAGAGAAAGCTGATTCTCTTTCCTACCCTCATATTGTTCAGAGCTCCATGCAATTTTTCCCGGATCATAATAGAAACAATCTACAATCTGTGGAACAGCAAATATCACAAAACACACAATTGCCAAAACCACAACACTAACGATAATTCCAGTTTTAATAAATGCATTGCGAATCGTTTTCTTTACCAGCAGTGTAAATGCTTCCGCCTCCCCATTCTTTTCCATTCCAATATCCGCTATACCTGCTACATCTGCAGACAACATCTCCTCATCCGACTGCACATCCTCAAGTACTTCTTCTATCTCCTCAAGATACGTTACTTTCCTTTCCCGATTTTGATGATTGAAATACAGATTTCTTGCCACCAAATAAAGCCAGGCTCGCACATTGGTATGCGCATCCGCTAGCGAAAGCAACGCCTTCAAAAAGGTTTCCTGCATCAAATCCTCCGCAAGCTCGCGGTTATGACAAAGAGAGAACAGATATAGGTAGATTTCTTTATGATATTTTGCATACAGTTGCTGCAATATTTTACTTTGCATATCTGCCTCCACTTTTCAATTTTGAAACGTTTCTAACAATATAACAATGATACATCAAAAATGTTACACATTAATTTTACACAAGCTTACACATTCATCATTCATCATATAGTGTACTATAATATAGCATCTTCAAAAATCAAAGAAAATGTCCTATGCACATTCATGAATAAATGTACATAGGACATAGTTCTGCACACATGCTCCTAACTTTCAAATTCAGAGTTAACCCTTTTCCATATTTTTATCTTAGCACAATATGATTCCGATACTGTCTATCGAGGATCATAAAAATTTCAATTTTCATATCAGGAAAATGTATTTTCGTATTCATCCTTTAATATAGAAAACACTTGTCTTCCTTCATAATGATCTTTTCTCCAAAAGAAATCACGAAATGTTCCCTCATAAGTTAGCCCACACTTTTCAATAACTTTTTTAGAAGTCTCATTAGCTGTGCGACAATCAATTTCTATTCTATGAAAATTTATCTCTTCAAAACCAAATTTGATAACTGCTTTTGTCATCTCAGTAGCGAATCCTTTACCCTGAAATGCTGGCCCAATGACATACTCTATTTCACCTTGTTGATTATCGGTATCAACTCTAAAAAAAGCAATTTGTCCAATGCACTCTCCAGAGTTTTTTTCTATTACCGCCCATCGGTAATAATCCTCTTTACAATAAGAAGCAATATACTTTGTATCAAATAATTCTCTAACAGCTTCATATGTAGGATAATACGGCTCACCATAATCCCACTGTGTCTGTTCATCCGCAATCCAATTACGAATCATAGAGTCAATATCTAAATAATCAAAACGTCTAAGAATCAATCTCTCAGTAGTAATTGTTCTTGTGCCTATATGTGTAACCATATAACCATCCTTTCACAGCTAAATAAAAATTTACGGTAGCCCGTATTCTCAAAATAAGATTCCTTAAGAATCCAGTACCCAATTCACAATCTCTTGTTCCGATTCTTCCAATGCATTCATACATTCCATTTTGTGATTACCAAAAGTTTTGTATATAAATCCTATAAGTGGTAGCATACGATAAAGCTTACGTTCTCTTTTTTTATTTGGCATCATTCCAATAAGATGACTTGCATTAGGATATATGCAGACTTTATATTCCTTTTCATATTTTATTGCATCTAATTGACTCTTAATATAATTTACAGAGTAATCCGAAGGCCAAGCCTCATCGCCTGTTCCGGCTATCAATAATATCCTTGCTCCTGTTTCATATAGTTTAAGATCTGCAAGCGCTTCCAAATCTTTATCACGATAAGCATCTCTGTACGCAATCCACATTCCCATAACTTTACGGTTAGCTTCTTCATCAAAATAATACTTATTCATTTTTCGATGTGCAAAGCAAGGTCTTACAAACGGAATATCCTGCCCCTTCCATGTAGCAATACTTCTGCCGGAGTTAGATTTTTTATCAACAGTTCCTTCAAAAGGAACATGTGTAGGAGAACATAAAATCACATTATCAACGCCACCGATATATTTAGGAATAAGCGCTGCAAATATACTGCCCATTGACATACCATAAGTACTAATATTGGTACATCCCATATCTTTCAATACCTTTAATGCCGGTATAAACATATCTAATGAAATTTGATTAGCACCATCAGATAGTCCTTCAGCTCCAAATAAAGAAACAGCAAGCGCAGCAATTCCATAATCTGCAAATCTATCTGCTATTAGTGTTCCCGGTAATATACTCTGTTCTCCACCCATTATTACTATTACGCCGTACTTTGTGCTTTGTTCAGGGATTGAGAGATGTCCTACAAATCCATGCTCTTTCATATTATAGTTTATTCTGTTCATCTCACTTTCCCCTTTCTAGCCCGAATGATCAAAATCATAAAGTTCATATATTACTAAATCAGTCTGTAAACCTATTTCAGAATATCTTCGCCCATCCCTGCCTTCTTGAATATTACTCCACATATTCCACCACCGGCCCAAAGACCGTCATTGGCTGCGTTAACCACAACATCAACTTCCTGATCTGCACAGGAAGCATTTATCAATTCAATCTTGCTCATATGGCTACTCCTTGAAAATATTGTTATTCGCTCGTCCCTCGGCTAAGCATCAAAAGATATCCCTCAAATTCAATAAGAATCACTTCAAATATCATACCTATATAAAACTTTGAAAGAATATCATACCCCTTTGTTGCTCTGTAAAAGCCAATTGGTTTTCCCAAATAGTACTCGGTTCCTTCACAAAACAAAGCAAATGCATCGTGCCCCTTTCTTCCATGCATGTATTCAGGCATATGTTCATACATGCTCATGATAAATCCAGGTGCTTGGAAACTCTTAAAATCAGTCTCCTTTTCGAATTCAATTTTCATTTTATTTATTTTGTCTTCAATAGCTCCAGCATCTCCACCAATTGATGGAAGATATTCCTTCAGTCTAGCCGCAATGTATTTGTTAAAATCTTGGGATTCATCTATTTCAAATAGATCTGCCTCTACAATAGTGTATTGCGGGCACGCACTTACAAGGTATTCATCGCAAAGTGTATCAACGACTCCAACCAAATATGCAGTTTTTCCGTTTATATTTTCAAATGTATATGCTTCTTTTGACATTATTTTTCAAATCCCTTTCTCAAATTAAGCAACATTATTATAAGTTTGCGTACTAATAAGTCCCAATACTTTATGAAGCACACTTCTTAGTTCTAACGGAAATCCTTGCTCAAACAATTACTTATCTTCCTTTCACAGCTAAATATGAATTTAGTTGCACCGTATTATCAAAATTTGATTAACGATATCCATAAATAATATAAGTTCTGCCAGTTTCAACATAGGGAATATTATAAGATTTCAGCATGGCGACAAATTCCTCTGTTTCATCAATCACCTTACTTTCAATCAATCTACCCTGATGTTCCAATATTCGTGGTCTAACCTTAATCCACTCAACAGCATAATAAGGCGTAGCATAAATATCTCCACCCAAATAATTATCTAGATACAGCCCCCAATCACAAGTATTATATTCATCATGCGAAAACTCATGATATTCTGTTTCCTCTTCATCAACTGCTTTGATAACAAATGGCGGTAAAAATGGCAATTCAGATACGCCTTCTTTTAACTCTCTCCATTTTGTATTATTCATAATTGAGTACAAGTTTCTATTTTCTATTATTCTTTTAACTTTAGCTTTGTACCTTTCAGATTCACTGAAACTATTATCACTATTCAATTACGTCTCTCCTTAGCACAAAAATCTAAGTTTAACTTACACCGTATTATCAAAATTCAACTTTCTATCCCAGCTCGACAAGCTGCAATTTATCTCTTTATCAATCTTTCAAACTGACTATAAACAAATCATCAGTACATTAAAAAGTCAGTTGATATTTCAAGAATATTCTTACTCTCTTTCAATATAGTAATCAGTCTGCCATCTAAATTCGAATTATTATCTCTATAATCTATTTCACCCAATTCGGTTCTGATTGGAAAAGCTAATTTTTCTTCATCTATACAAAATTCTGCATGAACATTCTCTTTGTTACCTCTTGCATCAACTCTTATCCATTTATTCAATTCACTTATATAAACTGTATTAAGTGCATGAATAATATAGCCTTCATCGGCATTATCATCAGCTCTTGTAAGATATTGATAAGAGATTCCTGAGGGTATTCCATTGGCTCTTAGAAGTGCTGCTAATAAACATGACTTTGTCCAACATATTCCTGTTCCATTTAAAAGTACTTCACTTGCTTTACGAGATACCACCTCTGACTTAATATCCCATGAATGCGTTATTTTATCTCTTACAAATCTATATGCATTATCAATATATTTCATCTTTGAATTTGAATTTAACCTTAGTTCATTAACCTTTTCCTTAATAACTGGATTATTATAATCAATACATTCAGTTTCTAAGAGATACTCTTTATATATGTTAATCACACAGTTCCTCCACAAATTCATATTTATCTTTCAGCAGATTTTTTATAGTTGCTATTGGTGTTTAATAGAATCTAAAACCATATTGGGCCACCTTTAGCTGCATCATTGCATCGTTCACATCTTGGATCCCCACAATGAGCTACATTTGCATTTTCACGAAATTCTTTTTCACAAACATTCACTAATTCTCGAATTTTATAACATCTCCACTTACTTCCAAATACTGTAACCGTTTTTTCAAACGTACTTAGAAAAGGCGATAATTTCTCAAAGCCATCTGAGCAACCACCTGCTCGAACCGCTATAGTATTGCCGGCTGGATCTTTGCTCCAACGAACAAACGGCATTCTTCCTGCTTTCTGTTCTGCATAATGTATAGCAGTTGCACTATCTAAACCCACACCAATTAAAAGAACATATCCATCCAGCTCGTACAATTCCTCCAGTGGCGCATAAACATCGTGATTCGTCTGGTTTTGCACCAATTTTCGGCCCATCGCTCCAACTGCTGTAAAAGAATTGAGAGCATTTTTTCCTCTCACCCTGCCGGCTTTTTCCAACACCATCTGTGGAAACATTCCCATTTCTTCTACTGTCAATTCATTACTTTCGGTTGAATAAACAACATTATCTACATACTCTTTATTTATAAAATACGAATAATCTCCCGCACCATTTTGCTCCGGCATCAATCCTTCTATAGGATGCGTTTCAAACATATCGCTAAAAGTCGGTACTAAAACTGTACAGCCTGCTTCTAAAAAAATCTCTAATAAATTCGGAATATATGAATCGAATGATTTAAGAGATGCATGAATGCATACTGCCATATCGTTTAATCCTAAAAAATCAATTGCTTCGTTTATTTTCATTTGTATATTGTCCATTTTTCTTACCCCTAAATACACTATTAATTTATTTTGGTAATCAAAATAATAACGAACATATCATCTAAACAAATTCATATTTGTTTAATTCCGAAAACTGGAATTTAAGCATTTTTTAATTCCACTCCCGAATTATCAATTTACACAATTCTTCAGAATACTTATAACACATCTGACCATGCCCAAGACCTTCTAATATTATTTCC
>JAUNJF010000052.1 GCA_030533405.1 Eubacteriales bacterium
AAATGTCCAGTATCATTTCAGAAACATACTCACACATTCAGTAACCCTTGATGTAATTGCAGAGGATGAAAACGGGCGTGTATACAATATCGAGGTACAGAAATCAGACAACGACCATCACCCGAAAAGAATACGTTACTACCAGGCGAATGTGGATATATCCTTTCTGAACAAGGGCTGCAAATACAGAGAACTGCCGGAATGCTGGTTCATATTCATCTCGGAGTTTGACCCCTTCGGACTCGGAGACAACTACTACGAAATAGAAAGAAAAATCAAAAACACAGATGAAACAGTATCAAACGGTGTCCACGAAATATACCTGAATACAGCGGTAACAACGGAAAGAGAAATAACAAAGCTGATGGAATATTTCCGAAACACGGATGAAAACAGCAAAGATTTCGGCCCGCTTTCAGAAAAGGTAAGATACTACAAGAAAGACCAGAAAGGAAAGAAGATTATGTGTGACAAAGTACAAAGACTCATTGACGAAGCGTCGGAAGAAAAAGACAAGGTAATAGAAAAGGTGACTGCAGAAAAGAATCGTGCGGTTGCTGAAAAGGAACAAATGGCTGCTGAAATAAAGCGCCTCAAGGCTCAGCTTGCAGCACAGCAGAACGCATAAACTTAAATCACCCCACAGTCTTCTCTGTGGGGTGGTTTTGTTTTTAGAAAAAACTGAGTGAAATCTATATAAAATAAAAATCCATACCCTATTAGCTGCTTTTCGGGTATGGATTTTGTTTGGTTATTTAATATCCGTGCAAATGAAACAACGGATTATAGTTTTATGACGAAGCAAGAAGATTTTTCAACATAATGAAGTCAACGATGTTTATAACTCCGTTATCATCAAGATCTGCTGCCTCTGAATTGGCTAATTCTGAATCTTTTGCACCAAGAAGATATTTTCTGAGGGCAATTGCATCTATAGCAGACAGTTTACCGTCATTGTTGCAGTCACCTTTATTTATTTTTTCCTTGACTGTAAATTTAACTTTTTCACTGCCTTTATATCCGAGAGAATTGTAAGATGTTACATACACACTGTATTCACCGGATTCCTTTAACAGATATTCATGTGTTTCTTCTGTAAAATCCCATATTGAATCATAACGTTCTCCGTCTTTATATATACCAAGAGAATATGCTGTTGCTGTATCGCTTTCTACTTTAAAGGTAATTGTATCTCCTACACACAATTCTGAGTCGTCAATGGAAATCTTTGATATTTCAGGAGCCGAATCATAAACATTAACCCAAACAGGTGAACTGTTGTCAGCATAACCTTTTGAATTGAATGCTGAACCATAAAAATAATATGTACCGGCTTTGCTTAATGTTATTTTTTCTTCATTGTTAAATGAATCTATATAATCGTACGGTTCTCCGTTTAAATGTACCCCCACACCATATTTCACTGCAGTATCACTCTCAAAAGTTATCTGCATCTCTTCTCCTACCATATATTTATTTTTGTCAGTGGAAATATTGAAATACGAAGGTTCTTTTTCGCAATTGACTACTTCAAAATAAACTGGTTTACTGTTTTCAACACTTCCTTTGGAATTAAATGCGCTTCCATATACATAATATGAACCTGGTTCGTTCAATTTATATTCGAATATGTTATCAGTTGTATCCCACGTATCTAATGGAATACCATCCTTGTGCATACCAATATTATACTTTGTGGCGTTATCACTGTCGTATGTAAAAACTACACTTTCACCCACTTCATATTTGGGTTTGTCAGTAAGGATATTAAAATATGTCGGTGCAGCTACCGGTTCCGGAGATGAAAAAAACAAATCTGCCTCAGCTTTTCTTCTCCTTCTCAGACCAGCTTCCGTAGAAGACCCTGCATTTATACACCAGACATAATACTCTTCCCTTGCCTCAGCCTCAGTAAGAGTACCCTGCAAATAATATTTCAACGGACAATAAATAACATTTCCATGATTATATGTAGCACTAAGCAATGCGTCAAACTGATTCTGTGTCATAGACAATCCTTCACAGTTTGATTTCAAAGTTGAAACATATCCGGATATTTTACTAATAAACAGTTCATCTGCGTATTCCTTTGAAATAGTATGACCGCCTCTTTGACCTACCTTTGTACCATCTGAAGCATGATCATAAGGACATTTATTCCCCCATCCGATAGTCCATTGTCTAACATCCCAGAAACACTGCAAATCGCATCCTTCCAGGCTTTTGATAAAAGAATATGTACTTTCCAACGGATTTAAGGCAGAAACATCCGCTACTGTTTCTGCAGCACTTACAACCGGTGTTACAATTCTGTCAGGAAATGAACCAACAGCAGAGAATGCCATCGATGAGGCAACTAATAAACTAATCCATCTTTTCTTCATATTAATAATTCCCCTTATCTATAAAATCTATATGAAAATAAAATATTATATGTTTTTCTTTAAAATTATTGTTTCCGCTACTTTAACCATCTTATATCAACCTGCATAAACATATAATTAATCTAATGTGATTGATAATACATATATTATAACCTTTTTAGATTGATTAATCAAGTCTTTTTAGTCATTTGTGGTAAAATCGACTAAAAGGAGTGATTATATGCCGCTTTACCAGAGAATACGAGACTTAAGAGAAGATGCTGACAAAAATCAGACCGATATCGCTGAATATCTTGGAACTACAGCCCAGTACTATGGAAAATATGAAAAAGGCGAACGTGAAATACCTTTTTCCCGTGCAGTCGCTTTAGCAAAATATTACTCTGTGAGCCTCGACTATCTTGCAGGAAGAACAAATATTAAAACAATTCAGTCAGATGCCTCACTGACATCAGATGAAATCAGGCTGCTTCAGCAATTCCGTACATTAACTGAACGGAACAAAGGAAAAGCTGAGCTTTTTATTGAACAGCTCTATGAAAGTCAGATATCCGGTATGTCTGAAAATCATACTGGTAAAAATTAAATATACAATTACAGGAAACGGCAATGCTGGTATGGCATTACCGTTTTTCATTTAAATCACCTTTACCATAGTAAATGTGTTATCATACTTTTCTTACACTTAAATAAGCAAATTTTTCAACATAATGAAATCAACTATATTTACAATATTATTTTCATCTATGTCTGCTGCTCTGTAATTTTCTATTAGAGTCTCATCATTCTGAAACCATTTTATGAAAAGAATAAGATCTTTTATATTTATTAGGCCATCTGCATTTAAATCGCCATAGAAATCAACCTTTTCAATTTTAAATTTTTGTGCCGGCGTCCCATTCGGTAAATACAGCTGCGCATTTACTCCGTCTTCAGTGTTACCACCAACAATATAAATTATTTCATTTGTTGCCTGTGATTTCAGACAATATGAATCCGATGTTCCAAATACATACCAGCTCTGCCATGCATTATCACAGGACTCATATGTATAAATATTTCCGTCTGTTCCACCTGCATCCAGTGCTTTTCCTGTTTCACAGTTAATTATCCTGTAGCTTCCGTCTTTTTTTCTAAAAAACTTCCATATCTGTTCTGCCCTGCTTGTTTTAGACGATATAATCACATTATCATTTTTTTCTACTGTAAGTGGTTTACTTGAATTCGGATTTAAAATATATGCTGTAAATTCATCTCCAAGATTTTGGACTTCTCCAAGCATTCCATATTCATCCAGCATATATAGCAAATTTCTGAGCAACAGTATCATTATGTGTGTACAACTGAACATTTATTCCGTCTGCTGTCTGTCCTCCAACAACATCCATTATTCCATTGGAACCCTGTGACTTCAGGTAATAAGAGCCGGCACTTCCAAATATATACCAACTCTGCCATGCATTATCACATACTTCATATGTATAGATATTATCTTCTGTGCCTCCGGCATCAAGCGCCTTTCCTGTCCTGCAGTTAGTTATCCTGTAGCTTCCGTCTGCCTTTCTGACGAAATTCCACATCTGCTCTGCCTTTCGGGTTTCGGATGTCATCATTACATTATCATTGTCTTCTACAGTAATATGCTTCCATGCCTCTTTATTTATTATATATGCTGTAAATTTATCTCCAAGATTCTGAATTTTCTCCAGTTTTCCAAATTCATCAAGCATATATATTTGAAACTTCTGAGCTGATGAAGCATTATGTTCATAAATCTGAGCATTCGCGCCATCTTCTGTCGATGCTCCCAAAATATCAATGACATAATCAGATGCCTGACATTTTAAATAATATTCGCCTGAACTTCCGTATATATCCCAGCTCTGCCAGTTGTTGTCGCAGGATTCATATGTATACAGATTCCCCTCTGCACCTCCGCCGTCCAGTGCTTTCCCGGTTTTACAATTGATTATCCTGTAACTTCCATCTGCCTTTCGCGTAAAATTCCACATCTGTCCTGCTTTTCGAGTTTCAGATGTCATAATCACATTGTCATTTTCTTCTGATGTTAGATGCTTCCAGGCTTCTGTGTTTATTATATATGCTGTAAATTTATCTCCAAGATTTACATGGGGATATTTATAATACCATTTCAATCCGACAGGTGGATTAATTAATTCTTTAGTATCAAAGTCATAGTAAGCTTCCCCTATCTCATCTCTTTTTGTGCCTGCTAAATCAGTATAACCAAATGGATCACTTGTATCTGTAGGAAAACAGTAGAATGTATATGTAATGGGATTTTTAAATCCAAATTTTTTTCCATTTACTTCATGTATGGTCGCCTGATGTATTTTGGTTACATGAGGAACATATTGTGTTTTATCTGTTTTATTAAATGATACTCCATTATTTGTTACAGAAGCAATGTCTTCCTTCAAGTAATCGTGCTCATTAATGTAGCCGGGCAATATTCGTCTGCCATTTATCAGTACATCTTTTACTGCAGAAATAACTTGTGATGACGCAGACATGCTATCCATGTTTTTAGAATTATACCACCAACCACAATCCCTGACATATTCATAAAATGGTTTACTGCTTCCATTTAATTCATATATGTTTGCCATAAGAGATGCTTCTGCAGCAGCCCCTTTCGCTGTGCCCTGTTCTTGTTGACATAATCCGGCTATATTTCTAAGTTCTGTATCGCTCAATGAATAACAGGTAAAGATGCTTTCAGCATGAACATTAATTACGACTTTTTCACTTTCAAAATTATTATTAAAAATTCCAGCAACTATAAATGTTACAATAGCAACAGCAATTACTTTTTTTAATTTCAAAGAAAAATAATCTTTCATTAATAAATTTACCCCTCTCTATCACCATAGTCTATTATAAGTTTTTCAAATTAACATCTGAACTAAAGCACATCCCCCTTTCGCCTTAAAATTTCATATGAAAATAAAATATTCTATGTTTTTTCTTCAGAATAATTTTACGACTTCTTCAAATCGCCGCAAAAGATTACATATATGTTATGTTTTCTTTATTGTATAACATATATGTAATATTGTCAATGGGAATATCATAAAAATGATAGATTGCACAACGTCAACCGTATATTATTGGAGATGATTTACATGGGGCTATACCAAATAAGAGATTTATTTATTCAAGTATAACATCATGGACAAACTGCCATAACCCCTTTTTATCATCTATTTACAAAAAGGCAGCTGACTCTGTTGACGCCGGCTGCCTTAAAAAAACGTATTTCCATATTATGAGAAAAAATTACCTCTTAGGGCGAACAGTTTACCTCTTAGGGCGAAACTATAGACAAAAGGGGTTCGGATATGCTATGATGAAATTACTGCAGAAAACACTGAAACAAATATTGTTCTATGGTCCGGATCATGGTATAATTAAAAAGGAGTACCATGAAGAAAAAGAAAAACAAATACAGCCCTGAAAATGTAAAGGAAATAAGATACCGCGACTTTGTGAATTCATACGAGGCCCAAAAAAAGCTCATACGTAGTTTCAACCTTATGGATGATACATTCTTTGCTGCCGTTATGGAGGACACCACCGTATGCACGTATGTGCTGAGAATAATAACGGGTATAAAAACACTGAAGGTCCGCTCGGTAAATGTCCAGTATCATTTCAGAAACATACTAACACATTCAGTAACCCTTGATGTAATTGCAGAGGATGAAAACGGGCGTGTATACAATATCGAGGTACAGAAATCAGACAACGACC
>JAUNJF010000010.1 GCA_030533405.1 Eubacteriales bacterium
GTAGGTACACTTATTCAGCGAGTGATAATAAAATGACTGCATGGAGGTAAAAATGCATGAATCAATATGTTACAGGTGCAGTTGTTACCAGAACAGACAGAGCTTTCTGATGAGAATCACATGATACTTATTGAAAGAGTAGAAGATGAGTATTATGTACAAATTAACCATGAAATGACAAAGAATCATTACATTTCTTTTATGGCAGCTTTATCATCAGATGAAATGCAAATCGTTAAACTGTACCCAGAAGGTAAGGCGGATTGTAGGTTTAAAATAAGAGGTGTAAAAAGGATATATTGTTTCTGTAATAGAGATGGCTTGTTTTATATTGATGTAAATAAATATATAGATGGAAAAGATAAGCAATATGATGATACGCAGGAACGAATGGAACTTGAAAAAATGGCGGATAAGTTATTTGGTTAGATTCATATTTTCTAAAATAAAACATATTGGTGAAAGCAGTTGGTTAAAGGATTAATCAACTGCTTTTTCAATGCTAAGATTTAATTCAAAATGATTCTTTGTGGTTTTTAATATACCCTCTTTTTGAAGCTTAGATAACTCAACTGACATTGCAGCACGTTCAACACAGAGAAAGTCCGCTAATTGTTGACGGTCATAAGGAATATCAAAGGAAAGAGAATTATTTTTTACAGACTCTGCAGATAAATACGAAAGTAGTTTCTCACGAGTTGTTCTTTTGCTTATATGAGTAATCTTATCGTTGAATATCATAATCTTATTTGCTAAAACACTTACCAGGTTACGAATCAGCTTCTGATGATGCTCGCAGGCTGAAGGACATACATGCAATAAGCGAGTGGTATTGATTAAAAGAATTTCGCAATCAGCGTCCACCTCGACATTAATATTAAGTATGGTACCGGGCTTTGCTGCAAATGGTTCACCAAAGTAGTCGCCAGGATAACATTTGGACATAATGTTACGGTGCGCCCAGATATCTACCTGAGTAATAAGAACGGAACCGGAAAGAACAAGCCCCATTGAATCGGTATAATCTCCAGCATTAAATATATAGGAACCACTTGGCTTTGATATTAATCTGGCATTGATGCAATTTAATGAAGTCAGTATTTCTTCATCAGATAATCCTTGGAATAAGGGATTAAGTCTTAATAATGGTAAAAATTTGTTCATTATATAACTCCTTTGTTTGAAATCAAACAGAAATCTTAAGAGAAATATACTATAATGATAACAAGATATCAAGCAGGAGGTTATAAATATATGGTTAGACAGGTTATTCAGATTGATGAAGATAAATGCAATGGATGTGGAATTTGTGTAAATGCATGTCATGAAAGTGCTCTTGGGATTGTTGATGGAAAGGCAAAGCTACTTAGAGATGACTACTGTGATGGGATGGGAGATTGTTTACCTGAGTGTCCGACAGGAGCCATTTCGTTTATAGAAAGAGAAGCGGCAGCATATGATGAAGCTGCAGTAAAAGAGAATCAAAAGAAAAAAGCGATGCAGGAACAGATGAAACATATGGGTGGATGTCCAGGTTCAAGAATTATGACGATGAATAGAGATAATGAAGAGGAAGTCTTAAATAAGGAGCAGATTATCACATCGAAATTAACGAATTGGCCAGTACAGATAAAGTTAGCACCGCCTCAGGCACCTTACTTTGAGGGTGCAAAGCTTTTAATTGCAGCGGACTGCACTGCTTATGCATACGCTAATTTTCATCAGGATTTTATAAAGGGCAAAATTGCACTTATAGGATGTCCTAAGTTAGACAGTGTTGATTATAGTGAAAAGCTAACGACAATAATAAAAAATAATCATATTGAAAGTGTTACGATTGTCCGAATGGAGGTTCCATGCTGTGGCGGTCTAGAGATGGCGGCAAAGAAAGCATTGCAGGAAAGTGGAAAATTCATCCCATGGCAGGTTGTGACGATTTCGATTGATGGAAAAATACTGGAGTGATGTGATGGATAAGAAATTACAGGATGAATTAATTGGCGCGCTTATTGGTCTGGCACGTGCAACAGAAGGAACATCCCCAACAAAAGAAATATATCAAACGATCATTCAAGGTCTTACAAAATACAATGCTATTGATATTTCTGATGATGAAGTCAGGGATTTAATTCAAGATGTCAGGTCCAAGAAAAAACTGTTGGTTCCAGAATGTAGTAAATGTCAGGCACCCTGCGGAAGAAATGATGAATATGATATGCAAAATATGTGGAATGCAAAAGAGGATATTCGTGGTTTGAAAATCTCTGTCTTAGAAAAGATACATAGAATAGCTATGTGTATGTATTCCGTAGGAGAAGAAGGTGCCAATGAGAAAATAAATAATATTTTATGTGAAGCGTTATTTATGATTGGGTATGCAGAAAATCCGGAAATGATTTTGCCTATAATAAATAAGATTGATGAAATAAGTGAGGATAGATATGGGCTTTAGAGAACAAGTTATATTAAAAATGGTCGACTTTGAAAAAGGATGTCCTAAAAGAATTCAGCATTTTCTTAAGGTATATGAATTTGCACATCTTATTGCTGAAGCAGAGCATATGAATGAAAAAGATAAGGAATTACTTGAGGTTGCGGCAATAGTGCATGATATAGGAATCAGGCCTAGTAAGGAAAAATATGGTTATTGTAATGGAAAGACGCAGGAAGAAGAAGGACCGAAATACGCAAGGGAATTATTTGCAGAATTTGAAGACTTGTCAGATGAATTTGTGGATAGAATCTGCTATCTAATTGCCCATCATCATACATATGACAATGTAGATGGTCTTGATTACAGAATTTTAATTGAAGCTGATTTTTTGGTAAATGCGTATGAGGATGATATGGATAAGAAAGCGATATTGACTGTAAGGGATAGAATATTTAGAACTCGTATGGGTATGGAATTGTTAAATAAAATGTTTGATTTAGACGAGGTTAGACAAGATAATGAATAAACCAAAGATTAGAATTACTTTAGTAGAACAAAAAGGAACTATGGGATGTCACAGAGGACATAAAGTTGGTGATAGTTATGATTTTGATACCGAAAGAGGGAATCTGTGTCCTATGGCAATGCACGTAGCGTTTCCTTATGTAGATATTTTGAGATATGGGGGAAAACTTCCGAGTCAGCCAGAGGGTGTTATCAAGTTTTCGTGCCCTGATGTGGATGTGCTAAATATTTTTAAGATAGAAGTAGAAGAATAGATAGGATGATACAATTGAAACAGAATTTAATAGAAATTTCAGATGAAGTGTTTATTCCGATATATAAAAGATTTCCAGTAATATTTGATCATGGTGATACAAAGAAGATGAAATGATATAGTTTTCATAGGCAGTAATGAGAGGACACCCGTCCATAGTATTAAGTTATTGGTCGCACTTTAACATTAAACTATTCCGTATGAATATTTGAAACATATATTTGAGAAAATGCCAGGACAACGGCTGACAGAGGAATTTATAGAGTCTATGATGCAGTGGTCAGGAAAGATACCAGAATACGTGAAAATACCGGATACAAGACAGTAGTCTTTATCCGGTGCTTGAGTGAAAAAGTAATTTCTAGTTTTTATCTAAATGAAGCTGTAGAAGAAGGGAGTGCGGACCACATGCCACGAGCCGACCGAGCCGGAGGCGAGACCTTGAATCCACACCCCAAAGTAAGAGCGAGGTAAATGAATGAATTTTGAACAATTTGTAAGAGATATAAAAGAGAATAAATGGGCCGTACATGGAGCAGAGGTTTATGAAAATGGTGCACTAATCCATTCGTATGGTGACACAAAGGATAACATCTATGACATTTATTCTGCCACCAAATCTGTGTTGTCTATCGCATTTGGTATTGTATATGATCGCGGGCTGATTGATCTTCAAAAATCGATTTTAGAATATCTGCCAGCAGAGAAAGTAAATGCGATGACCAAACAACAAAAGGATACATTTTCATCCATTACGATACAGCGATTGTTAACCATGGCGGTACCGGATTATCCACTTCGACCAGAGGGGGACAATTACCTTGATTTTAGTTTGAGTTATGAGATTCATAATCCACAGAAAATCGTGTTTAATTACAGCAATATCGATTCGTATCTGGTTGGCGTAGCGTGCTCTGAAGTGCTGGGTGGCGATCTTGGAACATTTATAGTGAAAGAGATTTTTGAACCTTTGGGAATTGAGCGATACGAATTGGGATATAGTCCGGAGGGCTATTTTTATGGAGCTTCCAAAATGAAACTTTGTGTGCATGATTTAAGTAAATTTGGACTCCTTATGAGCAATGGTGGTGTGTATAACGGAAAACGAATTTTATCCGAAGAATATGTATCATTAGCAACATCGATACAGCAAATGAATCGAGAAGGTGGCTATGGTTTTTATTTTTGGAAATATCGTGATGGATTCAGCATCAATGGAAAATGGAAGCAGAAGTGTTACTGCCTTCCAAAACAGAAACTGATTATCACATATTTGTCGCACATTGAAGAAGACTCACACGATTTAATCGATAGTATGGAGAAGAACATATTGGGAATTTTATGACGAAAGAGAGAATTAGGTTACTTTAGGTGAATTCTCCGAATAATAGAATCATTCTCCAAGTCGTAGATTGCATTCTACATCATTGAGTTGTTCAATATTAGTATGGATGCGCAACCAAATACAGGAGGTAGAGAAATATGAATGCAAATAATATTGGAGAGTTTATTCAGCAATTACGAAAAGAAAAGGGGTTAACGCAAAAAGAGTTAGCTGAACAAATTGGTATGAGTGACAAGACAATTTCAAAATGGGAAAATGGAAATAGTGTACCTGATACGTCTATGCTTGTGCCATTAAGTAAGGTCTTGGATATCTCAGTTAATGAGTTATTGTCATGTGAGAAACTTCCTCCTGAGGATTATTCTAAAAAAGCGGAGGAAAATATTATGATGTTAATGAAGGAAAAAGAGCAACAAAAAAAGGGAAGTATATTTATTGGTGTTGCACTTGTGTTGATTGGAATTATTTTATTATTGGGTAATACAGAGAAGGGATATTCAGGTTTGCTGATATATCCATATTATTTCTTTGATTTGTTTAGTTTGATTTTAGTTGTTTTATTTGCAGCTGGAGTTATATTTGTATCTGGTGCAAGAAGTAAGCAGAATATTTTGCGTATATTAAGTAAAACCATTATACCAATCGGAACGGTTATCTCTGTAGCATCTGTTGTGATTGTGTTGGGAACGATGGAAGAAACAAGCTGTTTGGGTATCAATTTAGCAGTTTCGATGATTGCATTTTTATATGCATGCATGATAAAAATAGTGGTGGAGCTGATGATTCAGTTGGATCGTCAGAGATAAATGAGAGGTTAGGGAGGAATTGTTATGCTTCGAGCTCCAATTGGGAATCGTAAGGTTGGGATTTATGAAATGGATACAGATTGTTTTGGGGAAACAGAGTTCAAACGAAAACTGTCTCTCATGTTTTTCTATCCATCCGATGAGGAGGGAGAAGCATATCCGTATAAGGATGCCACCTACCAGAAAGAAACATTGGTATCTCAACCACATGACAATGGTGTGATAACGTATTGTCACAAAAAAGTGACACTTTCCAATAAACAGGAAAAATACCCTGTTGTTCTATATAGTCATGGGTTGATGGGGTATCAGATGGAGAGTACAGTGTTATGTGCAGATTTGGCTTCTAGTGGTTACATTGTAATTAGTGTGGGACATCCATATGGTTCAGGTGCAGTTACATATATAGATGGTACAATGTTTACACCGGATAAGGCGTTTCACTTAGACCAGCATAACCTGGAACCGCTTGGAGAACTGTGGTATGAGGATATTCGACAGGCAATAACATTTATTCAGCAACTGGATAAAATGGAAAATGATTGTATGTTTTCGAAGCGAATGAATCTGGAAAATGGTGTAAATCTTTTGGGTGTATCCTTTGGAGGATGTTGCAGCATTGGTGCGGCTTTGATGGAGAAGGATGTACGATGTGCGATTAATTTAGACGGTGGACTTTTCACAAGATTGGAATCTATATATACGAATAAACCGATTCTGGTATTATGTAGTCCGTTTAATTACAAAGCACATACAAAACTGAAAAGTATGAAGTGTGAAAATGTACGGATACAAAAATGCAGAAAGGTTTCTCATTGGGAGTTTTCAGATGGTGTTTACTTCAGTGAACGAGGAAAAAATGATAGAAAGTGGGCGGATTCGGTTAGTAAGCAACGGGCGCAGGTATGTCTTTCTTTTCTGGAGGGTGGAGTATATGTTTGAATTATTAGAAAAAATTGATGAACAAATTCAAAAAGAATATGAAAATGTTCCATTTATGAAGATGTTTATTTTTTGAATTTGCATACGAAGCAATACAAAAAGTTTGAAGTGGATATGTATTTTGGTCGTTTTTGTGTAATCAATGACAGGTTACTTATTTTGTCAGGAACTAAGATTTATGCATTTGATTAATCACTAGAACTGATTTGGCAAACGGAACACATTGCGGAAGATGGAATTTGTGGAGAGTTTGTAGAGGGAAATATTTTGGAAGTAAGCTGTTGTATGGATCCATACCCAGCGGTTTGGGTTGATAAATATATTGATTTTAACACTGGAGAAGAATATATTAGGCATCGAAATGAATGCAGGTGAAACGAATGTTAAAGATTAGTGATGATATAGAAATGATAAGTTTATTAAGTAAAATAGATACTAGCAAATTGGACAGTGATTGGAAACCAGCGTCAGAAGAAGAAAATACATTAATCAAAAAAGATTACGCGTTTGGTCTAAAGTTTCTTAGAATACTAGGAGTTGTTTGTCTTTTTACATTAATGGTAGCTGTATTTATCGTAATACTTGCGGGTGATAGTTACAGTTTATATGACAAGGTTTTCATTATATTGTTTTTCGGTTTGGCTAATATTGTATATTTTGTTCTTTATTTTCTTTGTAAAAAGAAAAACTTGGCTATACTGCAGAAGCCAGTATACTGTATTCATGCTTGTGCAATAAATGTGTATTATGATCGAGGTACACCAGTAATTGATTTTTTTATGAAACATCCAGATGATTCAATTAAAGCAACGTCTATGAGGGCAATAACAATAGTAACAAAACTAAAAAAGAAGGTTCAATTAGGCGACAGCATGTATATTCTTAAATTAAACGACCAATATCGTCATATTGGTGTAGAGGATGATTCGGAGAGTATGCTTGAAAAGAAAGCAGAGGATAGTGGTAATCCAGCGACTATTTGTAAGATAGAGGAAAGAAAATTAGTAAATGGTAATGATCATAGACAACTTCAGTTATATATTGTGGATAAGCATAGTTCATTGCAGTTAATGGCGATTGCGGATCGATTGGATGTTGCGTCTGATATACCGGTATATAATTTTCGAAGATTTTATGTGGAAACATGGAAGGTGCAAGAATACAATACAAGTGTTTATCAAGCATTTGTGGAGAAGCTAGTTCGTAAGACAGAAAATGAAATGCAAATCTTGCATGAACAGGAGGTGGCGGTTTATGAAGTGTCCAGTATGTGACAACAATACGTTTGATGATGCGGATTTTGAGTATAATATATGTCCAGAATGTTTTTGGGAATGGGATATGATACAGGTGGAAGAGCCTGATTATGCTGGTGGAGCAAATCGTCATTGCCTTAGGGATTACAGAAAAAAATATTGGGAATTCAAAAATGAGAACCCGAATTTTAGTTGTAAGAATGAAGAAGACAAAGAGAAGATGCTTCAGTTTGAACGTCAGAGATAAATATCTAAACAAATAAAAGAATTGGCAATTGATTAGTGACAGACTGGGAGGATAAAAATGGAAACAAAATTAACGGTTATTGTTGATAATATTCCATTAGGACAGATAAAAGGAGAATGGGGATTATCCATTCTGGTTCAATATGGAGAGAAAAAGATATTAGCAGATGTAGGTGCATCTGAATTGTTTGCTGATAATATGAAAAAACTTGGTTTTTCAATCGAGGATGTAGATTATGCAACATTAAGTCATGCACATTATGATCATGCAAATGGTATGCCGAGATTTTTTAAAGAAAACGCAAAGGCAAAATTTTATTTGAGAGAATCTATAGCAGAGAATTGTTATGCCAAGAAATTTATATTTCGTAAGTATATAGGAATTCCAAGAAATGTATTATCAGACTATGCTGACAGAATAGAAATTGTTTCGGGAGATTATCAATTATCGGAAGGCGTTTATCTGATTCCTCATAAGACAGCGGGGCTTGAAAAAATTGGAAAAAGAGAAATGATGTATCAGAAAACAGCAAAAGGGTGGATGCCTGATAATTTCTCTCATGAGCAGAGTTTGGTGTTAGATACAAATAAGGGATTAGTCATTATCAATTGTTGTTCACATGGTGGTGCGGTAAATGTAATCAGGGAGGTAACAGAGACGTTCCCAGACAAACATGTACACGGATTAATTGGTGGGTTTCATTTATTTAACAAGTCTGCAGATGAAATTAAAACGGTAGCAAGGGAAATCAAAAATACAGGAATTGAATTTGTTTGTACTGGTCATTGTACGAAAGACAGGGCATACAACATTTTGAAGGAAGAGCTTGGAGACAAGCTTGAAAAACTTCATGTGGGATTAGAGATGAGGTTTTGATGTTATTACCCCATGCATTTACATATGGAATGGGTGTATAAAGTATTAGAGGAGTTATAAAGCCGATGAAGGGTATGAAAGGTATCTTGTTAATTTGTATCTGTGTGTTTTGTATGACTTCCTGTGGGAGAGATGACACTTACAAATTGGCAAAGAAAATATACGACTATGACATGAAACAGAGTGGCTACGAGGAAGCGCTAGCAATGGCACAAAAAGGCAATTACGATGCCAATTGTAAAGACTGTTTTAAAGGTGTTGATACTTCCAACATTTCGTTATTTGCCTATGCCTGCAAGGTAGATGAGGAGATTGCAAAGGCAATCTATGAAAATGGTGCGAATATCGAGTCAGCAAATGATGAATTTTATCAAACACCATTATTAGCAACTGTATATGGAAATCGGAATCATCCAGAGATGATTTATTGGCTCATTGATCAGGGGGCAGATGTGAATGCAGTTGATTATAATCAGTGTAGTGTGTTTCATTATTTGATTTACTGGGATGATAATGAAGAAACGCAGGAGTTGATTCAATATTTTAAAGATAATTGTGATATGGAATTATTGGAAGAGCAGACAAAGGATGCTCGTTATTGCGATTGGGACGCGTTGTGGGATGAAGATGGGAATCTCATTTTTTACCAGAATAAGTAGATAGAACAGGAAAAGGATTTGGAGGAAAATCTGTATCCGAGTGTAGAACACATTAAAAATTGGTACTTATAAAAATGCCAGATATATGAGAAAAAGAGATAAGTAGTTTTGAAAGAATGAATGATAATGTAAAAATATGATGATATATGTGAAAAAGGTGGTTGATTTCAAGTAGAAATCATGCCACTTTTTTTGTATAATTATGATTAGTGAATTAAGGCAATTATCTAAGATTGCTTATTACAAAAAGGAGAAACGGGTTATGGAAAAAGCAAAAGTTTACTACACAGATTTTAGAACAGCAAATGGAGTTGGTTTACCAGAGAAGTTGAAGAGATTATGTCGCAAGGCAGGATTGCAGACAATGGATATGGATAATAAGTTTGTTGCGATTAAGATTCATTTTGGTGAGTTGGGTAACATTGCATATCTTCGTCCAAACTATGCAAAGGCAGTTGCAGATTTGGTAAAGGAAGTTGGTGGAATGCCATTTTTGACAGACTGTAATACACTTTATCCAGGTTCGAGAAAAAATGCGTTGGAGCATTTGGACTGTGCACAGGAAAACGGATTTAATGAGACTACAACAGGTTGTCACGTTATTATTGGTGATGGTCTTCGTGGAACCGATGATGTTGTAGTACCAATTGAGGGCGGCGAATACTGCAAAGAGGCGTATATCGGTCGTGCAGTTATGGACGCAGATGTGTTTATTTCTTTGAATCATTTTAAGGGTCATGAGTGTACTGGTTTTGGTGGCGCCCTTAAGAATATTGGAATGGGTTGCGGAAGCCGTGCAGGAAAAATGCATCAGCACAATCAGGGAAAGCCAGTGGTAAATGCAGATGCATGTAAGGCATGTAAGCGTTGTACAAAGGAATGTGGTTCGGATGCTATCAGCTTTGAGACAGGTAAGGCTGTGATTAACGAGGATATCTGTAAGGGATGTGGTCGTTGTATCGGTGCTTGTTCCTTTGATGCCATTTATAATCCAAATGGAAATGCAAATGAAGTACTTGGTTGTAAGATTGCAGAATATACAAAAGCAGTTGTAGATGGAAGACCACATTTTCATGTTAGTTTGATTGTGGATGTATCACCTAACTGTGATTGTCATAGCGAAAATGATGCACCAATCCTACCAAATATTGGTATGTTTGCATCCTTTGATCCAGTTGCACTTGATCAGGCGTGCGTGGATGCATGTTTGCAGTCTACACCACTTCGTAATTCACAGCTTGGAGATAATTTGGCAAAACCAAATTGGAAGATGTACAGCGATCATTTTACGAATTCTAATCCAAATGTACGTTGGAAAGAGACTCTTGAGCACGCAGAGAAGCTTGGTATTGGTACAAGAGAGTACGAATTGATTGAGATGTAAATGCTAGCGAAAGTGATATTTATTGACCCGATTGGTTAGGAGCCGTGAGCTACATTTGAGAAGACAATCCATGATAGGAGGGGGTGCTACTATATGGAGAAAAACGATATTAAGATTGAGTATGATGAGTTAACTGGTGTGTATAATCGTAATACGTTCTACCGTCTTGCGAAGGAAATGATTCGAAAGGATCCGGATGCAAAGTACATGCTGATTCTTTCGGATGTGGAGAGCTTTAAGATGATTAATGTTCGATATGGAGAGGAAAAAGGGGATGAATTGCTGGCGTTTGTTGGCAAATATCTTTCATATTCTCCAGGAGCAGATATTATTTTTGCCCGTTACTCTGGAGACCAGTTTGTTGGTTTTTCGAAGCAAGTGGGGGATCCTGAGGACGAAGAGTCTTTTAACCAGAATTTGATGTTTGCAATGGAGCAAATGTATGAAAATGCCCCAGTAAATCATTTTGAGGTGAAGTTTGGCATTTACGAGGATGTCGATTTGAGTCTTCCGATTTCCAGAATGTGTGATCGTGCGTTGATGGCACTTCGCACCATTAAACACCAGTATGGTAAGTCTGTTGCATGGTATGACCAGCGTATGCACCAGCAATATATGAAAGAACAGCATATACAGGAGTGTATGGAGGGGGCTTTGAAAGACAACCAGTTTCAGGTATATTACCAGCCAAAGCATGATGCAAAGACTGGAAAATTAGTGGGTGCAGAAGCATTGATTCGTTGGACTCATCCTGTATATGGGTTTATGTCACCTGCTGATTTTATTCCATTATTTGAAAAAAATGGATTTATCAGTTCAGTGGATTTGTTTGTGTTAAAACGAGTTTGTGAAGACTTGAAGGCGTGGAAAACAAGTGGAATTTCTGTTGTGCCAGTTTCTGTAAATGCGTCGCGAAAAGACATTTTACAAAGCCAGTTTTTAGAAAAAATAAAATCAGTGTTAGAGGGCGAAAACATTTCTTCGGACCTTTTGCATATGGAGATTACGGAAACGGTTTTTATTGAGGATGTGGAATATTTGAAACCTATTATTCAAGAAGCAAGAGACTTTGGAATTCACATCGAGTTGGATGATTTTGGTTCTGGATTTTCTGCGTTGAGTCTTCTTACGAGTTTGCCGCTGGATGTGATTAAACTGGATATGAGTTTTGTTCGGAGTATTGAGAAACAGAAAATGATTATTGAAAACATCATTAATATTTGTCATGGATTGAATTGTAAGATGGTTGCAGAAGGAGTGGAGACGGAGGAGCAGTTAGCGATTCTGAGGGAAATGAACTGTGACACAATACAGGGATATTATTTTTCAAAACCACTTCCGGCAGAGGGATTTAGGGAGTATATAGAAAATTGTAATCGATTGTAGAAGTTATGGAATGATGTAAAGAAGAGGAAAGATAAAAATGAGTGTCAATCTAGAAAAGATGTCAGATAATGCATATTCTCAATTTATGAAGATTAGTTTTGAACACCAGGTTGAAGAACTAATTCGTGAAGAGAATTTGTCGAAAGAAGAGGCAGAACTTGAAACAAGAAAAGAGTTAGATGAAATGCTTCCACAAGGATTAGAAACACCAGACAACTATTTGTATAGTATCAGGCATGATGAGCATGTTGTGGGATATCTTTGGTTTTTATCCGAGATGAATGAGGATGTTAAACAGGTGTTTTTGTGTGATTTTTTGATTTATGAAGATGAGCGGTGCAAAGGATATGGTAAGGCAGCATTAGTGGAAATGGAGAAGCTTGCACAAGATTTGCAATGCAAGGAATGTGTTTTGTTTGTGGAAGGTATAAACGAAAATGCCAAGAAGTTATATTTAAAATGTGGATATCAGGTGCTTCGTGAACATAATTACGGATACTTTATGAAGAAGAGTATTGCTTAATCATTTTGTGATTAAGCATTTTTTATGAAGAATTATGAAATGATAGTTGAATTATGAAGAATTATGAAATATAATTAGTATTATGAAAAAATATGAAAGATGGTGGCTGGTATGGGTAATCCGTTTACACTTACATTTGGTAAAAAACCAACAGAATATATTATTAGAAGAGAAAATATTGAAGAAATAGAGAGTAATTTTTTAGAAAATCCAGCAAGATGTCAAACATATCTAATTAGAGGTGTACGAGGAAGTGGGAAGACAGTTCTCATGACAGCGATAGCAAAAGAGATTGCAGAACAATCTGATTGGGTTTGTGTAGATTTGAATTCATCTCAGAATTTGCTTGACGATCTATCGTATCGACTATTAGATGAATGTGAGCAGTCTACAAGGATTTTGGATAGAGGAATGGATATTTCTGTTGCAGGTTTTGGTATTGGATTTGGAAGTAAGTCTGACCGAGATAGTGTAAGTAGATGTGAAGAAATATTAAATTTGTTAAAAAAACAAAAAAAGAGATTACTAATCACAATTGATGAAGTATGTAATGATCAAAGTATGAAACAATTTGCTAGTCAGTTTCAGATTTGGCTTAGAAAAGAATATGATATTTTTTTGTTGATGACAGGTCTTTTTGAAAATATTAATGCGATTCAGAATGATCCACAATTAACCTTTCTTTTGAGGTCTCCTAAGATTACCTTGGAACCGTTGGGAATATCTCAAATAGCAAGACAATACGAAAAAGCATTAAACATAACAAAAGACATAGCTGTGCAACTGGGAAAAGAAACAAAAGGGTATGCTTTCGCATTTCAGGCACTAGGAATGCTTTATTATGATAGCGAAAAAACATCTTCTATAGAAAAAATACTAGATAAGATGGATGAATATTTAGATGAATATGTTTATAAGAAGATATGGAGTGGTCTTTCTGAGCAGGATAGAAATGTTGTGATGCAATTATCTGATGATAAGGCAGTAAAAGTGAAGGATATCTGTGAAGCAACTGGTATGACCTCTGCAACCTTTTCAAAATACCGTGAACGATTGGTAAATAAGGGGTTAATTACAACACAACAACATGGATATGTAGAGTTAGCATTACCTAGATTTAAGAGGATATGTGAGTATTACCTGTAATATACAAAAAGAAAAAAGTGTCTATAAGTAATGGAAAAGATGAGTTAAAAGAAACAGGGATTTTTCGTATAAGTTGGAGGAAATGAAAGATGGATTTTAATAGTACCTATATAGAGTATTCGGAAGAGGTGTTAAAGGCGTTACAGAACAATGAGCCAGTAGTTGCAATTGAAACTGGTGGAACCTTTGAGGGAATTCCCTATCCAGAAAATGTAGAAACAGCCAATAAGGTAATGGATGCGGTTCGTGAAAATGGTGCAACACCAGCCTACATTTCTATCATGAATGGGAAAATCAAAGTGGGAATGTCTAAGGAAGAGATAGAGGACTATGGTAAAAGAAGAGGTACTATGCAAAAAGCTTCACGTAGAGAAATTCCTTTGATTCTTGCTAAGGGAGCATATGGCGTTATGACACTTGCAGCTACAATGGTGGTAGCAGATATGGTTGGAATTCCGGTGGTTTCAGGTGGTGGAATGGGAGGCGTTCATCGCGGTGCTGAGGTTACCATGGACATTTCTTCTGACTTGGAAGAGATAGCAGTTCGCAATGTAATTGTGGTGTGTTCTGGTGCAAAGTCTATTTTGGATTTGTCATTAACCATGGAATACTTGGAAACGAAATCGATTCCTGTTATGGGTTATCAAACTGACGAATTGCCAGCCTATATGGCAATCACCAGTGGAATCAAGCTTCCTTGCAGAATGGACTCTATTGAAGAGGTTGCGAAGGCATATCAGATTAAGAATGAATTGCAGCTTGATACCGGAATGCTTTTGATGAATCCTATTTCTGCTGAGTATGCAGTGGATGCGGATGAAATGAATGCTGCAATTGCTGAGGCTGTTGAATGTAGCAAGAAGGATCAGGTGAGTGGCAAAGCAATCACAGGATATTTGATGAAATATGTCAAAGAAAAAATGGGTGCAGACAGTATGGATGCGCAGAAAAATATGCTGATTGAAAATGCCAGCTTGGCGGCTAAAGTATCCAGCCAGATTGTGAAGTAAAAGAAACGACATGAAAAATGAAGAATAAGGAGAAAAGAATGATAGAAATTCGTTATGTAGCAAAAGAGGATAAAACATTTTGGTATAGCTTAGATGCCCATTTACCAGAGGCAGAATTTGAGAAGAAGGTGAGAGACCAGCAAGGATATGTATTGCTTGAAAATGGCGAAGCAAAAGGATTGTTGCGTTACAATTTGTTTTGGGATAACACTCCATTTTGCACCATGTTGTTTGTGGACTGGTCGGCGCAGAAAAACGGATATGGTAAAGCATTGATGGAGTTCTGGGAAGAGGATATGAAAGAGCAGGGCTATGGAATGCTTATGACATCTACACAGGTGGATGAGAATGCACAGCATTTTTATCGTAAGCTCGGTTACAAGGATTGCGGTGGATTTACTGTGGATATTCCAGGATATGAGCAGCCAATGGAAATGTTTATGAGTAAAGGAATTTAGCAAGAGGGAGACGATGGTGTATGAAAGCTTTTTACAAGAAGGAATATGATAAAGTTACCATTCATAGAGGTCCCATGGCGCTTATTGGTGTTTATGTATTGGTGCTTGTATTCGGAGGACTTGCACTATTAGTAGCATCATTGTCATGTTTGACGATTGAAAATACACTAATAAAAGTTTTGGCAACAATCGGTCTTGATGCAGTGGTTGTTGCTATCTGTTTTGCTATTTTCTTTTTTGCCAAAAAACAGTTTCATAAGATAACGGTTGAGATTACACCAGAGAAGCTTAGCTATAACCGTGGACATGGAAAAACTAAGGAAATTATGTTAGCAGATGTGGAATGCATTGTGATTAACCCTAAGAAGCAGAGTGGTTTGACTTCGTATGATATTGAAGTGAATTTCGTTGTGGCTGGAAAGTCTGTGATAAAGATTGACAACCTTTCTGATGCAACAGAATGCCTTTTATGGGAAATGAAGATGCGTGGAATTCCAATGCAGCAGAACTTGGGAGTAAATGGTGTTGATTCGTCGTCATTTAACCCACTTCGGACAGATATCCTTGAACCAGATCAGGTTAGCTATTACGTTGATGAGGCCAAGGTTTTCTTTGATCATTTACAAGAGAAATATGCGGATTTGAATATGAAGTGTACCGTGTTTAGCCCTTCAAAAGGTGGACAGGGACCAGTTTATCTTTGTGAAATTATTAGCATGCGTTCAGGGTTAAATATGGTTTTGCCACTTTGTGATAAGTGGATGGGCAATAACATTTGGGCATATAATTACAAGGAATTTGTTGAGTTTGAATATGAGCCTATGTTGAAGAAATATGATGATTAAGAAAAGAGGAGCAGAATGAGCGAGTGTGTATTTTGTCATAAAGAACAATTAGTTACAGATATAATTTATGAGGATGAGCAGGTTATGGCATTTATGGATATGGAGCCAATCAATGAGGGACATGTATTAGTGGTTCCGAAAGAACATTATTTGGATGCAGATGAAATGCCAGATGAGTTGCTTGCACATTTAATGAGTGTTTCCAAGAAAATAGTTGCTGCGCTAAAGAAGATATATAATCCAGATGGTTCAAAAAAATGAACAATACAAAAATGTAACAATGGAGCAAATAGAGAAGATTCGTAATTAACTAAATGTAAAATAATGATTATAAAAGAGGTGTTTTCGAGTAGATGAAACACCTCTTTTTTGTGTATAATAATCTCTAGAGAAAACGTACGAAACATGATTAAATTTTAATTCTAGGAGGAAGAAAAAATGAATGAAACTTTGAAGGTATTGGAAACAAGAAGAAGTTGCAGAAACTTTGACCCAGACAAGATGGTATCAGAGGAAGCGCTTCAGGCAATCATTAAGGCAGGAACATTTGCTGCAACTGGAATGGGTAAGCAAAGTCCTATTATTGTTGCAGTAACAAACAAGGAAATGCGTGATAAGATTGCAAAGGAAAATGCTGCAATTATGGGTGCAGATATGGATCCATTTTATGGTGCTCCAGTGATTTTAATTGTACTTGCAGATAAGAGTGTACCAACCTATCAGTATGATGGTTCTCTTGTTATGGGTAATTTAATGAATGCCGCTGAGAGTCTTGGTGTTGCCAATATTTGGATTCATAGAGCAAAGGAAGAGTTTGAGTCTGATTTTGGTAAGCAGATTCTTGCTGATTTGGGAATTGAAGGTGATTATGAGGGTATTGGTCACTGTGCTCTTGGTTATGCGAAGGCGCCAGCAAATGCACCTGCACCAAGAAAAGAGAATTACGTTTATTACATTAAATAAGTTATAGGTGATTGCAAACCTCAACTTAGGTATTGATGGTTGTACTTATTTAACAAACCATACTATCCTGTATATGACCAAAAGGATGCCAGAGTTCCTGAATGGGTGGATCGCTTGATGGAACATTATTTTTGATTAGTGTATGAAATAGAGTAAATGTATAAAAATGGATGTTTATACATTTGCTCTATTTTTTATGCTATAATGTTTCAGATAGTAATGGTATATAAGAAAAGAGAGAACGGATTAGAAAGAACGGTGACAAAATGGAAAAATGTTTATATGTATCAGACTTAGATGGAACATTACTTAGAAGTGATGAAACAGTATCTGAATATACATGTAATGTGATAAATAAGCTAACAGAAAATGGTGGTCTGTTTTCCTATGCAACAGCAAGGTCTTATGTAACAGCAAAGAAGGTAACAAAGGGCTTGAATGCTAGAATTCCGTTAATTGTATATAATGGAGCTTTTGTTATTGATAATGTTACGGAAAAAATATTGATCTCGAATTACTTTCATGATGAAATTAAAGAAGTTTTGACTGAGTTATTTGCCAATGACATATACCCAATTGTATATTCATACATTAATTCTGTTGAACATTTTTCATTTCTTGCCGATAGGTGCAATGATGGTACGTGGGCTTTTGTGAATACTCGCCGAGGTGATAAAAGATGGAGAGAGGTTCAAACCACAGAAGAACTGATACAAGGTAATATGTTTTATATTACATGTATTGACGCAGAAGAAAAACTGAAACCTTTCTTTGAAAAGTATAAAGAAAAATATCATGTTGTTTTTCAACAGGATATTTATACGAAAGAGCAATGGTTAGAAATTATGCCCTTGGAAGCATCTAAAGCAAATGCAATTTTACAGTTGAAAGAACTGTTAAAATGTAGCAAGGTTGTTTCGTTTGGCGATGGCGCAAATGATATTGACATGTTTCATATTTCTGATGAGGCATATGCAGTAAGTAATGCAGTTGATGAACTTAAGCAAGCTGCTACGGCAGTAATAGAAAGTAATAACGAAGATGGCGTAGCTAAGTGGCTAGAGCGTTAATCGGAAGTTTGTAGGAATGATATAAATTGCATAATTTGGAAGAAAAAGGATACGAGTGATGGCAAAAAATGTAATATGTATTTTGGTGGGTTAAATAAGAATGGTAATGTAACGAATCCTAAAGCAACTCGTAAACTGAAGATGTTTGTGAACGAGAAGTGTGAAACAGAGAAGATATTTTCATTTCCAGAAGATTAATGTGTTGTTCCAGAGTATCAGGGAAAAGGAATCTATTGAAAGACCTAAGAAATGTGTATTCTTAGGTCTTTTGTTTGTGATAACATAGGCTGGGATTTTTTGCGAATAGTATTTAATAATGGGGATGGAAACTGAGTAAAAAAATTAAAAAATTTTTTTGTAATTTTTTAGTAACTGGAGTGTTATAGTATTAGAAAACAGTTTTCTTAGTTAAGTTACAAGATAAATATGAGGTGGATATGAAGCGGGATGAAGTGGAAGCGTATTACATTGCGCATTACAAAGCACTTTTATTCTATGCTTTATCATTTACACATAATAGAGAGGACGCGGAGGACCTTGTAGCAAATGCTTTTGTAAAAGCGATGCTGAGTTTCGAGGATGGTAATTTCATGGCATGGATTTACAAGGTAATACAAAATGAGTTTTATAACCTCCACAGGAAAAAGAAGCGGTTTGTTCAAACGGAGGATGATTCACTGGAGTGGTTAGAATCTCCAGAGGATATTTTGCAAAACTATATTGAACAGGAACAGAAACGATGGTTATATGCAAAGCTCTATGAACTGCCGAAAAAGGAGCGGGAGATCATGCTACTTTCTGTCACTAAAGAGTTGGCGGATTCGGATATAGCTGAGATTACGGGCACTTCTCTTTCAAATGTAAGAGTGATTAAGTATAGAGTAAAACAAAAATTAGTGGATATGCAAAGAGAGGAAAAATAAATGGATGATAAAAATATGGAACAGCAAATCAACGAAATAGAAGATTTGCTAAGTCTGGAAAATGATATAGAAAATGTGGATCAAAAAGAACTTACAAAATCAGTGAAGAAAAGAATGAGTAAACATATATATTTGCGTGCGTTTATTACAGTAATTGTTGTTGTAGGAATTGGGATTGGGTTGTATTTTGGTAGTTCGAAAGTTGTAAGTTTGGTTTGTTATGATCCAACGAAGGAAAAGGAATTACTAGAGGATTACGAAAATGATGGGTCTGCGTATCAGGATGACTTTAATGCGTTGTACACTAAATATACTGGTTTGATTTTTCCAGGGAAATACGTTCTTCCATATTCCGATAATGGCGAGGATACGGTACGTTTTAGTAGAGGTTTTGGAAAGTATGTGTATAAATACAAGATTTCTGACTGTATTGAAGGAATCGTTTTAGATGGGACATATAATTCGCAGCATGTGATTACGCGAAATCATAAATCGAAAGAAGAAAGTTATGGACCACAGGCGGTTGAATTGAATACATTTTATAATGCAAATTTGAAAGATGATCCTGATTGGGATTTATATTATCGAGGTGGTTCATTTAGTGAAATAGCAGAGGATAATGATTTGATTCAAGAAATTGAGCAGTTACCGGATTCGGTAATTCTTCTTGTTAATGCTAGCTATAAAACTGTGAAGACCGCTGACGAGGCTGTTGCATTTATGGGAAAACATCCAGAAGCTGAAGTCACATGGGTGGCAGTTGACGATCCGTATTTTTTTACGCATCAGGCAACGACAGGAATAACTCTTCAATCTGCGGTTGGTTATTTTTATAATAAAGAAACCTTGGAGAAGTATCCGAATATTGATGATAGTAGATGGAATTATGATGGAACAGAGGGGTTTGAACAGCATGGTGGAAAAGAATTAGAACAGTTGTATCTTTCCACATTAAAAGTGCTAATTGATCATGAAAAATTTGTTGATGCAATGTGTTATGGTAATAAGGGAATGTATGCTGATTACTATGGCGTTGAGAATATGAAGAAACAGTATGAAAATGTTTCACAAAATGGTATTGATGTAATTGGTATGCAGATGATGATTCAAAAACAGGATTTGTTAAATTTAATTGAGGAGGATGAATTTCAATATTTGGATGTACGAAGAATCCGTCTGTCAGGATTTCGAGATTAGTTAGTAGCATTTGAGAATTGAATTGTTCTTAATAAGGTATGAGACAGGGAATTATTTCTTGTTTCATACCTTCTTTTTGCTTTAGTATATTTCTTAAATATTTAGTATGAATTCGTGTATAGATTGTGTCGAAAAGCAGATTGACACGGTGGTGGTGATTGTGTATAATTGTGCCATTAACTAATGTGGCACTTTTGGAGGTGGAATTATGATTAATAATTTAAAGGATGCATTAGAAAGAATTGAGATATTAGAGAAGGAAAATGCGCAATTGAAAGAAGAACTGGAGAAATATAGAGAAAGGAATTATGGTGGCCGTAAGAAACATAATGATGCGTGGATGGCATCGTACCATGATTTTGCAATGAAGTTTGAATCGGGAATGACAATCATGGAGATTGTAAATGAAGGAAAGATTAGCAGAAGAACCGCTTATAGATACAAAGCATATTATGAGGAACTAAAGCAAAAAGGGGATAGCAATTAAGGAATTATATGAGGAGATTTTTCTCTACAGTAATATGAGCTTGACCGTGGTCATAGAAAAGATATGACTATGGTCACTTTTTTTTTATGAAAGAAATCGTTATCATATGGAAAGTAGTTATGAAACAGAAGAGGAATGTGAAGAATCTGCTTGATCTGCTTTAAGTAGTCCTACACATCTAAGTTGTAAAGATGCAGGTGGGAGAATCGTGATTGTATGGAAAGGATAATTATGAAAAAGAAGATTGGAATTGTATTAGGAATATGTTTGTTTATTGTCGGTATGCTTGGGATTGGATATGCTACGTTGAATCCATATCGTGGAACATTAAAGCAAAGTGTACAGACTAAGCCTCTTGATGAAATCCTGACAGCTGAGCAGGTAAAAGAGGATATTGAATTTGCAATGGACACTATGAGACAACGACATCCGGCATGGTTAGAAGAGAATAATGAAAATGTCTCAAAGGTCGAGAAACAGTATGAAACAGAGTTGGAAAACATTGGAGAGAGTATAACGGTATTGGAGGAGTGGAAAGCACTTGGTCGTATTATGCATGTGTTAGAGGATGGACACACCCAAAGCTATGTGAATAATCCAGAGCCCAAATACATAAATGATTTTGCGCAGTTTAAGGAAGACAGAGAGTTATTAGCAATCAATGGAGAACCAATAGAGGATGTTTTCCAACGTTTTCTAACTGTTTTTCAGTATGAGAGAGAAGAATATGCCAGGGCGGTTTTTGACAATAATGTTATCTGTAATCAGGACAATTTGAACTGGTGTGGTGTGGATACATCCGATGGAGTAACGCTTACTTTCAAAACCGAAGATGGTGAGCAGGATTATCATTATAACTTTGTTTCGCTTGAAGAGGTGAAAGGAAGAACACAAGGTAGTGATAATGAGAAATGGGTGGATTACACAATAGATGAGGATGCAGGCGTTGGTATTTTCACATTGACATCATGCAATTATAATAAAGAGTATAAGGAAGTGGTAAAGGCATTTTTTGAAGAAGTATCAGAAAAGAATATTCAAAATATAATTGTAGATTTGCGCTGGAATGGTGGTGGAAGCTCTTTGGTCGGGGATGAATTTTTAAAGTATGTAAATGTAGATGGATATTATACATGGGCTAGTGAAATTCGTTTGAGAAATCATTTAATTAAAAATAAAAGAAGCTACAAAAAGAATGCAAAGAGAAATCCTATGTTTGATGGTAATCTTTATGTTTTGACAAATTTAAAAAGTTATAGTGCTGCGATGGATTTTGCAATGATGGTAAAAGATAATCAGATTGGAACTTTAGTGGGAGAAGCATCGGGTAATATGCCAGATTCCTATGGGGATTGTTTAAAATTTGCAGTACCAAATTCTCAGTTGAATTTCCAAGTTTCTTATAAGCGTTGGCACAGAATTGATGAGTCAAAAGAAGGGAAACCTTTAGAACCGGATTATCCATGTAAATCCGCTGAGGCCATGGATAAGGTATACGAACTGATTGGAGTAAAATAGCAGAATAGGAAAAGGGACAGGCTAAATGGTAGATGTATGCTACTGTTTAGCCTGTTTTTGCTGTGTAGTATATTTTTATGTTATAATATCACATGGATAATTCTGATTTTTGTTTGAAACGAGGATGTAACGAATAAACAACAATTACTTGATAGAAAGGGGTTTTATATGTTTAACGAAGGTAAAATTTGGATTGGAAATGCAGGAGAGGAAAAGATTTTTGTTTATCCAAAGATGAGTAATCGTCATGGAATGATTGCGGGAGCTACAGGAACAGGTAAAACTGTTACATTGAAGGTAATTGCGGAGTCATTTAGTGATATGGGTGTGCCGGTTTTTTTTGCAGATGTAAAAGGTGATCTTGCAGGTATAGCTGAGGTAGGAATTGATAACGAAGATATGCAAAAAAGAATTGCACAGTTTGGTCTGGCAGAAGCAGGATTTCAGTACAAATCCTATCCTGTTAATTTTTGGGATATATATGAGGAAAAAGGACTTCCACTTCGTACCACCATTTCAGAAATGGGTCCTATTTTATTGGCGAAAATATTGGGCTTGAATGATACACAAAGTTCTGTTCTTAAGGTTGTATTCAAGATTGCAGATGATGAAGGTTTGCTACTTATTGACACCAAGGATCTTCGGTCTATGCTTACCTATGTGAGTGAAAATGCAAAAGCATATAGTGCAAACTATGGTAATCTTGCGCCACAGAGTTTGTCGGCGATTATTCGATCTGTTATTTCTTTAGAAGAAGAAGGCGGTGATTTGTTCTTTGGTGAGCCGGCACTTGATATAAAGGATTGGATAGCGACAAATTACGAAGGAAAAGGAATGATTAATCTGCTTGATTGTCAAAAGTTAATCAATCATCCGACGATGTATTCCGCATTTATGATTTGGATGCTTTCCGAGTTGTACGAGACTCTTCCAGAAGCAGGAGACTTAGACAAGCCTAGAATTGTATTTTTCTTTGATGAGGCACATATTATGTTCGAAAATTCTTCAAAGGATTTGCTTGAGAAGGTGGAACAGGTTGTGAAATTGATTCGTTCCAAGGGTGTGAGTATATTTTTTGTGACACAAAATCCGAAGGATATTCCAGATGGCATTTTGGCGCAGCTTGGAACAAAGGTACAACATGCACTTCGCGCCTATACTCCGGCGGAGCAAAAGGGCGCAAAGATTGCGGCGCAATCATTTAGAGAGAATCCAGCATTTAATACCTTTGATGAATTACAAAATTTGGGAATTGGTGAAGCATTGGTATCTGTTTTGGATGAGGAGGGGATTCCAACAATTGTTCAAAAGACAAAGATTTTACCACCTCAAAGTAAAATGGGAGCGATTGAGTTTGAAAACAGAAGGAAGCTGATGGATGCAAGCAATTTGTTTATAAAATACGCAACGGCAGTGGATCGTGATTCTGCATATGAATTCTTACAGAGAAAGGCAGTAGAGGATGCCGAAGCTGCGGAAATTGCGAAGGAAGAAGCATTAAAACAGAAACAGTACGAGAAAGAAATGGCAGCGCAACAAAAGGCGGCAGAAAAAGAAGCATTGGAGCAACAAAAGGCAATGGAACGCCAACAGGAGCAGCAAAAGAAGGCCAATATGCGTGTGGCAAAGTCTGTCAGTAATTCGGTAGCAGGAACAGTCGGCCGTGAACTCGGAAAGAGTATGGGTGGTGTTGTTGGTGGCTCATTTGGCAAAAAGCTGGGTGGAAATATTGGAGCATCACTTGGAAGAGGAATTATTGGAACTTTGTTTGGTAAATAAAATATAGGAGTATATAATATTACCAACAAATGGGAGTTGTCACTAGGTGTGACAACTCCCATTTCACTTACGATCCACTCGATTGATAATGTCTTACTCCAAATCTCCAAAGGAGATAGCAAGGAAGTAAGAATAAGCATGCCAGCAGAGGCATGATACAGTAAAGAGGATTATCACTTCGTCCAACGACGTAGAGAAGTGGATAATATTGAATTAAAGCATATGGAATTACAAAGGTTGTAAAAAGTAAAACCTTTTCGCCGTATATGCCAATTGGATATTTTCCATGCTCTCTTGCGCCATCTGTAAAACAATTCATGAATTCCAACCCTTCCAAGGTAAAGAAGCAAAGGGCAGCGTAAATCAAAAACAAACCAGAGAATACAGCCGTACCGCCCATCAGCATAAATACAATGGTTACAATTTTAGTACTTGTCCACAGAATTTCGCAGTGACAGACTGCATATACAAACATCACAATTGCCTGTATCATACGTCCTAATCTTGTAAGCTCAAATTTACTTCCCAGCACCTGAAGAATGGTTCCGCGAGGTCGTACTAACACTTGATCAAAGCTACCAGAACGCACCATGCCTGAGAAGGCATCAAATCCTCTCGCTACCATTTCTGCCAGTGAGAACTCTAATAACATAACGGAAAAGCACATAAGCACTTCGTTATAGGAAAAGTCCTTTACACTGGAGAATCTCTGAAACATAAAATAGATTCCTAAAAATACATTGAAGGATACAAAAAACTGTCCGAAAAAAGTTAGTATAAATGATACCTTGTATTGCATTATACTTCGAACATTGATAGAAACATAATGCATGTATAAATGGATGGAATCAAATATTTGCAATTTTTTCATATTCATTTTATCAACCTCCCTGTACACATACGCGTCTCTCGGCACATCTTGCCAACAGACTTCCAGAAACAACAAGAATGCTGAGCCACATAAGTTGGAGTAAAATGGCATACTTCATTTCCGCAGCATTCATACTTCCGCTGTAAATTCGAAGTGGCACATTTTGCATGGAAGCAAAAGGAAGTATTTCCATAATCTGTCGCATGCGTCCCGTAAAGAATGGAATGGGAATAACAGCACCAGCGAAAAACTCCACTAATGACGTAAACACCATTCGAAGCCCCTGGGGTGAAATGGTGAAAAAGGATAGCACGTATACCAGCATGCAAAAGGCTACTGTTACAGCAAGACCAGTTGCCAGTGTGAATAAGAACAGTCCGAAATGAAGCAGGCTGTGTGGTGCATGCATACGATATGGTTCCGGTACAAATGCTGCCACAATCAGGATTGGAAAGCATCGGAGCACAGCTCTTGATAATCGAATGGCAATGCTTCTTGCAAACCACATATTATAGATTCGGATTGGTCTGCACAGTTCGTATGCGATATTACCATTTACAATGCTGTCAAAGATTTCATTTTCCATCATCCAGGTTGCAAAGAAGGCAAGAAATGCCTGCTGCATCCATATGTAGGATACCGTTGCATCAAAGGACATGGGAAAGGATGCAGGATCCGTTTCGTAAAAGGCTTTGAATGCCATAATTTCTAAAAATCCCCAGAAAAATTGTGTGAACACACCTGCAAGCGCTGCGGTTCGGTATTGTAATCCCATGGAAAAACGAAGGTTAAAAAATGCTAGATATTTCTTCATGTCGCACCTCCTTAAATGTCGTCTCATAAGCGTTACTCCTAAATCTCATAGTCTTTATACAGTTGCGCAATGGCTTCATCAATACTGGCACCTCCTTTTTGGATGTCTTGTAGGGTGCCATCCAGTAAAATCTGACCTTTACCAATTAGGATAATACGTTTGGATAAGGCTTCAATGTCCTGCATGTCATGGGTTGTGAGAAGAACGGTTGTCTTATGTAGTTCATTTTGCTTCTTGATAAAATCTCTTACCGCAAGTTTGGATACCGCATCCAAACCAATGGTAGGTTCATCAAGAAATAAAATTTTAGGACTGTGAAGAAGTGAGGCTGCTATTTCACAGCGCATTCTTTGTCCGAGAGATAACTGTCTTACAGGTGTTCTGAGTAACTCCTTCAAGTCCAGCAACAGTGTCAGTTCTTCTAGATTGTTGTGGTACATGGGTTTGGAAATGGAATAGATATCCTTTAACAGTTCAAAGGAATCGATTACAGGAACATCCCACCAAAGTTGGGAACGTTGACCGAATACTACACCGATGTCTCGTACATATTCAATACGATTCTTATAGGGAATCTTGTCATTGACAAGAACCGTTCCGCTGTCTGGGGTGAGTATTCCGCTTAGAATTTTGATTGTTGAACTTTTTCCAGCACCATTTGGTCCGATGTATCCCACCATTTCGCCATCATGAATGGTAAAGCTTACATCATTGATAGCATGAACCATTTCATACTCTCGTTTCCATAGTGCCTTCACTGCCTGGCCGAAGCCGGCATTTCTTTTTGCAATCTTATACGATTTGCAAACATGTTTCATCTGAATCATTCTCTTTTTCCTCCTGGTAGTTATAATTGCTTATCTTGCCTGGTCAACCTGTCACCGCTGGATTTTGCCAGTCGGATGCCGACAGTAAAGAGAAAGCTTTATTAAATTGCTTCACAATACTATCAAAGCAAAAGAAGGATGTCAACCATTAATTTTGGCGTGAGTCGTAAGAAGAATGACAATTATCAGAAAATTATAAAAACTAGGTTGACATCTTTCTTTTTGAGGTGTATATTCGTAAACAATTATTTCCGGTGAATAATATAATATGAAAATCAAATTCCGCGGATTTGATTTCCACTAGAAAGAACAGAGAATATACATTTCAAAGAGAAAGGAGTTTTCGCTATGCATAATCGTATTATGAATGTTGTCAAATTGGTAAATGTCGTCGTGCCTGTGTTAGATGTGAAACATGGGATTATTGTCGATGCCATTTATCAGGTTGATGGAATTCATACATTTATGCAGAGGGAAAATACTTGAATCAGAGTATATACAATTCAAAGAAGAATTTGCAGTATTGAACCATCAACATACCCATGTTGGTGGTTTTTTTGATAGTTGAAAGAAAGGTGGATGAAAGTTATGGAATATAGAATTGCAACAAAAGAAGATGTTATAGATATTTATGAATTAGTTCAAAAAACAATAAAGGAGATTTATCCAAAGTATTACCTTCCTGAGATTGTAGATATGTTTTCAAACTATCACAATATGGAAAATGTGACAAAGGATGTTGAACTTGGAAATACCTATGTTTTACTTGAGGATACTATCATTGTTGGAACCGGCACGATTCAGGAAAATCATATTACCAGAGTATATGTGTTACCAAAGTATCAGGGTAGGGGATATGGCACTAGTATTATGAAACGCCTTGAGGCTGAGCTTACAGGACGATACAAAATTGCTGAGATTGATGCATCCTTACCAGCCTGTCAGCTATATTATAAGCTTGGATATCGAACCATTCAGCACGGAAGCTGGGAGTGTGAAAATGGTGTCATACAGATCTATGAAATTATGACCAAGGAACTGAATATGAATCTCAATCAGTTACGTCTTCGACCTTATAAGACCTGTGATGCAAAAGCCATTGTAAGTTGGATTCATACGGAGGAAGATTTGTACAAGTGGAGCTCGGATCGATTTGGTGCATTTCCAATCAGCGAGGATGACATTAATACCAAGTACATAGATAATAATGGGGATTGCCAGAATCCAGAGGATTTTTATCCGATGACAGCTGTAGATGAAAATGGTGTAGTTGGACATTTGATTCTTCGTTATGTGGATATGGAAAAGAAGGTTTTGCGATTCGGATTTGTAATTGTAGATGATGCCATTCGAGGGAAGGGTTACGGAAAAGAAATGTTGAAACTCGCCATGAAATATGCCTATGACATTTTGAAGGTTGAGAAAATTACGCTTGGTGTATTTGAAAATAATGCATTGGCATATCACTGTTATAAAGCTGTAGGATTTGAGGAAACTTCTGAGATTATGCTAGATGTATATGGCAATAAGTGGAAGTGCATTGAGATGGAATCAAAGAAGAAAAAGTCCATTGCCATGTCTTGACAGTGTGGAGATTCATATAGAGAAGCTCATTAAACTAGCAGGGGAATAGAAGAAGGGAAATTCAATTGTTGCAGTTATTTATTAAGGGGAGCCGCTCTAATTTATTAGTGCACCCCCCTTTTTTTACAACTTCTCTGCCCACTGATGAAGTAACGCTTCCGCTTGGCTGGAATCCTTTTCTAAATATGGAATGTGGAGATTGTACAAGATTCCATTTGATACGATATATCCATCTATACTCAGATAGCCACTTTCAAAGGCGGATGAATGGATTACATGACAGGTTGTATTGCTGTCTGTGGTAAAGTAGGACTCTGTGACGTTCATGTCTTCCGTTGTGCGAATACCTAAGATGATGGAGTCCTCATAATTTGAGGTATACATATTTGTAAATAATTGCATGCAAATATCATCAACGTTATAATTCGTTTCAATACTGATTTCTTGAATTTTTCCTTGTTCATTTCCGGTTACACGCAATGTCGTGGAATCTTCTTTCCAATCATTAGCGAAGGTTTTTATTTGGTTAAGACCGACATATTCACAAGCCTGATTACGCGATTGAAAATCGGTCTGCCATTCGCCTGGATACCAGTTATCCCAAGGTGAAGATTCTTGAAACTGCTGTCGGATTGTATTACCCACATTCTGTATTTCTGTTGAAAAATTGTCTTCGCGAATGCGCTCAATCGCAACGCTTAAATCATAACCGGATTCTTTATAATCAGAAGCAATCTCACGTGCTGTAAAGAAATCAATCAGTTTGGTTCCAAATCCTGTTGCAACCACAGTTGTGATAGAACCGATTACAAGACAAAAGCAGGCTGCGATCGAAATGCCCCAACGGGTCTTATTAGGTTTTCGTGATTTTGGTGTTTCTTCGATTATGTTGTCATCTACATCCCCAATGATATCAAGTAAATCATTTGCCGTCATTTAATATCCCTCCTTTTCCAGTATTGTCCGAAGTTTTTTTCTTGTTCGAAACAACATAGATTTTATCTTACTTTCAGAATAATGGAACTGTTTGGCGATGTCCGAAATGGAATGCATATACCAGTATCGGCACATAAAAATCTGACGCTCAAGGTGTGGTAATTCGGTTAGAAAAGCATTGATTTTTTTCTGCAGCTCCTGGCGTTCGATTTCGGATTCGACATCTTCATTTCCAGATACGCACTCTTCTAATTCATCAAGAACCAGTGGCAATTCACCACCACCACGTCTAGCTGCATTCTTTTTTCGCCAGAGGTCAATAGAGATTCGACGTGTAATCTTTCCTAAAAAAGTGGAAAGAATGGAAGGCCGATGAGGGGGTATCGATTGCCATGCATGGGTATAGGTATCATTTACACATTCCTCTGCATCTTCGTGATTCGAAAGAATATGATACGAGATACTGTGCAGATACTTTTCATATTTTGTGGTAGTTTCATGAATTGCATATTCGTTCCGTTGCCAGTATAAATCAACGATTTGATTATCCTCCATTCGTTCACCTCCTTTTTGATTTTTTGATTTATTCGTCCTTCATCTATCTACTCGTAAAAAAATATTTTTCGTTGCAAAAAATTTTGTATCCCTATTCTATCATAATTTATCGCATAAATAATCCCAGGTATACAGATTTCAAGAATTCTTCACAGTATACTTCAAGTACATTTCAGGTTCTCTCTTCTATATTCATTTTTATTTTAAAAACATTAAAAAGATATACACATCAATGTGTAAGTGTTTATAAAAAGCTAGTGCATGATAATAAAATTTGATATTATAAATGTATATTTATATTTTGTAATTGTTTTATATATGTAATATCAATGAAGTATATATTATAATTTTGTTGATATTTTGCTTAAAAAGGAATAAGAAAAGGAACCAATACAATGAAAGATAAAAAAGGAAATGAACATAATAAAACAAATAATTCAACCATCGAGCAAAAGGAACAGCAGACGATAAAGACCGACAAGCGTTTGACAAAGGAAGAAAAACGTCAGGAAAAATTAGAAGAGAAACAGTTTCATAAGGAGATGCGAAAAGAAAATATTAAGGTGGGCAAGCAGGAGATTGTACGAGCACTTGAGACAACTATTGATCCGAATGGAGATAACGATATTTCCTTTGGAGAGATTTTTGGAGAGATGTTTTCCATCAAAAAAGATGTGGCGAACAAGGAGCAGATTCGTGACAATTTAGTCGGTGGAGGGCGTGTGTCAGGAACCAACATGTGTTTGTTGGTACTTGCAATATTTGTTGCGTCCATTGGTTTAAATGTGAATTCAACAGCGGTTATTATTGGTGCGATGCTGATCTCACCATTGATGGGAACGATTCACGCAGCCGCTTACGGAACAGCCACCTCGGATATAGCACTTGCTGTACGTTCGTTGATGGGCTTGCTGATGCAGGTGGTGATTAGCTTGTGTGCGTCGGTCATTTATTTTACGATTTCACCGCTTTCCGATGCAACCTCGGAGCTGCTTGCGAGAACAAATCCAACCATCTGGGATGTTATGATTGCCATTTTTGGTGGATTTGCAGGAATCATAGGTGTGACTCGAAAAGAGAAGACGAATGTGATTCCAGGTGTAGCGATTGCGACAGCACTTATGCCACCACTTTGTACCTGTGGATATAGTATTGCACATCATCAGTGGAAAATGTTACTTGGAGCGGGATATTTATTTGCAGCCAATTCCTATTTCATTTATCTGTCTGCATTTATTATTTTGCTGTTGCTTGGTGTGCCAAAGGTTAAGGAAACCGATCCAAAGCGTACAAAACGTTTGAAGAAATTGTTGCTTCGTAACACGATTATTATGATTATTCCAAGTGTGATTATGGCATATATGATGGTGCATCAGGCAGTGGAGGATGAGACTGTAGTAACAGGATTTGAAACAGCGGTAAAACTTTCAGAATTAAATGAGGAGATGACTGTGTTGTTCCCAGATATTACACACATTTCAGCTGGTCAGATGGAAGAGCTAGACGAAAATGGAAATCAGGTTCGCAGAAAACTTATATTGCTTAAAACGGATGTGGACATGGAAGATGCAAAGTATCAAGAAGAAGCAAAAAGGATTCGTGAGTGGCTGACTAAAAAATATGGAGATTATGAAGTCGAGTTTGAGTAAGTAAAAAAGAAGGATACATTTTATATATTTTTTTATTTTACAAATTTGTCAATTGCATCATTTAGTGCTTCAATTGCATCCAAATCTTTTTGTTCTACTGCGTCAACAATACATTCGTTGATATGATTTTTTAATATTAATTTTCCAGTATTGTTGATTGCACTACGAACAGCCGCAAGTTGGATGAGAACTTCGCTACAATCTACATCGTTATTTACCATGCGTTTTACAGCTTCCATGTGTCCAATTGCACGAGAAAGGCGATTGATAATTGCTTTCTTTTCTGCTGCACTGTGAACATGCTTTCCATCTCCGTGAGAATGTGGATGAGAATGCTCATGAGGCTGTGTGTGTTCGTGAGGTATACCATGTTCGTGGTAATGTGTATGTTCTTCGTGTGTCATTGTCATTCCCTCCATAAGCGTAAAAGAATCGATGTTTACAAAACTGAATTCTCGATTGCATAATCGTAGTTATATAATCTTAATAAGAAAGAGTTCTGCAAGCAGAACTCTTTCTTTGGTTTACTAATGCATGATAACTTGTATTTTATCGGAAAAGCATTTTATATGCAACCCTATATAGGGGATTTCACACATCTTGTTGTTCTATGTGGTTTAGCTCTGGCAGAGAAATGATTCTGGTGCAGACCTGCTCAGCCAAAGATTTATTATGTGTAATAATTACCATGCCTAATTTTCTTGCATCGGCAATTTCTAAAAGCACATTCCATATTTGTGCCTGTGTAATCACATCGAGCATAGTTGTGATTTCATCACAGATGAGTATTTTGGTTTCTGAACTTAAGGCGCGTGCGATGCAAAAGCGTTGCAATTCGCCACCAGAAAGCTCAGATGGCCAACGGTTCATCCAAGACTCTTCGATTCCCATTTTTTTTAACAATTCCTGGTCAGGGTTCCAACATTCTGTTAGAATTTTTTTCATTTTCCAACGTGGATTTACCGCCAATTCAGGATGTTGATAAATCAATTGAACAGGACAGTATCCTTTTGTGGAAAGTGGAACATTGTCAAGTAGTACCTGTCCTTTTTCAGGGGTTTCGTATCCGGCTAAAATGCGTGCTAATGTGCTTTTTCCATAACCAGATGGCCCGACAATTCCTACTCGTTCTCCCGATTCCATATGAAAGGAGACATCATTTAAAATAAGGGGACCTTTTGGGGTATATTGAAATGTAATATTTTTTGCTTCAAGTTGCATGGGCACACCTTACCTTTCCGCCAGAAACATCTCGCATTTTCTGTTCACCAACACATTTTTCATCTCGATAAATACAACGGTCAGCGAATAAGCAACCGCTAGGAAGATTGCCTGCATACGGTTGGGTTCCTGCGATTGGTGTAAAGGAATTTTGTGGAAGCGCATCAATTAGAGCTTTGCTATAAGGGTGTCTGACGGCCTCTTTTCCAGCAATGAAATCAGCAGTTGGTGCTTCCTCCAAAATGGTGCCAGCGTAAAATACAGCAACGCGGTCTGCAACATTGAGCGCAAGATCAATATCATGTGTAATCATAAGAACAGCTGTGCCCTGATCTGCAAAATCACGAAAATGCTTTAGTGTTTCCATTGCCATATCCAAATCTAATCCTGGTGTTGGTTCATCCGCAATAATCAAATCTGGATGGTGCATCATAGCACCAGATATCAGAGTGCGGCGAGCCATTCCGCCTGAAAGTTGAAATGGGTATTTATTTTCTGTTTCCTGACTTAACTGATATTTTTCAAATAATTCTCTTTGACGTTCTTTTGTTCCATATACGCCTTGCACCTGTTCTCCTACTTTCATTAGAGGATCCAAATAATCTATAGATTGCGGAATAAATGCAATTTCTCTTCCGAAAAGTTGCTTGCATTTCTTTGAATCGAGAGATTCACCTTTGTAGAGGATATCTCCAGAGCAAACGGCATTTTTGGGAAGTAGATTTAAAACAGCATGTGCAAGAATACTTTTTCCAGATCCACTTGATCCTACAACTGCTACGATTTCGCCAGCACCGACTTCCAAGGATAAAGCGTGGATGACTTCTAAATTTTTTTTATGAAATCCTCGCTGATACATACTGAATGCAACAACAAGATCATTAACCTGTAAAACAGGTGCTTTTTTCCCTTTCATATTTTCTCCTTTCCAGTAGCAAAATGATAGGTGATTGCGAAACTCTCAATGATGTATATTGGATTATAAAATATGTACAATAATCCTAATTCGCCCATTTATGAATGTCGGTACTTAGGTTGCGTACTTTGCAACCTTAGTATCCGTTACATTCATAATTGAGTGCAAACGTGGCGAAGTGGATTTGTACGTATTTTATAATCCGGAGCTACCTAAATTGAGTTTCGCAATCACTTATTATTCATTACCACTCATTGGATTCCAAAGCTTTTTCAGTGTTTCTCCAATTCCGTCAAATAAGATGACTGCCAATAACAACATGACCCCAGGAAAGACTGCCATCCACCATTTACCAGTTGTGATATAGTTCATGGATTCAGAAAGAATCACTCCGATGGCTGGTGTTTCCTTCGAAAGTCCAAATCCCAAAAAAGTGATGGATGCTTCATGCATAATGGCATGTGGAAATAGTAATACAAGGCCAATCAAATAGGCAGGGAGTACATGTGGAACCATATGGTGTAGTGCAACCTGAAATGGTGATTTCCCCATACGATAAGCAGCCTGTACATACTGTGAAGATTTTAGTTGTAGAACCTCCTGACGTACGATTCGGGTAAGACCTGGCCAGTGCGTAAATGCAACCGCACAGGTAACACCCAAAGCTCCTTTTCCAAGCATATAGGAAACAAGTATTAACAGAACAAGATGAGGAAGTCCCATGCAAAGGTCCACTAGTAATTTTACAGTTCGATCCACCCAACCACCAAATACAGCAGATGCGATGCCGAGGATGAGTGCGACAACAGAACTAAATCCTGCAGCAAGCAAACCAATCACCAAACTGTTGGATAAGCCCTTGATACAACGTTTGAACATATCTCTACCCATAGCATCCGTTCCGAACAAGTGGCTGGCGCTTGGGCTTAGTAATTTGTTTTCATAATGAACAGCGTAATCGTTTGGATTCATTGCAAGTCCCCAAATAAAAATGCCAATTAGATAGATAGCAGCAATTGCAATAAAACAAGCAAGTAATACGCGTCGATTCAAAAAGGATCTTTGTGTTTTTTTCATGCTTCATCCTCCCGAATTCTTGGATCAAAGACGCCGTATAAAAGGTTGGCAATTAAATTTCCACTAAATACAAAGATTGCGCTTAACAATGCAATTCCCATCAACAACGGTGCATCTCCGTTTAATGCAGCTGCTGTCGTTGCAGTTCCGATGCCTGGATAAGCAAATACATTTTCAGCAAGCGCCATACCGCCAAATAATTCGCTAAAGGAAGCGAACTGTAATGTAATTGCTGGAAGTGCAATATTTCTTAAAACGTGTCTTGTAATAATCTGTCTTTCGTTTTCTCCACGTGTACGTGCGTAGAGAACAAAGTCAGAATTGATGATTTCAATTAATCGTTGTCTGGTGTATAAAACGACTTCACTGATGTTGGCAACCGTAAGGGTTACAACTGGCAAAATTAAATGGTGAATTCGGTCAGCCAGAGTAATCTCGGAGGCTAATTTCCCCATAGGAACGGCCATGCCAATTGGAAAAAGTCCTAATTTAACTGCGAAAATAACAAGAAACATCAGACCGAGCCAGAAGGTTGGAGCTGATTTCATTGTCAGACAGAAAAATTTGACAATGCGATCAAAAATCCCCCCTTGTCGGATACCACAAATGGTTCCAATGATAAAACCAAAGATGCCAGAAAATAACCAAGCGAGTAACATTAGGATTGCGGAGTACGAAAATCGTTCCATAATTACCTGAATAACTGGTTTTTTGTAGGTAATGGATGTACCCATATCACCGTGCAACAAATTTACAACCCAGGTCAAAAATCGTTGTGGAAGAGGATCATTTAATCCCCAATACTCGGCAATCTGTTTCTTTGCCTCTACAGAAAGTGTTGAATTTGTCCCGATATACGATACCAAAGGATCAATCGGGGACTTTGCAATTAAAATAAATGCAAATAAGCATACTAAGAATAAAAGAAGTAGCATGCGTAGGAATTCCAATAAAAATTTCTTTTTTTTGCGCATATATTTACCCCCAAACAGGACTGAACTTCAATGTGAAGTCAGCCCTGTGTTGTTCTGATTATATATAGTCTATATCATTTATTCGTTTAGTGTCCAGTCTTTTAAGTTACAAATGATTGGACTACCGTGTCCGTGTGGATGTGGAATCTGTGTATCTACGGAAATGTTAAGTCCGTCTTTTACAAAATAGCTATGCTCAATGTTAACAAGGAAGAGATAAGGATATTCCTGTTCTCCCATTTTCTGAGCTTCCTTCCATGCATTGTTTGCATCTTCTATCGATGAAGCAGAAATTGCTTTTTCGATCGCCTGATCGACTTGTTTATTTGTGAATCCACTTACATTCGCATACTGTGCTTCTAAAAACATGTCTGAATGGTAAAGCGAATAAATGACAGTTGGACTAAACTGTCCCCATCCCCAAACAATTGGAGTTGTATTTTCTTCTGCTTCTGCAACATCCCAGGATTCGTTTCGAACTGTGATTTCTATGCCGAGTGCTTTTGCATTTTCAGCTAAAGCGGTAGCAAGCTTGTATCGATCTTCATCACTTCCTGGTGCAATAATTGAAAATGCGCATTTTACACCATCTTTTTCGCGAATGCCATCATTGTCAGTATCTACCCAGCCGGCTTCTTCTAAAAGAGCGTTGGCTTCGTCTACTTTATTATCTTCATAATTTTCTGTATTTGCCCATACCAAGTTATCAGTAAAGTTTACGGATGGAACACCCTCGCCATTAAATGCGTTATTGATAATTGTCTGGCGATCAATACCGATTGCAAGGGCTTTTCTTACTGCGATGTCGGATGTTACTTCATTTCCAACCTGATATTCTGTTCCTGCGCTATCTTTCATCGTCTGAGGCTTAAGGGTTGGAAGACTGATGTTACGAACGTCCATGGTTTCTAATTTTTCAAGAGACATACCGTCGATATTTTCATTGATATAGGTCGAACTAACCATAACAACATCCATTTGTCCAGATACCGCATTGGAGTATGCTGTATCCTGATCCATGGAAATGATATTGACCTGTTCAATATCTGGCTGAGCACCATGATAATTCTCATTGATTTGTAAAATAATCTGCTGGTTTGCATCGTATTGTACCACCTTGTAAGCACCAGTGCCGATTGGTGTAGTATCAAATGTCTCGCTGCTATACGCATCACTTGGTACAATCTGAAGCATGGCAGTTGTATCAACAAATGGTGAATATGCCTCTGACAACTTAAATTCTACTGTATAATCGTTAACAGCAGTAACAGAAGCCAATTTAGAAAGGTCAACGTTTTCATTTAAACCAGGATTGTCCATGACCTGTTGATATGTAAATACAACGTCTTCTGCTGTAAAGTCACTACCGTCACTAAAGTGAATATCTTTATTTAATTCGTATGTATGGGTAAGTGCATCATCACTCACGGACCAGTTGCTTGCCAAAGAACCAACGTATTCAGAGTTTGCATTTACTTGAAGCAGGGCTTCGTTGACAAGTGGATATCCATAACACATAAATCCCTTGATTGGATCCATACTCTCATCAAAAATGGTTCCCCCAATATAAACGTTGATACTTTCATTTGCATCATCGGAAGAATCTGCTGTGTCACCTGATTCTATGGCATCTGATGCTTCAGAAATCATTTGATTGTTATTTGTTGATTCGTTTGTGTTTGAACTTGTAGCTCCACAACCAGAAAGCATACCTGCTGTAAGAAGCATTGCTAAAAATGTAGAACTATTTTTTTTCCAATTCTTTTTCATGTAAAAAATCTCCCTACGATATGATAAAATATAATAATAAACGATTATAAAGTATTTTATTAAGAGCAAGAAGCCCCTTATGGGGATATTACCTATATTAAAAGTGGAGGAAAAAGTTATGACGACGCGAGAAGAGGCATTGGCTTACGGCCTTTCGTTTGAGGATGCATATCAGGATGCTCCGTTTCATGATCCAAACTGGCAGCTGGTGCGTGTCAGAGGAAGTAAAAAGGCTTTTCTTTGGACATATGAAATGAATGGAGTAGTACATTTAAATGTCAAGGTAGACCCTGAATGGAAGGATGTTATGCGTGCGCAGTATGAGGCGGTGGTTCCAGGTTATCATCAGAATAAAAAATATTGGAATACCATCATTTTAGATGGAAGTATTCCAACGGACGTGATTAAGCGAATGATTGCGGAGAGTTATGATTTGGTAACGGATAGTCCGACAAAGCGAATATATGAGGCGGTGAAAAAAATACCGAAAGGTTGCGTGGCAACATATGGACAAGTTGCAGAACTGGCGGGTGATAAGAAAATGTGTCGTGCAGTGGGGAATGCACTACATAAAAATCCGAATCCAGATGAGATTCCTTGTTATCGTGTTGTGAATGCAAAGGGTGAACTGGCTGGTGAGTTTGCATTTGGCGGAGAAGGTGCACAGCAAAAGCTTTTAGAGGCAGATGGAATAGAGGTTGTTAATCACAGAGTAGATTTGAAGAAATTTGGGATGAAATGGGAAGGAGAAAACAACTAAAATTGTACGAAAATGAGTGCAATCGTGATGAAAATGTAGTAAAATAGTTGTATTAGACAGAATGAAGGAGGGGTTCATTATGGGTAAGATGAAAAAGATGGTAGCAATGTTGTTAGCGGTATGTATGGTCGTTTCAATGTGTCCTATGAGTTCTGAGGCGGCATCTACAAAGGGACCGGACCTTTCAAAGGGTAATAATTCATTTATCTGTGTTTATAAAGCAAAGGATAAAGATTGGCACAATTTGTATTATCCAGCGTATCCGAAAACAGTTGAGAAGGTGTCAGGTATTACGTATTCCAAAAAGACAAACACCTTGACAATCAAGAATGTGAATAAGCCAAGTGATAAGCTTAGTATCAATACCATGGGTTCAGATTTTAAAATCAAAGTGGTGGGAAAGAATTCTTTATCATCGATTTTAGTATGGGGATATGGATATAATGGTTCTGTAGAATTTACAGGAGATGGAACATTAGAGTTAAATAAGAACAAAAAGATTGATACAACTGGTGTGGAATCAGTACCGCTATTATTGCAGGCTGAGAATTCACCTTCTGTATTGAAGGTAGGTAAGAAGGTTACCTTGAAATGTTATGCAAGTAAGAAGGATGTTACCAGTGTTGCGATTTTGATGGATTCTGTTAAGACAAAGAGCAAGGTAATTAAGTTCATGAATGGTGCTTCTATTAAGAAGTTTACATCATCAAAGAATGAGAATTTAGTGAGAGAGGATTTTGCAATTGTTGAGAGGACAGAAGATAGTGAAACAAAAATGACAACAACAGGAATTAAGCTTACGAAAAAAGGCGATACCAATGTGTACGTGGCAAAACAAATCTATGTGGATGGAAAAACAAAGTATCAGATTTATAAATTGACAGATGAGGAATTTTCTGGTCGTAAAGTTGGTGAATTTGTAGAAATGGTTGCAGATTATAAGAAAGCAGGATACGCATCAAAATTAGATTTCATAACATATAACTACTATTACAAGGGTAACCTTGTATTAAAGGGAAAGTAATGTAAGGAATTATTTGTAAAATACGGAACGATAAGTACCGATCTTTCGAAAGAAGGATCGGTATTTTGAGGTAGGAGGAACACAATGGATAAGATAATTGTAAATATGACAAATTGGGAAATCATGGTACGAGATGGGAAATATAATCTTTCGGGAACAGCAGATTTCCACCCGATACTAGGGAAGTACGCATATGTAGCGCATACTTCTCCTTTGATCGCGTATCAATTTTTGGATGGTATTTTAACATATGAGACCCAGAATACAATTTACATTTGTCCATTGAAATATATGGAGGTGAATCCATATAAAAATGTTGAAGTTGAATATAAGCAGGAATTGGCAAGACAGGCAGATGAATCCGATGATATATTAGATCGATTGGTTGCAACTTTAGCGAAAATCTCTATCGGTGACGTTGAAGAGGATGAGTTCGTAAAGCAGATACAATTGCTTTGTGAAGTAGGACAAGAAGAAATACAAGAGACCATGCAAGAAGATGATGATAGATTATGTGAAATCGTTGCAGCATATGAAAATGCTGTTTATATGGAAGTTTCCAATACGATTGCAGGAGATAAGCTTGCGTATCATATTGGTGAATATTGTGGTGTAAAATACCCTAAATTACATGCGGAATCCGTGCAGGATGGTATCATTTACACGAAGTCCGCATGTGAAGGGGATGACAGTTGTGAATTTGATTTTCGATATCTGTCAGATGGTTCGACACAGATGGAAACCTGCGGTTGGTCAGAAAACATTAAACAGGTAATCATCAAAAATATGAAACGCGAACCGATTGTATTTAATCATGAAATGATTGCTCCGAAGGAGCTTAAAATATTTACCATAATGACCATTTCAGAAAGAGTATTTTTCTAATAATACGCTATCGTTTGAAATGCTATTTTTCATGGTTATGATCTATGGCATATATTTTGCTTTCTGCATCCTTGGTGCGTTCATTTGCTGTTTGCTCCAGCTCGGCGATATGTTTTTTCATGACTGGATAGGTCGTTCGGTCTTTATAAATAAAATACGCAGAACAAATAAACAAAAATATGGCAAGCGCAGATGAAAATGTCTGAGAAATACCAATTAATGGAAGTGCTTTAGTAATAGTTGCACCAGTACCAATAAGTGATACGATGGTTCTCAGATAGGAGAGATGCGTCTGTTCAATTGCCAGTTTACTATTAATAAATGCGAGTTCTGTTCTGTGCTTGGAAAGGTTGGTCCGCTCCAACGCCATTTGATTTTGGTTATAGGCAAGTGCAGTTTTCTTTTTTACAGAACTTGGAATTTCTCTAGGATCAGCAGATTCTATCTCTGTTTTGAATTGAGTAGCGACATTGTTATTCATATAAATCACCCCAATCTAGTGTATTTACATATGTTTTGAACGGTTCATGATGTAAGAAAAATATACTCTTATTTTACATTTTTGAGCGTAAAAATACAATTGTTTTTCATGCTGATTTGTCATTTTAGAAGTCGGTATGACATTTAAAGTTAAAAAATGTATATTTGGGAATATATGTATTTGAAAAAAATATGATTTTCGTATACTGATATCAACAGGAAGGTAATTGCGAAACTCAATTTAGGTTGTTAAGAGTTTCGCAATTACCTAGCCAACATAAAAAGTAGGGAGGATTCCTTATCGTTTTTATATTATAGGAGGTAGCATATGAGAAAGTTAGGATTATTCATGGGTGTCATGTTACTTGCATTTAGTGGAACTGGATGTGGAAAAAAGGAAGCGGTAGTGCCTAGTGAAGAAATAGTAATAGAAGAGAATACAGAAACAGCAGTAAAGGAATATGCGTATGAAAGCATGGATGGAACGAAGATTACGATTCATTCTACAATCGCATCTGATTTCGTGGATCAGGCAAATATCTATTCTTGTACGCCGATTGTAAAGGACGAGGCATATATAAAGGATTTTGCTAAGAAGCTGTTTGATGGTGGAAATTATGAGGTTTTAAAACCATACTTTATTTGTTCGGAGGATGAATTGTTTGATTTGGAAGAAGCGGAGAGAGAAAAAATAGACGAAACATTAGGTACAGAATCAGAGAAGCAATCAATTGTAGAAAATACAATTATTCAAACAAGATATTATTGTGTAGAAAATACAAGCGAAGAAACAATATATTCTCGAGATGAAAGTCTTGTGATGGACATGCCAGAAAATGCAATGCTTGTGCATTTAGAATCGGAAAAATATGGAGCATTTGATACATGTCGATTAAGAGGTTATATAAATGGTCAGGAGTGTGAATTGTTTTATTATAATATTCCTGGTAATTATTTTTTCCATGTTTATGCTACGGAGCCGACATCGAAGGCTGATGTTTACTGGAACGGAGAAGAAAGCGGGGATAATATTTGTAAGAAGGAAGATATTCAAAGCGCCATGCAGGATTTGTTAAAACGTATGGAATTAGATGAATTTGAATTGCAGGATTTCGTTAGTCGTAAAGAGGGTCAGAAGGAAAATGGTTATCTTGGTGTCGCAAATAGACAAATTGGTGTATTTGGAAGCGAGTATTTATCCATTGGAAGCATTTTTGGTGAAGACGATCAGCGTTCGTATATGGAAGGTGTGGTAATGGAGATGGATGAGAATGGCTTAGTACAAATGTTGGTAAATCATCATTATGAGATTGGAAAACCATCGGAGGCTGTGAATCTTCTTTCGCAACAAGAGATAGAAACAAGTATTTCAAAATCTTTTGATCACTGTGATATTTTGAATCGGTTTATCACGGTTGTACTAAATTCAAACCGAAAGGACCTTGAGGTGGAGCAGAAGTTAATGTATATGCCACTTTGGTGTGGCGATGCAGGTTGGCAATATGTTCCGGTATGGACTTTGGTTACAGATTGGGATATGGGAGTGAAATCTGAAAATATATATAGAGTAAATAGTGGTGTATTTTCTGTTAGTGCGGTAGATGGAGAGCGAATTGAGTTCTATAAGGAGGATACGGCTGATAATTAGGAATATAGAATATTTTGCTTGTACTGATGAAACATGGTATGATTTGTCTAAGGAAGATTCAGCTTCTGTATTTGGAAAAGAAGGGACATTGAATAACGCGTGTATTAATGCGTTGATGGCGAGGTGATAAAATGTGGTTAGCAGTTAGCGCAACCATTGTACTTACGATTTGTATTATCTTGATTTTGAGACAATATCAAAAAGTAAATGATCGTTATAATGTAATGATGGAAAGTTATCATAATCTTGAGGAATTGAACAGCACGCTTCGTATGCAACGACATGATTATCTGAATCATTTACAGGTTGTATATGGATTGTTAGAGGTTGATGAATATGAGGAGTTGAAAGCATATCTGGCACCGGTGTACAAGGATATGCTAAAGACGGGAAAGGCATTACGAACCTCTAAGCCGGCAGTGAATGCATTATTACGAGCAAAATATGCAGAGGCGGAAAATGAAAATATTGATGTCTATGTGGAAGTGAAATCAGATTTGCAGGGGTTAGATATACCAGATTGGGAGTTATGTAAGGTGCTTTCTAATATATTGGATAATGCGATTACTGCGCTAAAAGAAAAGTCTGATAATCGAAAGATTATGATTGATATTACGGAAAGCAAGGCAGAGTATATATTTGAAATAGCAAATAATGGTCCTGCGATAGAGTTGCAAAAGCAGGAAGAAATTTTTAAACAGGGTGTTACCACAAAGCAGGAAGAAGGACACGGAATGGGACTTTATATTACAAAAGGTGTAGTAAAAAAGTTTGGTGGTCAGGTTGAACTCAAATCGGATGAACAACTTACTACATTTCGAGTTGTATTTCCAAAGAAAAATGAAGTAGATGAGGGGTGATAAAAATGGAAGTACTCACAGTAATCGGATTTGTGTTACTGGTAATCGGTATCATTTTAATGGGGATTGAAATGGTAATTCCGGGTTTTGGAATTCCAGGAATATCAGGAATCATTAGTATTGTGATTGGTGTTTTATTGGCGGCGAAATCCTTAAAAGAAGGGTTGACAATTATAACAGTTGTAGTTGTGATTTTAGCAATTATGATGACAGTTACCATTGTTTTTTTTCATTCTGGAAGGGTGAAGTCACCGATTAGCTTAGAGGAAGCATTAGATGCAGGCCCCGGATATTTAAATTCCTCTGATCTTCAGTACTTAGTTGGAAAAGAAGGGATGTCGATTACAGTATTACGACCAACTGGAAAATGTGATGTAGACGGTGTGTCTTTTGAAGTTCGAAGTGAAAATGGATACATCGAAAAATCGAAAAAAATAAAAATTGTGAAGGTACAGGGAAATACACTGATCGTAAGAGAGTGTTGATTCGAATTAACGAATAAACATGTAATAGTAGGAGGAAGAGGACATGACAGGACAAATTATTATTATCGGAGTTGTTATATTATTTTTTATTATATTTTTTTCTATGGTGCCAGTTGGATTGTGGGTTTCTGCAATCGCATCAGGTGTTCGAATTGGAATATTCGATTTGATTGGAATGAAATTAAGACGTGTAAAACCATCGAAAATTGTATTTGCATTGATTAAATCAACAAAGGCAGGCTTGAATTTAAAAGCGAATCAGTTAGAGGCACACTATTTGGCTGGTGGTAATATTGATAGTGTTATTAATGCATTGATTGCAGCACAGAGAGCCGGTATGGAGCTTTCGTTTGAAAAAGCATCTGCCATTGATCTTGCAGGCCGTGAAGTATTTGAGGCTGTAAAGATGAGTGTTACGCCAAAGGTTGTTGAGACATCAAACATTTCAGCTGTTGCAAAGGATGGTATTGAGTTGTTAGTAAAGGCAAGAGTGACTGTTCGTACGAATATTGAGAGATTAATTGGTGGTGCTGGCGAGGATACGATTCTTGCACGAATTGGTGAAGGAATTGTTACAACGGTTGGTTCTGCAAAAACACATAGCGAAGTGTTGGAAAATCCGGATGATATTTCAAAGATGATATTAGAAAAGGGCTTGGATGCAGGAACTGCATTTGAAATTATTTCCGTAGATATTGCAGATATTGATATTGGAAGAAATATTGGAGCAAATTTGTTAAGTCTTCAGGCTGAGGCAGATAATAAGATTGCACAGGCAAAGGCAGAAGAGCGTAGAGCGATGGCGGTTGCACTTGAACAGGAAATGAAAGCAGAGGTTGTAAGAGCAGAAGCAGAGGTTCCGAAGGCAATGGCAGAAGCACTTCGTAGTGGAAATGTTGGAGTGATGGATTATTATAAAATGCAAAATGTGCTTGCAGATACAGAAATGAAATCCAGTATTGGTGAGGGCGTGCATGCCTATGCCGAGAAAAAAGCAGACAAATAAGTAATTGCGAAAACAATATAGCGAAGGAGATTAAGCATGATAAAGGTTATGATTATAGAGGATGAAGAGCATATTCGTAAAATCCTTTCGAAAATGGTGGAAAAGGTCGATGGATTTGAAGTTGTCGCACAGGCAGATTCCTTTGCAAGTGCAGTGCAGGAATTCTCTGTAAAAAGACCTGAGGTTGTCTTTGTAGATGTAGATTTAAATGGTGATAGCGGATTAGAGTGTGCGAAGGTTATGACCAATATTGATTCCAAATTAAAGGTTATTTTTGCGACAGCGCACAGTGAATATATGGCGAATGCTTTTGAAATCTATGCATTTGATTATCTGGTAAAACCGTTTGATATGGAGCGTGTACATAAGACCTTACATCGTATTCAGGAGACAATGGATATCCAGGAAGTACAGCATGCGATAGATGGTGATCGTGATCGTTTGTTAATTAAGGGAAAAGAGCAAATGATATTTGTGGATAAAAAAGATATTGTAATGATTGAGCGCGTGGATCATGCAACAAACATTCTTACAATGGAACAAACATATCGCACTTCTACTTCGTTAGCTGATTTGGAGGAAAAACTGAATCATAATTTTATGAGAAGTCATAAATCATATATTATTAATTTGGAGAAAATATCAAGTGTTGAGCCATATGGAAGGTGGACACATATTGTAAAGTTTAACGGAATACAGGATACGGCGTTAATTACTTCGCAAAAATATGATGAGTTAAAAGAGAAATTTGAATAAAGGATTGCAAAATCAGATTTATGTGAGAAAATATCGTGTTTGTAATTCGGTACTATTAATATTATAATAAATATAGAAGTCCCCAGTTCTTAGTCGAGTGCAAAGATTTGTTTCAGGTCTTTGTATTGCTCGTGTCCAGGTGCACATGTTGAGAGTAGAGACTGTGAACACGTAGCAGCTGGGGACTTTTTTATTTTGGAGGTGTATGAAGTGGCATATATTGAACATCCGATTCGTCCAGTATATGATGAGACGTCAAAGATTTTAATATTGGGAAGTTTTCCGTCAGTAAAATCCAGAGAGCAGATGTTTTTTTATGGGCATCCCAGAAATCGGTTCTGGAAGGTGATGGCGGCTGTTTTTGCAGAGCAGGAACCTGTTACAATAGAAGAGAAAAAAGCATTTCTTCTTCGCAATCATATTGCAGTTTGGGATGTGATTTATAGCTGTGATATTCAGGGGTCTGCAGATAGTTCGATTCGAAATGTCGTACCAACAGACTTGCAATCTATCATTGCGCAGACACAGATTACGCAGGTGTATTGTAATGGAAAAACCTCCGGAGCATATTATGCAAAATATCAATACAAGAACACAGGAATAGAGGCAACCACATTACCATCAACAAGTCCTGCAAACGCTGCGTGGAGTTTGGAAAAATTGGTGGAGGCATGGAGTCAGATTGTATAGGATTTTTCATAATGCCACATACTAACAAAAAAAGTTGGAGGACATTATGAAAATAACAGATAAAAAGAAACCTGTTTCTACGATTCCAGATGGTGTGTGGGAAAGCAGTCGTCCAAATGAAGACGAGCATCAGGAACGAATGCAGATGAAAGCATCAACGGATTTGCAGGGAAATGGATATCCTGAAAAAACGAAAAATGCAGATAGTGAAATGTGAAAGAAATGAGAATATCGCGACAAAAAATGATAAGTTTGTGGACATTTTCGTTGTTATAATGTACCATGCAAATGATATAGGAATGATAATAACGAAGAGAAGGGTGCGATATACGTGAAAGAAAAAGTATTAAATATGACAGAGGGAAATCCAACGAGGTTGCTTATTATTTTTGCAATACCGATGATGATTGGTAACATTTTTCAGCAGTTTTATAATGTTGTGGATTCGGTTATTGTAGGAAGATTGGTTGGTGCGGATGCATTGGCTGCAATTGGAACAACTGGTTCGATTTCCTTTTTGTTTTTTGCATTGTGTAATGGAATTGGTTCTGGTGGAGGAATTATCACCTCGCAACATTTTGGAGCGGGAGATGACAGTCAGGTAAAAAGTTGTATTGCAAATACAGCATACATTATGTTGGCATTTCCGTTGGTTGTCGGAACGGTTGCATTTTTTCTTGCAAAACCGCTTTTGCAATTGTTAGAGACACCAGAGGATATTATGCATGATGCTTTGGTGTATCTTCAGGTAATGTGCGTTGGCTTGGTGTTTGTATCAGTATATAATTATGTGTCATCGATGCTTCGTGCATTAGGCGATTCCAAGTCGCCACTTTATTTTTTGATTTTTTCTTGTGTTTTAAATACAATTCTCGATTTTGTTTTTGTAAAATATTTGCATTTAGCTGTATTTGGTGCAGCGATAGCAACTCTGATTTCACAGTTTGTATCGGGCGTCCTTTCACTTGCTTATGCGATACGATATAATTCATATTTCAAATTAGAAAAAAAGGATTTGAAATTCGATATGAATTTGGTTAAGAGTATTGTTCGAATTGGAATACCGCTTTCATTACAGTTTTCGTTGATTGCGATTTCTTGTATGGCATTGCAACGAGTTGTGAATTCGTTTGGTGCTGTTGCTGTTGCGGCATTTACAGCAACTAGCAGAATTGAGCAGGTGATTCATCAGCCATATCAGACATTGAGTGCAGCATTATCAACCTATACAGGTCAGAATTATGGTGCGAAGAAGAATGATCGATTGACATTAGGATATCGAAAAGGTATGAAGTTGATGGCAATTTTTACAGTTATGATGTTGCCGATTATGCAGGTGTTTGGTAAGCAGATTACAGCGATTTTCGTTAAGGATGCAGAGGTAATTGCAATGGGTGCAAAAGCACTTCAGATTACGAGTTGGTTCTATATTTTCCTTGGTATTATTTATATCGTTCGTGCGGTATTAAATGGTGTAGGAGATGCGTTTTTTGCTTTGTTAAATGGAATTGTGGAGGTCGTAGGACGTTTCACGGTACCGATTGCCCTTACAACGATTCCTATGATAGGATTGTGGGGAATATGGTGGTCTGTTGGTGTTGTATGGTTTGTGAGTGCATTGACAGCGTGGCTTCGTTACTTGAAATTTAAAAGAAAATTAGCCTGATCAGGAGGTAGTATATGCTTTGGATTATTATTTTTTTGGTAAGTATGACTGTGGCGGTTGCACTGTTTGCTTATTTGGTTTCGCGCATTTCAAAATTTAATATGATGAAAAGTTTGCTTCCTAAAAAGAAAATTTGGAAAATCCTATGCAGTATGGGGATTATTTTGCTGCCGACGGCATTGCTTAGTTATTTGTGGAGTCCGACCAATGGTGTGGTTGTACTCATTCATTTGGGTGTGATTTGGCTTCTTTGTGATTTGGTTGGATGGATGATTCAGAAAAAGAAACCTTATCATGGTAAGTGCTATTTCGCAGGTGTTACTGCTTTGGTTACAACATTTGCAGTACTTTCATGTGGATGGTATTTGGCGCATCATGTATGGCAGACAGATTACATAGTAAAAACGGATAAAAATGTAAATGGATTACGCATTGTGCAGTTTGCAGATTCTCATGTGGGAACCACCTTTCATGCAGATGGGTTTGCGAAGCATATGGAAGCGATTCAGGCTTTGCAGCCGGACGTGGTTTTGATTACTGGTGATTTTGTAGATGATAGCACAACGAGGGAGGACATGATTGCGAGTTGTGCAGCACTTGGCACACTGCATCCAACGTATGGTGTATATTTTTCATTTGGAAACCATGATAAGGGATATTATGGTGAGGCACATCGTGGATATAATGCAGAGGATTTGATCGATGAGTTGGAGAAAAATGGAGTGCATGTGTTACAGGACGAAGTAGAGCTGATTCGAGATGAGTATTATATTATTGGTCGTCAAGATTATTCAGAGGAACAGGCTGGTAATGGACGAAAAGATATGGATGCGCTATTACAGGGGCTTGATCCCCAAAAGTATATGATTGTTATGGATCATCAGCCACATGATTATGAGAATCAGCAGGGAAAAGTGGACTTGGTGCTTTCTGGACATACGCATGGAGGACAGTTTTTCCCAATTACATATGTGGGTGAGTGGATTGGAGAAAATGATCGAACTTACGGATTCGAAGAACGTGAAAAGAGTGATTTTATTGTAACCTCTGGAATATCGGATTGGGAAATCAAATTTAAAACAGGTTGTAAATCTGAGTATGTGGTAATTGATATTGAGTAGGTAATTGAGGGTTTCGTAATTACATAGAGAAATAATAAGAGTAAGGGAACGCAGAGATGCGTTCCTTTTTGTATTTGTGGGGAAGTATCTTACCTTACAAAATTGTAAGGTTTCTGTAAGATAAAAAAATGGATGGATATATTCCTCCATGATAATATGACACTATCGGATAAATAATTGCGAAACTCAATTTGCGATTTTTGTGTTGTACAATATTAACAAATCCAAGTTGGGTCGTAAGGGTAGCATCAGCATGTTAGCACATACTGATAAGTCGTTGTCACATTCCAAGGCACTTCGTGCGTGTGACAACTTTCACTTAATTGCAAATGTAGCGGTACATAAGGTAGCAAAGTACGCTACCTAAGTACCGACATTCGCAAATATCCCAACTTAGATAGTTGTTAATATAAGTACAACATAAATTTACAAGTTGAGAGTTTCGCAATTATTTTATATGGATATGAGTGTAGATATGGAGGATAGAAAGATGGGTAAAGTACTCGAGGTAATAAATGCAGAGAAATACTACGGTGAGAAAGGGAATTTAACAAAAGCATTAAATGATGTCAGCTTTTCTGTGGAGCAGGGGGAGTTTGTAGGAATTATGGGTGCCAGTGGAAGTGGTAAGACAACCCTTTTAAATTGTATTTCTACTATTGATCGTTTGACTGGTGGACAGGTATTGATTGAGGAAAAAAATATCGTTGGATTAAGAGGAGAAAAATTAAACCAGTTTCGAAGAGATTACCTTGGGTTTATATTTCAGGATTTCAACTTGTTAGATACCATGACAGCTTATGAAAATATTGCGCTTGCGCTTACGATTCAAAATCGAAAGGTAAAAGATTTAGATGAAATTATTAAAAAAACAGCAGTTGCGTTAGGGATTGAGGATGTACTTGAAAAATATCCATATCAAATGTCTGGCGGACAAAAACAGCGTGTGGCATGTGCGAGAGCGGTTGTAACAGAGCCAAAGCTCATTTTGGCGGATGAGCCAACGGGTGCATTAGATTCGAAGGCTTCCAAGATGCTTTTGGAAAGTATGAAAACATTAAATGAAGAAATGGAGTCAACGATTTTGATGGTTACGCATGACGCATTTACAGCAAGCTATGCATCTCGCATCATTTTTATTAAAGATGGAAAAATCTTTTCTGAAATTCGAAAGGATGAGAAGGAAAGTCGAAAAGAGTTCTTTGCCAAAATTATAGATGTCATGAGTGTATTAGGAGGTGACTTGAATGAACTCGTTTAAAATCTCTCTCAAAAATATAAAGAAAAGTTGGAAAGATTATTCCGTATATTTCATGACATTAATTATCGGTGTTGCGATTTTTTATATGTTTAATTCAATTGGCCATCAAAAGTTTATGGAGGATTTATCAAGCTCTGGAAGTGAAATTGTAAAATTATTAACCAGTGTGATTGAGGGTGTGTCGATTGCTGTGGCTTTCGTACTTGGATTGTTGATGGTTTATGCAAATCATTTTTTGATTAAGCGAAGAAAAAAAGAGTTTGGTGTCTATATGATGCTTGGCATGGGGAAGAATACCATATCTAAAATTATTATGGGAGAAACCTTGATTGTTGGAGCAATATCCTTAGTGGCTGGAATTGTTTTTGGTATTTTTGGTTCACAGTTTTTGTCAATCTTGGTTGGGAAAATGTTTTTGGCAGATGTGACAAAGTATACATTTTTGTTTTCAGGAAAGGCAATGCTTAAAACAATCATTAATTTTGCAATTATTTACTTGGTTGTGTTGATTTTTAATACAGCAATCATTTCAAAATACAGATTAATTGATTTGTTAAATGCTGGAAAAAAGGGTGAAAAACATATTTTAAAAAATCCTGTTGTTTGTGTGATTTTGTTTGTGATTTCTGCTTTGGTTTTGGGAAATGCATATTACCATGTTGGAATCGATGCAGAGAATCTTGGTCGTAGTCAGTTTTTAGTACAACTTTTGTGTGGAATTGTAGCGACATTTTTATTGTTTTGGTCGCTTGCGGGATTTTTGTTGGAAGCATTTAAGAAGACAAAAGGATTATATTTTAAAGGCTTGCATTCTTTTGTGGTTCGCCAGTTTTGCTCCAATATTAATTCATCTGCATTTGCTATGGCAGTGATTAGCTTGATGTTGTTTATGGCAATGAGTGCTTTTTCGCTTGGTTTTTCTATTCGAAATAAGTTAAATGAGGATTTGGAAAAAAAGGTTCCTGTAGATGTTACACTAGAGTATGACAAGGGAAAATTGACAAAGTTATTTAAGAAAAAAGGGTATTCAGTAGATACATGGTTGCAGGATGATTATGTGCAAGTTAAGCTTTATAAAAATAAAAAGATAACCATTGCGGATACGTTGGGAAGCATTATGACTGTTGCAAAGGAACAATTTCCTTATGCAAAATGGAATTTGCCAGCTACGGTAATGAAGTTGTCAGATTACAATAAGATTGCCGAACTGTATGGAGTTGAGAAGCTTTCTTTAGGACAGAGTGAATATGCGATGCTTTGCGATATACGAATGATTAAGGAATTGATGGATCAGGCAATTGCAGAGGAAAACACATTAGAGGTTGGCAAATATTCTCTTACGAGTGCATATGACGAATGTCAAAATGTTTTTTTGGTGATGTCATTCACTTCATCCAATATGGGAATTGTAGTGTTGCCTGATGAAGTTGTGGAGGATTCTGCTACAAAATTTAAGTCAAATGGTTATTTTCTAGCAGGGAATTATATGGAAACGGGAAGAAAGGCAAAGCGTGAAATCGACAAAAAAGTCGATGAAATTGCAAAACCGCTTTCGGAAACAGACTGGACAGCAAGCAATGTTGAACTTGCACCAATGACATATGCGACAAGAAATGCAGTGTTGGATTCGAGCAGTGGACTGTCGGTATTAAGTGTATTTCTTGTATTATACATTGGACTTGTGTTTATTATTTCCAGTGCAGCTATTCTTGCACTAAAAGCACTTTCGGATGCGATCGATTCGACAACGAAGTACGAAATTTTAAGTAAAATTGGTGCAGGTAAAAATATGATGACAAAGGCATTATTTACACAGACTCTGGTTCACTTTGGATTACCACTTTTGGTAGCGGTGGTACATTCTGTGTTTGGATTGATGTTTGCAAAGACCACGCTTGCAATTATGGAACTTGATAGCATGTTTTCTGGTGTTGGCTCTACTGTAGTAATCATGTTGCTTGTATATGGAGGTTATATGATGGCAACCTATTTTGGATGTCGCCGCGTTATTAATATAGACTAATGCGTGGGATTTAGGTAATTGTGAAACTCAATTTAGTATGTTGAATGTTGTACATATTTAACAAACCATGACGGACACGTTCTCACTTCTTTCGTACGCAGCAGTACTAAATTTGTGCAATGAATGCACTCATTAAGTACTGGCGTACTCAAAGAGTCCTTTCACGGTTCTTGTTAATTATGTACAACTTAAACATAAATAATTGAGAGTTTCACAATTACCTAGAATGAGAATATACAGGAAAGGATAAAATGGAATGAGAAAAATCATATGTGGAATATTGTTAATGGTGTGCATGGTCATCATGATGACTGGATGCGGGAGCAAGATGGAAAAGATAGCAGATTTTGGTACGTATGCTGGTAGTATTTCTGATATTACGGTTCCGGATGATGTTAAGATTGTAGCGTTGGGAGAGGCAACGCATGGTAATAACGAGTTTCAGCAGTTGAAGCTGGATGTTTTTCAGCAGCTTGTAGAGACCACGGATATCCGTGCATTTGTATTAGAGGGGGACTTTGGTGGATGTGCACTGATTAATGCATATATTCAAGGCGGTGAAGGTGAGCTTGAGGATATTACAAAGTTACTTGGATATCGAATTTACAAGACAGATCATATGAAAAATCTAGTGCAGTGGATGCGAGATTATAATGCGACGGTAGAAGAATCGGAACGCGTTCGAATTTATGGTTGTGATATGCAGTTTGATATGCGTTGTATTACATTATTAAAATCTTATTTTGAAAATGTGGATGCAGAAAATGCAAAGATGTATGTGGAACAGTTTGATACGTTGTTTGGTACGGATGAGGATGCGTATGATTCAAATGATTATGATAAAATCATTGCATTTCTGGATGAAATGAAAACGGACTTGGAGCGAAACAAAGAGAATTATATCGAAAAGACATCGGAGCATGATTATGCATATGCGATGTGTGAGGTAGAGAACATTTGTTATTATATGGAGTATCGTGAAAAGAAAAATTATAATGGAAATTTCCGTGATACCTGTATGGCAAATAATGTAAAATGGGTGGTTGAGCAGGAGGAAAAATTGCATCAGTCAGGAATTATGTTATCAGGTCATAATGGACATATTACAAAGAATATTTCCAGTGCAAATACATCGCTTGGTAATCAGCTGTCTGAGACGTTTGGAGAAGCATATTTTGCGATTGGAACAGATTATTACAATACAGAATGTAATGTGCCAACCAAAGATGGACGTAAAAATGTCACATTATGTTCAGATGATCCGTTGGCGTATCAGGTTGGAGATTTAGACGAAAATATTTGTTATCTTGATTTTGAAAAGGCAAGACAGTCGCAGGAGCTTTCGTCATTATTAGATCAAAAAATTTCAACAGGATCATTGGGTGAATCATATTCACCAATTATGAAAGTAATGAAACCATTATGTCACATTTATTTTGCGCCGAGTGAAATGTATGATGGAATGATTTTTGTATATGAGGCAACCCCAATAGAGGTGTGGGAAGATTAGGATAATAAGTGGAAATTCATGATGATTCAATCGATGATGAAGATTACTGTCACTTGTAAAATGATAAAAACCAAATTATAATAATGTGCAGTATTAAATTCAAGGAATGGAAAAGTGTGTTATGAAAAAAATAGGTATACTGGAAGATGACGAGGCACTTGGAAAAGAGCTGGCATATTATTTAGAGACAAATGGATACGAGGCAAGATGGATTGCTCCAGCAGAGTATGTGGAGAAAAAAGAAAGTGACTTGATAGATTTGTTGCTGGAAGAAAATTTGCAGATGCTGCTTTTGGATGTTGGTTTGCCTGGATTTGATGGCCTTCATGTTTGCAAAGAATATCGTGAGAAATCAGAGGTTCCGATTATTATGATTACAAGCCGTAATACGGAGTTGACGGAATTGATGAGTATCACAAGTGGTGCGGATGATTTTGTTCCGAAACCATTTAATCCACAGATTTTAGTTGCACGTATGGAATCCATTATGAAAAGAGTTTATAAGGAAAATAAGACCGAGGATGTGATGACAATTACATTGGAGAATGGTATCACATTCATGATTGAGCTGCTAAAGGCAAGGGTATTGTGTGGAGAGGAAGAAATGGGATTATCCAAAAATGAACTGCAGATTCTTAAAATTTTAGCAGAGCGCCAGGGCGAGGTAGTATCCAGAGATGATATTATGAATGCACTTTGGGATAACTGTGCTTTTGTGGACGACAATACTTTGACGGTGAATATGACACGATTAAAGTCCAAATTAGAATCGATTGGTGTTAAGGATGCGATTATAACAAAACGAGGAATGGGGTATCAGTTGATATGAAATATACAACCTATCTAAGAGAGCATGCTGCGTGGTTGGTTGTGTTCTTGGTTATGATGTTAACCATTGAAACATTTCTTTTGACGATAACTGGCGGGACATGGATTATGGCATATGTGTTGTTTGCGATGGTGTCAGGATATGGGATTGGTACCTATTTGGAATATCGTAAGGTGCTAAAGTTTACAGATGAAATTCACAGTGTCATGGATCCGCTAGATAAAAAATATTTGGCTCCGGAAATGTTGGGAAAAGGTAAAACACAGGAAGAACGCGAGATTTTATATTTTTTTGAAAATATGGAAACCAGCATGAATAATGAAGTGTCCACATTTCGTAGAAAAAGTGAGGATTACAAAGAGTACATTGAGACCTGGGTACATGAAGTAAAGATTCCGATTGCGACAGCGAAAATGATTATGACCAATCACAAAGATCAAGTGATTGCAGGCAGCGGGATCGAGATGGAAATGGATCGTATTGAAAGTTATGTGGAGCAGGCATTATTTTATGCTAGAAGCGCAGAAGTTGAAAAGGATTATTTCATCAAACCAGTTGATTTGGAGCAGGTTGTAAATGAGGCAGTTATTCAGAGAAAGCGAATGCTGATTGCAAAACGTGCTTTGGTTGATGTACATGATTTGGAAACGAAACGAGAGGTTTTAAGTGATAATAAGTGGATTTCCTTTATTGTGGGACAAATTCTTGATAACAGTATCAAATACGCAAAAGAGGAATCGTTGGCGATTGAGGTATTTTGTGAAGAGGAAGACAATCATGTTTTATTGCATATTCAGGATAATGGAATCGGCATGAAAGAATCAGAAGTGGGACGTGTATTTGATAAGGGATTCACAGGAAGCAATGGACGTTCCAATAAGGCCTCCACGGGAATAGGATTATATCTTTGCAAAAAGCTTTGTAAGCGACTGGAGCATGATATTAAGGTGACTTCAACAGAAGGTGTGGGAACTACAGTGACCATTGTATTTTAAAATTAGGTAATTACAAGACTTTAAGTGGTTGCGGATTATAAATATGTCCAAATCCGTTTTGATACACTTGAGGGTTTTGTAATTATCTATTTTTTTTATTTTTTAAAGGAGTCAAATTTTCACATTACGAAATAATGATTGACAATGAATAATCATGGTGATATCATAATGATATCAAATAAAATCAAAATGTCTGAAAGGAGATACAGAATGATGAATGAAAAGATTATTAGACACAAAAATGGAATGGCTGTTTTATTTTTAACAACAATCGTGTATATTTTGGCAATATTTGGCGTTTTTGCAGGAATTGCAATTAGTCCGTTTGTAACGATTGCAAGTATTGTCTGGTTGTGTATTGGTTGGTTCCCTTACTGTGGATTACGTGTTATTAAGCCACAGGAGGCATTGGTTTTAACCTTGTTTGGTAAATATAAGGGAACTTTGAAAGAAGAAGGCTTTTACTATGTGAATCCATTTTGTTCTGCTGTGAATCCAGCTGCAAATACACATTTAAAGCAGAGTGGTGATGTGACCGTACAGGAAGTAAAAGTGGCAACAGCAGCCAATGGTAGCAGTGCGAATGTTTCAGTTCCAACCGTGAGCAAGAAGATTTCTTTAAAGATTATGACACTTTCCAATAACCGTCAGAAGATTAATGATTGTCTTGGTAATCCGGTAGAGATTAGTATTGCGGTAACCTGGAGAGTGGTGGATACAGTTAAGGCTGTTTTTGATGTTGACAACTACAAAGAATATTTGTCATTACAGTGTGATGCAGCACTTCGTAATATTGTTCGAAACTACCCATATGATATTGCACCAAATGTAGATACAACAGGAGATGGTGTTGCAGATGAGGGAAGCCTTAGAGGATCAAGTGAGATTGTTGCAGAAAGAATTCGAGAAGAGATTCAGCAGAAAGTAAGAAAGGCTGGATTGGAGATTTTGGAAGCACGTATCACATATCTTGCATATGCACCAGAGATTGCTGCGGCAATGCTTCAGCGCCAGCAGGCATCCGCAATTGTCGATGCAAGAAAGATGATTGTAGATGGTGCAGTTGGAATGGTAGAGATGGCATTAGAGCGTCTCAATGAAAAGGATATTGTGAATTTGGATGAGGAGCGTAAGGCAGCAATGGTTTCTAACTTATTAGTTGTCCTTTGTGGCAATAAGGATGCGCAGCCTGTTGTGAATTCAGGTAGTTTATACTAAGAAAAGGGTGATGTGATGGCAGATTCGAATGGAAAAAAACAAGTTCCTTTACGATTATCAGCTAAGCTTTATGACGCGATTGCTGCTTGGGCGGAGGATGATTTTCGATCTGTGAATGGACAAATAGAGTATTTGCTTACGGAATGTGTCAGACAACGTAAGAAAAATGGAAAATATGTATCAGACGAGATAGATGTACCACCTGAGCTTGATATTCAATAGAATGAAAAAACACTGTACAGCTTCGTAAGCTGTTTTTGAGTGAAGACAAAGTATGTATGAAATAGAGTAGAGTAAATGTATAATAATGATTATTTATGCATTTGCTCTATTTTTATGGTATAATATTGATTAAATAAATTCCCGTTTATAATGCTATTCATTCTTTTATTGATTGCCGATATAATATGTACAGAAACACACTGTAGAAGGGATGTGAAGTTTATGAAAACAATAAGAAACAACAAAGGCTTTACTCTTGTGGAACTTATAGTGGTATTAGTAATATTAGCAATACTTGCTGCAATCTTAGTGCCAGCGCTTTTAGGATATATTGATCGGGCGAAAAGTGCTCAGACTGTGACTGACGCAAGAGCTTTCTATACTGCAGCTCAGTCAGCACTTGTAGAGCATTACGCAGTTAATAATGACAAAATAGAATTAACATCCCAACAGTATTATGATACGGATTTAAAACAGAATGTTGCAAGAATTTCAAATGGTGCATTTAAGGATGCTCTTGATGGCAGAACTTTTAATGATACAGAAACAAATATAAAACATAAGATGTCTACATTTAACATTGAAATGTGCCGTCGTATGTTAGAGTATCTTGATAGTAACAGTAAAAAGAATGGACAGTATACGTTTACAAGTAATGCATTACCTGCTGGAAAAAAACCATCAGAGTATTATAGCAAAGCAGCTAACAAAGGACAGCCGATGGTTGCAATATATTATAATAATAAGGGTAAAGTTGTTCGTGTTGAATATGCTGACGAGACTCTCAATAAGGTAACAATTATAAATGGTACAGTTACCGTTGAACAAGATGGTCAGTTTATGAAAGAAGTTGCGGGCAAAAAGTAATAAAATGAAATTCAAGTCTACAATCTAAAAACACCGTACAGCTTTGTACGGTGTTTTTGTTCCTCAAATCTATAAATTTGTTTACTCTACTGTTACAGTATCAGATTCTTCTTCAGCATCTTCGTCTGCTTCCGGTGCAAGAGAACCAACATTTTCACGAATAAATAAAATGTTAGCATCTAATGTTAAGAAATCTTCATCCTGAATATAATAGTAATCAGAAGTCGGAGCAATTGGAACCTGAATGGTTACAGGATCCATATAACCAGGGTTTGATGTTGTCGATTTCAAAATCTCAATAATTCCTTCTGCAAACTCTGTCTCGTATTCAACTTCTGTAGCATTGTTGTAATCGCCTTCCTCGACCTTTGCGTTGAAGTTTTCGATATAGCTTACAACAGTGTCGTAAGTACACTCCAATGTATCTAGTGGATAGATTGTTACTTCTGCAATGTACTGACCAGATTCTTTATCTTCTGTTACCTTGGATACTTCATATTTTGCATTGGCTAAAATAGATTGTGCAAGGTAATAAAACTCTGACAAAATCGTTCCGTCATCTACTTCCTTGATTCCATAATAATGCATTAAATTGTGTGCCTGATAGTCCATGTTTGCAACATAAACAGCTTCGGCATCTTTTTGAGATACACCTGTTAAAGTGATGTAATCCTTTGAAACATTTTTATAATTGATATCTAAGAGACTTGTAATATATCGCGAGTAAATCTTTGCTTTGCTATCAAATAATGTACATCCTGCAAGAGAAAAAATAAGCACAAATATAAGTCCTACTCCGACGAATCTCTTAAATTTTTTGAAACATGGTTTCATAAATAAGAGTCCTCCTAAGCAATAATACATAGACTATATCATAAAAAAGTATTGATGTCTATTGCATAAATTATGATATTACTGTGAAATATCCATCATTGTATCGAGAGATAATTTGTAGTATACTACTTTGGATAATGAAAGCGAAATGAATTGCGAGGAGAATAAAATGCGGATATTTGATACACATGCTCATTATGATGATCGGGCATTTTTGGAAGATATGGATTGTCTTTTAAAGGATATGAATCAACAAGGTGTGGAACGCATAGTAGATATAGGATGTTCGATGAATAGTTCTCGAAAGATTGTTGAGATGGTTCAGATATATGATTTTTTGTATGGTACAGTGGGGATTCATCCAGACGATGTAGATATGTTAACAGAGGCAGATATGCAGGAGTTAAAAGAATTATCTGCAAAGGACAAAATTCTTGCAATTGGAGAGATTGGTTTGGATTACCATTATGAGGATGTGGATAAAAATGAGCAGCAAAAGTGGTTCGAACGACAGTTAGATTTGGCAGCGGAGGAACATTTGCCAGTTGTTATTCATAGCCGAGATGCAGCAAAGGACACATTGGATATTATGAAGGCGCATAATCAACAGCTATGTGGCGGCGTGATTCATTGTTTTTCGTATGGTGTGGAAATGGCAAGAGAGTATTTGAATATGGGATATTACATTGGTGTTGGAGGTGTTGTTACCTTTAAAAATGGTAAGAAATTAAAAGAGGTTGTGGAGTACACACCGCTTGAGCAGATTGTGTTAGAAACGGATGCACCATATCTTGCACCAGTTCCGTTTCGAGGAAAAAGAAATTGTTCTTTATATTTGCAATATGTGGCTGAGGAGATTGCTGCAATTAAGAATATTTCTGTTGAAGAGGTATATGAAATCACATATTCGAATGCGTTGCATTTATATCAAATGAATAGGTGATGCATTGAAGTGGAGGATAGAATTATGAAAAAGAAAATTTGTATGTTAGCAATGGTGACAGCATTTTGCCTGGCAGGATGTTCGAATGCAACCACTTCTACTTCGGGTTTGGGAGAAGCAGTGGAAAATCAGACTGTGAAAGAGCAGGATGTTGATATGACAGAAGACACGAGTCAGAGTAAAGAAGAGACTTCTTCAGAAACAGAGGATACGCAGGAGGCGACTTCTGAGGATATAACAGAGGAAAGTGTAGAGAATGCACCATCTACAGTTGATTTTCAGCTTGAATTGATGGCAGAGAATATGGAAACATGGAAAATTCCGGAGACCGCATGCTACGCAGTGACTGATTTTGATTATGATGGTAATCTGGAATTGGTGGCTGCCACACCAATGGCAGGAACGGGATTATATACCTATGCTGATTTTTATGAGGTTGATGATACAATTTCACAGCTGAATAAATGGGAGTACGAAGATGAACAGGAAGGGGCGTCTCATGCAGATTTGGTTGTAAGTGATGCAACGGTATATTATGATCAAAATGAAAATGTTTACTATTACATTTTTAAAGATTTGTTAAGAATGGGTGCAGCGGAAAGTTATGAGGCAACCATCGCATGGAGTGTAAAGGATAATTGTGTACGTGAGGAAACGATTGGCTATGTGAATACGTCGGCAGATGGGCATGGAAATGAGGAAAAGGAATTTTTTAATCGTGAGGATGCGACAATCACGGAGGCAGAGTATAATGATCTTTCACAGTCACTTTATGGAGCACTTGACAAAGAGTCATTAAAGTGCGAATGGGTTATGTTAGAACCAGATGATTTGGACGGAATGTCAAAGGATGATATCAAGAATCTGCTGACACAAAGTTTTAATAGTTTTTTATTAAAATAAGTGAGGAATATACATGGAGAAATTAAGCAATCCACAGGTTACAATTGAAACCATTAAAAAATATGATTTTGCATTTCAAAAAAAATTTGGACAGAATTTTTTAATTGATAGTCATGTGTTAGATAAAATTATTGTGGCAGCAGGTGTAACAAAAGACGATGTCGTTTTGGAAATTGGTCCAGGTTTTGGAACGATGACGCAGTATTTGGCAGAAGCAGCAAGGGAGGTAATTGCTGTTGAGATTGATAAAACGTTAATTCCTATTTTGCAGGATACATTGAAGGATTATGATAATATCACATTGATTAATGAAGATATTTTAAAAGTTGATATTGCAGCATTGGTACAGGAAAAAAATCAGGGGCGCCCGATTAAGGTTGTTGCAAATCTTCCATATTATATTACAACACCGATTATTATGGGATTGTTTGAGAGTCATGTTCCACTGGATAATATTACGGTTATGGTGCAAAAGGAAGTGGCATCAAGAATGCAGGCAGGTCCTGGAACAAAGGATTATGGTGCGTTATCTCTTGCAGTGCAATTTTATGCAGAGCCATATATTGTAGCAAATGTTCCACCAAATTGTTTTATTCCAAGACCCAATGTGGGAAGTGCGGTCATTCGTTTGACCAGGTGGGAGAATCCACCAATTCAGGTGAAAAACGAGAAGTTTATGTTTTCTTTAATTCGGGCATCTTTCAATCAGCGTAGAAAGACATTGCAAAACAGTTTGGTAAATGGTGGTGTTGGAGTGACGAAGGAACAGGTCGTGGAAGCACTTTTGAAAATGGAGTTGTCAGAAACAATTCGAGGAGAAGCACTTACGCTGTCGCAGTTTGCACAGTTAGCAGATCTTTTAATGGATGCCTGATTCGATAAAAAAGTTCTAAGCAACGAATTCTTTGCATATACTTATCTCAATTGGAGAAAACTTCCGCTTTTTTTAGTGGTAAGTAGAGATAATATTTATATGTGAAGGAGTGGAGGACAAGTGTCGCTTTTTAAAAGAAAAATTACGTATTTTTATGAGCATTATCAGAATCATGTTGGAAATACAGCAGGATTTTTAAAGTTAGAAATTCGTGGAGATAAAGTGAAGATAAACATTAACATACAAGAGCCGTCTGCCGTACCTTATGAGGAGGCAGGGCTTTATTTTTATCATGAAGCAGGAGATCATTTATCTGCGGTGAAAGTGGGAACCGTTAAACGCGTAAATGGTATGCTCACGTATCAGGCGAGGACGCAGTGGCAGCAGATGTTTCAGACAGGAAGAGATTTATATACCTTTGATGGGGTTGCGGTTGTATATAACGAGAAACATTATTATATCGGAGATTTTCAAGATAAAAACCGTATAGAATTTCCACTTGTTTTATTGACCCCAAAGGATGAAAAAGAGGAAGTGCCAAAAGAAAAAGAACAGACATGGTATGAGGATATTCCTTCACCTGCGCAACCGGTTTTGGCAAAACCTGGAAAAGAAAAACAAGAGAAACAGGAAGAAAAGGTGGAGGAACAAACACCTAAAAAAGAGGCGGATGAGGATTTCCAAGAGGATTCTATTTCGGCAAATCAAACAAATGTGTATGCGAAATGTGAAAACTGTCCCTATCAGAAAAAACGGGGCGAACAACAGGAAGGTAGAAATGCATTTGAAAAAATGATAAAAGAATATCCCAAACTTCCGATGTATGGAGTGGTCGAACTGTTTGATTGTGTAAGAATTCATCCGAGAGATATTGGAAAACTCGACATTCGAAATTGGAGACTTGGTGTAAATAGTTTTTTGACACATGGGTTTTATACATATCAGTATTTGTTGTTAGGGAAAGTGAGATTAGATCATGGCGGAGAACGCCCAATTATAGGCGTTCCAGGCGTATATTCCAGTCGTGAAAAGTATCTTGCCAATATGTTTGGATTTGAACAGTTTGTATCTGTGAAGAAGACTGGAACCAAGACGGGTGAATTTGGATATTGGATTGTGGAGCTTCAATAAGCAAGCAATCCATAACGAAAATGATCCTGAAAGGAACCATTTACTTCGACGCCTTTGTATTCTATGCCTTCATATACAAATCCAAGTCGTTCCAATAATTTGATAGATGGAATGTTGTCAGGTGCAACACGTGCATCCAAGCGATGGATTTTATAGTTGGTAAAAATAACTTCGATTGCTGCCTGGCAAGCTTCGTGTGCATAGCCGTTGCCGTGCACAGTGGCATCGAATTTATATCCGATGGATGCGCGAGAAAATGGGCCATGCATAATATTAGAAAAGTTAACAGAGCCAATAATCTTGTCAGGATCGTCATGTAAATATACGTAGTAGCGCAAGGTCTTTCCTTTTACAACGTCTAAATATTCCTGTTGCATAAATGCAGTTTGAAATGGTAAAGTATAAAAATTAGAAGGTCTTGTTGGTTCATAGACATCAAAAAGCTGTTGGTTACGTTCGTAAAATGCCAACACTTCTGGTGCATATAAGGAATCTAGAACCGATAAAGTTAGACGTTCGGTGTGAATCTGAAAAGACATGTCCGTAATCTCCTTGATAGATTTATAGATATATTATAGCATATGAGAGGTTTATTACAATGACGAATGATGAGAAGTATATGCGAGAAGCAATCAGGCAGGCCCAAAAAGCGGCGGCGGTTGGAGATGTTCCGATTGGGTGCGTGATTGTAGAACAGGATAAAATTATAGCAAGAGGATATAATAAAAGAAATGCAAAGAAAACAACGCTTGCGCATGCAGAGTTGTTAGCAATTGAAAAGGCTTCTAAAAAGGTTGGTGATTGGAGGCTGGAGGATTGCACAATGTATATTACATTGGAACCTTGCCAAATGTGTGCAGGTGCCATTGTACAGGCTCGTATACCAAGAGTTGTTGTTGGAGCAATGAATAAAAAGGCTGGATGTGCAGGGTCTGTACTGAATTTATTTCAGATTCCGGCATTCAATCATCAGGTAGCTTTTGAACATGGTGTTTTGGAAGAAGACTGCTCAAAAATGTTGTCGGATTTTTTCAAAGAATTGAGAAAAAAGCGAGAGGAGTAGCGGTTGACATTGTGCAAAAATTCTTGTATACTAAGGAACGTCGTCTTTGGCTTATAAAAAGTATATTGGACGAATTGTATTTTTGATAATTTTTCCATGCAGCCGGGGTGGTAGCGGTGCCCTGAACCTGCAATCCGCTATAGCAGGGGTGTTGGTCTGCCTCGGGGCGTTTGTCTGATGCTGGCCTTAGTAAGTGGCGTTGACGTACGGGTCTCGCGCAATGGAAACCTATGAACCGTGTCAGGTCGGGAACGAAGCAGCACTAAGTAGGATCTTTCATGTGCCGTGAGGGTGCCTGGACTGAGTTAACTGCTATGGTAACGGTTGGACGTGTGTCACAAAGCAGACTGCATGGATTTTATTTTTTATAGTTGAAGTGTTTGTTGGAATCATATAAATTATTTTGTATGATTTTTTTTGTTTTATTTGTAGAAAAGTTGTGTGGAATCTGTTATAATGATACAGATTATTTTTATCTTAAGATAATCATTATACGATGGGAGCGAGAAAAGCATGAATTATGCAAATGTAATAGAGTTTGTAAAACAACAAATTTCAGATAATGGCAGACCGCCGAATTATCCGTTTCGTGATCGCTTTCAGCATACTATGCGAGTATATCGCTGGGCAATCAAATTACAAGCCAAAGTTGGTGGAGATTTGGAGATTATTGCACTAGCAGCTCTTTTGCATGATGTAGGCTGGGAAGAGGGACGTAATCACGGAGAAGTCGGTGCGGAGATTGCAGTGGAGTTTCTTGATAGCATTGGAATTGAGCCGGAAAAAATCGGTCGAATTGGTGAGATTATCAGGATTCATGATGACAAAGATTCTGTTCGGGAACTGTCAGTAGAGTGTCAGGTTGTGATGGATGCTGACCTGTTAGATGAAGTTGGTGCAGTAAGCGTATTATGGGATTCTATGGCAACTGCTTGTGAAGATGAGGCAAGCTATAAGAATGCCTATTATCGGATTAAAGATTATTACCGAGGCAATCGCCCAAAGATTCGTCGGTGTAAGACAGAAGCAGGAAGAATGGAATTTAATAAGCGAATGAAGGTTCTTGATGAATTTTTAGTGGAGTTAGAAAGAGAATTATTTTAATCAAGAATTTGCATATAGGAAAGATCGTAATTTAGGAGGATATCGTTAAAATGAAAAAGTTTGTAAAGGCATTGGTTTGGATTTTAATACTGGGAGGTCTGTTTTTTGGAGTTTATACCATACTTCCAGAGTATCCACATAATCTTGTGAAGTCAGTTTTTCAGCCGATGTTTGATGAGATGGCAAAGACGCGTATTGATCAGGTCAAGAATATGAAAAATAAAGACCTGGAAGCAATTTATGGTCAGATTTTAGAAAACAACAATACTCGTACACAGGCATGGGTATATGACAAAGATGAAAATAGCGAGAAAGTAACTTTCTATGGAAGAGGTGCTTATATCAATATCAAAGATGTGCCAGATCATAATGATTATTTATATACAAGTACATCAGTCAAATTTGATTTTATTATTACTGGTAAGAATGTTAAGATTAAAGCGTATATTGAAGGAAAAGAACAGGACGATGTTATTCGTGATTTAATGCTTCGTCAGATATATACAGGCGAGAGACAGTAGTTTGTCATTCATAAGAAGAGGCTATCAAAGATGAATTCTTTGATAGCCTCTTCTTTTGAGTTATGCAAGCTCCTGAATTAATTTCATAATGGTTCCGATTGAATCGGACATCTCGCTTTCTTTCATACATTGGATATACTGTTCTTTGTGTGTAGAAACATCTCGAATTGCATTCATAAGGGAAGCGGTAGACATTTCTTCTTCTTGCAACACATAACTAAATCCATTTTTCTTAAAGGATTTTGCGTTAAGAATCTGATCTCCACGGCTAACAGATAAAGGAAGTGGAATCAAAATATTAGGTTTGTTTAGTGCAAGAAGCTCACAAATTGCGTTAGCACCAGCTCTGGAAATTACTAAATCACTAAGTGCAAATAAATCTCTCAATTCTTTAGAAATGTATTCGAATTGCACATATCCCTTTTTGTCTTTTAAAGATTCATCGAGGTGATCTTTTCCACATAGATGAATTAATTGAAAATCCTTTAGGATTTCATCTAAACTTTCACGAATAATCTTGTTGATGGCAACGCTACCGCTACTACCACCTACAACCAATATGGTTGGCCGATCTGTTGTGAGTCCGCAAAATGCGGCCGCTTTTTGTGCGTCTCCTTCAAAAAGCTCGTGACGAATTGGCGTACCAGTAAGTACGGCTTTGCCTTCTGGGAGTAAATCAAAGGTTTCTCTAAAGTTACAACACACCTTTGCTGCAGAAGGAATACAAAGCTTATTTGCAAGTCCTGGTGTCATGTCAGATTCGTGAATGATTGCTGGAATATGATTTTTCTTTGCAGCCATAACAACGGGAACTGTAACAAATCCACCTTTTGAAAAAACAACGTCTGGTTTAAGTTTTTTCATGAGTCTGTTTGCTTCTCCGAAGCCCTTGATTACACGAAATGGATCAGAAAAGTTTTTGACGTCGAAATAACGACGGAGCTTTCCTGAAGAAATTCCATAGTAAGGAATGCCCATATCCTCTATTAAATTTTTCTCTATACCATTGTAGGAACCGATGTAATGCACTTCAAATCCAGCTTCTTTTAAGCTAGGTAATAATGCGATATTTGGCGTAACGTGTCCAGCGGTTCCACCACCAGTAAGTACAATTTTTTTCATGGCAATCTCCTTTTATGAAAGTTATGCAATGGCTGATTTTAATGCCTGCGCTAATTGGTCTGGGCAGGAAGTTCCTTTGAAACCACACTGAATACCCTCTAAACGTGAAATTGCATCATTTACATCCATTCCTTCTACCAAACGAGAAACACCCTGTGTATTTCCGTTACAGCCACCTAAAAATGTTACGTTAGTAACTTTGCCGTCTACGATGTCGAAATCAATTTTTTGTGAGCAAACGCCCTTTGGTTGGTATGTCATAGTAAAAACCTCTCTTTTTTTTGTAATTCAATTATTATAACACAAGTTGTGTAAAAATGTCGAACGAATGTTGATTGCTTTGATTCTTGGATTTTGGTTACGAAAACGCCCGTTATTTTACGATTAACTTGGGTTGAGTTTGTTTTTTGTACCGATTAGACTAAATGTTAGTAATGATACATAATAGTTTACGCACGGAGGTAATATTTATGATAAGGGAATTTGTATCAAATCACATTTTTATGAGCAGTATTTTGCTCGTGGGGGCATTGAGTCTTATTTTACAGGGAATGATAACATTGGCACTATATAGCTATGTAAAGGCTTCTGCCAATATGAAAACGACAAGGAAAAAAGTGATGATTCATTTAAAGAATCAGTTTGAAACAATATATGGAATGAATTATCAGGTGCGAAATATTCGTGCATATGTGGACAAGTATTTGCTAAAATTGCGTCTTTTGGGGATTTCTTATATGAATGTGGAAAAAATCCCTTTTTTATCAGCAGGAATTGTTACGTTGCTTATGGTAATTGGCATTTCGTTTGGATATTTAAATGGGGTAAAAGCACGTGCGCAGGTAGAAATTTTATCTGCATATGGAATTGTGCTAGCATGTTTGTTTAGTTTCTTTCATATATATGGAATAAAAAGCAAGAAAAAACAAATACAAATTCAGCTGGTGGATTATCTGGAAAATTATATGACCAATCGATTGATGAAAAATAAGGAAGATGGAACAGAGTGGAAGGTATTGGATCCGGATACAGAGAAGGCAATTATGAATAGTGAATATGGAAAAGAGAATCCGTTAAAGAAGGCATCTGATCTAGAACAGATTGCATTTTCTGAGGAAGAAAAAATGGAAGAAGAAAAGGATCATAATTCAGAGGAATCAGATTTGGAATTGCTGGAGGAATTTGTACAAAGTTTTCTTGCTTGAGCAGGAGAATATAGTTGAAAAAAAAGAACATTTATTCAATTTTGATGATTGCACTGGTTTTCGTTGGAGGTGTTGGTTTAAAACTGTGTAAGCATCAGGACGGTGGAGCTACTCAGAATGGGAAGGTTGGGATGGAGACCGATGAAAAAAGAGATATGTGTACAGATGGGGAAGGTGAAAAACAACCTGATGAAAAAAATGTAGGTGGGCAAGAGAGAACAACACAGGAGCGAATTATTGTAGAGGACACAGATTACGAAAATATTGATAATACACAATATGGATGGTGGTTTAAGAGAAACGATGCACATGAACAGTCAGGGTGTCAGGAGGATTTTGATATTAGGGAATTTGATGCTTATTATACAGTTCCAGTTAGTCAAAAGGTAATGTATCTGACATTTGATTGTGGGTATGAAAATGGATTTACTCCAGATATGTTAGATGTCTTAAAAAAGGAGAAAGCTCCGGCTGCATTTTTTGTAACACAGACTTTTATTCGAGATAACATTGATTTGGTAAAACGAATGAAAGAGGAGGGACATTTGGTGTGTAATCACACTGTTCGACATCCGTCCATGCCGCAAAAAAGCGTGGAGGAACAAAAGCAGGAGATTTTAGAATGTGAAAAGTATATGCTAGAGGCAACTGGATATGAAATGGATTTGTTTTTTCGCCCGCCAAAGGGAGAATACAGCAAGCGAACCCTTCAGATTGCAAAGGATTTGGGGTATAAAACTATTTTTTGGTCCATGGCATACCTGGATTATGATGTGAATAATCAGCCGAGTAGGGAACATGTAGTAGAGCATTTTAAGAAATATTATCATCCAGGAGCGATTCCGCTTTTGCATAATGTGTCAAAGGCAAATCATGATGCGTTAGAGGAGGTTATCCATAATTTAAAAAAAGAAGGTTATGCCTTTCATTCGCTATATGATATAGAATGATTAATAATGAAAGTATATGTAAATGAAAAGAGGGCTGTCGTATTTAAAAACGGCACCCTTTTTTAAATTACAATAAGTGGAACGAAGCAAAATGGTATCTGAAAATACGATGGGAAGTCTTGTCATTTTTTGCTTAGTTTGTTAAAATATGAGAGGTAATAAAGTGTTAGATGTATGTGAAGACAGATTTTCACAGCAATCTAAATAAATTGGTTGGAGGAGTAAGGTTATGGCAAATGTAAGTTTTGATTACAACAATGCAAAGTTCATGGTATCTGATGACGAAATGCAGGCTATGAAGGGGAGAGTATTAGAGGCAAAGACAACTTTGTTAGACAGAAGTGGTGAAGGAAACGATTTCCTTGGATGGATTGATCTTCCAGTGAATTATGATAAGGATGAATTTGCTAGAATTAAAGAGGCGGCAAAGAAGATTCAGAGTGATTCAGAAGTATTGCTCGTTATTGGTATTGGCGGTTCTTATCTTGGAGCAAGAGCAGCAATTGAGGCACTTAGACATTCATTTTATAATGTAGTGGACAAGAGTAAGAGAGGTGGTACACCAGAGATTTATTTCTGTGGTAATAATATTAGTTCTACTTATCTTCGTGAGTTAATGGATGTTGTTGGAAATCGTGATTTCTCAATCAATATTATTTCTAAGTCTGGTACTACAACAGAGCCAGCGATTGCATTCCGTATTTTTAAGAAGATTTTGGTTGATAAATATGGTAAAGAAGAGGCTGCAAAGCGTATTTATGCAACAACAGATAAGGCAAAGGGTGCGCTTAAGAATTTAGCAGATGAAGAGGGTTATGCAACATTTGTTGTTCCAGATGATGTTGGAGGACGTTTCTCAGTTCTTACAGCTGTAGGACTGCTTCCAATTGCAGTCAGTGGTGCAGATATCGATGCATTGATGGCTGGTGCAGCATCTGCAAGACAAGCTTGTATCGAGAATGATTTTGATAGCAATGATGCGTTAAAATATGCTGCTGTTCGTAATATTTTGCATGAAAAGGGAAAGACAGTTGAGATTCTTGCAAATTATTCCCCATCTGTTCATTATATTGGTGAGTGGTGGAAACAGTTATTTGGAGAGTCAGAAGGAAAAGATGGAAAGGGTATTTATCCAACATCTTGTGATTTTACAACAGATCTTCACTCATTGGGTCAGTTTATTCAGGATGGTAGCAAGAATCATATTGAGACAGTTATCAATATTGAAAAAGAAAAGCATGATATTATCATGGAATTAGAAGAAGTGGACACAGATGGATTGAATTACTTAACAGGTAAGACAGTTGATTTCATCAACAAGCAGGCAATGAATGGTACAGTATTTGCACACGTTGATGGTGAAGTTCCAAACATGATGGTTAACATGACAGAGATGAGCGAGCATAGTCTTGGTGCGTTATTCTATTTCTTTGAGTTTGCATGTGGTGTTTCTGGATATGTATTAGGTGTGAATCCATTTAATCAGCCGGGTGTAGAAAGCTACAAGAAGAACATGTTTGCTTTACTTGGTAAGCCAGGTTTTGAAGAACATCGTGCAAAATTAATGGAGAGAATGAATTAATATAACAAAGTATTTTCATTTATTTTAAAATTTTATCTCCTTCATTCGCTATATGGTATGAAACAATAGCGAATGGGGGAGAATTTTTTTGTGGGCAAAATAAATTTTTATGCAATAAAACCTCTGTTTGATGCATTATCTTATTAGAGTACATAAATCATTATAAAAAATTGGAGGTATTTTGTATGAAGAAACTAGTAAAAGGAATGTTAATGGCAACCATGATCGGAGCATTATCATTTGGAGCAGGTGTAAATGTAAATGCGAAGAAACCAGTAAAGGATTCTTCTGACAAGCAAGTTGTGACACAACAAAAGGAAAAGAAACAGAAAAAAATAAAACTTTCAAAGGTAACTTGTACTGCTTCTGGAAAATTAAATATTTCATTTAAGGAAAAGGTGAATTATGCCGATACATTAAATATAGTATTGACAGATGAAGCTGGAACCGAAATTCCTTGTACAATATCCAAGAAAAAAAAGAGTAGTATGACGATTGCTGTAAAAGGATTAGTAAAGGGACAAAGCTATCAGTTATCAATCAGTGGCTTGGTTTCACAGAAAACAAATGAGGCTGTAACAGTAGAGCAGACCTTTAAGGCTAAGGGTATAAAGACTGCATGTAAAGCAGAAAAAGTTTCTGTTTCTAAAGCAAACAACGTGAGTTTGAAGTTGAAAGGTAGTGCCTGCTATAAGGATGCAGTTGTTGAGGTAAAGGATGAGAACGGAACTGTTTATGAAGCCAAAATTGTGAAAAAAGCCAAAGGTAGTATCAAAATTGCTGTTGAAGGCTTAGAAAAAGGAAAGAAATATAAGGTTACAATTAGTGGTATAAAAACCAAAAAAGAGAAAAACTATTCTTCCATTACTACAAGCTTCAAGGCAAAATAAATAGATGGAAAGGGAATGAAGCTATGGGGGTTAATTCATTCTGTAGAAAAGTTCAGATTGACGATGATCTTTTTGATCAGATTCAACATGGCGATAAGGATGCATTTAGGGTGTTGTACGAAGAAAGCTACAAGCCACTTTATGCATTCCTGGTTTCCCTTACCCAAAATTCGGAAGATGCACAGGATTTATTGCAGGAAACCTATATTACGATTAGTCAACGTTGCCATTTATATACAAAACAGGGGAATCCGATGGCGTGGATGATGAGGATTGCGAAAAATCTATTTTTAATGGAGTTACGCAAAAAGAAGGTTGAATATATAGAAGATTACGATCAGTATGATTTTGAATCGAAAATAGATTTATCGGAGATTTCATCTGTTGAGAATCGTATTGTGGTGGAGCAGTTATTTAAAATATTATCAGCAGAAGAGCAAACAATTGTGATAATGCATGTGGAGGGTGGATTAAAATATAAAGAGATTGCGGATGTGTTGGAAAAACCGCTTGGAACGGTTTTGGCAAAATATAATCGAGCAATTGGAAAAATGCGTAAGGCATTGAAAGAGTAGGTGAGTAGAATGAGTCAAAGGGAAATAGAAGAAAAGATTGCGATGGGATTAGATGAAATGGCGCCAGATATATGGAGTCAGATAGAAGATCGCATTACTCTTTCCCGTGAATGTGAGGAGATTGAACAACCGGTAGAGTCGGTTACAAAATGGAATAAAAAGTTTGGTTGGATGGCAGTATCGGTTGCGGCAATGCTGATGGTTGTTTTTAACTTTTGTTTTAGAAGCACCACAACCGTTGTGATTGATGTGAATCCAAGTGTTTCAGTAGCACTGAATGGATTGGATCAGGTAAAACATGTAGAAGGCTTAAATGAAGATGGAAAAAAGGTTGTTTCTGCATTAGAGAAGAATCATTGGAAAAATTTGCAGTCTTTTGTTCCAGAATTGATTACGGAAATGGAACGACAGGATTACATAAAGGAGCAGGATGCCATTTTAATATCTGTTGTTGGAAATGATAAAAAAAGAGAAAAATACAAAACAAGTGTAACGGAATGTGTAGACAAACTAAATCAGGAACAGAATATATCGCTTATGGTGTATTGTCAAAGCATTTCGAAAGAAGAGTATAACCGTGGTACAGATTGCGATGGAGGAAAATCGCATTTGCAAAACGAAGTAATAGAAAAATGTCATATGTCGCAGGAAGAGGTACAGGAGTTAGGAGTAACGCAGCTTGTGGAAATGATCAAGCAGCAGGATTCAGAAGGGGGCGAACAGAAGGAAGAATCTACGGCTACAACCAATGCAGGAGTATCAAAAGAGGAGAATAGCGATCAGAAAAAGAAGGATGAGAAGCTAGAGAAAGAGGAGACCTCTGGTGAATCGGAAAAATTGGAGACCCATAAAAAAGATACAGATAAAAAGAAGGATAAGAATAGTAAGTCGGAAGAAAAGAAAGAGCCTTCACAACCAAAAACAGAAGCTGTGTCTGATAAAAATGGAAAGGGGTCATCGTTGGATGCTAATCTGTTGGATGACAAAAAGCCATCTGAATCGGAAAAGACCACAGAACAAAGTACTCAGGAGGAGAAAGATGAGTTGATTGGAACACTTACCCCTTCTTCCGAGGAGGATGATTCTTCCCAAACTGTTGAGGATTCTTCAGAAGATAAGAAGAAACCAGGCAATAATAAGAATAAAGACAAGAACCAGAATCATGGGAAAGGCAACAAGGACAAAAATAACAAAAAGGAAAATAATATGGTGGATGGAACCACAGAAAGTCCGACAACACAGGAATGTTTGAGTGAACAGGAGCAGAAAGAAGAGATAGAGACTACAGTTGATATGTAGAATTGTTTTTCTGTGAAATGAAATGGGGGCTGGCGTTTCACGATTCATCGTGAATGCGTCAGCCCCTTTATAATGTCTTGTTTTTTTTGATAATTACAAGTATAATATAAAAGATTATGGGCAATATTATCATTTTGCCTATGGATTATTTATGAGGAGGACGGAGTTGTGGAGCAAACAGCAATTGGGTTGGATTTTAACAAATATGCAGGTATACTAGTGCATCCTACTTCATTTCCGGGACCTTATGGAATTGGAGATTTAGGAACTGGTGCTTATGCATTTATAGATTTTATGGAAAAGGCTGGATTAACAGTATGGCAGGTGTTGCCATTAGGACATACAGGTTTTGGAGACTCGCCATATCAGCCATTTTCTTCTTTTGCAGGACAACCACTTATTATCAGTATTGATGATTTAAGAAAAGCAGGACTTTTGGTGGATGAAGATTTTTATGATATGCCAAATTGGGATCCAAGAAAGATTGAGTATGGTAAAGCAATCGAGTTTAAGACAGGGTTGTTAAAGAAAGCATATGAAAGATATTGTAATCCAGACGTTAAGGATGCGTATTCTACAAGTGAAGCATTCTTAGAGGAGTATAAATCATTTTTAGAGCAGGCTGAATGGCTAGATGATTATGCATTGTTTATGGCAGGTAAGGATTATCATCAGGGTGCACCTTGGTATATGTGGGAAGATACTTTGAAAAAACCAACAGCTGCGCAAAAGAAACAGTGGATTGAAAAATTGCAAAATGAAGTAGATTACTATCGTTTCATCCAGTTTTTATTCCATAGACAATGGTTCGCATTAAAGGATTATGCGAATGAAAAGAATATTAAAATAGTAGGTGATATTCCGATTTTTGTCGCTTGGGATAGCGTGGATGTATGGAGCAATCGCAAGTTGTTTGATTTGGATTCTAAGGGATATCCAAAGACTGTAGCAGGAGTTCCACCAGATTATTTTTCGGCTACGGGACAGCTTTGGGGAAATCCACTTTATAAATGGAGTGAGCACACAAAGACTGGATATGAGTGGTGGTTTAACAGAATTCGTCATCAATTACAGTTGGCAGACTTTTTAAGAATTGACCATTTTAGAGGATTCGATCAGTTTTGGGCCGTACCATATGGAGAAGAAACTGCTGTGAATGGAACATGGAAAAAAGCGCCAGGTGTAAATTTCTTTACACAGCTTGAGGCGACACTCGGTTACAATATGCCAATTATTGCAGAGGATTTGGGAGAGATTGATCAATCGGTTGTGGATCTTCGTGATAAGTTTGGATTGCCAGGAATGAAGATTTTACAGTTTGGATTTGAAAATCCAGAGGAAAATAGTTTTCTTCCACACAATTTTGTGAGAAACTGTGTGTGTTATACAGGTACACATGATAATGATACAACAAAGGGATGGTATCAGAAATGTTATGAGGCTTCGAAAGATAAGCTTCGTCGTTATTTCAATACAGATGGTGGAGATGTTTGCTGGACATTGATTCGTGCTTGTTTTTCATCTGTTGCAAATATGGCAATTGTTCCAATGCAGGATGTCTTGGAATTGGATTCATGGGCAAGAATGAATATGCCGGGTGTTGGTGATGGTAACTGGGCATGGAGATTTTGTCAGGAAGACATTACGCAGCATTTGATTGATCGTATGTATGAGACTGTAAAATTATACGGTAGGTAGAAATTTTGCCAATATTGTTAGAAATATGGTAAGATGATGTAATGACGTAGAAAGAAGGAACAAAATATGAGAAGCGTACTTGTCCTTACAATTTTGTTTTTGTTCTTGATTTTAATGATTCCTGCACACTTGATATTACTGGTTGTGGGGAAAATCAACGAAGATCTTCGATACAAAATTGGAAAAGCATTTGTATACTGGATATTTCGACTGGAATTATTTGTGACTCAGGCAAAGATAGAAGTGAAGGGGTTAGAAAATGTTCCTGATGAGTCGGTGTTGTTTGTATCGAACCATCGAAGTTATTTTGATATTTTAGTGATTTTTAATACATGTGGAAAAAGACCAGGATTTGTATCCAAAAAGGAGATGGAGAAATTTCCGTTGTTGAATTGGTGGATGAAGGATATCTGCTGTTTGTTTTTAGATCGTCAGGATTTGCGGTCTGGTATGCAAATGGTTAAGGATGGTGCACAGTTGATTCAGTCTGGTCATTCGATGGTAATTTGTCCAGAAGGAACAAGGAATCACAAAGATGAACTGTTGCCATTTAAAGAGGGAAGCTTGAAAATGGCAGAAAAAGCGGGATGCAAAGTGGTTCCGGTTGCATTGATTGATACAGATCAGCTTCTAGAGGTAAGACCTGGTTTTGATATTCGTAAGGGAAATGTCAAAGTAATATATGGTGAGCCAATTGATATCAAGGAGCTTTCGAAGGAAGAAAAGAAAAAGGTAGGCGCGTATGTGCAAAATATTATTGCAGATACGATAAAGAGAGAAAAATGTAGATCCTAGATGGGAATTGATACATTTTACATGAAGGAGGTAGACAAATGAGTCCGTTAGTGATTTCATTAATTATTTTAGCAGTAGTAGTAGCGATTATGGTAGCGCTTTATGTTGCAGGTAACAAAATACAAAAGAAGCAGATGGCACAAAAGGAGCAGATTGCGGCAGCAGCACAGCAGGTGTCTATGTTGATTATTGATAAAAAGGTTATGAAGTTCAAGGATGCCAATATGCAAAAGGCAGTTGTTGATCAGGTGCCAAAGCGTATGATGAATGCAAAAATGCCAATTGTAAAAGCAAAAGTTGGTCCACAGATTGTGAACCTTCTTTGTGATGAGGATATTTTTGAGAGTCTTCCAACAAAGGGTGAAGTGAAGGCAATGGTAAGTGGCATTTACATTACTGAGATTAAAAGTATTCGTGGGAAAAAGAAGGTTGTGGTTGAGGAAACTAAGAAAAAAGGTTTCAGAGCAAAATTGCGTGATAAGCAGAAGAAGTTGCAGGCAGAATTTGAGGAAGAAGAGCGCATGAAACAGGCGAACAAGGCTCAAAAATCAAAAGGAAAAGATAAATCAAAAAAGATTACCCAGTAATACTGCGGGGCTGTCACACGAAGAAGTGCAACAGCCCCTTTTTTAATCAAGGAGGTGCTGCCTTTAGTTTTTGAGGGATTTTGCCGACATATATTATAGATTATGAGATAAAGTGAGGTGGCATCATGAATTATCAAGTAGGTGGAAATAATCAGAATAATGGATATCAGAGCGGTAATTTTATGAATGTAGGTATGGGAATGACTGCAAGAGATGCCGGAACAGGAAGTAAGAATATTTTGGGACAGAATCAGGTTGGAGATATATTAGCATGCAAATTAATTAAGAATGGAAAAGAGCCTGTATTGGAGTTCAACGGCATTCAGCTAAAAACAAAAGCTGTAAAAGAGTTGGAACAGGCAAAAGAAGGAGATACCATTTATCTTAAGATGCAACAGGCAGACCGTAATCAGGTTTCCCTTAAAATTGTTGGTGTGGGAAGTCTTGGCAAAATCGGTGAGACAGGGAAGGATTCTGCATTGGAGGCAGCTACAAGTGCGCAGATTATGCAGTCCACAGAGCAATTTTCGGATATGATTAAAGATAATATTGGTGGTGCACTTGACGAAGAGAAAGCAAAAGAAAATCAAAAGGAGATTTTGAGAAATATATCTCCGGATGAGATTGCAAAGCTTCGTATGATGCAGATTGATGTGACGAATGCCACACTTTCTGACTTGATGGGCATGGTGATTACAATTCGTTCTAACGAGCATCAGGATGAGATGAATGAGGTGTTGGGCGATATTGTAGAAACAACCTTGGCGAAATTAAAAGAATCGGTTGCGCCTAAGGGTTCAATGGAAGATGAAACGCTCGGTGTAGGAGAGATTGAACAGGAATTACCACCTGTGACAACAAGTAACTTAAATAGTGAGGGATATGTTGTTACACGTGTGATTAAGCCTGCAAATGCACAAACACAAAAGGGAATGACAAGTTATGGTGCAGAAGGATATGGAAAAAATGGCTATTCGGAAGATGTGACAGGTGAACACAAAAAGACTGATGGGAAGGATAGTCAAAATGCATCAGAAGAAGGAGATAAGAAAAATAAACCGAATATTCCAGTTGAGATTAGTGAGGAACAGATGGTTTATTTGATCAAAAATGGAAAAGATTTGACGATTGAGAACATTTACACAGCACAAAATAGTGTGAATCTTTCAAGTCCGTCTAATATTTTGCCGTTTAGTGAGCAGGTTTGGAATGATATTTATCCGCAGGTGACTGGAATTATTGAAGCAGCGGGAATGTCGGTAAATGAACAAAGTCTTTCGGGTGCAAAATTTATGCTTACGCATGAGTTGCCCATTACGGTAGATTCTCTTCGCATGTATATGTCGGTAAATGCCTTGAATTTAAGGGGATTTGCACCGGCACAGGCGAGAAAAAATATAGCAGAGCAGATAGCATCAGGCAATCCGCCAGAGGAAGCGAGATTAAGTGGAAGTACGGTGAATGAACGTGCACAGCAGTTAATGGAAAAGGTACAGGGCATTTCGCCTCAGACGGTTGATAGTGCGGTGAGACAGGGAAAACCATTAACCATTTCGTATCTGTACAATCATGGAATGCGCAGTGTTGATGTTCGTAGAATGAGAGAACCAGTAAATACTGGTGTGGAGGGCGCGAGTCTTTCATTAAGTGGTGCGACACAGGAGGGAATTATGACTGGTGAAGGCGGAGCGCCACTTTCCACAAATCCTACTGCAATTGCAGCAAGAAGACAATTAGAAGAAATTCGTCTATCCATGACATTAGAGGCAGCAGTTCGATTAGTGAAAACTGATTTTAATATTGATGCAAAGCCACTCTCTAAAATGGTAGAAACATTGCGTCAGCAGGAAAATACATTTTATGAAAATGCAGTGTCGGGACATAAATTACATAGTATGCCAGAAAATGAAAATCTGTTTTTGGATACGATGAAGAAAACGAATGCATTGAAGGAGTTGCCGGCATATGCACTTGGTGAGATGGTTCGTAGACCATCTATTACAGTGGGAGAATTGCATACGTCTGCAAGTCATACAAAAGCACTGTTGGTGGAATCGTCTTATGAGAAGATGATGACAAAACCAAGACGAGATATGGGTGACAGCATGGAAGAAGCATTCCGAAATGTGGACGATATTTTGCAGGATTTACAGCTGGATCGAAATGAAAGCAATCAGCGTGCGATTCGTATTTTGGCATTTAATGAAATGGAATTAAGCAAATTGAATATTGCGAGTGTCAAAGAGGCAGATGCCAAGGTGCAGCAAATGTTTGAAACGTTGACACCACAGATTGTTTTAAATTTGATTCGTGAGAATAAAAATCCGCTGAATATGACAGTGGATGGATTGAACGAGGAAATTATGCAACAACGTGAAGTGCGTGGTATTACAGATGAGCAAAAGTTTAGTGAGTTTTTGTATCAAATGGATAAAAGTGATGCCATTTCCCAAGAAGAACGTGCTAGCTTTATTGGCATTTATCGTTTATTGGATAAAGTTCAGAAGTCACATGGTAAGGATATTGGTGCGGTGATTCGTAATGGACAGGAAGTTACATTGCATAATTTGTTTGCAGCAGATAAGAGTAGAAAAGCAGCGGGTATGGATGTATCTGTAAATGAAAACTTTGGAGAGCGTATTAATGTGGATACATCAGAACAAACCATTTTGGCGCAAATAGAGACGGCGTATAATCAGAATCTTACAGGAAGTATTATGAGACATATTACTCCAGAAACATTAAAGAGTATGGCAGCAGTGGATTATCGTAATATGTCTTTTGAAGAGTTGAATGCGTTGATGATAGCAGGGGACGACGGAACCAATCAGGAGGCACTTGTAGAGGATTTAAATGAAACGATTGCTAAGGCGCTTTCTTATGAGGAGGAAGTGGCTACCATGTTGGATGCAAATGATATGCCAGAAACAGCAACCAATATTATTGCAGCACATCAGGTCATTTATGGTGAAGAAGGCATTTATGGTATGATTCGTGATATTAAGCGAAGCTTGCCAAAGGAATATCGTGATCGTATTACGGCACAAGAGGATAAATTATCGGATGAAATGGATAGTAGAGAAAATGTTGTGTACGGAATGGAAAGTATACGAGCAGCAGTTGCAAGTGCGGTTCATGAGGTTGAACAGGATGGAACAATAACTGCAAAGGATATACAAGCGCTTAAGTATCTGAATGCAGGAATGCCAATTGCAATGCGAGCAGTGGAAGAGGATGAATTCCGAATTCCGTTGGTTGTGGATGGCAGGGTGAGCGTTATGAAGGTTTCTATTGTTCATGATGGAGAACAGGCAGGTGAAGTTCGTACGACATTGCCAACAAGACGCTATGGTATGTTGGAGGCGTTTATCCGAATTGAGGGAAATCAAATTGAAGGATATGTTGTGACGGAGGAGGAGTCTGGAAGACGTGCGCTTGAGGAAAATGAATTGACGATGCGTTCTGTTTTTGCGAAAGCAGGGTTGGAGATTCGGGATTTAAGATTAGATGGAACAAAACCGCTGTTGTATGGTGCAAAATCAAATGAAGAAGTATCGACAGGAAAACTTTATAGAGCAGCAAAACAGTTGGTTACAGCTATTAAGTTGACAGGAATTGCAGCCGATAATTAATATAGTTATATTTAGTATGAGGGGTGATTCGATATGAGATTAAATCATAATACATTGGCTTTTGCTGCAAAGAATAATTTAAATGCAATCAATAATAATTTAACTCGTTCTATGGAGCGTTTGTCATCTGGATATAAGATTAACAAATCATCTGATGATCCAGCAGCAAAGGCGATTTCGCAGACAATGCAGGCACAGATTCGTGGTCTGGAAAGAGCAGAGTTGAATGCAAATGATGGAATTTCATTGATTCAGACAGCAGAAGGTGCACTTAATGAGGTACATTCTATTTTGCAGAGAATGCGTGAGTTGGCAGTTCAGGGTGCCAATGAAACCTACGATGAGAATGACCGTGGTGCCATGCAGGATGAGATTGAACAGTTAAAAGAAGAATTGGATCGTATTGCGGATACCACTGCATTTAATGGCAGAAGTTTATTAAATGGTGAGTTGAATAAAAAAGGATATACAGACTCAGATGGATTGAAAATTGTGGAAATTGGTGGAGATATTGAGCCAGGAGTGTATGGAATAAACGTTGCATCTATAGGAAAGCAGGCAGTTATGTCAATGAAGCCTATGGATGCTGGATCGACTGTTCCGGCTGGAATATCAGGAACCCTTTATATTAACGATTTTCCGATTAAAGTGAAAGAGGGAATGACTGCAGAGCATATTAATAAAGAGATTCGTGATGCTGCGGACAAAATAAATATCGATTATGATATGGCAGGTACTTTTACAACACAGGGGTATGGAAGCAAGCAATCCATTACGTTAAAGGGTAGTGATCCTAGTATTGAGACATTGTTTAATGTGTCGGGTGATAAAACAAATTATGGTGAAAATGCAGAAGTAGATTTTTTGAAGGATTCTGTGAGTGGAGAACGCGTTGGATTTTTTGATACGGCAACATTGGAAACACAAGGAAATCGAATTACTGTGACAGATACCAATGGTAAGAAGATGGTGTATGAGATTAATCCAGATGCAGATGTTACTACGGGCGAAATGAATATTACTGTGTTGTCTGCAGGACCTATGGTATTTCAGATTGGTAATAACGAAGGTCAGGTTATGAATATCAATATTGAAAAAACAACAGCGGATTCGTTAGACATTCCTAATATTAATGTGTTTACACATGACTACGCAATGGATGCATTGGAACGTTTGGATGCAGCGATTGATAAGGTGTCAGCAATTCGTTCTTCTTTAGGTGCTTATCAGAATCGTTTGGATTATACTGTAACCAATTTGCAAACATCCAATGAGAATTTGACAAGTGCAGTATCCCGTATTATGGACACAGATATGGCAGAGGAGATTACACAATATACACAGCAAAATGTATTGAGTCAGAGTGCATTACAGATGTTGACGAAATCAAATGCAAGACCAGAGGGACTTCTCCAATTGTTCCAGAGATAGATGATATGAGGGGGAGAAGCTATGACAATAGAAGAAATGAATACGTATAAGATGCGAATTTCGCAAGCAGGAATTGCAGAACTTACGTTGATTATGTTAGAGATGGAAATGCAATGGACACAGGAAGCTTGTGATGCATATGAAAATAATATGTTGGACGAATTTTTGGACTGTGTCAACAAAGCACAGAGTACACAGATTGAATTGATGAATGTTTTGAATTTAGAGAATACCGTTTCGGTGGATGTATATTCTGTATTTGTATATATTAATAAAATGTTGATTCAATCGGAAATTAAGCAGGAACCACAGGATTTGATGAGATGTGTAGGAATGCTTCGAAAGTTTTATGACAGTCTTCAAAAGATTGCAAAGACTGATACCGCAGGTCCTGTGATGGAGAAAAGTGAAAAAGTATATGCTGGATTAACCTATGGAGCCGGTGGCTTAGTGGAGAACAGCGTTGGTGGACATGACTACTCAGTGTAGTCATGTCTTTATTTTCTTTAGGGCCTTTATTACATGAAGTCGCTGGGTGAGATGTTGCGAAATGCTATTTGCATTATGCTTAGATTATGTTATGATAAAAAAGATGTCCTAAAATAGAGAATAGTTGGAATATAATAGGACAGGTTGAAAATGAGAGAACAAAATTGGGAGGAAGACAAATATGAAGAAAGATGATTGTATTTTTTGTAAGATTGCAAATGGAGATATTCCGTCGACAACCATTTTTGAAAATAATGATTTTCGTGTGTTTTTTGATATTGCACCTGCAAGCAAGGGACATTGTTTAATCGTTCCAAAACAGCATTACAATGATATTTTTGATATGGATGCAGAAACAGGTGGAAAATTGTTCTCGTTGGCAACAGCTGTTGCGAGAGCTTTGAAGAATGAATTGAATTGCGAAGGTATGAATATTGTTCAAAACAATGGACTTGTTGCTGGTCAAACGGTGTTCCATTTCCATTTACATTTGATTCCAAGATATACAGGTGATAGTGTAAATATTGGATGGAAATCAGGAGAGGCAAATCAGGTGGAATTGGCTGAGTTGGCAAAGGCGGTTCGAAAGGCAATCTAGTATAAAATGAGTGAAAATATGATTGAAATGAAAAATGTCAGCTTTGGATTTGGCAAAGATGATATTTTAAAAGATGTGAATTTCATAGTGAAACCACAGGAGTATGTTGGGATCATCGGTGCGAATGGTGCAGGAAAGAGTACTTTAATGAAACTAATTTTGGGTCAGCTCACACCGAGTAGTGGTACAGTTTTGGTATCTGCAAAAACTGTTGGATATGTTCCACAGGTAGGATTCCAAAGTGTTGCGAATTTTCCTGCTAATGTGGAGGAGATTGTTATGACAGGTCTCCATCGTGTGATAGGGATGTTTCGACTGCCGAAAAAAGAGCATCGGAAGAAGGTTAGAGAAACATTGGAGCTTGTTGGAATGGAAGCTTTTTCCAAACGTATGTTATCAGAACTTTCAGGCGGACAGCAGCAACGAGTTATGATTGCACGGGCATTGATTTGTGACCCGGAGTTGCTGATTTTAGATGAGCCACTTACTGGAATCGACCAGGAAGCGGGAGAAGAGTTATACCGTTTGTTGGATAAGCTGAATAAAGAATATGGGATGACGATTGTCATGGTTACACATAATATGGAACAGGTTGCGCGTTACACAAATCGTTTTTATCATGTTAGCAATAAAAGTGTGCATTTGGATAAATCAGCAATTCTTTGTGATGAGGTTATGAAGGAGAAAATGATTATTGCTAAGCCGAAACGTTATCCGAAGAAGGCTACAAACCAAGATTGTGTGATTCAAAAAGAGGCACCTTATGATGCATCGTATAAAAAGAGGCGAACGTCTACGAATGACGGAGAGGAGGGTGCATCATGCTAGATATTTTTCAGTATGCATTTATGCAAAAAGCGTTTTTAGTTGGTATGCTCCTTGCAATCATTATTCCGTTGATTGGAGTCATAGTTGTGTTAAAACGCCTTTCTATGATTGGAGATGCTTTGTCGCATACTTCCCTTGCGGGTGTCGCGCTCGGATTGATATTAGGAATTCATCCGATTGTTGGAGCGGTTCTTGTTTGCGTAATGGCAGCATTTAGTATTGAAGCGATAAGAAAATCATTACCCAAATATGCGGAAATTTCTATTTCGATTATTATGTCGGTAGGTATTGGACTTGCTAGTGTTTTATCCGGTTTTATTGAAAACGGAGCAGCATTCAATTCGTTCTTATTTGGTAGTATTGTGGCGATTACCAACACTGAGGTGATTTTAGTGGTGATTGTTACATTAATTGTTGTTGTGACATTCATTTTATTGTATAAGGAATTGATGTTTATCACATTTGATGAACCAGGGGCAGTTTTGGCTGGGATTCCAGTGAAAAAAATTAATTTTGTAATTACTTTGCTAACAGCGATTACGGTATCTGTTGCGGCAAGAAGTGTTGGTGCGTTAATTGTATCATCCCTTATGGTGATTCCTGTTGCGTGTGCTATGCAGCTGGCAAAAAGTTATCGTCAAACAGTATTGTTTTCTGTTGCGTTTGCAATGTTGTTTACGGTGGTCGGATTGTTTTTGTCGTATTATTGGAATTTGAAACCAGGCGGAACGATTGTACTTACGGGTGTTGTTGTTTTGGTTCCGTTGATGATAGCAAAAAGAGAACGATAAATGATAAAGCAGATAAATACTTAAGTCATTGTATTTTTCTGTGGAAGAAAGGTTGGTACAGGATATGGGCGATACAAAAAGGGGAATTTTTGATAGTTTCACCTTAAAAATGATTGCGATTATTACAATGCTAATCGATCATATCGGTTATACGTGCATACCCATGGGGACGTCACAGTATACTGTGTTTCGGGCAATTGGAAGAATTGCGTTCCCGATCTTTTGTTTTTTGATTGTGGAAGGATTTTATCATACAAGAAGTCATTTGAATTATCTCATTCGGCTTGCAATATTTGCGATTCTTTCGGAAATTCCATTTGATTTGGCTTTTCGTCACACGATGTTTGACTGGGGAAGTCAAAATGTATTTTTTACTTTGATGCTTGGATTGCTTTCGTTATTTTGCCTGGAGGAAATCAATAATCGACGCGTTTTTGTGATTCCGCTTGTGTTGATTTGGGCTGGTGCGTATTTTATTCAGTGTGATTATGGGCTTGGTGGAGTTTTGTTGATTGATATGTTTTATCATGCAAGGAAAACACCAATTATTCGTGCAATATTAGCGGCGTTGCTGTTGTATTTGTTCTTTGGAAAGTTTGAACTATGGGGACTGATAGCGATTCCACTGATTATGCTGTATAACGGAAAAAAAGGACCATCTATCAAAATGCTTTTCTACTGGTTTTATCCAGTGCATTTGATGATTTTATATTTGATTAATTAAAGGAGGATTGTCATGTATCATGTTTTAGAACAGTATCTTAGTGTAAACCAGATTGCCATGGTAGGCGTATTGGTTTCCTTTATACTCACATTTTTGGGATTGAAATTTCCATTTTCTTTTTTGCCAAAGGATCAAGGTAGAGAATTTGCTGTAAATGGAGCGTTGTCGAAGGGAAAAATTCGTGGTGTTGGACTTATCTTTGTAAGTGCATTTATTATTAGTTGTTTGTTGATGATACCATTTGATCGTGAGTTTGCGATTTATTGCATTTTGTTGTTTGCAATGATGTTAAGCGGATATTTGGATGACGCTGCAAAAACACCATGGAGTGATTATAAAAAGGGTGCAATTGATTTGGTGATTTCAATCATGACAATTGTTACATTTTTGAATTTTAATTCATCTGATTTGCACATTGGTGAAATGGTTATTCATTTGCCATATCCTGTATACGCAATTCTGGGTATTATTTTGTTATGGGTATCCGTAAATGTAACAAACTGTTCCGATGGTGTGGATGGATTGTGTGGTAGCTTAAGCTGTGTTGTTATGGCGTCATTTGCTATGATTTTTACAAAAGAGTTGGGAAGTTATGCAATGAGTGCGTTGATTTTTGTGGCTGCACTTTTGGCATATCTTTGTTTTAATTCCAAACCAAGTAGTATGTTGATGGGTGATGCGGGATCGAGAGCATTAGGATTCTTTATTGCAATATTGGCGATGAAGTCGGGACATCCAGTGATTTTTGTTGTTTTGGCATTGATGCTGATTATTGATGGTGGATTAGGATTGGTAAAGGTATTCTTGCTTCGTTTCTTAAAGATTCATATTTTAAAAAATACACTGACACCAATTCATGATCATGTTCGTAAAAATATGGGATGGTCGGATACACAGGTTGTGTTTAGATTTTGCATTCTTCAGCTGTTGGCTGCTGTAGTTGGGTATATTATTCGATAAGAGGTATAGAGCATGCAAAGGAATCGTGAGTTTGGAGCAGATTTAGTAAGAGTTGTTGCGACGTTCTTTATTATAGGAGTCCATTTCTTTTTGTATTCTGACTTTTACAGTGTATCACAGGAAGAAATATTATTTGTATTAGCTGGTTTTGTCAGATGGATTACGTTTGCTTGTGTCCCTCTGTTTTTAGTTCTAACTGGATATTTGAAGGGAAAAGCGAAGTGGACACCACAATATTATCGTAGTCTTGTGCCAATATTGGTGACTTGGTTACTGATGAGCGTAATTGGAATTGCTTTTTCAATCGGTTATTTGCATGTGGAGCATACCTTTGGGGAATGGTTGGTTGAATTATTTGAATATCGTGCTTCAAAGTATGCATGGTATATTGAATTGTACATAGTATTATTTTTGTTGGCACCATTTCTGAATGAAGTTTTTCGGGGACAGCAAAACAAATCATTCCATAAAGGATTGTTGGTGACTTTTTTTGTAGTGACAATTTTGCCGTCGATTACAAATTTTTATTCTGTAGGAGATGAACGATTACGGATTTTGCCTGACTATATGGTTTTGTTATGGCCGATTACATACTATTATGTTGGATGTTATATTGCAATGTATAAACCTAATCCTAAGAAGAGAAATTGTATTGCTGTGGCAGTTGTAGCAGCGCTTTGTCAGTCCGTTGTAACTTATATTCACTCGTCTGGTGATTCGTTTGATGATTTGTTGAAAGCGGGCTATGCGGACCTTTTTACATTTGTAATAACAATTGCAGTTTTTCTTATGCTATACTCTGTTAACACAAAAAAAACGAAAGTACGCCAAGTGGTAACACATATATCAAAGCGATCGCTCCATATTTATTTGGTGTCATCGATTTTTGATATGCTTATTTGGAATGACGGAGCAGGGATGGCTGTGTTTGACGAATATTGGTGGAAGTTTCCAGTGAAATGTATGGGAGTATTTATTGCTGCGCTTTTGACGAGTGAAATAACATATCCAATTTCGCAAGCAATTGCCAAGCTTGTTTTACAGCTTGTCTCAAAAGAAAAAAGTAAGTGAGAAAGGTTAGTGTGTAGGATGCAGAATATAGGAAAATGGATATTGAGATTGATAGAAACCATTTTGATTATGGTTTTGGCAAATATATTTTCAATTGTAACAATGACAAGACAGATGTGGATGGTTCCACTATTTGTCTTGTTCTTTGTGTTGTTAAATATTGTTCCGTCAATTATGAATATGCGTTTGAAGTCTTTTCGACTTCGCATATGTGGAAATGGTTGCGAATTGCTTTGTTTATTTCTAATGTCAACTTTTGGAACAATTATATATTCTATCATTGGTTGGTTTGGTGTTTATTCATGTGGTTCTATCATACAGGAACCGAAAATGTGGGGGATTAATACTGCAATTACGATTTTGGTAGAAGCTATTGTATTTTGGAATGGAATTATTCGTGTATATTTAACTTCTGTGCAGTTGGGTGTAAGAATTCGTGTGATTGGAATTCTGTGTGGTTGGATTCCTGTAGTTCATATGATTGCATTGAGATTGATTATCCGTCTGGTGGCAAAGGAAGTTGAGGTGGAAAATGCAAGAATTGTATTAAATGAAAAGCGGAAAGAACAGCAGATTTGTAAGACAAAATATCCGATTCTTTTGGTACATGGCGTGTTTTTTAGAGATTTCCGTTATTTAAATTATTGGGGACGCGTTCCAAAAGAGCTGGAAATGAATGGTGCTGAGTTATATTATGGCAATCAACAATCGGCAGCGTCGGTAGCAGATTGTGCAGTGGAGCTTCGTGAAAAAATTCAGGAGATTATTGATAAAACTGGAGCAGAAAAAATTAATATTATCGCACACTCCAAGGGTGGATTGGATAGTCGTTACGCCATTTCTATCTTGGGTGCTGCTCCGTATGTGGCATCGTTAACAACGATTAATACACCGCATAGAGGTTGTGAATTTGCGGACTTTTTGTTGGACAAGATACCAGAAAATCAGAAGAAACTATTGGAAAATTCGTATAATACAGCTTTAAAACGACTTGGTGACAAGAATCCAGATTTTATATCGGCAGTAACAGATTTAACTGCGAAAATGTGTGAAGCCAGAAATGAAAAAGTTTTAGATGCGAAGAATGTGTATTATCAAAGTGTTGGGTCGAAGTTGAATCGTGCAAGAGGTGGCAGATTCCCTTTGAATTTTTCGTACCATTTAGTAAAAATGTTTGATGGTGCAAATGATGGATTGGTTGGAGAAAAATCGTTTTCATGGGGAGAACAATTTCGACTACTGACAGTAAATGGAAAACGTGGTATTTCACATGGTGATATGATAGACTTGAACCGTGAAAATTTTGATGATTTTGATGTGAGGGAATTTTATATTCAGTTGGTGGCGGATTTGAAGAGAAAAGGATTTTAGGATATGAAGTGTGAAGCGCAGTTATGTACTTGTCAGTAGGAAGGTGGAATATGCGCCTTTTTGATTGACAATACTTATTTTAAAGGCTTATACTTTAAATGATGTGTCAGGATATTTCATAAATCCATAGATGCATTATTATAAAAGAGTATTTTGGGAAATGGAGGCATGTATTATGATAAAAATATTTAGAACGCATAATGGAAAAATTGGAGAATTACATGCCTATGAACCCGGTAGCTGGGTGCAGTTGACTGCGCCGACGCTTGAAGAAATGCAATTGATTTCTGAAAAGTTTGAAATTGATATCGCCGATGTGCGTGCTGCTATGGATGCGGATGAGAGTTCCCGTGTGCAGTTAGAAGATGATTATACATTAATCCTGGTGGATATTCCGATTATTGAAATTCGTAACGAACAAAAGGCGTATACAGCGATTCCACTTGGTATTTTGCTGTTGGATGATTTCATGATTACGATATGTGCTGAGCAGACACCAGTGCTTGAGTATTTTGTGAATTCAACGGTTCGTGAGTTTAGTACCAAAAAACAGATGCGATTTGTGTACCAAATATTGTATCGTACATGTATGGTTTATCAATTATATCTGCGAACAATTGATAATAAGAGAACAGAGATAGAAACACGTGCACAAGAGGCGATGCAGGAAGCTGACTTGGTTACGCTACATGAGTTAGAGTCCAACCTGGTATATTTTGCCACTTCTCTTCGTGCAAATGGTGCAGTGATAGATCGTCTTTCTCGTTATAGTCGAGTGCGACAATTCCCAGAAGATAAGGATTTGCTTGATGATGTTAAGGTCGAGAATGCACAGGCGATTGAGATGACCGTTATTTATAAGGATATTATACATGGTACGCGAGAATTACTATCAAATATTATCGATATTCGCTTGAATAACGTAATGAAATATCTGGCAGCGATTACAATCGTTATGGCGATTCCGAATATTGTGTCTGGATTTTATGGAATGAATGTCGATGGAAAATGGGTGCCATTGCATAGTACACCATTTGGATTTGGAATTATTTGTGGTGTGACATTTTTAATTTGTCTGATTGTTTTGTGGATGTTGAGAAAGAAACGAATGATTTAATATATAAAAAAGACAACCGGTTTCCTCGAAATCGGTTGTCTTTTGTTTTTTGGAATGTCTTTTTTAGCCAGACAGTTGTGGTAAAACGATTATTTACATTTCATGTATTAGCATGTTTCTGGTTCTGGATACTCCTCGCCCATGGTATCTACTGTCATAGAGGCGATTTTTTGCTCTGTAAGTGGCTTGTCATAATAATCTGTTTCGACACATGCAATTTTATCAACAATATCTAATCCCTCTGTTACTTTACCGAATGCAGCATATTGTCCGTCTAAATGTGGACTTGTTTTGTGCATGATAAAAATCTGAGATCCTGCTGAATCTGGCATCATGGAACGAGCCATAGAAAGCACACCTGGTGTATGTTTTAAGTCGTTTTTGAAACCGTTCATTGCAAATTCACCTTTGATGCTATATCCTGGACCGCCCATTCCCGTTCCTTCTGGACAACCACCCTGAATCATGAATCCCTTGATAACACGGTGGAAAATTAAGCCGTCATAATAGCCTTTTTTTACCAAAGAGATAAAATTATTTACTGTGTTTGGAGCGATATCTGGATAAAGCTCTGCTTTCATTACATCACCATTTTCCATGGTAATTGTTACAATTGGGTTTGCCATAATCAAATTTCCTTTCTTCTCATAGAATAGGGCTATTTTATCATTTTGAAATGAACTTTGCAAATTGAGAAAAGTTCCTTCACAAAAATTACAGAAAGTACATAGAAATTTCATAAATGACAAAGAAATTACATGCAATTTTTATGAAATATTCAAAATATTTCATAATTGATTCATTGATATTATTTCTAAATTCGTTAAAATATAAAAAACGACGGATGAAGGTAGGGGAGAGATGTGAAAAAAACATAGAAAATAGGTCATATAATTTGGACTTTTTGCATAATTATTGCTTGCGAAAAAATGAGGAATCCACTATAATAATACTAAGTATGTTTAACGTATGTTGGGAAGGCGTTAGACGATGTTCTAAGAGGATAATAAAGATTATCGGATTATGGATAGATTCTACATTTGGAAGGAGTATTGTGTATGAAGAAAATTAGCTTAAGAGTAAGAAGTTTTGAGCAGGAACGCTTTTTGACTTATAACATCGATAATGACTCTGGATTAGATGAAGAGGTTTTGGATTTTATTGAAGAAGAGGAACCAAAAGGAATTGTACCTGTTATTTATGAAGAGGGAGACGAGTATGATACATTCTCTTATAATATTACAGACAAGATTCATTTGAGTGATTTATCACTTCAAGAGATTAATGCAGAGATGGCTTTGAATATTATACATAGCTTATTGTTGGCGTTGATTGATATGTCGGAGTATAGAATTCCATTGTCATATCTTGTGTTGAATCGTAACTATATTTATGTTGATTCGGATTATAATATTGAGTTTATTTGTATTCCTTTAGAGGACATGCAGGAGAACATGGACATCAATGTATTCCTTAGAGGATTCTTAGCAAATATCCGATATGATTTATCAGAGGATTGTCAGTATGTTGCGAAGTTACTTACATATGTGAATAATACAGCAATGTTTAATATGCGAAATATGGTAACATTGATTGAAGAATTGATGGACGATATGAACGTAGAGATTAAAGTAGATGATTCTAATGAGATTTATGTAGACTATCAGGAAGTGGAAGAAGAGGAAGCTGCTACAACAGAGGAAACAGTAGAGGAAGATTCTGTTGCCGATATGGATATCAGTGCTGATTTTGAAACACCAAAGGCTACAGAAGATGTATTTACAATGGAAGAGTCTGAAGAAGTCTTCGAGGAGCCACAGGAAGAGGTTTCTGATAGCATAGAGGAAGCAGATGCTACTGATGATGTAGCAGAAAAAGAGTCAGAGTCTGAGGAAGAGCAGCAGCCTGAGGAAACGGTTACTGATGAAGAAAAGACAGCAAAGAAAACAACATTTAAGACAAAAGAGGCGGCAGGTGTAACGGGTGTTGTATTAGAGGATGATTTTGACCAGTTCCTTGCGCAAAAAGAGCATGAGAATCATATTGCTCAGTTTGAAGAAAGTGGAATTAAGATTAAGAAGAGTGTAAAGGTCAATCGTGCAGATGTGATGAAGAGTGCGCATGATGAAGAAAAGCCAGTTGAGGAAGATATTGAAGAAAAGGAAGAAGTAACTGCTGTAGAAGAGGAAGTGGAAGTAGATACTTCAATCCTTACACAGTCTCCTGAGATGACAGGCATTTTGAATGATCCGTTGGCACCAAAGGCAAATCCTTATTTGGTTCGTACCAATACAGAGGAGAGAATTATGATTACCAAGCAGAATTTTATGATTGGTAAGGCTACTATGGGTGTGGATTATACAATAAGAGGTAATGGTGCAATCAGTCGTAAGCATGCCGTGATTATTTGTAAAGATGGAATTTATTATATTAAAGACAATAAGTCAACAAATCACACATATGTGAATAATAAGCAAGTAGGAGACGGACAGAACGAATTATTGCCACATGACTGTAAGATTGTGCTAGGAGATGAGGAGTTTACATTTAAGTTAAGATAATTCATCTGTGTTTTAATCGGGTTCTGTGAAGGACCCGATTTTGCATTTAGGCTAGTTAGATTGCAGATTATGAAGGAAGTTGAGGAGATAGATATGGAAGTCATTGTATCGTATTGTACCGATGCGGGTAATCGAAAAAAAACAAATCAGGATTCCTTGTCAGTTAAAGTTGTAAATTCTCCCAAAGGAAAAATTGTTTTCGCAGTGGTTTGCGATGGAATGGGAGGATTGGCACACGGAGAAATGGCTAGTAGAGAAGTGGTCATGGCATTCGTTGAATGGTTTGAGGTGGAATTCGCGAGATTGGTAGCACAGGATATGGTATCGGAGGATACGGTGCACGATCAATGGCAGGAAGTCATTGTTAGGACGAATGAATCTCTTGGAGAGTATGCCAATCGTGAAGGTACCATGATGGGAAGTACAGTTTCTGTACTGTTGCTTTATCAGGAAGAATATTATATTTGTCATGTTGGGGATAGCAGAATATATCGCATTAATGAGAAGACAAAACAATTGACAAATGATCAAACCTTGGTTGCCTGGGAAGTTGAAATGGGGAAGCTTACAGAGGAAGAGGCAAAGGTGGATCCTAGAAGGAGTGTGTTGTTGCAATGTGTGGGGGCATCTGAAGAGGTACGTCCACAGTATGAAAGAGGTAAAATTACAGGGAATACGACGTTTGTATTATCTTCTGATGGATTTGTTCATAAGATTACAAAAGAAGAATTGCAAGATATGTTTTCACCAGAACGAATTCAGGACAAACAGCATTTAACTCAGATATGTGAGACTGCAGTGGATATTGTAATGGAACGTGGTGAGTTGGATAATGTTACTGTAGTAGCAATTGCGTTGAAGAAATAGATGATAATTCCGTGAGGAAAACTAGGAGGTATGCAGATGTCAAGAGTGGGCACTGTTATAGGCGGGAAATACGAAATATTGAAGAAGATTGGCCAGGGCGGAATGTCAATTGTCTATGTTGCTATGGATATCAGATTGAACAAACAGTGGGCGGTCAAAGAGATTAAGAAGAGCAAAAAACAGGATACTGAAACTTTGTTGCGAAGTCTTCAGATGGAAGCGAATATTTTGAAAAAAGTAGATCATCCTGTATTGCCAAGAATTGTAGATATTATTCATTATGATGGAACAATCTTTGTAGTGATGGATTATATTGAAGGAAGAACTTTGAATGAAGTGCTGAAAAAAGAGGGGGCACAGCCACAGGAAAAGGTGCTCGAGTGGGCAAAGGAGCTTTGTAGTGCGTTAGATTACTTACATTCTATGAATCCACCAATTATTTATCGTGACATGAAGCCATCTAATATCATGTTAAAACCAAACGGTAAGGTGAAATTGATTGATTTTGGTACGGCGAAAGAATACGATGAAGAGAGTCTCGCAGATACAACTGCTTTGGGAACAAAGGGATATGCAGCCCCAGAACAATTTGGAGATTCCAATGGAAAAGGAATACACAGAACAGATGCGAGAACAGATATTTATAGTTTGGGAGCATCTTTATACCATATTATTACAGGTAAAAATCCGTGTGAACCACCATATATGATTACTCCAATTCGATATTGGGATCCAACATTATCGAGTGGGTTGGAAAAGATTTTATTAAAATGTACAAAATCAAATCCGGAAGAGAGATATCAAAACTGTACAGAGTTGATGTATGCGTTAGAGCATTATGAAGAGATGGATGATGCATTTAAAAAGCAAAGTCTAAAGCGTATGCGAAGCTTTCTGGTTAGTGCTGCACTCACAATTTGTTGCGCGGTTGTTTCGGTTGTAGGTTATATCGGGGATAAGAAGGAAACGAGAACGAATTATCAGAATTTGATGAATGAGGGCTATACATATACAGTGCAAGGGAAATATGAGGAAGCTTCACAGACTTATATAGAAGCGATTACACAGGTGGATAGTCGTAAAAATACAGCATACCTTGAATTGTTGAACCTCTATATTAATTACATGAATGATCCAGAAAAGGGATTGAATCGTGTAACCTATTATATTGAACAGGGAACAGGCAATATTGATAAGGATCAGACGGTCATTTTGAATGTTGCCATGGATTATTTTGATATTTTAAAGGATTACAAAACAAGTGCATATTATTTTAATTTATTAGACGAAAAGGAACATCCAGAGGCGAAGTACTATAGCACAATCGCATTGGCGATGGGTGAGTTAAATGTTGATTATGCAGAGTTGTTGGAAAATTTGGAAGCGTTTGAACGATTAAATGATGAGCTTCCGATTTCAGTTAACAAGTTTATGAACTATCGATTGCTCTGTGTGGTGTATTCAAGAAATTTGAAGCAGATTGAACAGGCGTCAGACAATTTGGTACGTGTAGCGACAAAAGGATGTGATTTGTTAGAGGAATACAATGATTATAGTGTGAAGGCAGAGTATTATACATTGTATCATCAATATATGGCATCCGCTTATGAGGTATTAGGAAACAAGGCGTTAGAAAATCAGACGGGAAAAGAAAATGAATACTTTGAACAGGCGTTGGATTGTTGTGACTTTATTTTGGGCATGGTGTCTGATGATGATGATGAAACGGTTTCCAGTATTTCAGATATAAAACTTCGTGAGGCAAAGTATTGCCAAAAGGCGAATATTTATGAAGCAATGGGAAAATACGAAGAGGCGTGTGAGATTTATGAACAGGCTGAGATGGAGTATGAATATAGTAGCGCAGATTTGTATACGGGGCATTTATCATTGTTATGCAGAATGCAGGAGAACAAGACATCAGATGTAGAAAACTGGGATTATGAGACGCTTTTTACGGTATATCAAGAAGGTTTAAAGGTATCGAATATTAAAAATGATTATCGTTGGAAACAATTGACACAAAAATTATCTCCACTATTTAAGAAAAAGGGAGGGAAGTCCGATGTATAGAATGATGTTTATAATTGGATTGATATTATGCATTCTCTTCTTTTTTCTAAGCTTGTATATTTTTTGGAAAAATGGAATTGCCAAAATTATTGGCGACATGACAGGTGTAAATGCCAAAAGGGCGATGACCCGTATGAAAAAGGAAAGGGAAGAAAAGAGAGCATTACAAAAAAATGTTACACCAAAAGAAATAGATTTGAATACAGCACGTTTGTTAGAAGAGATGACGTATAAGGAAGAAAATGAAAGTCTGAAGACAAAACAACCTGTATTAGAAACAACAGAAAAGAATGCAGAAAGTAGCAAAAAAAGAATAAGTGGATTCTTTGAAGAAGAAGAAGACATGATGGTGTTAGGCGGAAGAAATGACAAACGTGTTTCTGCTGGTGATGAAGAAGTAAAGGCAGAAGAACATGCGGAAAGCCTGGATGAACCAGAAACAGGTGTTTTATCATCCGATGCGTACCAGATACTTTTGGGAGACGTGGAACAGACAACGTTGTTATCAGAAGATGCAACAGATGTGTTAACAGAAGAACAAACTATGATTTTACAAGAGGAAGAGGGAACTGAGATTTTAACACAGGAAGAAACCGAGATTTTGCTACAGGAAGAAACTACAATCTTAGAACAGGAGGGAGAAACGGATGTTTTATTCAAATAATAAGAGAAAAAGAATATTTGCGCTTGTTATGACGTGTTTACTATTTGTAAATCTCCTGTGGGGATATGGAGGAGACACAGTTGTGTTTGCAAGCGAGGAGGTAGCAACCACTGAGAATGAGATCAAAGGAGTCGAGGAACTTATAGATCCTGAAGAATCAGTTTCGCAGGAAGTGGCCACAAGTGAAGAAGTGACAACAGAAGCGTGTGTAAGCACTACAGAGGTTGAAATTAGTGCTACAGAACAAAAGTCAACACATGTAGTTCGCAAAGAGAAAGCAAGCAAAACAAAAATTAAGAAAACTTTGAAGTCTTCAATTAAGAAGGAAACAATTACAAAAAGTGGAGAGTCACAGGATTCTACGCAGGAAGAAAAAGAGGAAGAGGGAAAACCAGCGATAAAGCTTCAATATGAAAGCGGAAGTGAGTCACCTAAAAAAACAAAAGAAGTCTGGAAGGAAGGACAGAATCCTGTTATGGTATATTATTTCCATAACAGTGCAAAGTTATCTGTTGGCGTAAAAGGGGATGACTATCAAAAAGCTAAGATTCATATTGGTACAAGCGTGGACGGAAATGAGATGGCGTGGACAACACATGCGTTGGCTGAGAAAGAAACCTCCATTGCACAGACATTTGCTGAAGAAGGAAAGTATGAGGTGTCTGTTTGGATTGAAAAGGAAGATGGAAGTGTTGTTGGTAAGAACGAAAAGACGGGACAGATAGATGCTTCCAATTCATTTCGATTTGTCATTGACAAGGTTGCCCCTGTCTTAGCTTTGAATGGTGTATCTGATGGACAGGTAAGTAAGGACTATGTGACATTTTCACTGTCTGTGAATGAACGTTATCATGATTATGAGCAATATCAGTTATTTGTCACCAGACGTACTGTGGATGGTATTCATGATGAGGAAGTTATGGTATTTCAGGAAAATGAGTGGATGAAGACGGAAAATGGACTTGAAAACACCGTTTCTTTTTCAGAAGAAGGTAATTATGAAATTGAATTTGTTGGTAGTGATATGGCTGGTAATAAGGCGGCTACCCAAAAACTTAAGTTTGTAATTGACGGAACTGCTCCAGAGATTACAGGTGTTGTATATTCGGATGACAGAGGATTTATCTCTCCTAAATATGAGAGTATATTCAGTAATCAGTATATTTTGGTGGAAATGAGCATTAAGGACAATGTATCAGAAGTGGATCCGAAAAATGTCTATGTTACAATAGGTGATGATACGAAAAAGAAATACACTGCGAAAAAAGTGCTTGGTGATGTGTATAGTGTTTTAATTCCGACGGATTTAAAGTTGTCAGAGTTCAAGGATAAGATTACAATTTGGGCAAAGGATGCTTCTGGTAATCAGTCTACATTTACTTCTTTGAATTTGATTTTTAATACGAGCAGACCATCTGTCGTTATGAAAAGTGATCGAAAGATTAAAAAGTGGACAAAGAAAAATATCACATTTGAAACAACGATTACAGATGAGAAGTCAGGGTTAAAAGAAATTATTTATACTGTTAATGATGAAGAAGTGAAAAAGGTTCAATTTTCTGATTTTAAAACAACCTACAGTTATGATGTGGTTGCGAAAGATAATGCAGAAGAGGTACAAGGCTACAAGGTTTGTGTAGAAGCAGTTAATAACTGTGGTAATCGGACCGTTGTAAAGAAGACAGTGTATATTGATAAAGAAAAGCCAATTGTTCAATTATCAGGTGTGAAGAATGGTGAACATTACAATAAGAGTCCGACGATTGTTACCAATGTATCGGATGTTTCCTATAAAGATACCAATACAGTATATATGGTGAAGTGTGTACAAAATGGTGTCAGTAAAAAGATCGCACTTGCAGATTTTCATTCCAAGGATTATGAAGACACCTGTACGAGAGCGATTACACAGGAAGGAAAATACGAAATATATGCGATTACAACTGACGGTGCCGGTAATCGCACGGAGTCAAATAAATTAGAATTTGTAGTAGATTTTAGTGCACCGCAATTATCGATAACAGGTGTAGAAGATGGGACAGTAAGTGCTTCATCGGTGGATTTAACATTTTCGTGTGATGAATCATTTTATGATACGAATGATGTGAGAATTGAAGTGAATAGAAAATTGGACGGGAAAACGATTTCAGAGCAAATTGATGCGTTGCCGAAAAATCAAAAGAATGCCTCTGTAAGCCAAACATTTTCAAAAGATGGTGTTTACGAAGTGAGTATGTCTGCAAAAGACCGCGCTGGAAATGTCTCAGAGACAAAAAAGGTGACATTTTCGATTGATCAGACAAAACCGATTGTCAGCATTAGGGGAACGGATAACTATCAACTGTGGGATGAATCTCCTACATTAGAATTTGTAGTAGAGGAGTCATTTTATAATGATGATACAGTCAAAATTAGTGGAACCAAAACAGATATCGATGGAAATGTCGAGGATGTAGAGTTGCCGCGTTTTGTGAGTACAGGAATTGTAAGTAGTTTGGCGAAGACCTTTGTAGATGAGGGAATTTATGATCTTGTATTATCTGCAAAGGATAAAGCTGGAAATCAGGCTAGTAATGAAATTCACTTTACAGTGGACCATACAAAACCAATGATTAACGGTGTGAAAACGTTAGATGGTGGATATTATCAGGAGTTCCAGTTGGCTGAGTCATTAGATGGAATGTTCAAGGATTTGACGGTTATTTCATATCGTATGTTATTAAATGGTATTGAATATGATGGTGTCAGCCCTGTGACTGATGAAGGAAAATATACGCTCGAGCTTGAGGTATCAGATGAATTGGGACATATAGCAAATGAAATGATTGAATTTATTGTGGACCGTACGGCTCCGAAGGTTATTTTCTCAGGAGTAAAGGATGGGGAATTTGTAAAAGAACCAGGAACTGTTGAAATCGCATTGATGGATGAACAGGACGAAATTACAGAGGTCCGATTGAATGGCGTTGCCTGTGATACAGGCGTTCGTTCTATTTCTTATACAGATTATGGCACATATCAAATCGAAGTAGATTGTATTGATAAGGCGGGAAATGTTGCGACAAGAAGTATACAGTTCGAGTATAAGAATCCGATTGTGAAAATGATTTTGATTTGTTGTCTGGCAATGATAATCGTTGCTGGATGCGGATGGCTTTGTTTCAAGGCATGGAAGAAAAATGGAAAGGTGAGTGCGTCATGATAAAAGCAGTTGTATTCGATATGGATGGTGTGATTTTTGATTCTGAGAAGTTATATCGAAAACACTGGTTGCTAACAGCAAAGGAATACGGAATACCACAAGATACCATGTTGGAATTGTGTGATTTGATTGCTGGTGCAACGAAAGAAAACAATGAACGATTGATGAAATCTAGATTTGGTGAAGATTTTGATTATATGACATTTCGTTCCATAACATTAAACCGAATGGATGAGGAAGTCATGGAATATGGTGTGGAGTTAAAACCAGGTGTGAAAGAACTGTTTGAGTTTTTGAAAGAAAATGGATATAAAATCGGACTGGCAACATCGACACAACAAGACCGTGCAGAACGGAATTTAAAAAGAGCTGGTTTATATGAGTATTTCGATGCGATTGTGTATGGAAGCATGGTGGAAAAAGGAAAACCATTTCCAGATATTTATCAAAAAGCTTGTGAGGAGCTTTCTGTGCAATGTAGTGAGGCAATTGGAATTGAAGATTCCTTGAATGGTGTAAGGTCATCTGCTACAGCGGGTCTTTATACCATTATGGTAATTGATTTGGTAAAACCAACTCCTGAAATTGAAAAGATGGCAAATCACATTTATCATTCTTTAGATGAAGTGAGAATGTTAATGAAACAAATGTAGCGCGCATACTTTTTCCTATCTGGTCATATATTTAGATAGAGATTGTAGAAAAGGTAGGGAGAAGAACTATGAGTATAGGAAAAAAAGTATCCTGTGTGTTAAAAGGCTTGATTGTGTCATATGCGGTTACAGGCTTGTTGCTTTTGTTGCTGGCATTTTTGGTATATAAATTCCGACTGGGAGAGTCGATTACAGATATTTCCATCGTGGTAATTTATGTGGTTGTTACATTTTTAGGAGCCTTTATTACAGGTAAGAAGGTGAAATCGCAAAAGTTTCTATGGGGATTTTTGCTGGGATTCCTTTACATACTGATTATTTCGGTGTTGGCGATTATAATTGGTCACACATTTCAGGTGACGAGCACCGAAAACCTGACGACAGCAGCTTTATGCATTGGTGGTGGACTGTTGGGAGGCATGTTGAGCTGACACGGGGAGCAGCACAGAGGAAACAAAGATTTTTCTTGATTTTGTAAGATGGAGAGTATATAATAGGGCAGAGATACTATCCGTACGTTTATTTTTACTTTATAAATGTAGGGAACAGGCAGAGATTATAAAGGAATGAGGTAAGGAAATATGAAGCATATTAAGACATTAACAGACAAGACATTAAAGAGCACAATGGAAAAAGGTGGATGTGGCGAGTGTCAGACATCTTGTCAGTCAGCTTGTAAGACATCCTGCACTGTTGGAAATCAGAGCTGCGAGAACACAAAATAGTGAAGCACGTGGTAACGTGTTTGCATACGCAGAGATAGCATTCATATTTGCTTGAAAGATTTCACAA
>JAUNJF010000011.1 GCA_030533405.1 Eubacteriales bacterium
GTATATTTCTTCTTTTCCCTTGTGAAAAATTAGATAAAATATCTTCCTTATAATTTTTAAAATCAACATATGTACTTAATTCAACATATTGCTTAAATCCTTCGTAATAAAAAGCATATTGGAACAAATCTCCATTTTCTATACTAAAAATATCCGATGTCATTTTTAGATATATCTGCAAAAATCCCTGTTCTTTCAAAAAAGACTTCAATTCTTCTAATATACGTATAATCATCTCTGTTCGATAGAATTTTTTGTCTATAACAATTCCACCAAATGTACTTCCCATATGTGAAAAAAAAGTCCTTTTTTCATCTACAAATGTATCACATGCTGGACATACTGCGACCAAACGTTTTTTTTCATCATATATAAATAACGAGCAATCTTTAAATCGCTCCTTTGGATGATAATTCAAGAATCTTCTGGTTTGCAAAAAAGTGCCATTCATCGACTTACTTTCAACAAATTCATCCCATTTTTTTTCATCTGCATCCCTATAGTAAATAAACTCCAAATTTTTCATCTCCAATCATTTAACAAATTAATAACGTATGAAATATCTTCATCTTTCATTCCGTAATATATCGGAAGACTCACCTCTGTTTCAGCAAGCAATTCCGCCACAGGATACCGTTCCATACTATATTCGCCATAATATGCAGGTTGCATTTGAATCGTAGTAGGATAATGCTTATTTACCTGAACACTTTTTCCTTCTAAATAGGCTACTAATTCATCTCTTTTCTCCGTATGAATTGCAAATACATGATACACATGACTACAATGATTTAATGCAACTGGGAGTTTAATATTCTTATTTGTTATCTCATTTATATATCGATTTGCTATACGTTTTCTATCCGTATTCCATTGATCTAATTTTTTTAATTTCACATCCAAAAATGCGGCCTGCATTTCATCTAATCTTGAATTATGTCCTTTATAAATATGATGATATTTATAATCAGAACCATAATTTCCAAGTATTCTAATCTTTTCAGCCACATCCTCACTATTCGTTACAACAGCTCCCCCATCACCTAGCGCTCCCAGGTTTTTTCCAGGGTAAAAGCTAAATGCCGCAGCATTCCCAAAAAAACCTGCTTTTTTTCCATTATAAGTTGCTCCATGCGCTTGCGCTGCATCCTCGATTACTGCCAATTCATGTTTTTTTGCAACCTCTACAATCTTGTCCATTTCAGCCATTTGACCGTATAAATGAACTGGAATAATTGCTCTCGTATTAGTTGTAATCGCTTTTTCAATCAAGTTAACATCAATATTACACGTATCTTCTCTTACATCGACAAACCTTGGAATGGCACCTACATATGAAACAGCCAATGCTGTTGCAATAAATGAATTAACAGGAACGATTACCTCATCTTTTTCTTTTATCCCACACGCCTTTAATGCTAACATAATAGCATCCAAACCATTTCCACATCCAACACAACATTGACTTTCACAATATCTTGCAAAATGTTTTTCGAACCTTTCGACACTTTTTCCATTTATAAACCAATTACTTCTATATACTTCCTGAAATGCTTCATATATCTCTTCTTCAATTTCATCATGCATTGCCTTAAACGATACAAACGGTACCATACTCCAATTTCCCCCTAAAATTTTTGTTTTTCAACATACTCCAAAAATTCTTTATAATCACGAATATAATCTTTCTCATCATACAGTTCTGATGCAAAAACAACCAAAACTGCATCAGAAGAAAAATCAAACATTTCTCGCCAAATATGATTGGAAATAAATAATCCTTCATTCGGATTGTTTAACAAAACAATTTCTTTTTCTTTTCCGTTATCAAGCAATATTTTACAAGTTCCATGAACACAAACCAAAACCTGTTCTAGTGATTTATGCGCATGAAAACCTCTTTTTACATTCTCTTTCACATCATAAATATAGTACACCCTTTTTATCTCAAACGGAATCTCCTTATCTTTTTCTAAAACAACTAATTGACCTCTCTCATCTCCATGCATCTGAAATGTATATTTTTTTATTTCCATTCTATCTCCTCAATAAAATTTTTTTCATCCAAAAAACCCTTATTTCTATTTTTTTTTCCATGTTTACCAAGCATAACCTGTATATAGTGATAAATCATATAACGTAACGCATCTGGATTAATCAAAAAACGAATCATTGTTCGTAAATATAAATTTTTAACTACATACAGAAAACCATATTTTTTTCTTCTTTTTACATATTTATTATCTGGAAATAATTCATATATCATTTTAAAAAAATTAGTAGTGTCCGCTCTCATTTTTTCTGAATATCTTCCTTGGCTACCTTTATTTGATATCCCTGATTTAGACTCATACCACACTGTATAATCATCTATAAAACCTATATAATTTCCTTCTAAACTACTAATAACCTGATACAAATCTTCTACATAAATCACAACATCCTTTATCATATTTAAATAACGAAGGGCAAATTCCGGTGTCATGCAAACAGCAGCTCCATAAACATTATCGCCATAACAAATTAAATTCTTCAAAATCCGTTCATTTGAATTATCACTTCTATACGCTTCTATATCAAATGGCGATACAAAATCAAACGATTGAACCTTCCTATTTGTATCAAAAAAATATCCTCTCATCAATCCAAAAGACGCCTTATACATAGAATTTTCCATAAATTCATATATTTTACTCAAAGTCGATGAATCATATAGCAAATCACCTGGTCCTAAATCCTTTATATATTTCCCATCTGCTGCCTCAACAGCAGTTAAAAGATTTTTTACTGTTCCCTGATTTACTTTATTTGCAATTAATTTATATTTTTCAAATTTGTTTGCTAATAAATATTCTTCGATTTTTTCAAAATGATTCTCTTTTGAACCGTCATCCGAGATTACGATTTCATAATCTTTAAACGATTGTCTTAAAATAGAATTTAATGTTATTTTCACACTTTCAAAACTTTGATTATAAGTCACTATAATAACAGAAAAAGTCATTGTATCTTATTACATCCTCTCTGCAATCAATCCTGTAAAATTCACCATAATTTCCACGGAGCATTTCCTCCACTCCACTCACTCTCCAAATAATCTCTGTCACGAATTGTATCCATCGGATACCAGAATCCGTCATGCTGATACGCTGCCATCTGACCATCTGCTGTTAATCTTTCATAGGGAAGCGTTTCCAACATATAGTTTTCATCCAGATACGTTGCAATTTCCGGATTAAACACAGTAAAACCAGCATTTACATATGCCTGATCCACCTTATCCTTTTCCTTGAAGGTTGTCACGACATGTTTATCATTATCAATCTGAATAGCGCCCCATCTTCCAGCAGGCTTAGCAGCTGTAATTGTTGCTATTTTCCCATTTTCCTTATGAAACTTTAACAATTCTGGAACGTTAACATCTGACACACCATCTCCATATGTCATCATAAATGGTTCATCGCCTGTATATTTCAAAATCTGTTTGATTCTTCCTGCTGTCGGTGTATGTAAACCTGTATTCACAAGTGTTACCTTCCATGGTTCAGCCAAATTTTGATGAATCGTTGTATCATTATTTGATAAATCAACTGTGATATCAGATTCATTCATATAATAATCAATAAAATACTCTTTTATCATATGACCTTTATAACCACAACAAACAATAAACTCATTAAATCCATAGTGAGAATATATTTTCATGATATGCCACAAAATGGGTCTTCCACCAATTTCAATCATTGGTTTTGGTTTTAAATGTGATTCTTCACTAATTCTGGAACCCATTCCTCCTGCTAAAATAACAACTTTCATCTTCCCTCAACCTCCGGTCTTTCGTATTCTTCCTTCATCCATTGAATGGTATTGCGAATTCCTTCTTCAAATGGTGTTAACTGAATATTTTCTATTTCCTGACAATACTTAGACAAATCTGCTGCTAAATGCATCAGCGTATTACTTCCATAAGGAATCGCACCTAAGGAAACAAATTCCTTTTTCCCAATTTCTTTTGCAAACACTTCAATGTATTCTGCTAGTGTTCTTGTCATCCCACTGCCAATATTATATACGTTTCCTCCTGCTCCTTTTTGTGCCAACATAAGCAACATATGCGCTGCATCTTCGGAATACAGATAGTCCCATTGTTGTTCGCCCATTGTAAAAGAAGCCGTTTTCCCAGCTAACAAAGCGGAGATTCCAGAAGAAATCATCGTATTCGGACCATCATACGGACCGTATACACTAAAAATTCGTGTCCAAACAAAATCCATATCTGTTTCCTTCGTCATCATTCGTCCCATCTGTCCTGCACACAACTTTGCAATTCCATAACCCATTTGCGGATTAGTTGCATCGGTTTCTTTGATTTTCCTATCATATGGTCCATATTCTGCCTGTGAACCAGCACCTACAAACACCAAACACCCAGCTTTTTTTGCAGCATCCACAGCATCCAACATACAGGACACATTTTTGTTTTGCAAATGCATGTCATCGCGACCCTTGCCAGACGCTCCCATCCATGCAAGATGAAACCATGCATCATAGGTTTTATTAAAGCAAAGACTGTTATAAGACGTCATATCACATTCCACAATTTCAATCAAATCAGAATCATGTTCTAACCATTGATACAGTCTGCTATTCCTTTCAGAATTGGGATTAGCAATTATTAACACAGCTATGTTATTTTCTATACATTTTTTTATGAGCGCCATACCAATCGCGCCTGTACCACCTGTTAATATGACTCTTTTAATCGGTCTCATTTGTTCTCCACTCCCAAAATTATTGCATCTCATATAATGGAATTATCATATTTTCCTTAAACTCATCCTCTGGCAATGGAGGATTCAAATACTCAAGCGGCAATGATTCCATCTGTCCATCTTTCCGCTTATAACTTACCTGTTTTGGAAATACTGGCTGATCTATGGATACCATTACCTCACAAATCACAGGTCCATCCTGCTCTAATACCCACTTTACCTTTTCTTCCAATTCATCATTGCTTTCAATACAAATATTACCTAATTTATAAGCCTTTGCAATCGCCGAAATATCCGGAATTGATAAATTAGAATCCTCATTACATGCAACATAATGCTCTGCAAATATATTTTTTTGCGTTCCTTTAATCTGTGCATATCCACGATTGCTCAACACAAATACCTTAATCGGCAACTGTAATCTACGAATGGTTTCTAACTCCTGGATATTCATCTGAAATCCGCCATCACCCTGCACTGAAATTGTATGTCCTCTATGACTTGCCAGGCTCGCACCAATCGTAGATGGCAATCCATATCCCATAGATGCAAGCCCTTTCGTTGTGAAAACTCTCTGTCCCTTTTTCACACGAAATGTCTGCATAGAAACATCAATACAACTACCAGAACTTCCAATCACAAATGTATCATTTTCACACATCTGTTTTGACAAAGTATCTAGTAATGCATAAGTATTAACATACTCCTGTTTTTTCCAAACATCCTCATGAATGATTGGGTATTTTGCTTTTAACTTATCTGCATACTGAATCCATGTCGTATAATCTTTTTTCTGAATCTTATCTTTTTGTCTCAGCACTTCCTGTAAAAATGCTTTTGCATCCGCACATATTTTGATATCAGGTCTGACATTAATTTTATTTAATTCATTCTCATCAATATCTACCATTACCTTTGTTGCACACCTTGCAAAACCATCAAAATTATAACCAGTTTGTAATAAATTCAATCTTGTACCAACCGTCAAAAAGAAATCCGAATTTTGTTGCACGAAATTGGCATAACGTTGTCCAAGACCACCTGGTCTTCCATAATATCTCGGATAATCTTCTTCCACCAAATCAATTCCATTCCACGTTGTCACCACTGGTATCTCTAAATAATCAATGAGTTCACGGAATTCTTCCAAACCATCAGCCATACGAATTCCATTTCCACCCATAATGACAGGGCGTTCCGCTTGATTAAATGCATCAATCACATTTGCAACTTGTTCCTCTAGCTGTTTTCTACAATCTGGTTCTTCTTCTGAAATATAGCCCTCTAATTGTGTTTCGTCAATCAACGTAGCCTGAATATCTAATGGAATATCCAACCATACTGGACCTTTTCTTCCATGCATTGCCTCATATAAAGCTTTTTCTAAATGATATCGGATGGACATCGCATCGGTCACCATAACAGCATACTTTGTAATTGGCTTTACAACCGAAATGATATCTAATTCCTGCATTCCCATCTGTCTTAGATTCTGATCACGAATCTGATCCATAATCTTTACCTGTCCAGATAAAATCAATACTGGTGTCGATTCAATATATGCACCAGCTACACCTGTTAAAGCATTGGTTCCACCTGGTCCAGTTGTTACCATCGCAAGACCCAACTTGTTATTTACTCTTGCATACGCCTCTGCCGCAATTGCACAAGCTTGTTCATGCAAACAACATACATACTGAATCTTTTCACTTTTACCAAGGGAATCATTCAAGTGCATCGCACCACCACCTGGAATCATAAACATATGCTCCACATTTAATTTTTCTAAATATTGAATAACATAATCCGATAATTTTATCATATATACACCTTACTTTTCATCCAAACCATACATTGCATCTAACAATCATTTGTTCAACTATTTACTCTGCAACAGAAAACTCATGATACTTAATTAATTCCTCAATCAACTCATTCTTAATCACTGTGCTTTCGTATCCACCTTGAATCTTCATCTTACGAAGCAGATATTCCATAGTTAAATTACCATCTCTCCACTTGCCACCCAAACCAAGATGTGTCACATCCATATAATCTGCGCCGAGTGAAATTGCCAAATCTGCCAATTGTTCTGCCGTACCATTCTTATCATGCAAATGCACGCCAACCTTAAGTCCCTGTTCATGACAAAGTGTAATGGTATCTGTTACATATTCCGGTGTCATTACGCTTTCTGTATCTGCAAATTCAACAGATTCAACACCCATTTCCTTCGCAAAATGCGCAAATGATTCATTTTTTTCAATGGTATTATAACCTGCACTTGTGAAATTCAAAAAAATCTCATATCCAAGCTTTCTACACAACAAAATATGTTCCTCTAACACCTTAAAATCTGTCTCATGCGAACGTGTCAAAAGACGAATCGTATCAATTGCACTTTCAGACTTTGGTACTAGCTCCGATAATGGTCTTTGCACATCACGCATTGCCGATAACTTTGTAATATTTTTTACATGCTGAAATGTCTGTTTAATCTCCTCATTTCGTATACTACAATATCTAAATTTTCCTTTATCTGGATCTGCAGTTACATTATGAAAAAAACCTAACTCCACATAATCAATACCTTTACCCTGTGCAAACTTATATATTTTTTTTGCAAATTCATCCGTAAAATACCATCCTGTCTGATATCCTAATTCACGAAGTGTACAATCAAATATTTTTATATTATTGATCATTACTAACCCCTTCTTCCTTAAAATTGATTCGCTCCTCTTCCACTACAAGTGGACGATTCATAACACGTTGATTAATACTTAAAATATATTCTCCCAAAAAACCAATAAAAATCAATTGAATCGATCCAAGTAAAAAAATTCCAATTAGTACCGGTGTCATTCCAGCAGGAAAACGGTCCCAATAAATCAGCTTGAGAATCAGATAAATCATTCCAATCAATGCGCTAACTGCGCTACAGGACAATCCCATAAACGTGCACAATCGCAATCCAATCTTTGTATAAGAGGTAAATGACAACATTGCAGCATCATACAACGTATAAAAATTATTTTTTGTTACTCCCGCACGACGCAGCGGCTGTTCATATGTAATCTCTTTTCGTTTATATCCTAATTCAGCTACGATTCCTCTTAAAAATGGACTTGGATCTTTTAATCCACGCAACACCTCAATAAAGCTTCGATCATATAATCCTGACCCTGTAAAATGTTCAATCTGTTCCACATCTGAAAACTTTTTAATCATTTTGTAATACAGGCTTCTGATCCAATATATGAGCTTGTTTTCCCGACTACTTGTTTTAATTCCTACGACAATTTTGTAGCCCTCTTCCCATGCTGCCAAATATTGTGGAATCAAATCAATTGGATCTTGAAAATCGCATACCATGGTAATGACACAATCTCCAGTAACCTGTAACATTCCATAATAAGGAGAATTGAATTGTCCAAAATTCTTCGCATTAAAAATTGCTTTTACACGGTTATCCTGTGCACATAACTTTCTTAACAATGACCTTGTGTTATCTGTAGAATCATTATCGATATACACAAGTTCCAATTCATACTTTCCTTTGTATTTTTCAAACTCCTTTGCTATTTCCTCATACATTGGAATCACATTTTCTTCTTCATTAAAGCATGGTAATAACACACTTACTCTTTTCATATATCCCACCTACTATTTCGTCTATTTTACAGACTCTTTTATCTTTTCTATCATTTTTTCAAGCATTTCTTCCTGCATTCCTGGATAAACACCAATCCAGAAAGACTGTTCCATAATATGATTGGTTACCGACAAATCACCTGCAACACGATATGCATCCTGATTATTTCGAATCACATCAAAACATGGATGTTTGATTAAATTCCCTGCAAACAACATACGAGTCTGAATCCCTTCCTGCTCAAGAAATTGAACTACCTGATTACGAGAAACACCTTCCTTACATGTAATCAAATATCCAAACCAACTTGGATTAGAAGAGTCACAAGCAATTGGAAGAATCAATTCATCCTGCAAATCCTTTAATCCATCTGTCAAAACTTGATAGTTTTCCCTACGACGTTTTACGAAACCATCGATTTTATCAAGCTGTGCACATCCAACAGCTGCCTGCATATCAGTTGCTTTTAAATTATAACCAAAATGCGAATACACATATTTGTGATCATATCCCTTAGGTAACTCCCCATACTGACCATCATAGCGGTGACCACATTTATTATCCATACCAGATGGACAACTGCAATCTCTTCCCCAATCTCTCATGGAACGAATAATTTTATGTAATAATGGATTATTGGTATATACCGCTCCACCTTCTCCCATGGTCATATGATGTGGCGGATAAAAGCTTGACGTACCAATATCACCAATTGTACCTGTTTTTTTCCATACTCCATCCATCTCATATTCAGATCCTAACGCATCACAATTATCCTCAATCAGCCACAAATCATGACTGTCACAAAATGCCTTTACTGCCTTTAAATCAAATGGATTACCTAACGTATGTGCTAACATAACCGCTTTTGTCTTTGCTGAATATGCAGCCTCCAATTTTGTAACATCAATGTTATACTGCGGTATCGTAACATCCACAAACACAGGAACCGCGCCATACTGAATAATTGGCGCAACTGTTGTAGGAAATCCTGCAGCCACCGTAATCACTTCATCTCCACGTTTAATACTGCGCTCGCCTAACAATGGAGATGTCAGCGCCATAAATGCTAACAAATTCGCAGACGACCCCGAATTCACCAAAGAACAATAACGCACATCTAAATATTTCGCCAATTTACTTTCAAACAAATCTGTATATTTCCCAGAAGTTAACCAAAACTCCAAAGCTGAATCGACAAGATTATGCATCTCATGCTCATCATAAATTCTCCTTGCATATGGAATATAATCCCCATCCTCATATGCTTTAGTTTGATGATACTTTTTACAATATTCATCTACTAAATCTAAAATACTTTCTCTTGCTTCCGCCTCCGTCATCTTTTCAAACATCAAACATTTCTCCAATCTGTTTATTCGTAATTGCAATCATATCCGCTCCATCATGATATGCCTGGTACCAGGTTACACTCATTTGAATTGCTTCTGTCGCATTCCACTTTGGACACCAACCAAATTGCTTTTTAACCTTGTCACAATTCAACTTCAAACATCCTGCTTCATGCGGACCTCCATCATACTGATTTTCCCAGGCTAAATTTTCTCCCCAACTATCACAAAAACAATCCGCAACCTCACCTGTTGTAATACAATTCACATCATCCGGTCCAACATTATAAAATCCTTGCCAAGCTTTGTCTTCGTACTGTTTCATCGCAATCATCATATACACATATAATGGTTCCAAAACATGTTGGTACGGTCTTACCGAATACGGATTACGAATCACAATCTTTTTCCCCTGACTCGCTGCACGATAACAATCTGGTACAATGCGATCCTTTGCAAAATCACCACCACCAATCACATTACCAGCTCTTGCAGTCGATACAGCAAGTTCCATGTCATCAAAGAAAGAATGTATATAACTATGCGTCACCAATTCTGAGCAGGATTTACTATTAGAATATGGATCATACCCATCTAATGGCATATCTTCTGTAAATGGAGTACCAGTCTCCTGATTTTCATACACTTTATCTGTCGTAACATTCAAAAAAGACTTCACACAATTACTTTTTCGTACACACTCACATATATGTACCGTACCCATCACATTGGTCTCATAGGTATACATAGGGTTTACATAAGATTCTCTTACAATTGGCTGAGCAGCAAGATGAAATACAATTTCTGGTTGATATTTTTCAAAAACATTTTGCAGCTTTTCAAAATCTCTGATATCTCCTATCACACTTGTCATCCGTTTTTCTAAATCAAGAATATCAAACAACGCTGGAGTGGTTGGTGGTTTTAATCCATATCCAATTACCTCGGCACCCATATTACAAAGAATTTGGCATAAATAACTCCCTTTAAAACCCGTATGACCAGTGACTAATATTTTCTTATCTTTATAGAATTCTTTCATCTCATACTTCATACTAAGATCCTCTTACTCTGTTGGATTTACAAGATAAATTGCCATTTTACGACGCATAATTGTTTCTTTTCCAATTAATTTGATTTCTGCATCTGAGTACAAAGTATCAAAATAATCCACGAGCTCATAGTACTCTTCATCTAATCCATCCAATTCTGAGTCATCCGACATATCAACATCTGTATATTGACTAAATTCTAACAAATCATTTTGATAATCATTTTCATTTACCATTAAATACAGTTTCTTATCTTGCATCTTTTCATAATAGGATTCATTAAATTTTTTATAATTCCCATCATCAATAAGCAAAAACTCATCAAAATTTCCCAACCATGCACACATAGCAGTTAACATCCAAGAACTTTTTTCAATATAGACTATATTCTGACCATCAACAATATCCTCTAACCCATATCCCTCTTTCTCATTACTAAAATAGTAAAATGAGCTATTCAATCCAACTCGCAAATTGATAACAATCAAAAATAAACAGAACAAACCAACCGACAAATTAGTAACCAATTTGCTTTTATTCTTAATTTTCGGTATCCTTCCAAAAACTATTTTTAGTATCTTTGCAATCAATCCAATATAAACAATCAAAAACAATGGACTCAAATAAAAGATATAACGATCTTCGTAATTACCCATTCCATAGACACTTGATGTTTCACTAACTACAATCAACTGCAATGCACATGTTACAAAGATAATCACATAACACCAATTTATTTTTTTCAAAATCCATTGAATTCCTTTTTTTGTAACACTTCCAAAATTCTTAACACAATATATCAACTTATTCTTAATATTCTGAATCAATTTTGTCTTTCTAAGCAAGAACACAACAGGAATCATAAGAATCAATACATATATCAAGCATCCCAATATAATTTGTGGCCAAGCGCTTCGGAAAATAGAAATCTGAATGCCACATGTCTTGCTGGTAATAAAATTCCACAATATACGCTGACGAATCTCAAAGGTATAGTTATACATCTCTGCATTATCACCCGCAATTTTATCTGCCTGCGATTGCGAACGCACAAGCAAACTTGGAAAAATCGCAATCGATGCAATTAGTGCGCCAAGCATCGTAAAGCCAAGCTGGAACATACGCTTTATCTGTTTGGTACATAACAAATAACAACAAAAAAGCGCTGTCATAATACCGCCAATGGCAACCATATAGTAGTGTGTCAAAAATGCTAACACTGATACAACGAACAATAAGATTCCCATTTTCCAGTATGATTCCTGTTTCTTCATCTTCACAACTTTTAACATGCCATATAACATTACCATAACAAATGCTGTACACATTGCATACATACGCAAGTAACAGAAATTGTCAATGGCTGCACGACAGAATCCATATACCAAACAAACCAAAAGACCCTGTTTTTCATCCATTAACAAACAACATACTTTAAACAAGAAAATCATACATACAATAAAGGATACAATATTAATCGAAAAGCTGTACCATGGTGAAAAGGTTTCTGGAAAAAATGAACAAATTGTATGTAACACTATACTGTGAAATGGTGGGCTCAAATCATAAATCTGATTGCGGTAGATGGAACCATATTCAAATTCCTCGCCCTCATTTACAGCAATATAATCCTTCAACACATCAGAGCTTGTCCACATACCAACATTAAGTGGATTGCCATCTGCATCCTGATATACATCCTTCAGATTATAGCTGTTCGCATATCCATAGGACCACATTTCATCTGAATGATAGCCTTCCTTTTTAAACTGAAAACAGTAGATAATTACGCCCAATTGAATCGCTATCATCACTGCCAGACAGATATATAATCCCACCTTTGATTTGTTATTCTTCTCTTGTTCCATTATTTCTTCCATATTGTTCTCCTCTTTTACTATGTATTTCAATCTGTAATTGTGACACTCTCAACTTACTTGGATTAAAGTTGTAAAATATTTAACAACGCTCAACCACTTAAATTGAGTTTCGCAATTACCATCTAAAGCATAAAATCCGCCATAACCACATTGCTGACATCGATTCCCTGCTCACTCAAAAATACACGGTCTCCTGTTGCATCCTCTAACAACAAACCCTGCTTTTTATATTTTTCTAATACAGCACCGTATGTAAATTCCATCTCTACACCAAAACGCTTCCGATATTCCGTTTTGGAAACACCTTCCATCATGCGAAGACCTAGAAACATGAATTCTTCCATCTCATCCTTACGTCTGCAAAAATGCAAATCTCTGTAGAAATCACGCACAAATTCATAAAGAATCTCTTCTCCAAGTCCCCACATACCTTCACATCTTGAAAATCTACCAATATATTCTCTGATATCTTCTACACCGTGGAATCGCAAACTCTTGCCCTGCCCCTCAGCAGAATAAACAGTCATATAAGAAGCTGCGGACAATCCAACTCCCAAATATTCACCACCAGTCCAATATACCTGATTATGCTTACATGCAAATCCTGATTTAGCATAATTAGAAATCTCATAGCGATAATAACCATGTTCTAGCAAAAGCTTTTTTGTTTTGGCATACATAGCTCGATCTTCTTCCTCTGAAGGAATTGTATCAAGCAATGCTTCATTTTCACTTAGCGGGGTATCCTCTTCTACAATCAAGCTATATGCAGAAATATGCTCTGGTTGCAATGCAATCACCTTCTGCAAGGTATCCATATAAGATTCCATGGTTTCACCTGGCAATCCAGACATAACATCTACATTAATGTTTTGAAATCCCGCTTCTCTTGCATTTTGAAAAGCCTCTAAAAATTGTTCATAGCTATGTACTCTTCCAAGCTTTGCCAACATTTCATTATGTACACTCTGTAGTCCAATACTTAAACGATTCACACCAGCCTGTGCATACACCTTTAATTTGTCAAGCAGTAGACTATCTGGATTCCCCTCCATCGTGATTTCTGCATCGCTAGCCACTGTGAAAGTAGACTGAATCGTATCCATAATCTGTACAATTAAATTCGCTTCAATATACGATGGTGTTCCACCACCAAAGAAAATGGTTCGAATCATATAGTCCTGCGCAACAGCGCGGTATGCTGCAATCTCCTTACACAAAGCATCCACATACTCCCGCTGCATCGCATAATCCATTCCACCAAAAGATAAAAAATCACAATAATGACATTTTGCCTTACAAAATGGAATATGCACATATAAACTTAAATCCTTTATCTCCTGGTTCATCTCACACTTCTCTTTCTATTCATCTATTTTCTGTCACATCAACAATGTAACATTTATTCTTCATCTAATTTCAATACACTCATAAACGCCTTTTGTGGAATCTCTACATTACCAATCTGACGCATACGTTTCTTTCCTTCTTTTTGCTTCTCCAAAAGCTTTTTCTTACGAGAAATATCACCACCATAACATTTCGCAAGAACGTCCTTGCGAAGTGCCTTTACCGTTTCTCTTGCAATAATCTTGCTTCCGATGGCTGCCTGGATTGGAACCTCAAACAAATGTCTAGGAATCTCGCCCTTTAACTTCTCACACATCTTACGTCCACGTTCATATGCCGTATCTGCATGCACAATAAAGGATAACGCATCCACTTCCTCTTTGTTAATTAAGATATCCAACTTTACAAGATTTGAGCGGCGATAATCAGAAAGCTCATAATCAAACGACGCATAACCACGCGAACGCGATTTCAACGCATCAAAGAAATCATAAATAATCTCATTTAATGGCAAATCATACTTGATAACTGCTCTTGTCTCCTCTATATATTCCATACTCTTATAAATACCACGTCTCTCCTGACATAGTTGCATAATTGCACCAACATAATCCTTCGTAACCATAATCTCGGCATCAACGAATGGCTCTTCCATATATTCAATATTCGATGGATCTGGTAAATTGGATGGATTGGTTAACTCAATAACCTCACCATCTGTCTTATGCACCTTGTAAATAACACCAGGCGCTGTTGTAACCAAATCCAAATTGTATTCTCTCTCTAATCTTTCCTGAATAATCTCTAAATGAAGCAACCCTAAGAAACCACATCTAAATCCAAATCCAAGTGCAATAGAAGTCTCTGGTTCATAACTAAGTGATGCATCATTCAATTGCAATTTTTCTAAAGCATCACGAAGATCTGGATATTTCGCACCATCCGCCGGATACAAACCACAATACACCATTGGATTTGCTTTTTTATATCCTGGCAATGCTTCCTCACATGGATTATCCGCTTCTGTAACGGTATCACCCACCTGTGTATCCTGTACATCCTTCAAGCTGGCCGTAATATATCCTACCATTCCCGCAGATAACGAATCCTGCGCAATAAACTGTCCCGCACCAAAAATACCAACCTCAACAACTTCCACTTCTGCACCAGTTGCCATCATCTTAATCTTGCTACCCTTTGATACGACACCATCAAACACACGACAAAAGATAATAACGCCCTTGTACGCATCATAAATACTATCAAAAATAAGTGCCTTCAAAGGACCGTCCACATTACCAGAAGGTGCTGGAATCTTTGTTACAATCTGTTCAAGCACATCCTCGATATTCAAACCTGTTTTCGCAGAAATACGAGGTGCATCCATTGCCTCGATGCCGATAACATCCTCAATCTCATTCACTACTCTTTCAGGATCTGCACTTGGCAAATCAATTTTATTCACAACTGGCATAACCTCTAAGTCATTCGCAATCGCTAAATACACATTGGCAAGCGTCTGCGCTTCAATTCCCTGTGCAGCATCTACTACAAGTATAGCACCCTCACATGCCGCCAAACTTCTCGACACCTCATAATTAAAATCAACATGTCCCGGTGTATCAATCAAATTAAAGATATACTCCTCACCGTCTTTAGCCTTATATACAATACGAACAGCCTGCGCTTTAATTGTGATTCCACGTTCTCTCTCAAGCTCCATGTTATCAAGCACCTGTGCCTGCATTTCACGTTCTGTTAATAATCCTGTTTTTTCTATAATTCGATCTGCTAATGTTGACTTACCATGATCGATATGTGCAATAATAGAAAAGTTACGAATCTTTTGTTGGTCAATATATGCCATTCTACTATTCTCCTGTTCTAGCCATTAATATCCCATTTAACCATAGGTTCTTAAAATTATAGCACATTTGCACAAATAATGATAGGTCAAATTCACGTTTTCGATATTTATTTTTCTCCACTTAACACCGCATTTAAAATGTCTGCCAGTGGTTCCATCGCATTCTTTTCTTCCTCAATTGTATTATTCTGCGCACCAGCCTCAATCAGCGTTGTTCGAGGCATCAAATGCATATTAAACCTAAGACTTTTCACATAAATCTTACGTATGTAATCCCCATATCGCTCTTTCCCTTTTAAATACATCTGAAAACTAAATGCCAGATTCTCCTTGCGATTCGGATTTTTCAAATATGCAATTTCTCCATTGGTATTTGAACGGCTCACGCCATTTAAAAACATGATTTTTGCTGTCCTTTTTCCGTCAACATCTGTCACCAGTTGAATATCGTCATCCACACCATCCCGATGCAAATCGATTACAACCTCAATCGACGGATTTTGCTCCAATATCTTCGTAACACTTTGATATGCATTTTCATACGCGCCACTTCGGTCATTTACGCCATTTATCATATCGTATACCGTTGTGTCATGATAAACAGGAATGCCATATTTCTCCTCCAAAATCTGCGTCAGATAGCTCCCCACACCAATCACCGTATCCTCTGTCACACCCGGACGACTGTCACGAAATGCTTCCGAACCATGTGTATGATAAATTAATATTTTGCATTTTTTCTTTTGGGAACCATCCCATTCCTTTAAATCCTTCACAGACAAATCTGTATCTAATAAATTCGAAACGGAAAGCTCTTCATCTGTCATGCTGGTGTTTCGATCAATTACAAATATCTTTTGGCGCAAAAAATCCTTGTCCTTTAGCTGATTCATCGTAAACGATACACAATTTTGCCCTTTTACAATTGCTGAGGTTTCTTTTACGGTATCCTCCTTTTTTTGTTCTTCCTCTGTTTCTTTTGTCGTAATAATATGCTCCTGCGTACTTATCCCTTGTTCCTGCGTTGTTTTCTCCTCATCCCCAAAGCCAGAAGCATCTATTTCATAATTCCCTGAATATTCCATATCAAGTTTTCCGTACTGTTTTTCATATGTGAGAAGCGGAACAAACCATGATGTTGCCGTTACCATCACATCCGTACTTTTAAAACAAGAACCCAAATAAAGCACCCACAAAAAAAGAACAAGAACTCCTCCCACAGGCTTTCTCCTTCTTTTTTTTGTCGTACTACATAACGAATATAATTTTGTATGATTCCTATATGGCGAATACTTTTTCATGTAATCATTTTATTCAATGATTTTATTTCTATGCATAAAGATTTTATGATTTACGCTGACACTTCCTATCACTTACGCTAACACCGCCTTATTAATAGCCTCTGAAATAGTGTAACTAATTCGTTTGACAGCCTCATCAATATCTTTCGGTGTTACAAACATATTTTCCAAATACGGTGTTACCATCTCGCATGCCAACTGATAACGTTCTTCATCATTAAATTTCTTCAACACATTCTTCGTCGCCTGTTTTCCAAGTGCATTGACCATAACATCCATTGCATCATTGACAATGGTCGGCACTGCAATGACGGTCGGAACGCCAATTGCAATAACAGGAACACCGATACTTTCTTTATTGATGGCATTCCTGTGATTTCCAACACCCGATCCTGGTGTAATGCCTGTATCCGCAATCTGAATGGTTTTATTGAGACGGTCTGATTCCCTTGCAGCCAAAGCATCAATCACAATCAAAAGCTCCGGCTTAATCGAATCCACCAGCGCCTTTAACACGGTAAGCGACTCCATTCCTGTTTGCGCCATAACCCCTGGTGCAATCGCAGATAATTCCACACTTTCCCGTATGATACCTTCCTTTAACAAATGTCTTGTCACATATAAATTATCAATCACAAAAGGACCTAGTGCATCTGGTGTCACCTCTCTGTTTCCTAAGCCTGCCACCATTATTTTTTTCTTATTTCCAATCAACTGACGAATTTCTTTACAAAGCACCTCCATCATTGGTGCATGTATCCCCTCATCCTGTTCACGAAAATGCTCACTTTCCAATGTAATATACGTACCCACTGGTTTTCCGAGCTTCAAAGCCCCCTCTTCATTTTCTACAATAATTCTGGTCTCTTTCACATCTGTATCACCATGATTTTTTGTCATCAAATGTACCCCTGTAATCGGCTCGTCTCCTTTGATATCCTCTTTCATTTCAACCGCCAAATCCGTTCTACCACGCATACAAATCCCCTTTCTATCACATACTCTTTTAAGCCTTTCCAATTTCCGCAATATATATACCATTTTTAGTAAAAAAACACTTGACAAACATTATCATTTTGATTACTATTGATGAGTATGTTTACGTTAAATAGTCCGTGTCCGGTTTTAATGTAAAACCAAAAAATATATAATTTAATTAATGGAGGTGTCAGTTTTGGCAAATATCAAATCTGCAAAGAAAAGAATCAAAGTTATCGAGACAAAGACTTTAAGAAACAAGATGATCAAGTCTAAATTAAAGACAATCATCAAGAAGTTTGAGGCTGCTGTTGCATCTGGCGACAAGGCTGCTGCAGAAGCACAGTTAAAGGTTTGTACATCTGAACTTAGCAAGGCTGCTGCTAAGGGCATTATGCACAAGAACACAGTTTCTAGAAAGATTTCTCGTTTAGCTGCTGCCGTTAATAAGATGGCTTAAGCACAATCGATAAATGACATATATAAAGAACCATTTACATAACCCAGTAAATGGTTCTTTTTTCATGCTATTTCTTTTCACTAAATTCAACAATTAATAATTCCACACCAACAACATCTCCAACTGTACCTGTTTTGATTCCCTGGTCAATCTGCTGGCATTTCTCTACCATTTCTTTTAACTTTGCATAGGAATACTGACTTGCCTGTGCCGCATACTTCTTTACGCTAAATGGTGGAATTCCACACGCACCTGCTATTGTTTTATTATCCTTGCCATCTCTTACCAATGCAGAAATCTGCATTAGAATATGAAAATGTCTTGTCAGCATATATAATACACGCATGGCTGGTTCCCGAAGTGCTAATAAATCATGATATAAAGAAAGCGCTTTCTTTTGATTACCACTTCCGATTGCATCTAACATGTCAAACATTTTGTCTGTCGCCTGTCCCACACAAACCTCTCGCACATCCTGTACGGTTATGATATCCTTTTGTTGTGCGTAGCTAAACAGTTTCTCCATTTCGTTTTTTAGAAGCATCATATCTGTTCCCATGTGCTCTACCAGATAATAAATGGCTTCGTCTGCAATCTGTTTTCCTTCCGCCTTACAAAGTCCATTCACCCAGGTCAATAGCATCTTTTCATCTGGTGTACTCATTTCAGCTGCATAACCATTTTTCCCAATCCACTTGTATAAACGATTTCTCTTATCAACATCTTTTTCTACAAAAATGATATATGTCGTATCTGGTAACGTTTTGAGTTGTTCGTCCAATTCTTCCGGACATTTTTTAAACCACCCAGAATTTTCCAAAACAATTACGCGACAATCCGCAAAAAATGGTAGTGTTACACCTGTCTCTAATACATCTCGTACATTGATACCACTGCCCTCATAATAATTGTAATTCATATTATCTTCTTCTGGCACAAGTGCTGTAGCTATTTTCTTCTTATATTGTCCCTTTAAATAATCTTCCGAGCCGAATAACAAATAAAACTGTTTCATTTGCTTCGTTTCAATATCTTTATTAATATTTTTCATAACACTCTATTCCCTTCAGAATAATAACATTGCGTTTCACGCTCATCTATTATTCAATATACAATCTACCTTGATTTGATATCCATCTGTCCGTATTTGCACAGCTCCGTTCTGATCGGTCCGATATACCTTCGCACCAACCTGCTTCAAATTGGTAATCGTCTCCTTTGCCGGATGACCATATGTATTATTTTTTCCAACCGAAATGACTGCAATACTCGGAGACATCTGTTTTACAAACTCCAAACAACTAGATGTCGCAGACCCATGATGTGCAACTTTGAGTACATCGATTCCCTTTAATTGCATCTGCTGTTCCCAAACAATATTTTGTTCTGTCTCAGCATCAATATCTCCTGTTAACAACATATCAAACTGTTTATACTTCAAAACCAAGCACAAACTGCCCTGATTCTTGTCCGCATATATCTTCTCAGAAGGATTTAGACAGGTCAGCTTTGCGTTTCCAATTTGTAATTGATTTCCCTGCTTCATATACCGCAAAGAAATGCCATGATACCTAGCTAATGCTTCAAGTGCCTGATATTGTTCATCTGGATTTGCAATCTTGGGCAAAATAAGACATTTCACCGCAATCAATTCTTCATCAATCAACTGATAAATTCCACTATAATGGTCCTGATCACTATGTGTTACCACAGCATAATCCACACTATTTTTTCCATAGTACTTGATTCCATTTTGTAAAACATATTTTCCAATCTGTTTCTCAGAACTGCTACCGCCATCTATCAAGATACACTCTCTCGTTGGAAGCTCGATCAATATGCCATCTCCCTGCCCCACATCAAACATGCATACCGTTAAATCTCGCGGAATTCGCATCGACAACATCAACATTATCATAAGCATACCATAAATCATAGCCATTTGTTGTTTTTTCTTATGATTTTTTTGATTCCTATTTGAAAAAAACACAAAAACAACCAATGCACCATAATACAAAAAAACACACCACCACGCTGGTCTTCCGACACAAATTGTATGTGCAGGTAACTTCTCAGACAACTTGCACAACCACTCAAAAAAACAAAAAATACCATCAGAAATCCTTGCAAATATCATGCCTATCGCTTCATACAATCCTCCCGGCGCCACTTGTCCAGCTTTTACACAAGCACCCCAAATTCCACAAAACAACAAGCATACCAATAAGACACTCATAACAGGCACAACAATAACATTTAACAAGACACTCCAAAATGGGAATTCATAGTAATACCACAAAATAATAGGAAGTGTTGTAAGCTGCACACAAACACTAACCACAAAGCCTTGCAAATATTTAGGCGTATGTTCAAACAGATTATTCCAAACAGGAACAACCAATGCGATTCCAAGTACCGCACCAAATGACAACAAAAAACCTGCCTGATAGATTTGATACGGTTTCCATAATAGCATAACAAAAAGAGCCAATGCGACCGCAGATAGTACATCGTACTTTCTCCCAAACACATCTGCTCCAATCATAACCACCAGCATAATCATGGCACGCAGACTCGCCCCTACCAATCCTGTCATCATACCGTAGAATACAATAAACATAATACCAATTCCAGCCGATACGTCATATCTTCCAATTGCTGTTCTCACAAGGTGGTAAAGTGTACCTCCTATCATTGCAATATGCAATCCTGAAATTGCAATCAAATGTGCAATTCCATTTTCCTGATACAATTCTTTTATTTGTGCATCTAAATGTGTTTTATCGCCCAACACCATAGCACTTGCAAGCGATGCATTCGTTTCGTTCAAATAATAATTATATGCTGTCTGCATCCGCTGCCTTATAACATACAATCGACTTCTTAAGGATTCCGTATTATCTCCATGACGCAACGTTTCCACCTGTGTCAATCTCAAATAAATGCCATTACTATATCGATACTGCCGCTCATCAAATGCACCATAATTGGTTGCAACATCAAATAATCGTAATGTGGCACGCACACATATTACGTCCCCTATCTCGTAGGCATTATCCGTTTCACAAATAACCTTTATTCTGCAAGCATCCGTATCCATCTTCGTCACAGCGACCAGATATCTGTTCTGCGTTGCTGTTTGCTCTACTCCAATGACAGTTCCTTCCACAATAGCTTTTTGATTCCCCAGTTGCTCTAACCTTTGAATTTTTTCATTGATTCCAATCGTCACAACTAAGCCAATAACAAAAAAACAAATTCCAACGCCCCAAAGAACAGCACCCTTTTGCTTATTTGCGATTTTCAGACACCAAAAGAACAATAAAACGACACCCGCAATAACAATTCCCAACTGACTCATGGTACAAATCGTTCCAAGTAACACTCCAAGCACGAACAAGATGACCCACCAAATCATTGGTCGTTTCAACGATATTTATTTCTCCTTTTTTGCTTCTGTTCCATTCTCTTCCTGTTCCACTAAATCAAGATTACGCTCAAACAACGAATCAAACGGCATTGTTTCCCTGAAAAATGCCTGTTTTTCTCCATTTTTTAAAAACTGAACCTTCGAAACAGTCGGTAGCTCCGACAAAGAATTCACAATCGAATATACAATGATATCATTTCGGATTGGATTCTCCGTATCGTAAAATTCATCACTAAAATCTACATAACAGATTCCATCTTTTATCAAAATATTACGAATCGTTGTACTCTCCGGAATCACAGCCTGATATCCTTCCCGTTTTGGTCCTGCAATCAGATGCTCCACCACCAATGCAGCCAAAGACATATTATTGGATATCTCGATAGACTGGTGATATTCCTTTAATGCAGTTCCATCCTCATTTGCAAAATACAAAATCACATTACCCTTTTGTGTATCTCCATTATTACTGTTAAATGACATCACGAAAGAATCTTCATCAAACACTTCATTGACTGTCGCTGTATCTTCCCCTAAATTCGCCTTATCCGTCAAGCCAATGGAAACCTTTTCTACATCCTTTAACTGTAATAATGTTTTTACAACACAAATCTTTGCAAACAATAACGCATCTGCCTGTACATCGTCATACATAATCTGAAATCTCACATGCAGCTTGCTATGCTTTTCATCATAAGAAGCATTCATATATTCCATTGCAGCCGGCAAAGGGGATTGCATACGTTCCGTTGCCAAAAAATCCTGATAAGATTTCATAATGTCATCTGCAATCTGTACAACATCTGACTGATCTTCTATCACTTCTTTTTCTTTCACTACATCCGAAAAGTCCGAGTTTACATAATACACATATATTTCATTGGATTTTAGTTTTGTTTTTTCCTTCTGTTTTTCCTGACTTTCTCCACAAGATGTCAATAACACCATCGAAAGCACAAAAATAAACATTTTGATATATTTCATTCCGTCTCCTACACGCTAACCATACTGCGCTTTAATTTACATATTTCAGTGGTATACGAACCGTAAATGTTGTTCCCTCTCCTGGCTCAGAATATAATTTAATCGCACCCTTGTGCATCAAAATCGCATTACGCGTAATTGCCAAACCAAGTCCCGTACCACCTGTTTCTCTACTTCTTGCCTTATCCACACGATAAAATCTTTCAAAAACCTGTGCCTGACTGTCTTCTGGAATACCCACACCATTGTCCTGCACCTTTACATAAAAGAATTTGTGATCCGCATTTAACGACACATGCACATTACCACCATCGTTGTTATATTTTACAGCGTTTTCAATCAAATTCGAAAAAGCCAACGATAATTTTACCTCATCAACTTCCCCTACGACATCACGAAAACTCTCAAACACAACCTCTATGTTTCGTTTCGCAGCAATCGGTTTAATACGCTTTAATAATAATTCCAACAACGCATTAATATTTACCTGCTCCACCTCTAACGCCGCCTTTTTATCCATTTTTACAAGGGTAAGCAAATCGTTAATAATTTTGTTCTCACGATCAATTTCATCCACCATGTCTGTCATAAATTCACGATACATTTCAGCCGGCACATCTTCCTGCATTAACAAGGAATCCGCCAAAACCTTCATGGATGTAATTGGTGTCTTTAGCTCATGCGACACATTGGATACAAATTCCTGACGAGATGCTTCCACTGTCTGCATTTTCGTTAACAGTACACTAAACGAATCAATCAGCTGCGACAACTCGTTATAACGACTCTTCACATGCAAATCATCTAAATGCCCATCATCTAATTCCTTAATCTTGCTATTTAATTTTTTAATATCGTGTACACAAATGTTGCTAATTACAAACGCAGCTGCAAACGCAAAAAAAGAAAAAAGCAAAATCAGTACATTCGCCTGTGAAGATACATATCCATTCGTATTCTCAATATCCTTAAGCGAAACCGAAGCAAGCATGACACCACTAATCACCTTATCCGCATTCGCAATCGGAATAATGACTTCAGCAGTATCCTTTGCCATACTGATATTCTTGTCTTTTTCCCCTCTCATTACTTTAAACACTTCATCATACACTATGTAATTCCCCTGATTAATTGTGTATGTATCCTTTATAATTCGATAGTTGGTGTCAACCACCAAAATCCGTCCTTCCCATACATTTGCAAGCTGGTCAATCTGCACATTCAAATTTCCCTGCATCGAATCCATCGTATATTGGTTTACCAAAATCTGATTACCCAAAATACTACATTGATTCTGAACAAATGCAAGCTTTTCATCAATCATCTTTTTGTTATATGATTTTAACATAAGCACATTATATGCAAATATAATCAACATAAAAAACAAGAAAAAAGATAAGAACATAACAAACTTTAAACTTTTGAACGGATTGCCCTTCATCTTATTTCTTAAAATAATAACCAACCCCCCACTTTGTTTGAATATATGTAGGTTCTCCCGGATTTGTCTCAACCTTTTCACGCAATCTTCTAACATGCACATCAACTGTTCTTCCGTCTCCTAGTGCATCACTGCCCCACACTTCCTTTAACAAATCGTCTCTGGAATATACTTTATTTGGATGTGTCAACAACAATGTTAAAATGTTGAATTCCTTCGCAGTTAGATTAATATCTTTACCTGAAATCGTCACTCTTCTGCTATCTAATTCAATTCTCATCTCACCCTCAACAATCTGTTTTGGTTTTTCAGAAGATACACTTCTCTTTTTGTTACGACGAATAATGGCCTTAATTCTGGCTTTTACTTCCAAAATGTTAAATGGTTTTGTAATATAGTCATCTGCGCCATATTCCAAACCTAATATTTTATCCATATCATCACCTTTGGCAGTTAACATAATAATAGGAACATCAGAGAACTCGCGAATTGCCTGACACACTTCAAATCCAGATAATCCCGGAAGCATGACATCCAACAAAATAATATCAAACTCATTTTGTTTCGCCAACTCCAACGCCTCTTCACCATTATAAGCAGGTGTAACAACCATCTCATCCTGCTCTAATGAAAACTTAATACCCTTTACAATTAGTTTTTCATCGTCAACAACCAATACTTTTTTCATTGTGATACTCCTTCGAACCTACATATATCAAATCTATCTACACTTTAATCATATTTTTTATTTTCAGGTAAACACCTTCCTTTATGCCTGGAATTTGCATCAAATCCTCAATCGCTTGAAAGCCACCATGCTCATTCCGGTAATTAATAATGGTATTCGCCTTACTATCGCCAATACCTGGCAATTGTTTCAATTCTTCTGCTGACGCAGAATTAATGTTGACAAGTCCATCCTCCGCTTCATCCTGCTTCTCAAAATGCTGCTCCTGATCCACCTCATCCCTTCCAGGAACATACAAGGTCTGACCATCCTGCATTTTTTCAGCTTGCTGAAGTGCTTCCTCAACGCCATCCTCTGTAACACCACCCGCTAACGCAAGTGCATCACAAATTCTTGCCTCAGACAAAACCGCATATACACCAGGATGCACAACATGACCACATACATATACATAAATGAATGCCTCATCTTGCTTTTCTGACGCATCCGAAACTTCTGTCTGTTCCAAATCAGATGGCAAATCATGTTCCATTACATCAGCATCAGATTCCTTTGTTACAAAACGATTTTCCTCCTGACATCCCACGAAAAAAAAGAGGACACCAATCAACATACAAACAATATAATATTTTCCTTTTTTCATTCCTATACCTCCAAATTCTTTTATCATTTGGAGTGTAACGCATGAAATAAAATGAGACACAGATTCATCATACCGAAAAAAACAACAAAAGACAACCTTTTTTTTAACAATTTGTCACAATGACAGTGGTAATTTTTTCTACCACCTAAGCCTCCCATTTAAACACGATCAACCCAACAATAGCAACAACAATACCAATCAACTTCATCCACGAAAAATCCACTTTTTCAACACCAAACCACCCAAACAATTCAATAATATACGCAACAAGAACCTGCGAAATAACAATTGCCAACGCTGCTTTTGCAGGTCCTAGATTTGCCATACTTTGAATCACCGTAAATGTAATAAATGCGCCAAGCACACCACCAAACAACATATATTTGTGATCGATATGAAACAACTCACCAACGGATATATCACCTGCTTCCTTAAATAAAAATAAACATACACATACAAAAAATCCAGTAAGCTGCACGAAACAATTGGTAATCCATGGACCTGTTTCTTTTGTCACACCTGTATTAAAAACACCCTGTACACTCATTAACACTCCTGATAACATTGCAATCAAAAAGCCCCACATACGATATCCTCCCTTACATTTACAAATGTTTATAAGTTAGTATGTGAAGCTTTTTCCTGATTTTATTCTATTATTTTTTTATTTTTGTTTCCATCGTTTCCTGCAAGCGATCCAATTGTTCTCTCACGTCCTTGCCGTCCCATATTGCATCAAATGCAATTGCGCTCTCCGATAAATAATCACCAAACTGCATAACCTTAGGAACTGGTTTTGAATTCAAATACTGCGCATAAAAAATAGATTGCATCTCATCAAACTGTTCTTCCAAATTCACAACAGGAAGCTTTTTATTTCCCTGATACTGTTGCTCTGCCTGTCCTAAGCTTAAATACATTGCAAACATTTTCGCACCAACTTCATTGTTTGCATATGGATTCACAAACGCACTATATGTTGTCGAATATGCACAAGAAGATAATTCTTTCGTCAAACTTGGAATATAGGATATTTGATAATTCACTACATCCTCATCCCCCGCATTGTCATCTTTCTTTTTCTTCTTACTCTTTTTGGTCTGCGTTGCTTGCATTTCATATAAGATATCCAAAATATCTGTCTTACACAATCCTAATACTAATGTTTTCTCTTTGATACGTGTTTTCACCGTTTCATGTGAAATATTATTCTTATTCATCCACAAATACGCACTCAACGATTTAAAATACTCCATCGTTTCTACAGTTTTTTCGTTGTTCACTGTAAACGAATTGATATCATCGCCATTTTCTCCAAATATATCTGCATAACTATTCAAAAACATGGTATTTACATATGGATCTGCAATATCCCAACGAAAAATTGCCTTCGTGGAACCAGTATCTTCATATTCGTCCGCAAACGCTAAAATATCATCAATCGACGCTGGTGCTTTTTCTAATAAATTTGCATCATATACCAGACAGTATGTGTCAAAATAAATCGGGTAACCATATTGTTTTCCCTGATATGTAGATGCTTTTTTTGCAACATCTGGGTAATTCACTTTCCAAAAAACATCAGTTCCGTCCGTTTCTTCAGCCAAACCTGTTGTCACAGCCAACTCCATCTGATCATTTCCTAACAAGTACATATCTGGACCATTTCCAACTTGACTTCCTTGATTCATATCCTCAAATAATTGCACACCATCATAATAAACCAAATCGACATCTATACCGTATTCCTTTTGAAATTCAGCCTGTGCTCCCTCTAACCAGGTTTTATCCATCTCATCTGTATACCAGCACGTCACATTGTTGGCTTCAAGCTTACTCTTATACTCAGCCATCCACTCACGCATTGTAACAGGCGCTGTTTTATCTTCTTCTACCTGATTATGCTTACCATCCGTATTAGTACAACCAGCAAACAATCCAAGCAAAAGAGTCATAGTCATCACGCTTGCCAATTTACGTAATTTCATACTCAACGATATCTCCTTATCATTTCCACTACTAAATCATTCACTCATGCAATGCATTAAAATAATGGCTCTTTTAAAATAGCAGTTCCGATACCCTTCTCTGTAAAGAACTCAAGCAATAAACAGTGCGTTACTCTTCCATCTAAAACATGGACTCTCTCTACACCATTTTCGATTGCATCAATACAATTTGCAAGTTTTGGAAGCATTCCACCACCTACAATACCCTTATCAATAAAGTTCTTTGCCTCAACGACATCCATCTCTGAAATCAATGTATCTTTATCATTTGGATCGATAAACACACCTTCAATATCTGTAAGAAATGCTAACTTTTCAGCATTAATTGCCTTTGCAACTGCACATGCAGCATCATCTGCATTAATGTTATAGCTTTCAAACTCATCAGAAGAACCAATTGGAGCAATAACTGGAATAAAGTCATTGTCAATCAAAGTATCCAAAAGCTGACTATTCACATCTGTTACTTCACCAACAAATCCAATATCCTTTCCACCTGGGAACTTTTTCTGAACCTTTAATAAGCCTGCATCCTTACCACTGATACCAACAGCGTTTAATCCAACCTTCTGCATCAACTGTACAAGACCCTTATTTACCTTAGAAAGAACCATTTCAGCAATTTCCATAGTCTCTGCATCTGTTACACGAAGACCGTTAATAAATTCAGGTTCTTTTCCAATCTTCTCTACCCATTTGCTAATCTCTTTTCCACCGCCATGTACGATGATTGGTTTCATTCCAACTAACTTTAACAAAGCAACATCTTTGATTACATTATATTTCAAATCCTCATCCAACATTGCACTTCCGCCATATTTTACTACAACCTTACATCCATTAAATCTTTGAATATATGGCAATGCCTCTATTAATGTCTGTGCCTTCTCAATTACCTGTTCCATATTATCATTACGATTAATCATCTTTTTACCCTTCCTTATTATTATCGTGATTCATGCTACCTTTCTTATGGGAACATTGGCGCCTGCTGTAATCCCATATCTTCTTGTAAACCAAAAATCAAATTCATGTTCTGAACAGCCTGACCAGCTGCACCTTTCACCAAGTTGTCCAACGCACCCATTACTACAACTCTTCCAGTACGCTCATCAATCTTGAAATTCACATCTACATAGTTACTTCCTTCTACCCATCGAGTTTCAGGACAAACATCTTTTTCTAACACACGAACAAATTTCTCATTTGCGTAATACTTATCATATACCGCTTTGATTTCTTCATATGTATACTTACCATTCAAATTACCATAAGCGGTAACCAAAATACCTCTGTTCATTGGAACTAAATGTGGCGTAAAGTTTAGCATAATCTGTTTTCCACATGCATATCCAAGCTGTTCCTCAATCTCAGGTGTATGGCGGTGACTTGTAACACCATATGCTTTAATACTCTCATTCACTTCGCAGAACAAATTATTAATTTTAGCACCTCTTCCTGCACCAGAAGTTCCTGATTTCGCATCAATAATAATGCTATTGGGATCAATGATTCCTTCTTTTACCAGTGGATACAATGACAAAATCGAACACGTTGTATAACATCCCGGATTTGCAACCAATCGCTTTCCCTTAATCTGTTCTCGATTAATCTCACAAAGACCATATACCGCCTCCTCAATAAATGATGGAGACTTATGTTCAATTCCATACCATTTTTCATAGGTTGCAACATCTTTGATACGGAAGTCTGCACTCAAATCCACAATCTTCACGTTTGAAAGAATTTCCTCATTTACCAATGATGCACATAATCCCTGTGGCGTTGCAGTAAATATCACATCTGCCTTTCTTGCCAACTCTTCCATATTATCATCTAAACAAGCTGCGTCTACAATTTCAAACATGTTTCCAAATACTTCATAATACTTTTTGTCTATATAACTTCTAGAACCATACCAGACAATTTCTGCCTCTTTATGACCTAACAATAAACGTACCAACTCTTGTCCCGCATATCCAGTAGAACCAATAATACCTACTTTAATCATATCATCTCTCCTTATTTATTACGAAATTTGTATTGCCAAAAATGTAATCATTCTGTATTATTTTACGCTTGAATCCCCATTATAGCACGCTTTGCACCCTCTGTATATAGAAATTCTTATTCTATCGTAAATAATTTATAATTATACATATTTATTGTATAATATGCAAGCATTTTATCAAAAAAGAAAATACAACAAAAAAATGCGGAACATAATGTTCCGCATTTTCGTACCTTATCTTTTGATTTACATATTATTGCTACTATTAAAGTAACTAATATCTTCTGCAAGTGTATTCGATACAACATTTACTTCATTTGCAATGTTATCCAATTCCTGTACAGAGTTTTCAATAGATGATGATAAGTTCATTGCTGCATTTGCATGACTTGTATTTGCCATTGAGATATCTGATAACTTTGCAATAATCTCTGCAATCAAATCCTTATTCTCATCCACACCCTTGATTTCAACCTGAATATCAGTTGCTGATTTTGACATTTCATCCAATTTCTCAATCAACTGTGCAAATTCATTAGATGTCTGCTGTAACTTGCTAATCTGTTCTGAAGAATCTTTTGTTAACAAATTCGTTAAATCTGCTGTCTTATTAATATCTCCAACTAATGTATGTACAATCTTACCGATATTACCAGCAGCTTCCTGTGAGCTTGTTGCAAGCTGTCCAACTTCCTGTGCAACAACCGCAAATCCTTTACCAGCATCTCCTGCTCTCGCAGCCTCAATACTAGCATTTAATGCTAACAAGTTTGTCTGCTCTGAAATATCACGAATGGTATTAACAATGTTATCAATCTCACCAATCGATCTGCTATTAATCTGAGACTGTTCTACAATACCCTGAATTGATGTCTGCATTTCATTGTTGGAATCAATCAATCCATTCATCGAATCATTTGCCATTGCACTCATTTCTTTCAACGCATTACTTGTAGATGCAAAATGATTGATATTCTTTGTAATATTATTCAATGAAGCACTCATGTTTTCGATACGTTCCACCGCCTGCTTTGTATCATTTTCCTGATTCACAGCACCATTGGAAATAATCTCAATTGCATCCGAAATGTTTCCGATTGAAGATGAAGTACTCTCTGCAACCTTACCAAGAGAATTTGCATACTTGGTTACCTGTGAGGTTGTCGACTCAATATCACCTACTACCGTATCAACATGCTGTCTCACATTATCCACCGCAACTGCAATGTCATCTAATTCTTTAATCGCAAAGTTAGAAGAAATCGAAACAGAGAAATCACCCTCTGACATCTTCTGTAATGCTTTTGTAAATACAGTAGCTGTCTTATCAATTGACTTACTGTATAATAACATAACAACTAAGATGATGATACATGTTAAAATGATACCAATTGCCAACTTCACATTAATCTCATTAATAGAACTGTAAATATTCGTAGTTGGACAATACATCAATACAATCATGTTACACTCAGGAATTGTCTTGTAATAATAGATTCCTTCATACTCTCCAATATCCTGAATGGCATGACCCTCTGTCTTACCTTCTGCAACATCCTGTAAAATCTTCTGATGGAATGGCTCCTCGATTGGTGCACAGCTTTCATACTTTTCATTGTTTGACAAAATATATACACTGTTTTGTGTATCCAAAATACAGAACTCTGATTCCTTCAAATCCTCATTCTCAACCTCACCAAGCATGTCTGCCATACTTACTAAGAATGGACCACCACCAACATATCCAACATTCTGACCGTTATATGTAACCAATTGTCTTAAATTAATAATCATCATACCACTGGCTGGTGAAATAAATGCACCGCCATTATACAGATGATCATCTCTTTGGAACATTGTTTCATGGAAGGCATCTAACTCTTCCGGTTTTCTGGTTGTAAGCCCAACTGCTCCCTCTGAACTATGGAACTGAATCGTTGCATTCCAGTTACCTGCATAAATACCTTCCCAGCCTTCTAGTTCATTAAAAAATCTCACTGTGTAATCCTGTGCCTGCTGTATTAATTGTTTATCATCAGGATGCCCCAAAGCTTCATTGATGATATCATTTGTAGCATACTCTTTTAATGTACGTTCACTGTCTGCTACATATGTATTAATCATAGCCGTACGACCTGTTAAAATTGCATTCATCTGATTGTAGATATTCGCCTCACAACTCTTCTTTGAAATCGGAAGGTAAATAAATAACATAATCACCACAATGAGTACAATTGATACACTACTACATAATACACATAATTGACTGATTTTAAGCTTTCTCTTCTTCATAAAACCGTTCCCCCTTTACTTTGATGCATATATGCATTTTAACAGATTTATGTTGATTTTTCAACTATATTTGTGGAAATACAACAAAAAACAAGCAAAAAAAGCAATTTTGTAACTAATTGCACGGGATACATCTGCATATTACGACAAAATACAGTTTTCTCTATTATTTTCTTGACATTCTTTTTATTTCCATATAAGGTGACAATGTTTATTATATATGTAATTTGATATAATACACAATTTACTACATACAACTTGGAGGTTATCATGAAAATCGTTATTTTAGAACGCGGCTCTTTCGGCCATGACATTCCTTTAGATGGATTACAAAAATTAGGAGATGTAACCGTTTACGAAAATGCAAATCAAAATGAAGTCCCTGCCTTAACCAAAGACGCAGATATCATTTTAGTCAACAAACTTCTAATGAATGAATCATCCCTAAAGAATGCAACAAACCTAAAGCTGATTTGTGAAATCGCTACAGGCTATAATAACATTGATCTTGATTATTGCAAAAGCAGAGGCATCACTGTAACGAATGTCAGAAACTATTCTACACCTAGCGTTGCGCAGCATACATTTGCATTACTGTTATCTGTGTATGAAAGACTTTCTTATTATGACCAATTTGTAAAGGACGGAACTTATTCCAAAACAGCTTCTTTTTCCCATATCGGAAAGGGATTTCACGAATTAGCAGGTAAAACCTATGGAATCATCGGTCTTGGAAACATCGGCAGAAAAGTTGCACAAATCGCTTCTGCATTTGATTGTAATGTCATTTATTATTCTGCTTCTGACCAAACATATGATGTTCCATATCAAAAAGTGGATTTCGATACATTACTCACCCAAAGCGATATTCTCTCTATTCACTGCCCACTTACAGACAAAACACATCACCTTTTAACCTATAACTGTTTTCAAAAGATGAAACGAGATAGCGTAGTCATAAATGTCGGCCGTGGTCCAATCATCTGTGAAAATGATTTAGCCAAGGCATTAAATGAAGGACTGATTGCCGGAGCCGGACTTGATGTTTTTGAAAAAGAACCAATCGATGCTGATAACCCATTACTTCAGGTACAAAATAACCACAATTTAGTCATGGTTCCACATATTGGTTGGGGAAGCGTAGAAGCAAGAACACGCTTAATCAAAGACGTAGAAGAAAGTATTATTGCTTTCCAAAACAAAACACCAAGAAGTGTTGTCATTTAACTATAAAAATCCCCTGTTGCATATTGATATACGTCCCAAAATCCGGGTACATATCAATTTCAACAGGGGATTTTTACACTTTATAACCATTATAATTCGCTTATTTTGTTTTAAGCCTGTGTTCCAACCTCTTCAATTGCTTCTTTCAAAATCTGAATTGCTTTGTCACAATCTTCTTTTGTTGCAATCAATGGTGGCAACATACGAATAATTCTATTGGATGTAGCAGTCACAAGCAACTTTTTCTCCATTGCCTTAATCTTTACTGCCACCGCATCTGTGTTATTTAACTCAAGTCCTACCAATAATCCAAGTCCACGAATTTCCTTGACATCTGGGAGACTCTTTAATTGCTCCATAAAATATGCACCAACCTCTTTCGCATTGGCTGCCATATTTTTCTCAAGCAACTCGTTAATCTGCGCATACGAAGCTGCACAACAAACTGGATTACCTGAATAAGTACTTCCATGCGATCCTGGATTCAATGCCTTTGCATACTCTTCTTTTGCTGCCATGGCACCAATTGGCATTCCACCACCCATTGCTTTTGCCATAGTAACAGCATCTGGTGTCACTCCATAATGCATAAATGCCATCGTTTCTCCACAACGACACCATCCCGTCTGAACCTCATCAAACAATAATAACATTCCACGCTCATCGCAAAGTTCTCTCAATCCCTGAAGGAACTCTTGGGTAGCAGGATACACACCACCTTCACCTTGAACAGGCTCTACCATAATAGCAATTGTATTTTCTGTACATGCTTCTTTGAAGCTTTCCAAATTATTGTATTCTGCATATGTAAAACCAGGAACCAATGGGCCAAATCCAATCTGACATCCATTATCAGGCTGTCCTGTTGCTGTCATGGCACCAAATGTACGTCCATGAAAACTTTTCTTTGCTGTTACAATATGATAATGCTCTGGACCATATTTCTCCACACCGTACTTTCTAGCCATCTTAATCATAGCTTCATTTGCTTCTGTACCTGAATTCTGGAAGAAAATGCGATCCATTCCAATGGTTTCACAAATTAACTTTGCAAGCATAGCCTGTGGCACGGAATATGGATACAAACTTGTATGCATCGTTTGTCCCACCTGCTCTCTCACTGCCTCAACTACCTTCTCATTACAGTTACCAGCAGAATTTACAGCGATTCCTGCATAAAAATCCAAATAGGTATCCCCATCTGCATCTGTTACTGTTAAATCCTTGGACTCCTCAACCACAATCGGAAAACGATATCCAATATTTAACATATACTGATCCGACATTTCAATAATATCCTGCTTTGTCAATCCAAAATCTTTTGCTTTCATCTATGCATCCTCCAAATCATAATTTTATACTATCTTCCTAATCTATTTCTTGTATTTTTCAAATTATACACCTTTTTATTTCCTTGTCAATGTATTTTTATTCATTAATACATGTATTTTATTCATTTCTTTTTTATTTTGTCCTCTTTGACACCTTTTTTCTTTCCCTTTTCACCCAGAAGCTCTACCTCTAAACGATTATACGGAATCACAATTCCCTGTTCATCAAATGAAACCTTTATGCATTCCTTTAAATTCCATGTAACCGACCAGTAATCCTGCGTTTGCACCATACAACGAATTCCTAACCGCATACCATTATCTTCAAATGCATCAATAAAGATATCAATCGGCTCTGACTCAATAATTCGACCTTCCTGTGCCAAAACGCCGCGTACAACTTCTTTGACTTTTTGAATATCACTTTGATATGCAATTAAAATCTTAATCTCAACCTTTCGCATCTCCTGCGCCGTCAAATTCACCAAACTATTATCAGCAAGCACACCGTTTGGAATAACAATCATCTTATTATCGTAGGTTTTCAGTCTTGTATAAAAAATATCAATTGATGTAACGGTTCCTTCATTCCCCTTATTATTTTCAATAATATAATCGCCAACCTGAAATGGCTTTAGCATTAAAATCAACACGCCACCTGCAAGATTGGAAAGTGCACCCTGCAATGCCAAACCAATGGATAACGATGCCGTACCTAAAATCGTAACAAAACTTGTAATTTCAAATCCAACCACCGATGCTGCAGTTAAAAACACCAATACATAGCCAATCACTCGAACAACCGATAACAAAAATCCAACTACAGAATGTTCAATACTTGATTTTTCCAATGATTTTTTTACCAATTTTAAAATCCAATTCACCAGCTTCATTCCAATAACAATAACAAGAATTGCAATTAACACACTTCCCGATTTGCTCACAAGCCAATTCACAAATCGATTTACCGTTTTTGATACCAAGCCAGCCGACTCTTCCACCTGTTTCGCAACATCCTCAACTGTTTGCGTCGCTATTTGCATCCACATTCCATTCATAGTTCTTCTCCTTGTCGAAAAGAGGGCTGCCACACAACGCAACAACCCTCATGTTTATTTTTCAATTTTAAAGATACTCATAGATAACGGTGCCAACTGAATGGTAATAGAATTCTTTCTATTATCACAAGCACTTCTCTTACTTACAATTGCCTTCGTATTCTTGCTTCCATCACCACCAAAGCATTCTTCATCACTACAAAATACCTCTTTGTAGGTTCCTGACTCTGGTACCCCTACTTTATATTTTGCATGTTTCACTGGTGTAAAATTACAAACAACTAAGAGTGTATCTTCTGGCTTATCTGTTTTACGAACAAACGAAATCACGCTCTCATTTGCAGCATTCTCATTAATCCACTCAAAACCATTTACATCCTGGTCTGCCTCGTACAAAGCTGGCTCCTGCTTATATAAATGATTCAATGCCTTTACATATCCACGCAAAATAGAATGCGCATCAAATTGCAACAAATCCCAATCCATTTCATCAGATTCGCTAAATGACTTAAACTGCGCAAACTCCTGTCCCATAAATAATAATTTCTTTCCAGGATGCATCATCATGTAGCCATATAACAATCGTAAATTCGAGAACTTCTCCTCATATCCACCAGGCATTTGATCCACAATGGATCCTTTATCTCCAATCACCTCATTATGAGAGAATTCTAAAATATATTTTTCGCTATACGCATCCACCAAACTTCCAGTTAACATTTTATGTTCATATTTTCGATACAATGGATCATACGACATATATTTCAACAAATTCTTCATCCAGGAAACGTTCCACTTATAATCAAATCCCATTCCACCAAGAGAAACGTCCTCTGTCATCATTGGCCAGCCAGATTCTTCCTCCGCAATCAACATACAGTTCGGGAATCTTTCCTTTAACACACTGTTCATCTCTTTTATAAATGAAATAGCGTCTAAGTTCTCATTTCCACCATACTCATTCGGAATCCAATCTCCATACGCTTTTCCATAATCCAAATATAACATAGATGCAATACTATCCATGCGAATTCCATCTATATGATATTTTGAAATCCAATAGATTGCATTGGAAATCAAATAATTTCTTACTTCTTTTCTTCCATAATCAAATATATAGGTACCCCATCTAGGGTTGATACTTCTTCGGTCATCAACTGGCTCAAATAATGGTTCTCCATCAAATCTTGCCAATCCACCTTCCGTCATTGGAAACTGACTTGGAACCCAGTCACAAATAACACCAATTCCTTTACTATGTAAATAATCAACAAAATACATGAAATCAGATGGCTCTCCATATCGTGAGCTTGGTGCATAAAAGCACGAAGTCTGATATCCCCATGAAGAATCATTCTCATGTTCCATAATTGGCAATAATTCTACATGTGTATACCCCATTTCTTTCACATAATCAGCCAATTCCTTTGCGATCTCCCGATAGTTAAAAAACTCTTTTCCGTCCTTTGGACGTTTAAAGGAACCAAGATGCACTTCATAAATATTCATCGGCATCTCACCTTTATCATTCAAAAGACGATTATAGGAATCCTGATGCTTCCATTCATAAGACAAATCGACAATCCTAGATGCTGTTCCTGGACGCAGCTCCGTACAGTTCGCATATGGATCTGGTTTCATAAACGAATTCCCATCTCTCGTCATAATCTCATATTTGTATAATTCACCGCACTCTATTTCGGGAATAAATAATTCAAAAATACCAGAATATTCAATACGTCTCATTGTGTGTAACTTTCCATTCCACTCATTAAAATTACCTACAACGGATACTCTGGCAGCATGAGGGGCCCATACCGCAAATAAAACACCCTTCACGCCATCCATTGTACATGGATGTGCACCCAATTTTTCAAATATCTCATAATGTACACCATCATGAAACCGACTAATATCAATCGGATCAATTACAGCCTCAAATACATATGGATCAATTATCTTTTTCTTCTGTTCTTCTCCATTTGTCACTTCATAATAATATACAAATGGACATTCCTGTTCTACCTTCACATAAAAGAAGCCTGGCACGCGGTCACTAACAAGTTCAAAACACTCACCAGTTGCTTTCTTTACCGCTACAACTTTTTTTGCTCCTGGAAAATACGCATTAATATAGACCCCATCCGTCGTTTCATGCATTCCTAATATATGATGTGGATTATCATGCATGCCAGCTACTAATGCTTCCACTTCATTCCAATTAATTGCAAATACTGGTTTTCTATTCGCCATATTTTCCTCCTTCGACCCTTTTTGAAACCTTAAAAAACGGCGCCTTGAGCGCCGTTATTATCATTCGCCTTTTAACTGTCCCACAACACGTTTAATGGACTCGTTAAATTCCTCTTCAGAAGAATTCTCAAAAACAATCAAATCCTTAATGTGTTCTGGTTTTGTATAGTTACATCTTGCAACATACTCATCCCAATGTGCAAGTTTCCATGTATCGCGATCTGAGCCTCTCTTAATCATTCTCTCTTTACAAACTTCAACTCTTGTATGTGCCCATATCACAACAAGCTTTGTACCGATTTTTGCTAATTTTTCACTCAATTCTCTCATATAGTTCTTATCTCGAATCTCATCCGAGAATGGAGCATTAATCAAAACTGTATCATTATATTCCAAAGCTTCCATCGCCAAGTCTAACACACAGTAATATTCATAATCACGAATTTCTCTTTGAAAGAAATCAGAAGAACGGTTGTACTCCTCGCCAGCCACTTTAAAAATCTGCTTTGATAATACAATTAATGTATCTTTATCCAAATATACACAATTCTTCAAAGCTTTTGCTAATTGCTTTGATATATAAGTCTTTCCGCATGCTGGCGGTGATGTAACTAAAATTAACTGCTTCATGGTAAAACCTGCCTCCTCTATACCTCTTTGGTTCCAATATCTTCTTTTGCACTCTTCTCCGTACAACAGTTAATCCCGATTATAGCACACAAAAAAAATATTTACAACGATTTTTTGTGTATTTTGTAATATTTTAATTAAAATTCCAGATAATTTTTCATGCACTTTAGTGCAGATTTTTCTAATCTGGAAACCTGTGCTTGTGAAATTGCTATTTCTTTCGCAACTTCCGTTTGTGTCTTGCCCTCAAAGAAACGCAATTTGATAATATGATATTCTCGATTTGTTAGTCGTTCCATCGCTTCCCGCAGGGAAATATCCTCAATCCAGTTCTCCTCCTTATTTTTCTTGTCACTCACCTGATCCATAATATATAAGGTATCTCCACCTTCCTGATATACAGGATCATATAATGAAATAGGTGTTGAAATTGCGTCCAATGCCATAACTACCATTTCTTTTTCAATCATGATTTCTTTTGCAACCTCATCAATTGTAGGTTCCCGATCCTCTTCCCGTAAAATACGTTCTCTCGCGTAAATTGCTTTATACGCAATATCTCGCAAAGACCTCGATACACGAATAGAATTATTATCTCTTAGATATCTTCTGCATTCCCCAATTATCATCGGAACAGCATAGGTTGAGAAACGAACATTCATACTCCGGTCAAAATTATCGATTGCCTTCATCAACCCTATACACCCAACTTGAAACAAATCATCTGAATTTTCTGTTGCTTTTGTAAAACGTTGTATGACGCTAAGAACCAATCTTAAGTTACCTTCTATTAGCTTTTCTCGCGCTTCACAATCTCCTGCCTCAATTCGAATGAACAACTCTGTTTTTTCATCGTTTGTCAAAACTGGAAGTTTTGCTGTGTTCACACCACATATTACGACTTTATTCAGTGCCATTTCTGCTCCTCCTTCATCGCTCTCTAAATAAAGGATTCACATTTACTCTTAACTTTATACAGTTTCTCAAGCACCAATTATTGCTAATTTATGAACCAATCCGAAGCATTTCTTTTTTGAGACGTTTCATAATTTTCTTTTCTAATCTGGAAATATAGGATTGTGAAATTCCCAATAAATCTGCAACCTCTTTCTGAGTCATCTCTTCTCCTTCCGGATTGCTCAACCCAAATCGCATATCAATTATCATTTTTTCTCGTTCTGATAAAATGTTCATTGCTTTTTTTAACAATTCACGATCCACTTCATCTTCCATATTTCTATAAATAATGTCCTCCTCTGTTCCCAGTACATCAGAAAGTAATAATTCATTTCCATCCCAATCCACATTCAATGGTTCATCTATCGACACCTCCATTTTCGTTTTCGAGCTACGTCTTAAATACATTAGTATTTCATTCTCAATACACCGAGATGCATAGGTAGCCAATTTAATTTTTTTGTCAATTTTAAATGTATTAATTGCCTTTATTAACCCTATCGTTCCTATCGAAATTAAATCTTCAACACCGACTCCTGTATTGTCAAATTTCTTCGCAATATATACTACCAGACGTAAATTACGCTCAATCAATATACTTTTTACTTCTGTATCATCCATCGTACCCAACTGATTTAAAAGTTTCTGTTCCTCCTCTGCCTCTAATGGCGGTGGTAAAATATCCGTTCCTCCAATATAATGAACTTCATTCTTCATCGGAAAAAACATATTGGTCATACTTTTTACCACCGAAAACTTTATTTTATTTTCACATACTACATTTACCATAGTAACCTCCACACATAATTACGCTTCAAAATCAAAAAGCAGTGCCTGATACGCTTTATTTTCAAACAATTTTGGATCTACAACCGCAACAGGTTGCCGTTCAAACACGCTCTGTTCTTCCATTACTTCTATTTTTTCTATATAAATACAAAGCAATTTCCCTGAAAAATTGCCAACGCTTTGATATGTAATCTCATGAAAACCGTATTTCTTTTGTAGATCATAAAATAACGTGGATTCATAATTTAGATATCCATTTTTTTCATATGCATCCACAATTTTTAATGCTGCTTCTTCTAAGCATTTTGCTATAATTTCTTTACTTATAATTACAACAAATCGACCCGTCAATGGATCTTTTAACAAATTGCCTGTATCTACATAAGCTACCGTCTTCTCTATTTTACCGTTATTTTCGACAATACAAGAAACCATATGTTTTCTATTACATTTACTTTTTTTTATATATAAAAGCAAAAACAAACAGCTTACAGTACTCCCAATAAATAAAACCAGCCAGCCACAGATAGAGAGAACGGTCTGATTAGTTATCATTTTTGCATAATTCATAATACTACCTATTAGAAACATAATTGTGGTGGAACAGAACCAACAATACACGCACTTTTCAACTCCGTACGCAATAATTGTGACTCCAAATGTAGTTCCCAATAGACACAACACGCCAGACAATCCAGTTAATACACTCGGACTCCCCAACAAGAAAAGAAAAAGAATGGATTCCAACATTGCTGCCAAACATATCCGTAACACGTTTGCCTTGATACTACAAAAATAAGATGTAATAATGAAAACAACAATGCCACTCAAGAAATTCACCAAAAAAAGAACATCCCAGTAAAACGTAATCCGCATATCATCATCTCCTTTGGTTTCTTTTGTTGACCTTCACTCTCTTTTTGTTTTCTCCCTCATTATAGAAGAAACGTCATACAAAAAATGTCGAATCAATACACACTTTTTCGCAGAACAAAGCGTGCGTAGCACTTTTTTTACATCAAAAAAAGACCATCGTCAAACTGTACGATGGTCTTTCTCTCATTCATTCTATCTTCTCTTTAAAAATTCTGGAATCTTAATACTTCCATCCGCTTCCTGTTTTGGAGCCTGTGGTCTAGCTGTTGTCACTGGTGCAACAGTCTGATTTGTGTTTGCTGCACTTCCCTGTGCACCACTTAAAAATGATGGCTTTGTAGCAGTCTTTGGCTGTGGTGTTGACATTGGTTGTCCACCATAACTTGGCACACCCTGTGTTGCACTATATGCCTGCTGTGTTGGCTGCTGCACTGGTCTACTAGTCATAGGCTGAACACCTGGTTGAACCTGTGGCTGCTGCATCTGTGGCTGTTGAACCTGTGTAGGTTGCTGAGCAACTGGCTGTACCTGTGGCTGAACCTCTGGCTGTGGAGCAACTGGTGTTGCTGGTTTCTGATAACTTGCAAATCCTGTTGTCTGTCCAAAGCTGCCATATGTATTCTTCTTTAATGCTGCTTCAATACCAGTAGCAATGATTGTAATGCTTACTTCATCACCTAATGTTTCATTATCAACAGTACCGAAGATAATATTCACATCCTCGCCTGCTGCTTCTGTCAAATAATTAACTGCATCGTATGCTTCAATCATACCAATATTACCAGCAAAATTGATAATGATATCTGTTGCACCTGATACAGTTGTCTCCAAAAGTGGTGATTCCATTGCCTGCTTAATTGCTTCAACGGCCTTGTCCTCTCCGCTTCCTCGACCAATACCGATATGTGCAATACCCTTATCTCTCATAACTGACTGAATATCTGCAAAGTCCAAATTGATAATACCAGGGCTCTGAATCAAATCTGTTACACCCTGTACACCCTGCTGTAATACTTCATCAGCCTTCTTTAATGCATCTGGAATCGTAGTTCTCTTATCACAAATCTGTAATAACTTATCATTTGGAACCACAATCAATGTATCAACATTCTCTTTCAAACGATCAATTCCAGCCATTGCATTGTTCATACGTGGCTTACCTTCGAATGAAAATGGCTTTGTTACGACACCAACAGTAAGAATTCCAAGACTTCTTGAAATCTCTGCAACAACAGGAGCAGCACCTGTTCCTGTTCCACCACCCATACCGCATGTTACAAATACCATATCTGCATCTTTTACAAGCTCTGTAATCTCTTCTCTGTTCTCTTCAATTGCGCCTGCACCTACCTCAGGCTTTGCACCAGCACCTAATCCCTTTGTTAACTTCTCACCAATCTGAATCTTTGTTGGTGCCTTTGAAGTAGCCAACACCTGTTTATCTGTATTAATTGCAACGAGATCTACACCATTAATGTTCTCGTCAACCATTCTATTTACTGCATTATTACCTGCACCACCTACACCGATAACTAAAATCTTTGCAGGTCCCTTTTCTTCACCTAATATTTCAATCAAGGTTATATCCTCCTATTCATTATTCTCTTCATATAGTAACCAATATAAATCCACCAAATATATGTATATGTGATTCACTTTGTTTCCTTCTCAATAAACATACATATACATAATACTTGTTTTTATCAAAATAATCAACCCTTAATTAACATAATATTGTGTTTTTTCATTAATTCTTCATTATTTTTCTTTCCGCTCTCTTTCTTGAAAGAAGCTTTTTTACTCGCAGGATCAAAATCTCTCAAATTCAAGGTTCCTTTTTGTCCTTTTAAGCCATCCAACATCTGATTCAAATCAACCAACTGTTCCTCTAACTTACTTCCGTCCCCTAATTCCACCTTAATATTTTCATACCCTAACACAATATCTCCATCCGATGTAAATTTGATTGAATCAATACTCAACTTATACTTTTCAATCAATTGCGTTAACTTTAATATCAAACGGAACCGTTTTTCATCATCAATCGGTAATTTTTCATATAATTCCATACTTGTAAAGCTCATACCAGTAATACATGGTGTATCAGATAGCTTTGTCAATGAAATCTCCAGCACATAACCATCCTGATCAAAATATACATAACGATCCATATATTCGATACACCCCGCCATCGCTTTCTCATATACTGTGACATTAATCTTATTTGCCCCAAGAATTTCCACATCTAGCTTTGCAATAAACGGAATATCCTTTATTGGTCGCATTTTGTTCTTAAGCATCAATAAGACCGTGTTGTCTACATATCCTTTTTCAAGAACAAAATCCTTAATCTGATCCTTTGTATAATGTTTATTTCCCGTCACTTCAATCTCTTGGATATGAAAACATGTAAGCAACACAATGCATCCAACTACAAGCACAAAAAATAAAACACCAACTACCAATCCATGATTCTTTTTCTTAAATTTAATAACATTATCCTGCCGTTCGCTCATAAAACACCTTATACATAGGATATATCAGCGCCAACCTTTCGTAAATCGCCGACTATATCCTCATATCCTCTCTCTATATGAGATATATCCGTTATCGTCGTATATCCCTTACTCATTAATCCAGCCACAACCAACGCAGCTCCCTGCCGCAAATCGGTAGCTCGAACCGTATGACCTGTAAGTGAATTTCCACCTTCAATCTTAGCCTCTCGACCATTCACTCGAATGCTTGCACCTAATTGATTTAAATCCTGTGCAATCCCCAATCTTTTTTCAAAAACATGTTCCATCAGACTACTGTCTTTTTCAGACTTTGTCAATACCGTCATCAACACAGGTTGCAAATCTGTTGGAAAAGCAGGAAAACCACCTGTTTCAAAATTGCCATTTCCCACAACACCATCGGATTCTATGCACAACATTTGTTCCATTCGTACAATATTTGCGCCCAACTGATTTGCGACCTGTAAGATTGTTTTCAGGCTTTCTATATCATCAATTTGTTTCAAATAAATACGGCTCGAAATACAGGTTGCCATCAAAATATACGTGCCTGCAACAATCCGATCATATACATTTTGATAATCATGACACGACACACTACTACTCCCTTTAATCGTTAAAACATCTGTTCCAACGCCTTCGATGATAACACCCATGTGTTTTAAATGCTTACACAATTCCACCACTTCGGGTTCCCTTGCTACGCCACGTAAGACAGTTCTCCCCTTTGCTCCAACTGCAGCCATAATCAAATTCTGCGTTGCACCCACGCTCGGAAAATGAAGGGTGTAATCTGTCCCCTGTAAATAATATGTCTCACAGCACAAAATATCATGATGCAATTTTACGTCCACATTCATTCTCATAAAGCCTTCCAGATGAATGTCAATCGGTCGCAATCCAATTGCACACCCACCAGGCATACCAATTTGTGCACGTTGCCATTTTGCCAACATCGGTCCCAACAACAACACCGATGAACGCAACTTACCTGTCAACTCCGCTGGCAACATTGCATACGTCGCCTGACGTGTATCAATCTCTAATGTATGATTCTTATAATATGTTTTGACATGAAGACATTTCAACAACTGACACATCACATGCACATCTTCAATATCCGGGCAATTCGTAATCACCATGCTACCACTTGCAAGCAATGATGATGCCATAATCGGCAATACAGTATTCTTAGAACCCTGTATCTCTATTGTGCCCTTTAACTTTGATGTCTCCTTCACACTAATTGCCTTCAAACATCCCACACCCATTTCTTACCATATATATTAATATATGTTTTGAAATGAAAGATGTGCTATCTAGTATTCTTTTGCCATTCGGATCTGTCCAGCAACTGAAAGAACCAAACCCATCTCTGCCAAAAGGAAAAAGATGGCAGTTCCTCCATAACTAATAAATGGAAGTGGAACACCTGTTGGCGGCATCGAATTCGTTACTACCGCAATATTCAACATCGACTGTATTGCAATATGTGTAATGACGCCAATCACAATCAATGCACCATATAAATCCGGTGCACTCATAGCGATTACCATACAACGCCATATCAAAAGAGCAAAAATCGCAATCACACAGGCTGCCCCAAATAATCCCAGTTCCTCACAAATAATTGAAAAAATGTAGTCATTATGAGATTCCGGAAGAAAATCTAACTTTTGAATACTTTGTCCTAATCCTTTTCCAAAGATTCCACCAGATCCTACCGCATATAACGCCTGCAAGGTCTGATAACCATTGGTACTCACATAATCCTCTGGATGCAACCACACTTTAATTCGATCTAATCGATAAGAAGCAATCATCAGGAAAAATGCCAAAATTGCAGCGACACCCAATCCCATAACTAAAAACTGTTTAATTTTCGGACTTGTAACAAATACAATCATCATTACAATTGCCGCACAAATAATACCAGTACTTAAATTCTCCGTCGCAATTAATGCCACAGCCAAAATCGGCGCCCAGATTACTTTAATCATCACTTTGATATTACCAATTCTTGCCGCATGTATCGTCGACATATGCGCCGTAAATAAAATAATTGCAATCTTTGCAACCTCTGAAGGCTGAAATGTTATGCCTCCAATTTGCAGCCATCTGGTTGCACCATGCGAAGAAGCACCTGCAACCAATACCAAGCCCAAAAGACCAACAGTCACAATCATCGCGAGTGCTGAAAACTTCTTCCAGACATGATAGTCTATTTTGGATATTCCTAACATTGCAACAATTCCTGCCAAGGCAAAAACACCCTGTCGTTTTAAATAGTAAGCCGCATCGCCCATCTTTAATTCTGCTGTATATGAACTGGTACTATATACCATAACGAGACCAAACGCCACAAGAAATAAAACGATAAACAATAACGTAAAATCAAAATATCCATTTACAAATAATGCTCCGAGCCCGCTTTTTCTTTTCCGACGACCAGATCGCTTAGCTCTTCTTCTTGCCATATACTACGCTCCTAACTCATTTACATACTCTTTAAACATATCTCCACGCTGTTCGTAATTATCAAACATGCCCCAGCTTGCACATGCTGGCGATAATAAAACAGCGTCTCCTGGCTGTGCAAATTCTGCACACATTGTGACAGCCTCTTTTAAGTCATTTGCAAACACAACATCATAAAAATCATATTTACTTGCTGTATCAGCTATCTGTTTTGCTGTCTGCCCCAACAATACGAGTTTTTTCACTTTTCCATCAAACGCCTGTATCCACTCATCAAACGGAACACCCTTGTCATATCCGCCACCAATCAATACCGTTTTGCGGTTCATCGCCTGAATTCCCTTTATTGCAGCATCTGGATTCGTTCCCTTGGAATCGTTATAATATGTAACACCATTTACTTCTTTTACAAACTCAATACGGTGTGCAACACCCTTAAATGTTTTCAGGGTTTCTCTGATGGTATCTAACGGAATTCCCATATAGTACGCAACACCAACTCCCGCCATATAATTTTCCAAATTATGACCACCTAATAAAATCAATTCTTCCTTTGAAATTACAGATATCTCTTCTCCATGTTCACGAATCACAATACAGTCATCCTTCATGCAGATACCTTCTTCTAAATCATGCAAACGACTAAAATATACTACTTTAGCCTGCACACGTTTGTCATTCGCCATCTCTTTTGTAATGGCATCATCATAATTTAATATCAAATAGTCATCCGCCGTCTGATTCTTACACACATCCAATTTAACGGACGCATAGTTTTCCATTGTATAGTGACGATTCAAATGATCAGGCGTTACATTTAACACCGCACTGACATGTGGATGAAAATCAACAATCGTCTCCAATTGGAAAGATGAAACCTCTGCGACTGTATAAGACTCTTCTTTCATCTGAAGTGCTACTTCTGTGTAAGGAATTCCAATATTACCCACTGTAAAATTGCTTTCTGTATAATTAGCAAAAATCTCTCCTACCAACGATGTTGTAGTTGTTTTTCCATTCGTTCCAGTTATCGCAGCTAGATGACCCGCACCTGCCTGATAAGCAAGTTCTATTTCACTCCAAATTGGAATGCCAGCCTCTCTTACCTGATTTGCAAGCGCACAATCTACTGGAATTCCCGGACTAATCACCATCATATCTATTTGTTCCAAAACAGACTGTTCCAAATGAGCCAAGGCCAATTTTACCGACTGTTTGTCATCAAATTGAGCCAAAAAGCCTGCCTGATCTAAATCTTTATTATCATCATAAAATAAAACAGTTGCACCTTTTGACAACAACAATTTTCCTGCATTGATACCACTTTTACCTGTTCCTGCAATTAATACATTCTTTTGAAAATCCATATTATCCTCCATTAAGAGTTCTTTTCTGTATCCAACACAAAATCTTGTGCCTATAAATACACATACTCTATTTTAGTATAAGACTTTTTCCTATATTTATCAACCTTATTTTCATTCAACTGTATCTTCAAAAAATGGAACCATAACCTCCGTTTCTTCCTTCTCGATATACTCTGCCTTCAGTCCCATATACGGTAATACATTCGAAAAAATCTCTGACATAACAGGTGCTGCAATCGTTCCACCATAATAGATTCCAACTGGTTCATCAATCAAAATGATTCCCAAAATTTGCGGATGATTCGCAGGTGCAAATCCCAAAAAAGACGAAATATATCGCCCTGTTCCCCTGGGAAGCTTTTCTGAAGTGGCTGTTTTTCCACCCACACGATATCCCTCAACCTGCCCCTTGCTCCCAGAACCCTCTGCAACAACAGCCTCTAATAACATCTTCATTGTGTCCGATGTACTTTTTAAAATGGCTTTTTCTTTCTTTTCATACGTAAAACTTTTTACACGTTCTCCACTTTCATCCGTTTGATATAGTCCAAAATGTGGTGTAACCAAAGTTCCTCCATTCACAATTGCACTCACCGCTCTTAACAATTGTAATGGCGTAATCTGAAACGACTGACCAAAACTCATGGTTGCCAATTCTACCGCACCAACATCTTCTTGTTTATGCATAATAGAGGAAGCCTCTCCTGGCAAATCCACACCCGTCTTTTCGAACAATCCAAGCTTTTTATAATTTTTATACATATTGGAAACACCAACTCTGGCTCCCACATCCATAAATACTGGATTACAGGAATTCATAATCCCCTCCCGAAATGTTTCTGCCCCATGTCCCCCAACCTTATGACAACGTATTCTTCGATCTTCCACAATTCGAAACCCTGGACATGAAAATGTATCCTCCACGCGAACGACACCTTCTTCCAATGCAGCTGTCGCCGTTACCGTTTTAAATGTAGAGCCTGGTTCATATGTATCATTGATGCAAAAATTTCTCCACATATTATTTAATGCATCCTGTTTTTGTTTATCCGTCATCGCAGCTACTTCTTTTTTTTTCCTCTCAATTGGTGTCACATACAGATCTGCAACATCAACCAGCGTATACGGATCATTTAAGTTATATTCAGGCACATTTACCATTGCATAAATTTCACCATTTTGAGGATTCATCAAGATAACAGACACCCTTTTGGCTTGCTTTGCTTTTAATACCTTTATTGCTGCCTGTTGCGCATATTTTTGCATATTAATATCTAACGTTGTATATAAATTATTTCCTGCAACAGGTTCCCTTCTGCTTTCAGCCTGATTTTTCAATTCAACACCATGTGCATCTGTAAGTGTTAAAATGCTTCCTGGAATTCCAGCCAGAACATCTTCATACGCAACCTCTAATCCTACAATCCCCTGATTATCTGATCCTGTAAATCCAATCACTTTGCTCGCCAAGGTATCATAAGGATAATACCGTTTGTAATCCTCATCAATCATGACGCCAGCCAAACCAAGTTCTCTTAATTCATCTGCTATTTTTTTCTCCACATTGCTTTTAATTTTCTCACGTATGGTATTTGCCTCTACCTTCTTTCTCACGGATTCTTCTGGCAAATCCAAAATACGACACAGCGCTTCCACAACTGCATTCTCATCCTTTATTTGAGAATGAATAACCGAAATAGAACAAACCGGTTTATTTCCAGCCAGTTCTACACCATTACGATCATATACAATTCCTCTTTTCGCTTTCACACTACGCTCTCTCTCATGCAGTGCCTGTGCTTTATTTAAATAAAACTCTGATCTACATATCATTAGATAACCCAAGCGTATAAACAACAAAAAGAAGGCAAACAGAACGCAAAACAACACCACAAAGATCTTTTTTCTTGTATATGTTTTTAGCATAGTGCTCCCCTTTGCATACTTACTTCATTCTATTAACGAACAAACTGTTATATGTCAAAATTAAATTTCAAAACAAAGTAATTTCCTACAAATTAAAAAGAAGCTCTCACACAAAACCTTGTGCAAGAGCTTCCATGTAAATAGATACATTACCACCGGTAGTTCTATCAACATATCTTATTCCTGTGCGCCTTCTGCTGGCGGATTCAAATCCTCACCTGTCTGTTGACTGCCATCCTCTGGCGAACTTGGTTCTCCCTCTGTCGACACAGTATCCTCATTGGATTGTTCTGTATCCTGTGAAGCATCCAAATCTTGTGAAATCTGTTCTTCTGGAATCGAACCTTCAAAAATCGGACCAGCAACTTCATCACCCACTGTATCCTCTCCAGATGCATTACTTACCGCATCACTTTGATAAATGTTCATATACGGTAACAATTCTTCAAATACGCTTTGTGCAATAATCGTACCCAAACCAGAACTTGCCTGATCTGCTACATTTGGCTCATCCACTGTAACATAAACTACAAGCTGTGGATTCTCTACAGGTGCAAAACCGATAAAGGATAACAGGTACTTTCCGTTACCACGTGGTAATTTTTCCGCTGTACCAGTCTTACCACCAATTGTATAACCTTCTACCTTCGCCTTTTTCGCAGTACCATTTTCTACTACCTGGAACAATGCTTCTCTCATAAATGTCGATGTGTCCGCAGATAATGTCTTACGTAAAATCGTTGGCTCTATGTTATTGATAATTCCACCATTTTCATCCACAATCTGTTTTACCATATGCGGTTCATAATAATTACCACCATTGATTACTGAACAAAACGCTGTTCCTATTTGCATCATTGTAACCGTCAAACCCTGACCAAATGATGATGTTGCAAGTTCAACCGGATTCAATTTATCTTCCTCATAAATCAATCCACCAGCTTCACCTGGTAAATCTACATGTGTTGTTTTACCAAAACCGAACACATCTTGATATTTCGAAAAGGTTGATCTTCCTTCTGCCTGAACAATCTCCATTAATGCAACATTACAAGATTGCATCAATGCCTGTTCAATATTGACTTGTCCATGACCCTGATGATTATGGCACTTAATATCATAATCTGCCACTTTAAGCATACCACCACAGAAAAAAGACTCATCTCCCTTTAATACGCTATCTTCCATCGCACCAGCAATCGTAAATGTTTTATACGTAGAACCTGGCTCAAATCCATCCGATACAATAAAATTGCGCCATGCCTTATTCATACAGAGCAATCGAAATTCCTCAGGCATTTCTTTGATTTTCTCATCAACAGAACGATTTGGATCTTCTAAAATCGCTTTATAAGTCACTTTTTCTTCTGACAATTCCTGATCCTTTGGTGGAGTGAAATATGCTTTCACTTCACGATCATTGAGCAAATAAGAAATATCCTTTGCGTCAAGCATTTTTGAAAATGCGCTGTCCTCATACGGCTCATTCAAATTGTATTTATTGGAATTTGCCATTGCTAATACTTCACCAGAATTTGGATCCATAACAAGCACGGAAACATTTTTCGCCCCCGTCTCACTCATAAATGCATCGATTTTTTTCTCTACAATATTTTGTGCATTTGCATCTATAGTTGAAATTACATTATATCCATTAATCGGACTCTTCGTAGTACGTTCTAACGTCATATCCTGTGTTAAATATCCATACTCTCTACCATTGATTCCATTTAATTCTTTGCTGTAATAACCTTCAATACCACCTTGTCCAACATTACCGCTTACCGTAAAGCCAATTGCGTGACAAGCCAAAGAATCATATGGATAGTATCGTTCATACTCATCCTCAAACCAGATGCCCTTTACATTCTTAGCATCCTTTGTTTCCATAAATTCCTGAAATGGTTTGATTTGCTCATATGTCATTTTCTTTCGAAGCTTCTTATAAAGAGAAGAACTATCCTGCAAAGCTTCATTGATTTCCTCATCCTTGATATCAAAGTATTTTTTCAATGCAGCAACAGTATCTGTCTGAATCTCTTCACTTCTTTGAATGTTCTTCGGTTCAATGATTAGATTGTATACTTTCTCACTTGTTGCAAGCTGTGTACCATTTCGATCCAAAATATCGCCTCTTCGATACGGAATCTCAATACTATCATAGCTTTGCTGCGCCAATACAATCTTTTCATATCGTTTTCCATTTTTTGCATCAATATAAAGAATTCTTGCAACCAATGCTCCAAACGCCAGAGTAATGATAATCATTACTACAAACAACTTCTTCTGCATTCTTGCAAGAAATCTTTTTCTTTTCTTCGCCATATTATCACCTATTTCACTGGTATATCCTTGTACTGTTTCACATAATCAGGATTACTTGCTTTATAAGAGATTACCTGTCCTGTTTTTGGATAAACCATTCCAAGCTCATGAATTGCGACATCATATACTTTGGTTAAATCCAATGAACTCTCCAAGCGTTTACTTGTCTCATTATTTGCATCTGTCATCTTGTTTAAGTTACGTTCTAACATTGCAATCTGTCTTCTCTGTTCTGTAATGTTTGCCTGAACAGAAAGCATGCTCACGCAAGAAACAAATAAAAATGCAGTAGCAACTACTAATGCCAATGTATACTTTAAATCAAAAGCAACTGCTCGATTTACATTCTTTTTAACCTTTGGATTAACTCTGCGTTCCTGCTCACGTCTGCGTTCTGGGCGTTCAATCCGCTGCGGAACCGCATCTAACTTTCTTGCCGTATTACCTTCAATGTAATACTCCCTCTGATAATTTCTAGAATCCAACTTCTCATTCCCCTTTTCTGCTAACATTTCTCGTATGTGCCCCTCAAATGTTCGATGTTAAATGTTTAAATCATCGAATCTTATCTATTCACTTACCAATTAAATCCTCTCAAATATTCGAAGCTTAGCACTTTTACTTCTTCTATTTTCCTGCAACTCTTCTTCCGACGGCAATATCGGTTTCCTTGTAATGACCTTTCCTTTTGAAACCTTGCCGCAAACACATTTAGGAAAGTCGGGAGGGCATGTACAAGGATTCTCGTTTTGTCTAAAAATCCTCTTTACAATCCGATCTTCTAACGAGTGGAACGTAATTATGCAAATTCGGCCGCCCGGTTTCAACAGGTCTACCATTTGGTCGATGGATTGTTCAAGAATGGTCAGTTCCTGGTTTAATTCAATCCTGATAGCCTGATATGTTCTTTTTGACGGGTGCCCTCCTGCAGACCTAGCTCTAATTGGTATAGCAGCCTTAATAATTTCATTGAGTTCAAATGTTGTCTCAATGCTTTTTTCCTGTCTTGCCCTGCAAATATGCTTGGCAATGTTTTTTGCGAATTTCTCTTCGCCGTAGTCTCTGATTACTCGATATAATTCCATTTCCGAATAATCATTGATTATATCTTTAGCAGTCATATTCTGCCTCTGATCCATTCTCATATCAAGAGGTGCGTCCTCTCTGTAAGTAAATCCTCTCTCTACCGTATCCAACTGATAGGAGGACACCCCCAGGTCTAAAACAATTCCGTCAACACCGCTGACACCCAAATCATTTACCACCTGAGGGGTTTTTTGATAATTACTTCTTACAATGTCAATTCTAACTTTATCTTGATATGGTAATAGACGGGCACTTGCTGCTTCAATCGCAGCAGCGTCCTGATCTATTCCTATGAACCTTGCCTGATTGGACAAACGCGCACATACATGAAATGCATGACCTCCGCCACCTAATGTGCCATCCACATAAGTTCCATCTTCTTTAATATTAAGTCCTTCAATGGTCTCTTCCAGTAAAACCGACTTATGTGAAAATTCCACGTTTATCCTCCTTCTTTTGGTACCTTATATGCATTAAATCATAATACCCAAATCTTCAAATCCTTTTGAAATCTCTTCGAAATCAATATCTTCCACACTGTTTTGTTCATCCCACTTTTCTTTGCTCCAAATCTCGGCATGATCACCCATACCAACTATGGTAACATCTTTCGTAATTCCAGCGAACTCACGAAGTGTATTAGCCAACATAACTCTTCCCTGGTTATCCACCTCTACATCCATTGCACTACCCATAAAAAAACGAACAAATTCTCTTGCTTGTTTGCTAGTTTTAGGAAGTTTTTCTAATTGATTCTCAAACAGTTCCCATTCATCGGAAGGATATGCATATAAGCACTTATCCATTCCCTTTGTCACCACAAAGGATAAACCCAATCGTTCTCTAAGCTTTGAAGGTACGATCATTCTGCCCTTCGAATCCACTGAGTGATTATATTCACCTTTTAACCCCTTGGACATGATCTCACCTTCCTTTCTATTGTTATCCTAAGTGGTTATAACGCCTTCCATATGAGGAACTTGTTATTGGTGGTTGTTCGTTGTGTTAACCAATTGTAAATCCACCACAATTTACCACCGGTCACCACAATTCACCACTTACAACCACTATTTTACCCCATGAGGTTACATAATGCAAGCGTAAAAAAAAGAAAAGTAACCAAATATTTTTACTTTTCTTTGTGCATTTTGCACATTAATTTTTCATTTCTTTTAGCATTTTTGCTATATTTTACACGATATCGTGCATCTCAAGAACCTCACCACAATATCTAGTGTTGCACTTTTATTCCCCACTTTCCCACCACTTTTTAAAAAAAGTGGGGAATTGTGGTAAGCAACAAAAACATGACAAAAAGGCAAAAAAAATACATCATTTACAAACCTCTCAATCTGTAAATGATGTATCATTTCATCGATTATTTTTTGCATATTGCAATCGTTTCACAATAATATAAATAGATGCGCCTACCACACAAAGGGTTGCAAGCAACTGCGATACTTTAAAGTTCACACCTGGTAACATAAGCGAATCGGTTCGAAGTGCTTCAATCCAAACACGTCCTAACCCATATCCCCATATATACATTGCAAAAAGCTCTCCTTCAAACTTTTTGTTTCTTCTATATAAAAAGATAATGATGAGTACCGCTACATTCCACAATGACTCATATAAAAAGGTAGGATGCACCTGAACGAACTCTTTTCCATCCACGTTCAAAACATGATCAATCATATCCTGTGAAATAATTCCATTATTGACACAGCGCAATAAATAGTTTTTTCCTCCAAACCAATCTACTGGTATTGCCATTGCCAAAAGGGAATTGGTATAGGCTCCAAACGCTTCTCGGTTAAAGAAATTGCCCCATCTACCCATAATCTGACCAACCAGCAATCCCATACAACATGTATCTAACATTAACGCTGTGGACACTTTTCTTTTTTTCGAAAAGATAATCAATGTAATAATACCTGCAATCACACCACCGTAAATAGCTAATCCGCCACCACGCACATTGATCATTGCCAAAATGGTATCCTTTAACGACTGTCCCTCTTTAATATACTCATCCAAGCTAAAAACAACATAATAAATTCTGGCACCTAGTATCGCTGGTATTACTAAACACAACATAAAATCCAAATATAACTCGGGATCTTGTTTTGTTCTCTTTGCCTCATTACCAATCATAACAAAACCAAATACAAATGCTAAGGCAATAATAATACCATAAAACCTAATTTCAAATCCACCAATAGAAAATCCATCCAAAACATGTTTCAAATGAATCCCTAAATTCGGAAAACGAATCTCGTACATAATTTTCCTCCAATCTAATCGATTGATTATACGTTGAATTTAAAGAGCACTACATCTCCATCCTGTACAACATATTCTTTTCCTTCGGAGCGAACAAGTCCTTTTTCCTTGGCTGCTACCATAGAACCATTTTCCACCAAATCCTTATAGGCAACAACCTCTGCACGAATAAATCCACGTTCAAAGTCTGTATGAATCTTTCCCGCTGCCTGAGGGGCTTTTGTTCCCTTCTTAATTGTCCATGCTCTTGTCTCATCTTCACCAGATGTCAAATATGAAATCAATCCAAGCAGGTCATAACTTGCACGAATCAACTTATCCAATCCTGACTCTGACAATCCTAAATCCTCTAAGAACATTTTCTTCTCATCATCTTCTAATTCTGAAATCTCCTGCTCAATCTGTGCACACACCTTAAATACACCTGAATCATATTCTTTGGCATATCCCTTTACAGCCTGTACAAACTGATTATCATCCTCATCTCCAACTTCATCTTCTGATACATTTGCAGCAAAGATTACTGGCTTTCTTGTCAATAAATTGTATTCTGCAATCCATGCCTCTTCATCTTCTCCATCCACTTCAAATGTAATTGCTAACTTGCCATTTTCAAGATGTTCTTTGATGCGCTTCATAAATTCAACTTCTTTTGCAATCTCTTTGTTGTTATTAGCCGCACGTGAACTCTTTGCAATTCGACGATCCAAAATCTCAATATCAGAGAAAATCAACTCAAAATTGATCGTCTCAATATCACGAAGTGGATCAATACTGCCATCAACATGTACAACATTGGTATCCTCAAAACAACGAACCACATGCACAATTGCATCTACCTCACGAATATTTGAAAGGAACTGGTTACCGAGTCCCTCTCCTTTCGACGCACCCTTTACCAAACCTGCAATATCTACAAATTCAATAACAGCTGGTACTGTTTTCTTTGAATTATACATCTTTGTCAATACATCAATTCTCTCATCTGGGACAGGCACAACACCCACATTGGGGTCGATGGTACAGAATGGATAGTTAGCTGATTCCGCACCTGCCTTTGTCAACGAGTTAAATAATGTACTTTTCCCTACATTGGGTAATCCCACTATGCCGAGCTTCATGACTTATATTCCTCCATATTTCCTTATGTTTATATACTAAAAAACCCTAATACAGCAACTTATAGATTACCATATCAGGGTTCATTTGTACAGTATAAACTTGTTATGTAAAAGCTCACATATCCTTATATTTCACAACCACTAACGACTAATTTACGTTTTTTATACTATTGCTCCTTTACGATTGCATACTTGCATAATATTGCTGTTTTTCTTCATACATATTCTGATCAGCTTCACGCATAATATCTTCAAACAAATCTGCTGCTTCCTTCCTATACGCATGGCCAACTGACAAACTCACTTCCTTCAACTTTGTATATAATCGAAGTTTTTCTATCCGTTCTTCCATATCTTCCATACCAGCACAGAGCGTAATCACAACAAACTCATCTCCACCAATACGATACACATGCTCTTTTTCAAAACACGAACATAATATTTGCGCAGCATCACATATATACTGATCCCCTGCCTCATGTCCCATCATATCATTACGCTTTTTCAAACCATTTAAATCACACATAATGACACTGATACTCTGTGATTTATCATAGTTACCACGATATGCCCAATCGCGACAGTATCCCCCCAATGTACTATTTTTTCAATTTCATAGGACTCTTAAATCCTGTAGTTTTTTTGAATAGTTTTTTGTATTTTTTGTACTGCTTTTTGCCGACCTTAAAGGTTGCTTTCTTTTGAATATTCTTAAATGCATTTTTTCCAATGGATTTTATTTTTGTTGACTTAATGGTAACTTTCTTAAGCGCTTTATCTCCATAAAATGCATTTGCACCAATCTTTGTAACATTCTTACCAATTGTGACACTTGTAAGCTTCTTACAACCTTTAAATGCATTCTTAGAAACCTCTGTTACCTTGTAAGTCAATCCACTTACCTTAATTGTATCCTTAACCACAGCCTTTTTAACTTTCTTTGAAGCGACACCAGATACCTTTGCTGTTTTTTGTTTTGCATTTGATTTTGTTATTGTATATTTTACACCTGCAACCGTAACCTTTTTTCCAACCTTCGGAAATCCCTTTACCTTGCCCTGTGCATACTCATTCTTTGAGGTGTCAATCGCATCGACCTTTGCACCTTTGAAGCTCGAATTTGAAATATGCTTAACATTTGGTGGGATTACCATTGTCTTAATATTTTGACAATCCTTAAACGCATTGTCTCCGATTATCTCCGTACTGTTTGGCAACACAATTTTTTCCAAGTTCCAGCATCCATCAAATGTTCCATTTTCTATATTCACAATTCCATCTGGAACCTTAATACTATGTAAATTATTACAGCCTTTAAATGCTGCTGTTCCTATTTTTTCCAAATGCTTTCCCAAGAAAATAATCTCGTTCAAATTATCATTTTCATAAAATGCATATGCCTCTAAATATTTAACCGTTTTAGGTAATACAACCGTGTGAATATTCACACAACCAGTAAATATCTTTTGCGGAATCGATTCAATACTTGTGTTAGAAATGTCCACCTCCATGTTCACACAGTTCTTAAAACAAGATTCACCAATCTTGGTTACACTATGTGGCAGTGTAAATGGTCTTGGATCCGTACTAATATTAGGATTCTCCGCAAACGCAAATGCACCGATCGTGGTTAGATTCGAAGTTTCGTTAAAAACGATTCCATTTAAATTATTACATCCATAAAATGCATACTCTCCAATCGATTTTACAGAATCTGGCACTAAAAATCTACGATTACCACCCATATTAGACTCAAATGCATATGGTAAAATCTTCTCCACACCATCTAAAATCGCATAATCACCGTTTATATTATAAGCTGGTGCCATACGATATATCTGTTTTTGATCTTTACTAAGCAATAATTCACCATATAAGGTCTGTTGAACATCTTCACCAGATTCCTCTTCCTGTTCCATTCCCTGCTCCAATTCCTGCTCCCAAACAGAAAATGCTTCATTTTCTGGAGATAGCGCAAACTTCCCAATGGATTTTGCCAAAGAAAAAGTATCCTTTTCAATCGAAAGCAACTTCGATGGCAATTCGACCACTCCGATTTCATTACTATCTAATTCATAAACTGCCCCATCAATAGCATCCTCATAAACAGCCATTGTTTGAAGGGATGTTTTTTCAAATGCCTTCTGACCAAAAGAAGTAATCTGGTCTGGCAATACAACAATCTTCAAATTCACACAATCACGAAACACTTCATCTCCAATCGCAGTAACGCCCTGTGGAATAACAATTTCCTCAACCTGCTGCTTGTCACCCAAATACTCTAACAGCACCCCCTCTTCAATTCGAAATTGATGAATGTCTGTCACTTCCACCTGTTTTGTATTCCAATCCTGTGCCTGTGCAGTTCTTCCCTGACATAATATTGCCACCATACAAATGCACATTAACCAATATCGTAATCCGTTTATTCTTTCCCCTTTTTTCATCATATGCCTCCTCGTAATTTTTCCTAATTATACCATATCCCCATTTTTTTACAAAGATTATTATATAAACTCCGAGAAAACAAAAAGACCGCCTATCGTTCTACACAATAGACAGCCTTTCTACATTATTTTTATGCAAGTCCTTTTTCTTCTAACCAATCATATACAACAGGTTTTTGCTCTAATGTTCGTTTTGCGCGTACATCGAATAACAAAATTGTACATATCGTAAATACAATAGAAATTGCAAACAAGACGATACATTGTGGCATCACGCTTGGTCCATTTTCTGCAATTGCCGAACGGAATGCATCCACTGAATAAGTAAATGGAACCCATTTATGCAATACATTTGCCAAAGTACCTGAAATTTCTACCGGGTAAGTACCTGCTGATCCTGCCAACTGCAATACCATAAAGATTAACATCAGGAAGCTTCCAACCTTGCCTAATAATAAATTGAAGAAATACATAATCGACATAAATGCGGCCACAGCTGCAATTCCTACAATAAAGGTCTTGCCCATACTTGCTGGGTTAAATCCGATTCTTCTATGCAAGATAGCTAATAACAATGCAACCATGCAGATTCCCAATGGATATAAGATAACAGCCTTACTTGCCCACCATGCTTTTCCACTTGTCAATTCACCCTTGTAGCTTGCAATTGGATACATGAGACAAAATGCTAAACATCCAACCCAAAGGCCTACAGAGAACATGTATGCAGCCATAGCGTGACCATTGTTTTCTACTTTTGTAATCTGTGTTTCCTGAATTTCAACTGGTGCAGCAAACATTTCTAATGTTTCATCTGAAGCACGGTTATCACGAATTTCTTTCTCGCCATCTACCATTGCATCATTTAATTCTACTGTACCATCCTTTAAATCATTTAATCCATTACCAAGTGTTACTGAGCCATCCTTTAATTTTCCTGCTCCATCTGATATTTTGGTTGCTCCATCTGCAAGCTGATTGACACCATTTACCAATGTTGCATTGTTGTTCACCAACTTCTGTGTGCCTTCACTTAACGCATTCACACCATCATTTAATTTTACAACACCAACATTTAAGCCGCTATATAAGGTATCCGCACCAGATGCCAATGACGCAGCGCCGGTCTTTAACGTTTTATTATTTGACTGCAATGTCGATAATCCAGTATTTAATGTTGCGATTCCACTGTCCAAAGTTTGCATGCCCTCTACCAAACCAGAACTGCCACTATTTGCCTGTGTAGCATTCAATGCATTTTGTACAGAAGTTACACTTCCTAATAAAGAATTCATAACCTCAGATGCACTATCTAAATACGCTGCATTTTTTTCTAATTCTGCCACGCCATTTGACAGTGCTGTCAACTTGGTCATAGCCTGTGGATCCATACCACCTAACGCAGTTCCAATCGCTGTAAGCGTTTTTGTTGTACCGCCTAAATTAGCTTCTGCAGTTGCCAACTGTTTCGCTGCACCATCTTTTCCTAAGTTATTTGCTGCATTCCCTAATGATGCAGATGCATTATTTAAGGATGCTAAAATCTTTTGTTTTGTTTCCTCTGAAATCTGTTCAGAATCCAAACTGTTTACAACCTCTTTTGCACTCGCAATCGAACCACCTGCAGCTGCAATATTTTCTGTTGCTGATACTACCTTTGTCTTTGCATCTCCTACAGATGCAGCAGCATTGGTTGCATATTTATTGGCTGATTCAATACCAGGAGCTAATTCTCCTAAAGATGACAATGCACTAAAATCTGCACTTGCCAATCCCTGATACAACTGGTCGATACCATTTTTAATACCTGGCAAAGCCTGTGATGACAATGCCTGAATATTTGCTACATTTTCTGGTGTCAATTTACTATTCATCTGTGTCTGCATCGTCTGCAAACCAGCTAATAATTTTGTACTTCCCTCTTTCAAGGCTGCTGAACCCTGTGAAGCAGAAGTAACACCTGCTGTATAACTCTTAATACCTTCATTCAATGAGGTTGCACCCTCTGATAATTTCTTTGAACCAGGAACAGCTTGTTTTGACAAGCTACCAGTCCCCTTACTTAAAGTCTTCATCCCTTCATCGACTGTCTTTACACCATTGGTATATGTTGTAATTCCCTTTGCCAACGTATTCGTTCCTTCTTTAAACGTAATAGTGCTTTGTGCTAACACACCCAAATTGTCTGTAATTTTTTCATTTCCCTTTGCTAATTCATCTTCGCCTTCTAACATCTGCTTTGTTCCATCAATTGCATCATCAAATCCATCTCCAATGGATTGAATGCTATCAAATATGGTTTCTGCATATGTCTTTGAAATCTCTTCTGTGAGATTTGCTTTTACCTCTTTCATCGCACTCTCACTTAATTTCATTGAAATGTAGTTCTTACCTGGATTGGTTTCATAATCCAAAACCATTTTTTGTGGTTTTTCATCCATCAATGTAGATGCATTCTTCGAAAAATCCTCTGGAATTGTAACCACCATGTAATACGTTCCATTTTCCAATCCTGACCTTGCGGTATCCGCATCTACTACATTAAATGCCATCGAATCATTATCCTTTAAATTATTGGCTAAATCTTCTCCAACTTTTAAATCCTTATCCTGAAAAGTTACTGGTTGATCTAAATTGACCACTGCAACCGGAAGATATTTCAAATCTCCATATGGGTCCCACATCGAAGCTAAAAATAACCCCGCATAAAGTGCTGGTATGAGCATGATTGCTACTAACACCAACAATAGTAATTTGTTGTTCCACAATGCTTTGATTTCACTTTTTATCATAGCTCCATCTCCTTATATAATATGTAAATGATAAGGTATCCTCTTTTTTGAAGATTCCTACCTTTATTTGAAGGTAATTATATGGTATTGTTTCCCATAGTTCAATGGTCAATTTATTACATTTTTGTATAATAATACACACTTAGTTCATTTTTTGCGTATTATTTATCAATATTTTTTATCATTTTATATTTTTAATATACAGGTGTTGCTTTTTCCATAAATGAGATATATAATTAGACTATTCTAACGAGAAGGGTGGCTTATTATGAAGATGAACCTGATGGATTTGTCCATTCCAGAACTCAACATGGACCGTCGCCAAAGAAAAACACGTATGGCAATCGAAAACGCATTACTGGATTTGATGCAGACCAAACCACTAGAAACGATTTCCATTAGCGAACTGGCTGATCATGCAGACATCAATCGTAAAACATTTTATAATCATTACACATGTATAGAGGATGTTGTCGAGGATATTAATAAGAAGATATCCATGATTATCTTTGAAGCACTACCAGAGAAGATAACCATCAATAATGAAATTGAGATTTATCATTTGCTCTTTGATCTGACAACCCAGATTGAACCACATAAGGCAATTTTAAAACAGGTAGCAAGAACTTCAGATAATTTTTCTTTCATCGATTATTTTAAAGATTTGATTTTTCCATACATCGAGCGGAATCTGATGAGTTATCATATTAACCCTGCAATTACACCATTTATCAATAACTATCTATTTAACGGAATTTCCAGTATCTATTATGAATGGTTTGAAAATGATGTACTTAACGCACAGCAGGTTGCACTTTTGTGCTATAATCTGACTATTTCTGCTATTCGGTTAGATAACTACAAAGACATTATGAAATAAAAAAGAAGCTGATTCAATTTTGAATCAGCTTCTTTTTTATTCAGCGCCTTCTGGAATCGGTTTTATGATTTTTTTATAAATTCTCACCAAACATATTGTTGAAACGATAAACGACATAACCTCTGCAATCGGGAATGCCCACCATACTGCATTTAGCCCACCTATTTTCGCTAAAATAAATGCAGCCGGAACCAGTACAACAAGCTGTCGCATAATAGACACAACCAAACTGTAAACTGCTTTTCCCAATGCCTGGAAAACCGTACCTGCAATAATACAGAACCAAGCAATCAAAAAATGTACCGCAATCACTCTTAATGCGTGACATCCTATTGTTAACATTTCATCGGAAGCATCAAAAAATCCAAGTAAAATCTCTGGAATAAACTCAAATGATAATAAACCGATAAACATCAAAGTACCTGCAACCGCCATACTCAACTTAATCGTTTTCATCATTCGTTTCTTATTCTCTGCTCCGAAGTTATATGCAATGATTGGCGTAATACCATTATTTAATCCAAATATTGGCATAAAGAAGAAGCTCTGAAGCTTAAAATAAACACCAAATACTGCAGTTGCTGTCGGCGTAAACTCAATCAAAATCTTATTCATACTGTAAGTCATAATCGATCCAATCGACTGCATAATAATCGAAGGAATACCAACTGCATATATATTACCAATGATTTTTCCGTCTGGTCTAAAACCTTTAAACGAAAGTTTCACTTCGTGATTAACTTTTAAATTAAATACAAACGCAATCAATCCAGCAACACACTGGCCAATTACAGTCGCAATCGCGGCACCAGCAATTCCCATTTTCGGAGCGCCAAGTAATCCAAAAATCAAAATAGGATCCAAAATAATATTGGTAAGTGCTCCACAAGTTTGCGAAATCATACTAAACATTGTTCTACCTGTCGAGGTCAGCAAACGTTCAAAATAAAACTGTGCAAACAAACCAAAGGAAAAAATCATGACAATACTTAGATAAGTAACACCATATTGCATAATATCATCATTTCCTGATTTTATCTGACTAGCATAAAACGGTTTTACCGCAATCAAACCAATAATCAAAAACAAAAAATAGCTTAACACATAAACAAATCCACCATTTGTAGCTGTTGCATTTACTTTCTTTGTATCCTTTTCACCTAACGATTTTGACAGTAACGCATTAATTCCTACACCTGTTCCTGCACCTACAGCAATCAATAGTGTCTGCAACGGAAACGCTAGTGAAACAGCAGTTAATGCATCTTCTGCCAGCTTCGAAACAAATATACTATCTACTATATTATATAACGACTGCACCAACATAGAAAACATCATCGGAACAGACATATTGAATACCAATTTAGGAATTGGCATAACGCCCATTTTATTCTCTTGAACTTCAACCTTTTCTTCGCCCATGTTACTCCTCTTTTCTTACCTTCTATTTCGCCCCTTCTATTTCTCGTTGTCCCCACGTTCCGTGGGTCCTTCAGTTTTGCTCCACAAAACTACAACTTACATATCCGGGACTCCTTCGTTCGTCCCGACCCTTTTGCGTTGCCTGCCACGTTCCGTGGCTCATTATGTTTCGCCTTGCGAAACAGCAACGCAACGGGTGGTTTCTCTAAGATTTCGCCCTCAAATGCCAACGAAAAACAGGCGACACCATTCTTTGTGCAAGCGCAGAATGCCATCGCCTGTTTTTCGTTGTCGCTTGAGCGAAATCTTATTCGTCCCAGTTGTGGTAAACAGCCTGGACATCGTCGTCCTCGTCAAGTAAATCTAAAATCTTGTTCATCTTCTTGATGTCTTCTTCTGAAGTAAGCTCTACGTAGTTCTGTGGAACCATTGTTACTTCTGCTGAAGCCATAGCAATCTTTTCATTCTCTAATGCTTCACGCACCTGTGAAAAATCTTCTGGTGCTGTTAAAATCTCAAAGCTATCTTCTTCCTCAGAAAAGTCTTCTGCACCTGCATCCAATGCAATCATCATCAAATCATCAGCGTCCATATCACACTCTTCTTTGTCGATGATAATCTGACCCTTCTTATCAAACATAAATGACACACAGCCTGTTGTTCCAACATTTCCGCCACCCTTTGTAAATGCATTTCTTACATTAGAAGCAGTACGATTCTTGTTATCTGTAAGTGCATCTACGATAATCGCTGTTCCATTTGGTCCATATCCTTCATATGTAATACCTACATAGTTAACAGCATTTGCATCACCAGCTGCCTTTTTGATACCACGCTCAATTGTATCATTTGGCATATTGTTTGCTTTTGCCTTAGCAATGACATCACGAAGCTTAGAGTTATTGTTTGGATCAGCTCCGCCTTCTTTTACTGCAACTGCGATTTCTCTTCCGATGACTGTAAATATCTTACCTCTAGCTGCATCATTTTTTTCTTTTTTATGTTTAATATTAGCAAACTTTGAATGTCCTGACATCTTTTACTCTCCTATCTCTTCTATTCTGTATTGTGCAAAAGCTCACACACTCTTCATACTTTACCATTACACTAAAACTTTTTCAAGCCTTAATTCTACATCTATCAATGATTTTCAAATCATTACATCGGTTTTACGTTATTCGGAAGATATTCCCGCTGTTGCTCTCTCTTACTTGTCGCATTACGTACCAGCTTATATAGTGACGCTGCAATTGGCACACCAACAAGCATACCTACAACACCGCCTAGTCCACTTCCGACCATAATCGCTGCCAAAACCCAAATGCCTGGAAGTCCAATAGAAGAACCAACTACCTTTGGATAAATGAAGTTTCCTTCAATCTGTTGCAGGATAAGTAAATAAACCAAGAAAACCAATGCCTGCTTTGGCTCTACCGTCACAATCATAAATGCACCAAGAACAGCTCCAATATACGCACCAAAAACTGGAATCAACGCTGTAAGACCTACCAATGCACCAATTGAACCTGCATATGGCAATCGAAGCACATACATACCAATCGCACAAAGACTTCCCAAAATAATCGCTTCCGTAACCTGTCCTACAATAAAGCTAGAAAAACACTGATCCACTACCTTTAATACATAAGAAATCTTTTCATATACCGTACGATTTAAAAAAGCCTTCATCACACGGCTAATCTTTTCACCTACTTCTTCTTTACAAGCAAGCACATACAAACTGAAAATAATACCGACAACAATATTGGTAACAGTTCCCACAAAAGAGCCTAAAAATGTTGTTGCTGACTCCCATAATCCTTTGGTACCCTTCATCAATCCAGTAGATACCTTATTGAAAATATTTCCCCAATCCAGATTCAAATTCTTTAATTCCTTTTGAAATGTTGGAATTTCATCTGATTTTGAAATCAAAAATGCAATCAATTCATCAATTGCCTCCGGCACACCCTTTGATATAATTACAAAACAGTTTACTACCTGTGGAATCACCAGATATAAAACAAAAAATACAATAAATACCAACAATGCAACCGACAAAATCATACAAACAGGTCGTCTTGTTTTTACAATCAACATATTGTTACTTTTCGGAGCATAAATTCGCTCCAGTCTTACCATTAAAATATTTAGCACATATGCAAACACACATCCTAGCAACAATGGATATGCTACCGCAAATAGTTTTGCACCAAAACCAATCACTTCGTTGACATGCATTACAAGTAGACATAATATTGCCACAATCAATCCACGTCCTATAAATTTTTTCGTACTCATCTAGTATCCTCCGTCTGTTTTCATCACATACTATTGACATGAAACTCTCACTTTCCCTGCCATTTTCTCACAATATATTACCACACATTTCGCCATTTTGCACCCTCTATTCCTATTGATGTAACATAGTTTTTTTGATATTATGAATAATATATATATTAAGTGTAGACAAGGAGAACACAATGGATACAGAAACACAAAATACCTTCCATACTGTCATGTCAATTGCCGGACGCATTGACAAGTCACTTATGAAAGAACAAATAGATCATGAAAATGTACAGGAGCTTCTTCGAATTGATTTGCGCAATTTTTTAGTGTTTTTAACTGTGGCAGACCATATTGTTGCAAAGGATGAAATTCGCTATATCAACAAATCTCTCGGCTACAATTTCGACGCAAACACCATGAAACGCTTTGCAACAGAAAGTGAAGTAATGCGTGATACCTTTTTAAATGATCCGCCAAAATCCATGCGTTACTTTCTAAAATATGCAAATGATATCGACACCATTCCAGAAGCAAAATACTACAACATCAAAAAATTGTATATTATGCTTTATCAGGAACTTGGTGAAGATTTTCTTTCCAACTGTCGTCACGTTGATGTGACAGAGGTCAATCAGTTAACCAGATATCGTTTTATGTTAGAAAGCAAAGCGAAAGCCTACGATAAATCTGGTACGATGTCGATTCGTCGACCTGATAGTATTCCATTTAAACGAAAGGAGAAAGAGCACATCGAAGCAAATACAGAAAAAGAACCGGAAACAACATTCATTGGTAGCATTTCTGGCGGCGACAAAACCATTGATGATCTGGATTCTTTATTAAAGCAGTTAGATGGCTTAATTGGTCTTCAGTCTGTTAAAACAGAGGTAAAGAATTTAATCAACCTGTTAAAAATTATCGAATTACGTACAAAAAACGGATTAAAAGCACCATCTGTTGCAAAGCATTTTGTGTTTACCGGTAATCCTGGAACTGGTAAAACCACAGTTGCAAGATTACTATCCGAAATCTTTTGCGCACTTGGCATTCTTTCAAAAGGACATATTGTCGAAGTTGACCGTTCTGGTTTGGTTGCCGGATATATGGGCCAAACAGCCATCAAAGTAAAAGAGGTCATCGATCAGGCAATCGGCGGTGTTCTTTTTATTGATGAGGCCTATTCTCTTTCTAATGATACGAACGGAAATGATTTTGGTAAAGAAGCTATTGATACGCTGGTAAAGGCTATGGAAGACAATCGTGACAACTTAATCGTAATCGTTGCTGGTTATCCAGACTTAATGGAACAGTTTATCGATTCCAATCCAGGTCTTAAATCACGTTTTCAAAAAACAATTGCCTTTCCAGATTACGATGCAAATGAGTTATTCAAAATTTTTGAAAACAGCTGCAACAGCAACGACTATCACCTAGATGACGATGCAAAAACATACGTCCATTCCAAACTGGAAGAATATGTTGCAAATAAAGACGCAAATTTCGGAAATGCGCGTGATATCCGTAACTTTATTGATGTTGCAATTTCTGCACAGGCGAACCGACTTCTTGAAAACAACACACCGGATGCGGATGCCTTAACAACCTTAACCGTAGAAGATGTACAATCTATTTTCTAGAAAGGGGCTCATTACCTATGACTTTACTTACTTATCAAATTTTTCAAACGGTAGTAGAACAAGGTAGTTTTCAAAAGGCCGCAGAGGTATTAAACTTAACACCCTCTGCAATTAGTCATGCTATTTCAACTACCGAAAAAGAATTAGGATTTCCTTTATTTCACCGTAACAAAAGTGGTGTCACACTCACAAGCTACGGCGAAAATCTTCAGCCCTACATCCTCACTGTATTAAACAGCGATTCCAAGCTACAACAGGCAATATCTGAATTTAATGGATTAACAAGCGGTTCCGTGAAAATCGGAACCTTTTCATCCGTATGCAACAGCTTTATTCCGGATCTGATTACCTCTTTTTCCAAACTACATCCCAATATCGAAATTAAAATTTATCAGGGAACTTATGACGATGTATACAGCTGGCTAAAAACTGGTGTCGTCGATTTAGGGTTTTTGTCTGAATCAAGTAGTAAAGACCTGGAGTTTCTTCCTTTATATAAAGATGAATTGCTCTGTATTGTTCCAAAGGGATTTCAAACCAAACACAAACAATACATAGAACCAAATGAAATTCAAAATCAAAATTTCGTTTCTCAACGAGAAAGTACAGATGCGGATGTGCAAAACCTGCTACATAAACACAACATTAAAATCCACTCATCATGCCACGTAGTAGATGATTCCAGCACCATTGCTATGGTTACTGCCGGACTCGGTATTTGTATCATGCCAAAACTTGTGTTAAACAACATCCCTTACGATGTTGACACATATTCCTTTAAAGAAGCAGAATACCGGACCATCGGCATCTGTTCTCCAAATGCCAACGGTCCGGCTGTAAATTCCATGTATAAACATATTATAAAATATTTTAAATCACGATAGATTACTCAATCTTCGTCTTTCCGCCCATATAAGGCTGCAATGCCTTCGGAATATTAATGGTTCCGTCTTCATTCAAATTATTCTCTAAGAATGCAATCAACATTCTAGGAGGAGCAACTACAGTATTATTGAGGGTATGGGCATAATATTTTCCATCTTCACCATTCACACGAATCTTAAGACGTCTTGCCTGTGCATCTCCTAAGTTTGAACAACTTCCTACCTCAAAATACTTCTTCTGTCTTGGAGACCATGCCTCAACATCGATTGACTTCACCTTCAAATCAGCCAAATCACCTGAACAACACTCTAAAGTACGAACTGGAATATCAAGACTTCTAAATAAATCAACTGTATTCTGCCATAACTTTTCAAACCACATTGGGCTTTCCTCAGGCTTACATACAACAATCATTTCTTGTTTTTCAAACTGATGAATACGATATACTCCACGCTCTTCAATTCCGTGTGCACCTTTTTCCTTACGGAAACATGGTGAATAACTCGTAAGTGTCTTTGGTAAATCTGGTTCCTGAATAATGGTATCAATAAATTTACCAATCATAGAATGCTCACTTGTTCCGATTAAGTACAAATCCTCGCCTTCAATCTTGTACATCATAGCATCCATCTCAGCAAAACTCATTACGCCTGTAACAACATTAGAACGAATCATAAATGGAGGAATACAATACGTAAACCCTCTGTCAATCATGAAATCTCTTGCGTAAGAAATAACTGCAGAGTGCAATCTTGCAATATCTCCCATTAAATAATAGAAACCATTACCAGCCACACGACCTGCTGCATCTAAATCAATTCCATCAAACTTCTCCATAATCTCTGTATGATATGGAATCTCAAAATCTGGAACAACTGGTTCGCCAAACTTCTCAATCTCAACATTCTCACTGTCATCTTTACCAATTGGAACAGAAGGATCAATAATATTCGGAATAACCATCATAATCTTATTAATCTTTTCCTGTAATTCTTTTTCCTGTTCCTCTAATGCAGCAAGCTCCTCTGAACGTTCTGTAACAAGCTTCTTTGTTGCTTCTGCCTCTTCCTTCTTACCCTGTGCCATCAACGCACCAATCTGTTTTGAGATCTTGTTACGATCTGCACGAAGTGCATCTGCTTTTCCTTTTGCTTCTCTGCTTTGTGCATCCAAAGCAATAACCTCATCTACCAACGGAAGCTTATCGTCCTGAAACTTGTTCTTAATGTTCTGCTTTACCACATCTGGGTTTTCACGTAAGAATTTAATGTCAATCATTGTTCTTTATCTCCTTTTTTACAATTGCATCTTCTATAAGCCTAAAAGCTTATCATACAATGCCATGTATTTTTGAGCCGATTTATCCCAAGAAAAATCAGCTTTCATACCTCTTAATACCATCTTATTCCAATCTTCGCGATGATCATAATAGATTTCTTTTGAGTAATTAATTACCTTCAACATCTCATCTGCATTATAATTTGCAAACGAAAATCCAGTTCCTGTTCCTTCGTATTCATTATAAGGAATGACTGTATCCTTTAATCCGCCTGTTTCACGAACAATTGGAACCGTTCCATATCTTAATGAAATCAACTGTGTCAATCCACAAGGTTCAAACCGTGAAGGCATCAGCATCGCATCTGCCGCTGCATACAATCGATGCGCTCTCTCCTCTGAATAATAAATATTCGCAGATACACGATCAGAATATACCCACTGATAATGTTTAAACATATTCTCATACTTGGATTCGCCAGTACCAATTACAACAAACTGTACATTTGGATCCACAATACCTTCCATTACCCAATCAATCAAATCAAGACCTTTTTGCTCCGTCAGACGTGAAATAATAGCAATCATATACTTTCCTTCGTCTATTGGAAGTCCCAATTCCTTTTGCAACTCCATCTTATTCGTTGCTTTTCCTTTTTTGTAATTACGCACACTATACTTCTTAAAGAGCATATCATCTGTGCTTGGATTATAGACATCATAATCAATACCATTGATAATACCACAAAGTTTACGATTATGAAACCTCAATAAATCATCCAAATTCTCACCATACTCTGGTGTCTGAATCTCGCCTGCATACGTATCACTAACCGTAGTAATATAATCTGAATATACCATTCCAGCCTTTAACATATTACCATCTTTATAAAACTCCATTCGATCTGGTGTAAATACATAATCAGGAAGTCCTGAAATATACTTAAATGTCTTAACATCCCAAATACCCTGGAATTTCAAATTGTGAATCGTCATAACCGTCTTGGTTCCTGCAAAAAATGGATTATCATGATATAACGTTCTCAAATATACTGGAACAAGTCCTGCCTGCCAATCATGACAATGAATCACATCCGGCTTAAAGTTAATAACTGGTAAAATTGCCAACGCCGCTTTACTAAAGAATGTAAATTTTTCAATATCAAAGCGAATCGTTCCATATGGTGCCCATCCAGAAAAATAATATTCATTATCAATAAAATAATAGGTAATTCCATCTATTTCACATGTCATAATTCCTACATGCACATCGGAAAATCTCTGTCCCAAATCCATGTAAAAATGATGAATATACTGAAACTTTTGTCTATATTCCCAAGGAATACATGTATAATTCGGCATTACAACCCGAACATCATACTCATCTTTTGGAAACATCTTTGGCAACGCCCCCACAACGTCGGCCAATCCGCCAGTTTTAATAAACGGAACACATTCTGATGCTACAAACAAAATATTCTTCATAACGTATGCCCTCCAAAATATACCTTAATACATTACTTCTCATTGTCTATTATACTCTTTTTTCCATATTCTGTCTACGAATCATATGAGATTTTCGTATTCAAATCTTTCAAAAAAAACACTATAAAACAATCATTTTAATTCATCCAATGTCTTTTTATAAGATTCTGCAAAATCTCTTAAGAATACTCTTACCTCTGGCAAGTCCATCTGTGTAATTTTTTCGTAAATCGTAGCTTTTGCACTGGAAAACTCACGATTTCCAGCCTTCTCTTCCTCAATACATTTGATATATGCAGAAATTCGATCTGCTGCCTTCACCAATCGTACTAAATATGCTTCCTCTTCTGACGGAAAGAATATTTTTTCATATTCGGCTAAAAGATAATCCGGTAACATGCTTAACAATTCATTTGCCGCCTGTTTTTCAACATTTTTATATGCTTCTTTGGTATCATGATTATAATATTTTATTGGCGTCGGCATATCTCCAGTAATAATTTCTGTACAGTCATGATACATTCCAATCATCGCAGCTTTCTCTGCATTTAAATGATTCCCAAATTTGCAATTACTAATCAATGCCAATGCATGCGCAATCATCGCAACCTCTAAGGAATGCTCACTAATATTCTCCGGATAGGAATTACGCATCAATGCCCATCGATTGATATATTTCATGCGGGACATCATTGCAAAAAACGAACTATCGTATTCCTTATATTCAGTCTGTTCCATGCTTCCACCTCCTTATCACAAGTCGTCGGAACACATTCCAGTTATGAAACTTCGTTTCATAAGTGTTCCTCCTGTACAATATGTAAGTGATAAGGCATCCTCCCACAAGTGGGCGCCTCCTTATCACAAGTCGTCGGAACACATTCCAGTTATGAAACTTCGTTTCATAAGTGTTCCTCCTAAACATTTGTGTATGACGAACAATACGGACACTTCGCTGTGTATCCCTTAACAGATTCATAACTTGCGCCACAATTATCACACGTTACTGCAATCAATTTTATATCTGCACGATCAATTGGTTTATCATCCATCAACTCCGCTTCCCGATCAAGAATCTCATCTCTAACAGAGTTTTTATCAAAACTGTAAGTACCATTATACTCAAAAATATCAATCGTCATTCCAATAGGATATTCTTTTGCACCTTTCGAAAACTTAGTAGGAATAATTGTTTCCTTTTCAATACCTTGCTTATCCCAGTAATGCACTACCACATTCATAAGAAAATCACCATTTACAATGAGACTTTTGTCCTCCACATAACTATATATTTTGCTGGATATCTTGTCCCCAACTCTCTTGCCTTTTTCTCTCTCATATAGGATGGTACAACAGTAGCTAACAATATAATTCCAATACAAGGAAAAATCAAACCAATAAGCGATGATGCAAACACTGTCCATCCATATCTCGCACCTTGAAACATCCCCACAATAATTGCAGATGCAAGTATTGGTAATTCAATTACAATACCTATACCCGTAAACAAACATCCCAATAACAAAAGTATTTTTCTTCCTAAGTCCATAATGTCACCTTTCTAGATTCGTATCTCTTCTGGCTCATTGTCCAGTTTATCTTTTCGCATTATAGCACAGTATGACAACGATTACCAAGACTTTTCATTTCTGCAGTGCTCCCAATTATATTTTAGCATCGACCGTAACGAAACGGAGACATCGAACCTTCGAGCCCAGAATTGGGCTCGTTCATGCAAAAAAAGGTATCCAACCGGATATTCTTTTGCATAATAAAAGCGCGAGACGGTGCATGGCGTCCGGCGGACGCCGTCTTTTGCACCGACCGAGTCGGAGACGAGACAGATCGAACTTCGAGCCCAGAATTGGGCTCGATTATGCAAAAAAAGGTATCCAACCGGATACCTTTTTTGCATAATAAAAGCGCGAGACGGGGATCGAACCCGCGACCCCCTCCTTGGCAAGGAGGTGCTCCACCGCTGAGCCACTCGCGCATGTCTTAACAACGGATATTATTATAACAAAAACAATCTTATTTTTCAACCCTTAATTATAATTTTTTTCACTTTGTTATATCCTACAATCTGCCGAAATGTTTTTTTGTATTGTACATCTATATAAAGTCTATACTTTTCTACCTTCATAGGTTATACTAATTGTACTTTCATATTATAAAGTATCAAGGAGGATTTTCTACATATGAAATCAAAAAAATCGTATATCAGCGACAACGGATATGTCAAACAACAAGACATAGTTGGTACTGTTGCACTCGTATTAAGTGCCATTTGTATTATTATTTTAGTATCTGTTGGAATTTTGGCCCTTATTACAAGTTAAACTGGAGAACAACATTATGATGAATACAGAAGAAATCAAAAAAAGAATATACGAAATCATTGAAGTTGCAAATTCATATGACAGAGCAAGTTATATATACGATAAAATGATGTTAGTTACTGTAATTGTTGGATTAATTCCTTTAACCATGAAATCCAATAACATTTACACTTACATCATTAATTACTTAACCTCATGCATCTTTTTTGCAGATTATATTTTGCGAATATATACCTCTGATTACAAAATGGGAATCAAATATTACAAAGCATATTTATACTATGCATTTACGCCTTTAGCAATTATAGACTTTTTAGCGGTACTCCCTATTTTTTCAATCTTTTTCACATCCCAAACCTTAGTGAGTATCTGTCGACTATTCCGCGTTGTCGTGGTATTGAAATTAATTCGTTATTCCAAAACGATGGTGCTTATGACAAACGTATTACAAAGAGTAAAACGTCAGCTATTCGCCGTCCTTTTACTTACAATAATTTATATTGCATCATCTGCAATGTTTATCTTTCAATTAGAGCCTAATCTGTTTGATAACTTTTTTGATGCATTATATTGGGCAACCATTTCCATCACCACAATCGGTTACGGAGATATCTCACCAGTAACAGATATAGGTCGTTTTATCACCATGATTTCTGCTCTGGTAGGTGTTGCTCTGATTGCACTGCCATCTGGTATTGTTACAGCAGCCTATATGGACGAAGTAAAAAAGAATGGACTTCACTAAGCGTGTGACGGGGTGTTGAAGGTCCTGCGGACCTTCGTTTAGCACTGACCGAAGCAGAGCGTAGACATCGAACCTTCGAGCCCAGGATTGGGCTCGTTCATACAAAAAAAGGATATCCAACCGGATATCCTTTTTTGCATGAAAAAAGCGCGAGACGGTGCATGGCGTCCAGTGGACGCCGTCTTATGCACCGACCGAGTCGGAGACGAGACGGATCGAACCTTCGAGCCCAGGATTGGGCTCGTTCATACAAAAAAAAGGATATCCAACCGGATATCCTTTTTGCACGAAAAAAGCGCGAGACGGTGCATGGCGTCCAGTGGACGCCGTCTTATGCACTGACCGAGTCGGAGACGAGACGGATTGAACCTTCGAGCCCAGGATTGGGCTCGTTCATGCAAAAAAAGGATATCCAACCGGATATCCTTTTTTGCATGAAAAAAGCGCGAGACGGGGATCGAACCCGCGACCCCCTCCTTGGCAAGGAGGTGCTCCACCGCTGAGCCACTCGCGCATGTCCTAACGACAAGTAGTAATATACCAAACGCAATAGTGTTTGTCAACACTTTTTTTCGTTTTTTTGAAAAATAATTTATTTTACAAACTTATCGCCAGCAACAGGGTAAATTTGATATTCAGGATCTGTTCCACCATAATACACTTCTACCTTATTTTTTGTCGAGTCTAATGTATAATAAAACTCTGGTGACCCATTTTGCAACATATTTCCGTGCGCATCCTTCTTTGATTTTCCCTCAAGTGTTGTCACTCCTAATGTATCAAAAACAGACTTTTTAAAATCACTACCGCCCATATTAGCAACCGGAAATGGATCTGAATGCTCATCAGCATTATCTCTTACCCCTTCATCTGTTACAGAAGCCAAAATCGCCTGTGCCAATTCTTTTCCTGTATCCATATCAATCGCAATTCTAGATTGATTAATATAACGAATCAGCATCGGTGCAACAACACCTGCCAAGACTGCTATAATTGCAATGACAACTAATAACTCAACTAATGAAAATCCTTTATTTTTTTTCATCTCTACTCCATTTCTGCAATAAAGAATGAGGTGTGTGCGTAAAACGCATTCTTATGTGCGAATCCTTCACATCACAACCTCATTCCACTTACTTTCTATAATGCAACCATATCATGATTCAAACGTTTAATAATCTGCCATGTCTTGCCTCTTACTTCTTCTGCCTCTGCAGCTGACATAAGGGTATCACGATCAAAACTACTTTGCATTAACATTTTAACCCAATCATCAATATAAGACTTCACATATGCAACGTTCTCTTCATTACGATTCTTTAAGAAATCTTCAATATGCTTAATATGTTCAATTACACTTGCATCTGTATTTCTGCTATTTACTGGTCTGTCATCTGACTCATCTGATAACTCAATTACTTTACCAGTCTTTGTAATAATTACTTTCTTATTCGGAGAAGATGCTTCCTGCTGAAGTGGATTCTTTACCTTACGAACAACAAGATGTTCTACCACTCGAATCAAACATGCAACACTATAAGTAGCCTCCTCCTTTGACTGCTTCTCATAGTTCTTCTCTGCATACTGATGCCATAACCATTCAGACTTACATAACATCTCTTCAATTGCAGGATTTGCTAACATTTTTGCCACCGCTTCATCAGATCCAGCATTTGCTTTACCAAATAATTTATTAGAATTCTCTGGCTTCTCCGCATATTTCTGTGGTAACGATGTATGTGCATATGTATCTGCAACCATCTTCTTAGCACGATCTTTGTTATATGTTGAATAAAGAACAACCTTATCCTTATTGTCAAGACCTGCCTTTACCAAATCAACTGCTGCAAGGAATACCAAATGCTTCTGTCGATCTTCAAGTAATTCTTTGATTTCATAATTTGTCTTGCTCTTCTCAACAATTGTGTTCTTACGAATCTTAAACGCTTTGATTTTCTCTTTTACACTAAAGAACAACTTAAGCAATGAAGGGTTCGCATTTACATAATTACCAATCCATGTAAGTTCAACATACTGATGTTCAATTCTATTAGAAATCTCATATACGTTATATCCATCAAATACAACATTCAATGTTGTATAAAGCATATCTAAAATCTCATACTTTTCTTCCCATGATCGTGTTGATAAATCCTGATTAACCAACTGCTTGATTCCACAATCATAGAACACCAAATGATATTCATACATTCCTTCAAATACATTACTCTTACCAGTGATTGATCCTGCACCAAGAATCTGTAAATTCTTTTTCATAACTGGTTCATCTTCAATATATTTGTATACTTTTTTCACAAATGCACATACTTCAACTAATAAGCTATCAATTCTCTTATTGTAAATGTCTTGCTTAGAAATTGCTGTAATAACAGAACGGCTTAACACATTCGTATACTGTGTACTGTTACAGTTACGAATCAACTCCTTAAAGTTCTCATATACATGCATGTTATCAACTGGAATATACTCTGCATTCAATCCATAGAATTCAAATGCTTTGTTATAATCCTGCTTACGAATAAAGGAATTAAACATTCCCATACTAAACTGAATCTTATAATCATTACCAACATGTGTATCTTCTACAATATAATCATAAAGAACCTCAAGGTTGTTAAGATATGCCTCCGAATTCGAAATGGAAGGTGGTAAATCCATCTCCATTACAACGTTAATCAAATCCATATAGCCCATAACAGCTTTATCATAAGTAGATGGTCTGTCATCTGCATCTGCAATCTGATAACATGTATTAATCAATAATGGTGCAACTCTTTCCCCAATCAAACGCATTGCCTCACCAAAATGATCTAACTGGAATAAATAAATCAACCATATACTATAACGATAAATACCTGTTGTATTAATAATTGCATCGATGTCTAATGCATCAATATCACCATAAACAAAATGGAACAATGGTTCAATCCATTCTTCGATCTCATACTTGCCTGGTTTTTTGATATTCTCATCTACAAACTCTGCTAATTCATATAACTTTGTACATTGTGCTTTCACATCATCATCTACTAACATATTTGCTAAATCGAAATTACGATCCTTTAAATAATCGATGACCAAAGCATAAAATCCTTCTTCAACCTGTTCATTTAAAAAACGAACCAACATTCCCTTGTTGGAAGATGCAGCGATTGTGATAATATTTGTGTCATTACCATGTGTAATATTTGCTGGTAAATTTTGCATTGCAACTCCTCCTTTTGACATTATATTGTGGAAATAAATAAATTCCACTCCGTTAATTTACAGTTTAGCACAAAGATGCCCAAATTACAACATGTTTTTATATATTTTCCGTTAATATAGCAAAAGTTTTTTGTGCATATTGTACAACACTTTTATGCCAGTCAGAACAAAATCGCCGATTCCTTGCTTTTTCCTGCATTGCGTATTAAAATAAATAAAAAAAGAGAGAAAAGGAGCTTATTATGGCAAAAAACAAAAGTATTTTAGGAAAACTTTTAACTGTTACTACTGCAGTCGCTACCATTGGCGGTGTCTGCTATGTATTTAGAGATAAAATCAAATCACACCCTCTTTACGAAAAAACGAAAGACAAATTGACAGATGCATATGATTCTTTATCATACAAATTCCCACATACAGACAATGAAGACTGGGAAGAGGACGATTTTGATTCTGTTTTCTCAAATTCTGAAAAAGGAAGAGAATACACTTCTATTACTATTCAATCAAAAACAGACGACGAAGAAACAGCAACAGCAGAAGAAATTACTGATACAGCTGATCAGGATTCTTCTATTCCTATCATTTCATTTGATCAGGCACTTAACACAACTAGTGCACAACAGGATAACGTGACAGGATACGAAAACGAAGGACTTTCTGACCTTTCTGAGGATCCAGATGTTTTAACAGATCAGGATAAATTAGACTTTTAATAGAAAGGATTCTATTTATGTCAGGATGCTACGAAACATTTGCAAGCGTATATGATTCCTTTATGGATAATATTCCGTATGAGGAGTGGAGCATTTATCTCAAGCAGTTACTACAGCAGGAAAATATTGAAAACGGCACACTCGTGGAATTGGGATGTGGGACAGGAAGTATGATGCAACAACTTGCGTCCTCCTCTTATCAAATACTAGGTGTTGACATTTCAACAGATATGCTCTCGATTGCTGCCGACAAATTATCCGACTATGACAACACTACACTTCTTTTACAGGATATGAGAATTTTGGATTTGGGAATGCAGGCAAATGCAATCTATAGTGTATGTGATAGCATGAATTATATACTTACAGACGAAGATTTACTGGATACTTTCCAAGGTGCCCACAAACATCTTCACGCAAATGGCGTTTTTATTTTTGATTTAAAAACAGATTATTTTTACAGAGAGATTCTCGGCGACCAGATTTTTTGTGATCATCAGGAGCACTGTAGCTATACATGGGAAAATAGTTTTTTTGAAGAAGATTGTATCAATCAATATGATTTAACACTTTTTGTAAAAGAACCTGACTCCCATCTGTATCGTCGTTTCCAGGAAACACACCATCAGCGAGCATATGAACTCTCAACCATTATGGATTTACTAAAACAAGCAGGTTTTCATTCCATCACTGCATATGATGCTTTTACAACACAGGCACCACATGCCAAAAGTGAACGAATTTACCTAATTGCAAGAAATGGAGAATAAAACAAATGAATGACATCATAGTAAGCGGAATGGCCGCAAACAATCAGGTACGTTTTTATAGTGCCTACACAACTTCTATCGTAGAAGAAGCCCGTTCTAATCACAATACAAGTCCTGTTGCGACCGCAGCACTCGGACGACTTCTCACTGCGGGTGCAATCATGGGAGCCATGTGCAAAAACGAAACAGACGTATTAACCTTACAAATCCAGTGCTCTGGTCCGATTGGTGGGCTCACAGTAACAGCCAACGGAAAGTCACAGGTAAAAGGCTATGTTAACCATCCAAATGTACTTCTTCCCCCTAGTGATAAAGGTAAACTAGATGTCGGAAAAGCATTAGACCTTGGTATTTTAAGCGTTATGAAAGATATCGGATTAAAAGAACCATATGTTGGGCAAACCAATCTTGTAACAGGTGAAATTGCAGAAGACCTAACCTATTATTTTGCAACAAGCGAACAAATTCCAACATCTGTTGCATTAGGTGTTTTAATGGAACGCAACAATACAGTAAAACATGCTGGTGGATTTATCATTCAGCTCATGCCATTTGCAGAGGAATCCCTTATTAACGATTTGGAACAACGCTTAAAAGATTTCAGTTCCATCACTACTTTACTCGACCAGGGACTCACTCCAACAGATATGATGAACCGATTATTTGACGGATATGACATTCATTTCAACGAACCGGTTACACCTGTCTTCCAATGCGACTGTTCCAAAGAAAAGGTTTATCGTGCAATTGCCAGTATCAGCCAAAAAGATATTGATGAAATGATTGCAGAAAATAAGCCGGTCGAAGTGGTATGTCACTTCTGTAACCGGCGTTATACTTTCGATATGTCTCAATTTAAAAAATAATAAATATAATTATTCTTGAAGAATCGGCTCCTGTGTTTCATCATCTGATGATTCCACGGTCGATTCTTCTTTTTCTTCTATAACCGCTTCCTCTGATTCTTCTGTTACTTCCTCAACTTCAGTTGTAGCTTCTTCTGTTGTCTGGATTACCTCTTCACGTTCTTCCCGAGTCGGTTCTTCAGGCATTTCCTGATACTCGGAAATATTCTCATCGTCCGAATCAATTTCTATTTCTTCTTTATATACTTTAATTGTATATACTTTCACATTACCTGATGGTGCTGTAACTGTAATCGTAATCACATTTTCTCCTTTTCGAAGCAATTGTGGTATCTCAGATTCAACTACTGCATCACTATCCATTGGTTTCGCACTTACACCCACCATATCTACATCCATACCAACATGCATTTCATACGTATACACATTTGATTGAAATGCGGATGTCAACTCTCCTGGTGCCACTTCCAAGCTTTGTAATCTCGCATCTGTATCTTCATCACGATTCATTGCAACAGAAAAAGATTTTGTTGAAGTCTTTGCCTCAATATAATCCATATCTGCGTAATCAATCAGATAAACCTCTGACAATTCCATCTGCGTTTTTCCAATTTCTAACGCTTTAAATGTAATATCATATACTGCAGATTTCGTTTCTACCGGGTACACATCCTTTAACTGAATAACACCAGCAGATCCTGTGATTCTATCATCCTCTGGAACAAATTCCACCAAATTCTCATCATAATTCAGATACGCTTCTATCGAATATAAATCGACATCGCTTTCCAATTTTACCCGAACAGTAAAAGTATCCTCTTTTTTCACTACATCTGAAATATCCAAATATAGTTGTGCCGTTTTTGCATAAGACTTTTGATTTCCACACACACCTATTACCAAAAGACTTACTGTTAACATCAACGCTATTGCAACAGCAATTTTTTTCTTCATCTGCGTTTTCCTCCTCTCACACAACTATTTGGTATCTCTTGTAATCATAATTACATATTCCTGCTTTTGACCATTCTGTGCAACACCAGTTACTTTGATTTTCGTCGTCTTACCCGGCTCGTCTAATGTTACTGTTCCCGTTCCCGATACGGATGCTTTACTACTGATTGTAGATGCCTTAATGGTAACCTCACTCACCGATTTCCCAACTGCAAGCGAATATGTATTGTTACTCAACACACCACCCTCTGTCGGTTTTGAAAATGTCGCACTCATTGCAAGCTTTGTCTTTCCACTATATACAGATAAATCTGATAAAAATGGATTTGGATTACCAGCAGACGCTGGCAGTTTACAGGCTGCGCTTGGCATATTTATATAGGTTGGAATAAAGAATACCATTGTATCACTTAATATACCTAAAGAATTATATGCATTCTTTGTAATTTTCCCTTCCGAGCTTGGAGCCTGCACATTTGTCATATACTGATGTGTATATAATGGCGCACCCTTCAAATCTGTAGAAGCAACATTAAATTTTTGGAAATATAATGTATTCTGTCCTTTGTTTATATAATTTGCAGCAATATATTGCGCGCCTCCCACAATGGATTTATACGGGGTCGTCCATGGTCTGCCATATGTTGTTGACTTGGTCACACCACCACTAGCCCAATTTAATCCATTTGCAACTGCATTTGCACCATCATATGCACCAATATTATAGAAATTATAAAGACCCTCATATCCTTTATAAGTTCCACTCGTAGCGTTCGAACCATTCACACCAACTTCCTGCTTTACTCTTGTCGCAAGGAAATAAGGATTCGCTTTTGCATTCTTTCCAGCATCCATAAATGCCTGTTTGTATGTACCAGTCGCTTTTTTACCAGTTGCTGAATCCGTAACAGAATACTCACCTTTCATAAAGGTATTACTTAAAATACTCTGTACAATGCTACCACTTTGTGATTCATCATATGCAAGTGCTTCAAACTGAAAAATATCTGTTGCATTTATGAAATTACGCGGATCCATATAATAAGCTACAACCTCTGAATTTGCAGCATACCAGTTACTTCCATCCTTCACAACATATGTATCTGTATTCCACTTATAAGCGCCTGCTGCTGTAGAAAGATACGAAAATGGCGCCAACGATGCCGTTCCCTTTGGATAATTACTCTGAATTACATTTCTTCCTACAATACTCTCATTGCTAATAACAGCGCTCCAATCCAATCCAGTTGAAATCTGTTTAAATCTCCAGTTCGGATAATCCTTATGTAACGCGCGAAGCGATGTTTTATAACTACTTGGAAATCCTTTGATAGATTCTTCAAACTCCTCTTCTGTAAGCGGCTTATCTTTTTCTTCATTCGATGTATTATCACCAGGTTTTTCTTCTTGTGGCTTTTCCTCCTGTGGTTTTTCTGGGCTTACGTCAGATTGTATTGTGATATAATACGCTGCCACATATCCAGTCACAGTCTTACCATTATATGTTACCTTTGCCTTATACCAGGAACCAACGCCTCCCAAAATAATCACCTTTGTATTACGAGGAATCTGCATCAAAACTTCACATGATGTATTTGCTTCCTTTCGAACACATAATGTACTACTTACATTTTCATTTACATAACCAATTTTTTCTGTTGAAGTTCCCTCTGATGGGGATGTTGATGTCGAAGGCGTTGTCGATGTATTCTTCTTTGGTGTAATGTCAATGTACGCACCTGAGACATATCCTGTCACGGTATTTCCATTCACTTTCACACTAATCTTATACCAGTAAACACCTGACTTTTTACTAATACTCTTAACCTTTACAGATGTACCTTTCTTAATTACCGCAAGCTTCTGAGAGGATGTATTCTTTTCCTTTCTGACATTCAATCCGTCAGATGCTTTGTCATTCACGACTCCTGTCTGCGGATATTCTCTTGTAAGATAGGTTCCACACACATATCCCGTTATCGTTTTATCATTAAGCTTTGCCTTGCATTTAAACCATTTCGTTCCATCTATTGTCACATATCCCAAAAAGGTAACGTCCTGATTTTTTGATAACATTCCATAGGTTGCATAACTCGTTCCTGCTTTTTTTCGTATATTGACGCTTCCATTTGTCTTTGCTGGATATGCAATCAATGATTTGCAAGTCGTTCCCGCCTCCACCGGCTGTTTGAATGATAAAACACTCATCAGACACAGGCAAACAAACAGTATCCCATATGCCTTTCTTCTATCCTTATGTGATTTTCCCATATATTGTATTCCCCTTATCGTTTTGCACCTTGTTTCAAATTGACATAATATAGTAACATAATACTACAAAATCTACCAATTTTCAAGAAAAATGCTTTATTTACAAGAGAAAAACACACTCTAACATATGGGAAATAGAAGGTGGTACATATGCCCGAATCAGAATTCCATCTTCCAAATACTCTTCTGACAGAATTTCCCCATATTGACGAATCAATGTCACGCTCGCCATCTCTTTATACGAAACCTTCCCTTCAACAAATACCATCCTATCTCTAAGCTGTTTTTCAATCACATCTAATAATTCTTCAAATCCCTGTTCCTTCATAGCTGAAACAAACACAGTTGCATCTGCCTTTAAATCCTTTACAACAGGTCTCTCATTGAAACGATCCACCTTATTAAATACTGTAACAATCGGCTTATCTGTGATTTCCAATTGACGAAGTGTCTCATACACAGCAAACATCTGACGATCCATATCTGGATTCGAAACATCCACAACATGTAAAATCATATCACAGAATTTTGCCTCCTCTAATGTCGATCGGAATGCCTGAATCAAATGATGTGGCAATTTTGAAATGAATCCAACAGTATCCGTAAACATAACCGATTTACCATTTGGCAGCTTATATGCACGTGTCGTCGGATCCAGTGTTGCAAATAACATATCCTCTGCAAGTACCTGCGCATTCGTTAAATGATTTAACAGTGTTGACTTTCCTGCATTGGTATATCCAACAATACAAATGGTTGGTGCATGATTCTCTGTTCTCAATTTTCTTTGTGTCTGTCTATGTTTTTTCACCTGTTCCAGTTCTTTTTTCAGTTTTGAAATCTGTTCTCGAATCAGACGTCGATCCATCTCTAACTTCTTCTCACCAGGACCTCTCGTACCAATACCACCACCCAATCTGGACAAGGATGGTCTTAGTCCAACGAGCATTGTCGCATTATACTTAAGCTGCGCCAATTCCACCTGGATTTTACCTTCTTTTGTATTCGCACGCGCCGCAAATATATCCAGTATAATCATCGTACGATCCATAATTTTCACATCTAAAATCTGAGACAGATTCTTCATCTGTACCGGCGAAAGTTCTGTATCGCAAACAATGCCTGTAGCATCCAAAGCCACAAGCATTGTCTTTAATTCCTCTAATTTTCCTTTTCCCAAATACGTAACTGCATTTGCATACTCCAAATTCTGTACCATTTGGCCAACCGTTACCGCACCTGCGGTCTTTACCAGTTCTGCAAGTTCGCACAAAGAAGCATCTGCGCGTTCTCCACTCTTTTCCTGCACAGTAACTAATATAACTTTCTCTATTTCCTGCTCATTTTCATAAAACTCTGCCATATCTCCTCCAAATTATCATTCAATTTTTTGTCTGGTAAACAATAAATCGTATTCATTTTTTCCATCTGTGTCGTTCGGATACGCCTCCACAAATGCTTTGGCTTTCTCATAAGCAGTATCAAATTCCTTCATTTTTTCATAGTAAACAATTTCATCAAACAAAATCTCTTTGATATTCGACTGATCTTCTAATTCCTTACCACGATTGATATAATTGAATGCTTCATCATACTTCCCCTCATCTAACGAGATGGCTGCATATTGCGCATACATAAAACTATTCATATCATTATTATTTAAAAACACATCGTAATACAGTTGCATATTTTCCATATCGCCGATTTGTCCATAACAATTGCCCACATAAAGCACCAAATCACGATATCCATCCTCATATGCTGCAGAAAGAATCGGTAATGCCTCACGATATTCTCCCCATGTATATAATTGTAATCCATAGGCGACCTGCGAAAGATAATCTAATCCTTTCATATCTTTCTTTTTCCAAAGCTTGATCTGGTTATATTGATAGCATGCCTCATCATACTTACCAATATTGACATAACTGTCTGCCAAATATAATCTGACATTATTGTCAAATCCTTCAAACAACGGAAGTCTTGGTTTTAGTGCCTCTTCAAACAACTGAATTGCACTTTCAAAATCTTCTTTTACATACTGTGAACGTCCCTTGTCAAACATGCTAAACTTGACACCCAGACAAACACCATAAAAAATTACAACAAGTAATATACTCGCAATTACACCCTTAAACACGTTTTTCCATGTAAATGGTTTTGATTTCTTAGTCTTCTTTTGCGTACGATATCCCGGAAGATCATAGATTCCAAATTGATCTTTTTGATTTTTCCGTCTATTCTTTCTACTCTTTTTATCAATATATGGACTTTCCCATGTATTCTTCCTTCTCATAACACCAAACTACCTTTCTACTCGGTAAAAGCTTCTAAAAACTCTTTAAAATCGCGTCGTGCGCCCTCAATCACACTATCCTCACGCGTATCTAATGCTTTTTCAAATTCACGCAATGCATATTCAATCTGCATACGTTGTTTTCCTACACTCTCTTCGTAAAGACGTTCCCCGCGAAGCAATAAAAGTTTATTCTCCTCTTTGTCTCTAGGATGAATCTTCAAATAAGAAAGCGCTTCCATTCGTTCCTGAATCTCTTCTTCTGACATATCTGTTGCATTTGTTTTTATAATCTGCTTTGTTACTTCACCAGTTGAAACAACCTTAATCTCCACCTCGAGTATGGAATTCACATCATATGTGTACGTAACATCAACTGCCTCTTTTCCAGCCTCTGCCTTTGGTACACGAATTCGAATCTCCCCAAGCAACACATTGTTGGTTGCAAAACGACTTTCACCCTGTAACACCTTACAACGAATTTGTGTCTGATTGTCATTTACTGTAAACAAACGCTCCGTACGACTTGCAGGAATAGTTGTATTTCTCTCAATAATCGGGCAAAAATGACCATCCTCATATCTGCCATTTTCCTTTTCCATAACAACCTCTGTTCCCAAAGTAAATGGACAAACGTCTGTTAAAATCACCTCTCGAATACCATCTTTTCGTTCCTTCATGGCACCCTGTACTGCTGCGCCAAGTGCAACTGCCTCATCTGGATTAATCGATGTATCTGGTAAATTATGAAATAATTTTCCAACAAACTTACGTATAAAAGAAAGCTTTGTCGCACCTCCAACCAAAACAACACGATCAATATCTTTTAAACGAATATTCGCGTCTGACAAACTACGTTTGATTGGCTGTCTGATTTTATCTAATAATTCCTCACATTTTACCTCATACTCATCAATTGATAATGACAATGTATACGTCTCTTCCTGAATTGTACAATTCATTTCAGATACACGTTTTTCTCCAAAGGCAATTTTGCACTTTTCTGCCTGCTTGGTAATATGTCTGCATTCTTTGTCTGTCAGACTATCACGATCAAGTTCTGGATGTTTATCAAAGAATATCTGCTCAATTACCTTTGTAAAGTCTTCTCCACCTAAGAAATTATCTCCTGCAACAGCACGCACCTCAATGATAGAATCAAAAAGCTCTAAAATGGAAACATCAAAAGTTCCACCACCTAAATCAAATACAAGAAAACGACCATTTTCCTGATTTTGATACAAACCATATGCAATCGCTGCAGCAGTTGGCTCACTAATAATACGCTCAACCTTAAGACCTGCCAATTCACCTGCTCTCTTTGTTGCTTTTCTTCTTTCATCATTAAAATAAGCCGGCACACTGATTACTGCCTCTGTAATCTCTTCCTGTAAATAGCACTCTGCATCTTCCTTCAACGCCTTTAAAATCAAAGCAGAAAGTTCCTCTGGCAAAAACTTTCGATTTCCAAGCTGAAATACCTTTTCACTTCCCATGCTTCTTTTAAATACAGACGCTGAACTCTCTGGATATAACAGCATACGTTCTTTTGCTGTTTCCCCAATAAATACTTGTCCGTCCTCATCTACACTTACAACAGATGGTGTTAAATTCTTACCTAATCGGTTTGGGATAATTTTGGGACCATCTTCCGTATAATATGCAACCAAACTATTTGTTGTACCCAAATCAATTCCTATAATCATGTTAAAACCTCAATCTCATCTATATTTTATCCATTCTTTCCAAATAAAAAAGAACCATGCAAAAAATGCGTCAAAACATGACTCATTTTTGCAAACTTATTTTGTATCATATCATATAATAAGGAAAATATCAATTCAGCTGAATACATATGGCATTTTACGTCTATATTTGATATAATGATTTAATTGTGAGTCTTAGGAGGAACACATTCTATTAGGAGGCAAGTTATGAACTACTCAAAAAGAAATATACAAAAGAAACAAAAAAAATTAGTATCCAAACATACAAAGAACCGAAAAAAAATACTATACACAACCTACAAATGTGTGATATTCTTTTTTCTCTTCTTTGCAGTCACTGGCATCGGCGCCGGAATCGGAACCTTCAATTCCATTATTGATAACGTTCCGAACATCGAAAGCATAAAAGACAGCGTACAGCTTGAGGGCTTTCAGACAACCATTTATAATCACAAAGGAAAAGAAATCACGACGCTTTCTACTGCAAATTCCAATCGTGTTTATGTGGAATTTGAAGACATTCCAAAGAATTTATCCAATGCGTTTATCGCAATCGAGGATGAGCGTTTTTATGAACATAATGGTATTGATGCCCGTGGTATTTTACGTGCGTTCTTTATCGGCATCAAGCGTCATGGATTTTCAGAAGGTGCTTCTACGATTACCCAGCAGTTGATTAAGAACCAGATTTTCAATGTTGGTTTGAATGAAAGCACATTTATGGACTCGTTAAAGCGTAAAATCCAGGAACAGTACTTAGCAATTGAACTAGAGAAACAGGTAGATAAAAATGATATTTTAGAGCTTTATCTAAATGCAATCTATCTGGGTCAGGGTGCAAATGGTGTACAAACTGCATCAGAAACTTATTTCGGCAAAGACAACCTAAATGATTTGACATTAGCCGAATGTGCTGTTATCGCAGCCATTACACAGAATCCATCCGCATTAGATCCTGCCCTGTTCCCTGAGAAAAATCAGGTCAGAAAAAATACGGTACTACAAAAAATGCTTGATCAAAAACTCATCACACAGGATGAATACAACGAAGCTATCGTAGAGGATGTGTACGCAAACATCTCTCTGAACAAAAAGAATAAACACAAGCAAAAGAAATATAACTCCTATTATATTGATGCGGTAATCAACTCGTTAACCAATCAGCTGGTAAATGAACTTGGTTACAGCGAAACACAGGCATTTAACCTCATTTATGCAGGAGGATTAAGCATTTACATTAATCAGGATCCTACCATTCAAAAAATTTGTGATGAACAGATTAACAATCCTGAAAACTACCCTGCTGGAACAAGTGTTGCATTAAATTATGCATTAACTTTATCCGATCCAAAAACAGGAGAACTTCATAATTATTCAACTAATCACTTAGTAGCTTACTATCAGGAAAAAACACAAAACCCAAAATATAATGTGATTTATTCCAGCGAAGATACTGCCCGTGCAGCTGCTGATGAGTTTAAAGCAGTTCTGATTGAGGAAACTGGTTACAAAGAATTAGCAGAATCTTTTGATACAACCATGCAGCCACAAGCTTCTTTTGTAATCATTGATCAGGCAACTGGACAGGTAAAAGCTGTCTGTGGTGGTCGAGGCGAAAAAACAGGTAACCTTACCCTTGACCGTGCAACAGATTCTAAACGTCAGCCAGGTTCCACATTTAAAGTGCTGGCTGCATATGTACCAGCTCTTGATACAGCTGGCATGACACTTGCTACAAGCTATGTAGATGAAAAAACAGATTATAGCAACGGAACACCCGTTAGGAACTGGTATGCAGGATACAGAGGTACCCAAACCATTCGTACCGCGATAAAGGATTCTATGAACATTATTACAGTAAAATGTTTTAGAGATGTCACACCACAGGTTGGATATGATTATTTATGCAACATGGGAATCACAACCTTAAAAAATGGTGATACCATTGTAAATGGTATCGCAGAAAATGATATTAACGAATCTATGTGTTTAGGCGGATTAACAGATGGTGTAACCAACCTTGAATTAACTGCTGCCTATGCATCTATTGCAAACAATGGTGCTTATATTAAACCGACCTTTTATTCAAAGGTGTTAGATCATGATGGAAATATTTTAATTGATAATTCACCTGAGACCAAACAGGTTATGAAACCAACAACTGCATGGCTCATCAACAACGCAATGCAGGATGTTGTTACTTCCGGAACAGGAACCGCCGCAAGACTTTCCAGTGGCATGGTTGTCTCTGGTAAAACAGGAACTACTTCCAATAATTACGACTATTGGTTCTGTGGTTCCACTCCATATTACACTGCAGGCATTTGGATGGGATACGATTCCAACACCGATTTTTCAAATCCAAATTACCACAAAGTAATCTGGCGAAAGATCATGGACAATATCATTGCAGAAAAAGAACTGGATACCTCAGCACAATTCGAAAAACCTGATGATATTGTAACCGCTTCTGTCTGTGCTTCTTCTGGTATGCTTCCAGCAGAAGGCCAATGCGGTGCAGTCATTACAGAATATTTTGCAAAGGATACTGTTCCAACCAAAACCTGTCAGGAACATCAGGTCATTCGTCTTTGTGATGAATCGCATATGAAAGCAACCAAGTATTGTCCTGAAACAACTGTATATCACTATTCTATTGATGATAATGGTGTTATCGTTTTAGAAGATGCTAAATTTACACCAGAAGATGACTTTATGACAACAACATGTCCACTCCATACAAAGGAGAAAATGGAAGAAGAGGAAGATCCTGGATTTTCATTTGATCATCCAGATGAAGATACAGCAAATAATTATTCGATATCTACTGTTGTTGAAGGCGGCGGTAGCGTTTCTGGTCCAACCAAGGCAAAACCTGGTGAAACCGTTGTGTTAAACTTTACTCCAAACAACAATTATGTAATTTCCAATGTTGTCGTCGACGGAGAATCAAAAGGCGCTATTTCTTCTTACACCTTTGTAGATATCTCAAATAATCATAACGTGGTTGTTACATTTGTACCAAATAGTAGCGATGAAACCCCACCTGACGATGATGATATTTATGATGACGAAGCAAGAAACACCAAAAATCCTTCAACCATGCCATCTCTTTTGGCATGGCTGAAAGGAACCTTACACCTTGCTCTCTTCCATTAAATTCAAGAACGCTATTTCGTCATCTTTGGTTGAAAAATCAAGGATGCCAAATAAGAAAAGATTAAGGCAGCCGACGTTCCGACGGCTGCCATTTTAAATCCACCGCGATATACGCCAATCATGCCATCTTTATCAATTGCCTCTTTAATTCCTCTCCATAAATTGTATCCAAATCCAGTTAGAGGTACAGAAGCCCCGCTTCCCGCAAAATCTAAAAATGGTTCATACAACTGCAGGGCACCTAAAATAGCACCTGTACAAACTAGAATAACCATAATTCGTCCTGGCATTAATTTTGTTTTTTCCATCAATATTTGTGCAAACACACAAATTAATCCACCAAACACAAATGCTTTCAAATAATCCACAACTTCACCCAACCTTTTCTTCCTTTTTTCTTCTTTCTATCACCACCGCATGTGCAATCCCCGGAACCGTTTGCCCTTCGTTGTAGCTTACTGTAGACAGTAATGCGCCTGTTGGTATAAAAAGAATTCGATTTAACTTTCCAACTTTTAATTCCTGTATAAGCTTTCCAGCCAGTGTAACTGCACTACAGCCACATCCGGAACCACCACTATGTGTATCCTGTTCAACATCATCATAAATCTCCATTCCACAATCCATATGAACAGTTTCTATATCATATCCCTGATCCAACATTAGTTTACATAATATTTCTTTCCCAACCTTGCCAAGATCGCCTGTTACAATCCAATCATAATCCTTTGGATTACGCTTAAAATCCTGAAAATGCTGATATAAAACATCTGCAGCTGCTGGCGCCATACAGGCTCCCATATTTAACGAATCCTTCACCCCGTAATCTACGACCTTTCCCGTTGTAATACCAGAAATCTGCACTTCTCCATACTCTTTTGAAAGTACAAATGCACCACATCCTGTAACGGTCCAGGTAGATGACATCGGTCGTTGATTTCCATATTCCAAAGGAAATCGAAACTGTTTTTCAGCACCACCAAAATGACTGGAAGCTGCAGCAAGTACAGTGTCTGCATATCCTGCATGCACAGTCATTGCCCCCAATGATAACGCTTCTCCTGCAGTTGAACACGCACCATATAAGCCAAATAATGGAATATTAAAATCCACAACACCAAAAGTCGTCGCAATCAGTTGTCCCAGCAAATCTCCTGCAAACAAATATCTGATGTCCTCTGGTTTCAATTTTGCTTTTCGAAGCGCAAGCAAAGAGGTTTCTTTCATCATTTGGCTTTCACCCTCCTCCCAGGAATCCGCTCCAAAAGTTGCATCCTGTACAACAACATCAAACGTATCTCTCAGTGGTCCTTCTCCTTCTTTTGGTCCTACCATCGAAGCAGAAGACATAATATACACAGGTTTTTCAAATGCAATACTCTGCTTTCCTACTTGCAAAGAAGTATTCATAAAACACCTCCCATTTCATAAGGGTTCTTTCTCATAAAACAAATTTGTTTTACCTTTCTTAGTTAGTATTCGAATGACCTCATATTATTATTCATTTTACAGCTAAAAAAGCATATCTATATTTCTTTAAAAACAGAAAAGCTACAACATATTACTATGTCATAGCCTTTGTTTTAAAAAATATTATTCTGCTTCATCGATTGCATCGGTTTCCTGCTGTAAATTCTTCACAGCCTCATTGTTCTGGTCCACAACTTCTTCTGCCTTCGCAGCCTGCTCAACCGCAATCTGTTCACCAGTTTTGATATGTTCTTCCGTTCCTTTATTCCCACATCCAACAAGTACCATCGCAATTACCATCATACTTGCTAACATTAATCTTTTTTTCATATATCTCTTCCTCATAACATTATGTAAACTTATCTTGCTTCACCACTAATCATCCATGGTGATGGCTGCGCTACCATTACACTATGCTTATCACTCTTGGAAATCGCTACCTGTAATACGCCTGTATCTTCAATATTATATTTCTCAAAAATATTCTTCACGCGTACCACCATATCAAGTTCTAATGTATAAACCACAAAATGCATCTTTGGATTCTTTTGAAGCAAAGCAGCAATCTCTTCTTCAATACGCTTCGACGCTACAATAAATGCCAAACGTGGTGCTGGAAGATTTGCCATGGTCTCTTCATTGATTGTTGGAATAATCTCAATATTATGTACACCAAACTTGCTCACATTATCCTGCAATGATTGCATATCTCTCTTATCAGGTTCCACTGCAATTACAGTTCCTTCATTTGCCTCAATAGCAGCTTCGATTGCGATACTCTCTCCACTTACAATACAAACTGTATCGCCTACATCACAGGAAATTAAATTCATGATAATTGCACGAATCTCATGTCCAACATAATTCACAGATCCCTTTGAGAAAAACTCATTACGAATACCATAACGAGATGCCTCACGTGTATTCTCATTGATAATAAAAATAACCGTTGGCTCCGTAATCTTGCGATCCATGTAATCCTTCACCTTGCGTGTCTTTACCTCATCTTCTTTACTGGTTCCGACACCCAACCACATATCATAATCGCCATAGCCACCTTCCCATAATTCATAAAACAAATCTGGCTGGCTCTCATCTGCAAAAATCATCACACGCTTATGTGTCTCAATGGTCGGAAGAACATTCTTCTTCTTACCACAAATATTTAACATCTTGATCTTCTCTGGACTTACATTCATTCTTTCTGCAAAATTGCCCACCCAGCTCAACATTTCTGCACTTTGATATAGTTTCATTCCGCTTGTTTCCATAGTATGTACCTCCCTAAAACTAGTAAGTATTATGCGCTCATATAAGCGATGAACCCTATCTCAATTTTATCGCAAAAACAACTCTTTTACAACCATTTTATTCGTTCATTTCAACAGCCGAAACATCGATATCACCACAATCTGTATGGATTTGAATTGATCGTTCCCCCTTGGTATCTCTTTGATATGATTTGGACTGATTTTGACCATCTAAGCGCACATCTCCAATGTCAGCCTGTAAATCCAATCCATATTCTTCAAGTGATGTTGCTGACGATACCTTTACATCTCCAATATTACTACTAACCTCCAAAGCATCAAATGCTACACGTTCCAAATGAACATCTCCAGTATTAGAATCTGCCTGGACAGATTTTGCTACCATATCACACATTTTCATGTCCCCGACATTTTGTTCTACCTGCAAATCATCTAGCGTCAAAGCATCCATTTTCAAATCTCCAACTGCAATATCAATTTTTGCACTTGTCAAAGCATCTTTTTTAGGTATTGTAAGCACAATTTTACATTTCATTGATTTAAATGCATTCAAGTTTTTTTTATTATTCTTTTGTGTAATCATAAGCGTATCACCCTCGACCACATACTTTGGTGTCAAATTTTCAGAACATTTATATGAAATCCCATAGTCTTCACCAACTTCAACTGTCAAATCACAAACAGATGCATTTACATCTAATTTTTGAAACGCATCAAGTGTTGCTTCCTCACCTATTGTTTTTGACGTTCCAGCGCCCCAACCCCACTGATTATGCGTTGGCATAAAATTACGAATCACACCGACAGCCATACAAACAAATGTAATCAAAGCTATAATAATAACATATACCGTTTTCTTCATATCGTTATTCCTCCACTCCTCTGAACATGATTTTCAATAACCCTCTTACTACTGCTGCAATTGGCCAGATTACCCAGGTAATATGCCAGTCAAAAGTCAAGAAGCTCCAGCACAAATAAATACATGTAATTGTTGGATAATATAAATCCATAATGCCCTGAATCACTGGATTATTATATTTTTTCTCTGAATTTGCAGCCTGATTTTTTGCTGTATTACCATCATTTATAATAAATTCATAGCCAGACTCCTTAATATTGGTCTTCACAATCAAATATACGCCAACCGCAACCAATACAAAAAGTAATGCTCCTGAAAGACCCTCACACCATTCAGGCAACTTCATGGCATCCATAATAATTGCAGGCACCACACACAATACACAAAAGATAATTCCAATGACCATGTATAACATATGCTTATATCGATATTCCTTTTCCTGCTCCTCTACATATCCCTTTGTTTCAAAATCTGTAATCAATCCATTGTACTTCATCCATGAAAAATCCTTCATCAACATACCTGCGTATACAAATAAGCCAACTGCAATTGCTACAAAAACAAATAACATCGTTGCACCAATTGCATCTGCAGCTGTTTCATTCACACCTGGAAATGACGCAAATGCCTCCGAAAGTGCTGCTCCACAAACGCTTGTAATACAAAGGAAAACACCTGATGCAATCAGATTTGAACGCTTGTTATTTAACTCTAAATACTTCTTCGCGTCCTCAATTAAAAGAACTCTTTTGGTCACACACTCTTCTACTTCCATAACACCATCTTCTGTCTTGATCGCGTCTTCTTTTCTTACCACAGCAGAAATTCCTAATGACTCTGCAACCTCTTCCAAATTGCCAAATTCCGAAATTACAATTCCTACTGCCTCATTCTCTGTCTTGCCTTCTTCCTTCAACTCCATATACTTATCTTCCATCATCTGCATAAGCTCCTGCTTTGCTGCAATCACCTCACTTGTTCTTGGAAGACTTAAAAACATATTATCTAAATAAGATTTAATGGTTTCCATATTCTATACCTCCTTCATAATAAACAATTCAACAACTTCTTTGGTTAATTCCCATTCTGCACATTTTTCTTTGTAATACTCTCGTCCAACATCTGTAATTCGATAGTAGGTTCTCTTCTTACCACCTGTCGCATCCTGATCTGAAAATGATTCCACATATCCATTCTTTTCCATTCGTGTAAATGCAGAGTACAATGTTGTTTCTTTGATAATATACTTCTCATCTGAGAGCATTCGAATCTGTTTCGAAATCTCATATCCATAAGAAGGTTTCTCCATTAACAGAAACAATATAATCGTGTCATTATATCCACGAATGACATCACTACTAATATTGGTCATTCCACATCCTCCTGTTCTATTCCGTATTATAGATACTTTCTAATCAAAAGATCCTTAATTCTTGTTTCTTTGCACGCGCTTTTGCTCCACCTATCGTACTACGTCTATCATATTATGT
>JAUNJF010000031.1 GCA_030533405.1 Eubacteriales bacterium
GTTGTAATTTCTTCTGTCGTTGCCTGTGCAACCTGCTTATTCTTATTATCAGAATTAACTTTGATAATGAAAAATGCCGCGAATCCTACAATTAAAAATGCCATCAATACAACAAATGATCGCAAAAATGCCTCTCCAAATATCTTAAGCATTGTTTTCTTGTCCATTTTCTTTCCTCCTGTTTACACACTAGACATAAGCGTCTTTCCCTATATGTCAAAAAAAGGCAAAGACTATGGCTAGTATATCAGAAATAACTTTGCTTTTCAACCATTTCATAGTATGCTATATTTATTACACAATGATTTGATTGAAGGAGTTTATATGGAAAAAACAGCAATTATAACAGGCGCATCCAGGGGAATCGGAAGAGCCTGTGCCATGACACTTGCCTCACATTTTGATTGTATTGTAATCAATTCCTTCCATAATAAAGCTGCATTAGAAGAAACGAGGCAACTGATTCAGAATACAGGAACGAAATGCCTAGCTTTTCCAGGAGATATCGGCGATTATGCTTTTGTTCGTAAAATGATGGATGAAGTTCTAAAAACATGCCCACCTGTTGATCTCTTGGTCAACAATGCTGGGATATCCCATGTCGGTCTTCTTTCCGACATGACAATTGAACAATGGAATCAGATTATTAACACCAATCTAACATCTGTTTTCAATTGTTCCAACCGAATTGTGCCACACATGGTACACAATCAATCCGGACACATCATTAACATTTCTTCTATGTGGGGATTAAATGGTGCCTCCTGCGAAGTTGCATACAGTGCCACAAAAGGAGGAATCAATGCCTTTACACAGGGATTGGCAAAAGAACTTGCACCAAGTCATGTTCGTGTTAACGCCTTAGCATGTGGTGCTATTCAAACCGAAATGAACGCCTGCTTTAGTGAAAAAGAATTATCTGCGCTTTGTGATGAAATTCCAGCTTGTCGACTTGGCACACCAGAAGAAGTCGCGCAAATGGTTCTGCATGTATATGAAAGTCCATTTTATTTAACTGGTGAAATCATAAAAATAGACGGTGGTTATCTCTAAACCACCGTCTACTTTTCATTTATCTTGACTTTGCGTATCTAGCCATCTCATCTAAGGAATTGGTATTTTCAATAAATTCCTTACCATCTGGAGTGTATGTCTCTGTTTCAAGAACTCGTCCAACTCCAACATAATTTCTGTAATTGAAGTCTGAAATCGTAATTCCTGTCTGTTCATTGGATGCATGAACAACCTTATCATGACCAATATACATTGCAACATGAGAACAACTTGCTTTACTACTTCCGTAGAAAATCAAATCACCTGGCTTAATCTTCTTCATGCTAACCTTTTTCACAGTATCCATCTGGCCCTTTGCATTATGTACTAAATCGTATCCAAAATTACCATATACTGACATTGTAAATCCGGAACAATCCGTTCCCTTTGTCAAACTAGAGCCACCATATACATATCGGTTTCCTACATGCTTCACAGCAAATGCAACAACCTCTTTTTGTTCATCCGACATACCAGCATAATCTACAACGATTACTTTACAATTATACTTCTTGCCATCCACAGTAGCTGTTACTGTTGTAACACCAACTTCATTTGGTGCAAGTTCACCCTTCTTGTTCACTTTAACCAAATTCTCATCCGCAGATGACCATTTCACTTTACTTGTTGTATTCTTAACCTTCAACTGTACTGTGTCTCCGCTTAAATCAACAACCACTCTAGATTTATTTAATTTTACAGCATCGCTAGCTTTAGACTGAATCGATACTCCTACTGTCATACAAATCATTAGTAAAAACGTAACTAGTAATTTCACTCTGCATTTCATATTGGATAATGTCCTTCCCGATTAATTTTGACATTCTCTATTCTAACAGATTTTTAACAAATTGCAACCCTTTTTTACTTGATTTGTAACATTTTTGTAACATTATTCGTTATTTTGTGAAAAAAACACAAATATCCAACGGCTTTTTATGGTATATTTTTAACTAATCTGGGTAGTACATACGCTCAGAAGTTATATTTTCCAAAACCTCATCATAATATTTTGCGGCAACAAATTTCGCCATATTTAAATTCATATCCAAATAATTACCACAGTCTCTTGCAGCTGCTCCAGGAACTTCTCCCTCAAAATCTTTCATAAATGCATACATTTCTTTTACCAAAGGCACTACATCCTCAGAAGTATACGCTCCTGCCAAAACCATATAAAATCCAGTACGACATCCCATAGGACCAAAATAAATAATCTTGTCCTTATACTCTGCATGATTTCTTAAAAAAGTAGCACCCAAGTGCTCTAATGTATGAATCTCTGCTGTATTCATAACCGGCTCAAAATTAGGTCTTGTCATTCGCAAATCAAATGTTGTAATAACCTCATCTCCAACCTTGTCCGTACGAGATACATAAACACCTGGCAACAATGTAAGATGATTCACTGTAAAACTTGCTATTTTTTCCATTTTTTATATCCTCCTATTCTTAGTAACAACAGATCATTGTGAAACTCGTAATTATGTAGAATAACATTGGTCAATATAAACAACTATCTAAGTTGGGATATTTACGAATGTCAGTACTTAGGTAGCGTACTTTGCTACCTTATGTACTGTTACATTCGCAATTAAGTGAAAACGACCCAACTTGGATTTGTTTATATTGTCCAATGTTCAACACACTAAATTGAGTTTCACAATGATCTGCTACACAATTCCAAAATTAATTTTACAGAATGCTCAATGGCTTTTGCCTCAAATGTTGGATAATCCACAGAAGCAGAATCATCTGCTTTATCCGAAATGGCACGAATAATCAAAAATGGAATCTGATTTAAATATGCAGTATGCGCGATTGCTGCACCTTCCATTTCTGTACAAAAACCATCAAACTGCTCCACAAGCCATGCTTTCTTTTCTTTATCAGAAATAAACTGATCTCCGCTTACCACTCTTCCCTCAAATACGTGCACATCTGGATTCACTGCTTCGCAGGCACTTTTTGCCAAGGCACGAAGTTTTTCATCTGCAACAAAAGAAAGACAATCCATTCTTGGAATCTGTCCAACCGGATATCCAAATGCAACCGCATCCATATCATGCTCTAATGTATCTGTAGACAATACGATATCTCCAATATCAATCGCTGCATTTAACGAACCAGCAATACCTGTATTAATTATTGCATCCACATGATACTCATCCACCAATATCTGCGTACAAATTGCTGCATTGACTTTACCAATTCCAGAACGAACAACTACAACTGGGTGATTGCTAATTGTACCCTGATAAAATTCCATGGACGCCTTTTTCATGACCTTCACATCCTGCATCTGCGCCTTTACTTCCAAAACTTCTTCATCCATTGCTCCAATAATACCTAACATTCTTTTCCCTCCATCGGTATTTCTATTTTTACAGTAAAATAATTGTCTTCTTCCAAGCTCTCAAATTTTCCCCCATGAAGCTTTAAAATTCTTCCACAGGTAATCAATCCAATCTTTGTACTTTCATGCGGTTCCACAAAATGATTAATTGCATTCTTTACACAAAGTATCATTTTATCCAATTCCACACATGCAGATATTTCTATTGGTAAATCCTTATCTGCATACTTTTCAAGATTTGATATTACATTATTCAGTACACGCTGCATGTACTTAATATTTATCATGCAACATCCATCCTCTTCCGATATTTGATTATCGCCTTGCACGACATATCCTGACTCTTCCAAACCAAGCATTTGATTGTGTATCAAGTCCTCAGTTAATCCATTCGCAGAAATCGGTTCCACATCAATATGCTTCTCACTCTCTCCGTAAATGAGGAAATAAGAAAATAAATCATCGGATAGCTGTTTGATTTCCATAGATTTGGCAAGCGACAATTCCAAATAATGTTTCTTCTTTTCTTCATCCAAATCAACACCCATATTGAGCATTTCAAGATATCCCGTAAGTGTTGTAAGCGGTGTACGCAAATCGTGAGACATCGATGTTACAAGCTCTTTATTGCTTCTTAACGTTTCCTGCTCTTTTTGCATGTTATCAATAATGGACAAACGCATCTGCTCAATGCCCATTGCCAGGTTAGTAATTTCATCATTTCCCTTGACTGTGATTGGATATTCCAAATTACCACCTTCTAAAATCTGCAATTCCTTTACAATTCCATTGATATAATTAATCTTGCGATGAATCAACCGTGTTAATACGATATCAAACACTATGATTCCCAATGCAACAGCGATTCCCCAGATATAATTATAATATTTCCAAAAGTCGTAACAAAAGATATCCACTCTGGCAATACTTCCATCGAAAAGAACCAACCGATACAAATAATCCGCAAAAATATCTTCTAACTCGTCTGTATCATATTCTTCCTGTTCCGTCTGCATATCATAGGCATTATCAGAATTAAAAATAATGCGACGATTTTGATAAATAGAAACATATACATTTCCGTTTTTTTCTGTCCACTCGTTCAACTGCGCAATATTAGCGGCTGTAATCTCATTTTCTTTCACAAACTCCTGCAGTTCCTCCAGATAACGCACCTGCCATACCTGATTCATTTCCTGATCATCAGATAATTGATCCACATAATTAGAACCAAAATAATAACAGGCATATCCGACGGCTACGCCAATCGCTCCCGAAATCAGAACACAAAACAATAAATACCACGCCAATAGGGGACGTGTTTTTCTTCTAGCCTTAAACAATACGATATCCCCTTCCCCAGATGTTATGCAAATATTTTGCATTTGGTCCGGTATCTCCTAATTTTTTTCGAATATTTCGAATATGAACCATCACTGTATTCGTAGAATTGGGTAAGTATGTTTCTTCCCAAACAGCTTCATAAATCTCTTTCGCAGTAAAAATGTGGTTACGGTCGGATGCAAGAAGCTTCAATATTCTATATTCTATCTCTGTTAATGGAATCTCTTCCTCTCCACGTATTGCAATCTGTAGATTCGTATCTAACAATATATCCTGAATCACAATCTGCATTGACGTATCTGCTTTACTTTCATTTTGCATAGTTGGTCGCTTCAACAATGCTTTGACACGCAACATTAATTCTGTGAAAGAAAATGGCTTTGTCATATAATCATCTCCACCAGCTTCAAATCCTTCCACCATATCGGACTCTGCTGATTTGGCAGTCAAAAATAAAACAGGAACCTCATTTCGTTCCCGAATTTTTGCGCATGCGTCAATTCCATTACATTTCGGCATCATAATATCTAAAATCACCAAATTCACATCTTCTGTAAATCGTTCTATCGCTTCATTTCCATTACTTGCAAGTATCACATCATATCCTGCATCCTCTAACATAATACGAAGCATCTCTCGAATATCCTTCGCATCATCAGCCACCAAAATCTTTTGTTTGATTGCCACAATCTCACCTCTTCTTTTTGTCAATTCTAATTGTCTATATTCTGCATACAATCGGTCTATTTTTCTTCTGATTCCTCTTCTGATTCATCTAAGATCTCAATCAGCTGTCGTAATTCTTCCTGTGGAATCTTTGTATAATCTGACAATGCCGCAATCGTAGGCACGCTCCCATTTTCCTCTGTCATATACTTTCTCGCTGCATACACAAGTCGAAGTTTCGCCAACATCGCTTCCTCTAAATCCATTTCTTGCGTTAAAGTCGACGCATAGTTCATCATAGCCTCTTCCATCGCCATAATCAAGCTGTCTTCTATATCATCGCATTTTCCAGCGCCACATAATTCCTGCAGTTTCATAAATAATGCAACATTACCCTCTTGCACCAAATCTTCAATCAAAATCTTCGGTGTCATATATCCCTTTGCATGCTCAATCACACGCTCTAACCAGCAATCCAATAACTTGCGAATCATCCCCTCATCTCCCGATAGCAGGGCCCGATACATCTCAAGTTCCTGTGTGTGCGTATACTGCGGAAGTTCTCCCAACTCCTCCATATACATTTGGAAAATGGCAGAAATCTTTTTTTCTTCCTCACCAACTGTCTCCTGCTCTGATTCCTCAGTTGCATTTTCCTCAGTCTCTTCTGGCACTGTTGTCAAATATTCAATTACCATTTTCTTTTGCGCATCACTTAAATGCATTTCTGCAAAATAAGATAACATTTCTTCTTCTGTTAAAGGATTTTCCTGCACCTGCATAATTTCTTTTACACTGGCCAGGGTTTCCATAAATGTATGTTGATCCATAGCTCGTCTCTCCATTAAATATTGTTCTTTAAAAATGTGATAAATTCATCCTTTGGAATCGGTTTACTATAGTAATAACCCTGAATAAAATCACATTCCAAATTTTTAATTTTATTTACTAATTCCTCTGTCTCTACGCCCTCTACAACAATCTGCATCTTCATATCCTTCATCATGCGAACTGTATTTTGTAATGCAATCCACATTCTTGGATTCTCTGTTCCATCTACAAACGTCTTATCCAGCTTAACAATATTAAGCGGCAACGACACCACTCGTTCAATGTTAGAATAACCTGTACCGTAATCATCCAGTGCGAATTTAATTCCAACCTCTGATAATTTATTCAGATTTTCAACCATGGAATTTTGTGAATAGCTTGCAGCTGTTTCTGTAATCTCCAAGTTCACTGTATCCGATGCAATTCCATATTTGTACATAGTTCTCAAAATACTATCTGCCAAATCCTTGCGCATACACTGCGCTACAGATAAATTTACCTCAATAAAATCAAGCTTTAATGCCTTGAATTCTTCACTTGCGATAAACTGGCACACTTCATCCATTACAAAATCTCCTATTCGATGAATTGCACCACTTTTTTCAGCAGCCGGAATCAAAATAGCCGGTGAAATGAATCCATACTCATCATCCCAAAGACGCAACAACGCTTCCGCAGAGACAAAACGCTTCTCCTGAATTGAATAAATCGGCTGATAATATACCTGAAATCGATGTTTTGCTAAGGCATTTTCAATAATCTCATCCAACTTGTCTGCCAAACCAAATCGATTCTTTGCCATAATATCCGCTGCACGAACCACCTGCCCTGTCGTCTCCACAAATCGAGCCATATTATCGCCAATATCCATTAATGTATCAAAGTCCTCCACTTCGCTTGGACAAGACACCGTGCATACCGATATCTGCGCATTTACAGCCATCTGATCCATTTCAAATCCCGTTTGATTCAAACAAAGAACCTTTTCCACAATCTGCTCTGTCTTTGACATTTGTTTTCCACATGCTACAATTGCAAATGTTGCAGAATTCACAAAATAAGTATCTGCTCTTGATTTTACTGACATATTAATATCTGTCAACTCACGTGCGATTTCCTGCGCCAAACGATTCAATCGCTCAAATCCTAACATAGAAAGCAACGGTGAATAATTCACAACCTGAACAAACACAACGCTCATCGCTTTGTCATTTTCATAGTTACGCCACATCTCATTTGCAAATACATATCGTTTTTTCAATCCAGTAACCGAATCAAATACATCGTCCGGCTTTTGCACCATAACAAGCATTAAAATTGCTGAAAGCGCATTGGAAAACATCTCAACCATAACATGAGAATTCTTCCACTGAATCAACAGTGCTCCCGCCGAAAGCACGACAAGTGAATACAGCGAAATTCTTTGTGGCAGTTGCATGAATCTTCGATTCTTAACCATATTCATGACACCAAGAACCATATAAAATCCTGCAGAAATATACAATACAAAGAATAACTTGCCTCGCGTATATATCAAATCATTCTGCAAATAAAACATGGAATGCGTAAAAATATTGCTAATCAAAAACAAAACAACAATAAAATATGGCGATAAAAACAGCCAGAACAATCCTATTTTATTCCTATATTTGTGGAAAGTATCTGATAGAGCCAGAATATAAAGAACATAAAGTGGTCCATTGGAATTTCGTAACAGCAAATATAGAGTATGCAACACATAACGAATGGTCACATCCTCCGTAGATGGTATATTCGAATACAACGCAGTAACCAAACTGCAAACTGCCGTACAAAGTACCACAATAATAAAAGTTAAGAAAATTCGACTAACATAGTCGAATGTAATTTTTTTACAAAAAAATGTAAATAGCAAAACCAATAAAACTGCGATTGCAGCAATATCAAAATATATAATTGGCTGCATACGAATCCCTTCTTCCCATATATGTCACCTCGTGTAACATATCAAAACGATTACAAGTCCAAACAATTATGTACATTGTACCATAAATCAGGATTCGCATGCAACACTTGTCATACAATTATGCACTAAGCGATTGCGACATATAAAGCTTATAATAAGCACCTTTTTTTGCAATCAGTTCTTCATGCGTACCACATTCTTTAATGCCACCCTCATCTACATACATAATCTTGTCACAATTTTTAATTGTAGACAAACGGTGTGCAATAATAAATGCAGTTCTTCCTTTTAGCATTGCGTTTAATCCCTGCTGCAATGCCTTTTCTGTCTTAACATCAATACTTGAAGTCGCCTCATCCAACACTAAAATCTTTGGATCTGAGAGCAGTGTTCTTGCAAATGAAATCAACTGTTTTTGTCCCTGAGAAAGCAAGCTTCCTCGCTCCTTCACTTCACTTTCATATCCATCTGGCATAGAGCAAATAAAATCATCTGCACAGACAACCTTACTTGCCTTTTGAATTTCTTCCTGCGATGCATCTAATTTTCCATAACGAATATTATCTGCAATCGTTCCACTAAACAAAAAACTATCCTGTAACATAATACCCATCTGTGCACGCAAAGAATGCAAGGTTACCTTGGAAATATCCTGCCCATCAATCAAAATTTGCCCTTCATCCAAATTATAAAAACGCGAAATCAGATTCACAATCGTAGATTTTCCCGCTCCAGTCGGACCAACCAATGCCACATTTTCTCCTGCCTTTACATGGAATGACACATCCTGCAAAACAGGTTTATCCTCCTCATACTGGAAGAAAACATTTCGAAACTCAACCTCACCTTTAATCTCAGAAAGCTCTGTAGCATCTTCCGCATCCGCTACCAATACCTCTTCGTCTAACGTTTCAAAAATACGCTCTAAGTATGCAATATTATTAATAAAATTGTTAAATATATTACCAAGATTCATAATCGGCTGCCAAAACTGAGATGCGTACGACGTCATCGCCACAATAATACCAATCGAAATCTTCCCCTGACCGATTACCAGTAATCCTACCAAATAAATAGCTGCTCGAATACAAACCGAAATATCGTCAATCCCTGGCCAAACCAGATTCGAATACTTTACAGCATCCATCCATTTTGCACGACATTCATCCGAAAGCCGATGGAATATTGCTTCATTCTCCTCTTCTCTTGCAAACGCCTGTGTCACCCTTGCACCAGTAATATTTTCCTGCAAATACGCATTTAAATTCGAATTCTTATTTGACACTGCCTGCCATGCCTTGCGCTGACGAATCTTGATATAATTCATAACCCAGGCAAGCACCGGCACGCCAGCCAATACAACAAATGACAATGGAACATTTACCAAAAACATAAATATGACAATAAACACCATATTTAAAATCTCCAAAATGGTATTGATAATTCCATTGGAAAGCATTTCAGATACGGAATTCACATAGTTTACAACACGAATCAGGATTTTACCATGTGGTCTGTCGTCATAATATTGAAATGACAGTCTTTGTAAATGTTCAAACAAATCCTTACGAATATCATAGATAATATCCTGTCCGACAACCCCCATAATTCTTGAACGAATGGTTGCAAACACGACACTAATCATATATGTACAAATCAGTAATACTCCCAACAAACAAAGTTGTTTCTTATCACCGCTTGGAATGACCTCATCCAATGCCTTTTTAATAATCATCGGACCAAGTAATGCAGTGGCAGCAGAAATTGCACTAATCAACAATGCACTAATCATTTTTACCATATATTTTTTGATATAGACAAATGCGCGAAGTAAATGCTTAAAATTAAATGGTGTTTCCAACATTTCATCTGTTGCATATGTATTTCTAGCCAATGCTCTCACCCCCACCTTGTAACTGATAAATATCGTAATAATAGCCCTCCTGAGCTACAAGTTCCTGATGTGTTCCCCGCTCAACAATTTTTCCATCCTTCAAAATCAAAATCATGTCAGCATCCTTAGTCGATGAAATACGCTGTGCGATGATTAATTTGGTACATGGGAATTCCAACTGTTTTAATTGTTCCTGAATATAATGTTCCGTTTCCATATCCACAGCAGAAGTCGTGTCATCTAACACCAAAATGGATGGTTCAATTGCCAATGCTCTTGCAAGCGAAATTCTCTGCTTTTGTCCACCAGAAAGTCCGACACCACGCTCACCAATAATCGTATCATATCCTAACGGCAACTTTTCAATAAACTCATCCGCTGCTGCATCCTTTGCATATTTTTTCACTTTTTCTTCCGACATTGCAGAATCTCCAAATGCAATATTTCCATCAATGGTATCGGAATAAAGCAAAATATCCTGCGTCGCCATACCAATATTTTTTCGAAGCTGCTTACTCTTCAAATCCTTGACATCCATTCCATCAATCAAAACGTTGCCGCTGTCTGGATCATAAAATCTTGGTAGCAAATTGATTAATGAAGTCTTACCACTTCCTGTTTCACCCATAATAGCAACTGTCTGACCTGGCTCCACAACAAAATTAATATCTTCTAACACTTTTTTCTTTCCATATGAAAAGCTTACATTTCGAAACTCTATTTTCCCATCAAAACGCTGTGGGTGGTCGATTGCATTCTCCTGGTCAACAATACTTGGTTCACTGGCCTCTAGCTCCATAACCTTATTGCAGGCTGCCGAAAAACGCTGAAATTCATTTAACACATTTCCTAACATTCGCATTGGCACTGTTACTGCCCAAATCAAACTGGCAAACGCAATGTATTCTCCACCTGTCAAGGTACCGTCAATCATTTTCATTCCACCAAACACAATCAGTACAACAGGTAACATATTGGCACAGCCTTCAATAATCGGAAAATATTTGATCCATGTCAAAATAGTCTTTTTATTGGCTTCAAGATACGCTTTATTTCGTTCATCAAATCTCTGAATCTCGTAATCCTCGCGTGCAAATGCCTTCACAACACGATTACCAGAAATATTTTCCTGTGCTGCAGTATTTAACTGCGAAAGCTGCTCTCTCAACGCGCCGTGCAATGGACCAATCTTGTTTTTGAATCTTAAAATAACGGCAAAAATGATTGGGGTAAACACAAAAATTGCAACCGCAACCTCTAAATCCAAATATAAAAAATAAATCATAGATGACATATACAAACTAAAACAGTCACAAATAGAACGAATCACCCATGCCAACATATGACGGATTGCATCCAAATCTCCAGTTAAGCGTGTCATCAAATCTCCAGTTCGATATTGATCATAAAATCGCATATCCTGATGCTGGACCTTATAAAACAAATCGTCACGAACAGAATTCAATACATGCTGTGAAACCTTCTCTGTCCCCATACAGGCTGCGTACTCTATGACACTTCGCAAAAAGGTAAGTAACACCATACCTAAAATCAGCATAATAAAAACATTTTGATGCTGTTGCATATTCAACTTTGCATTGCTTCCTGTCAAAAAACGATCAACAATATTTTGCGTAAAAACAGCAACTGTCAACTGCATGACACCACATATCATAATGCCAATCAATGACATAAAATACAACAAATGATAGCCCTTCGTTCGCCCCCACAGCCATCTCAGCTTTTCCTTATCTGTATACATGTTCCCTTCCTCCTACTATTATGTAACGGATATTCTATACACGAATTATATCAAACTATATCATATTCTATATTTTCTTCTATAAAAAAGCATGTAAAAAATCGGATAAATCTATTCTTTCCCTCAAAAATATGTTACACTCTGTCCTAGATGATTTTAGGTGATTACGAGTTTCACAATTACCTAGACTACGAAAGGAGTTACTATGGATAATTTTACATTTTATTCCCCAACATATTTCACATTTGGAAAAGATACAGAACAAGAGGTAGGGCAATTAATCAAACGCTTTGGAGGTACAAAAGTATTGATTCACTACGGCGGAGGCTCCGTTGTACGTTCCGGCCTTTTGGATCGTGTAAAAAATACATTAACAGCAGAAGGTATTCCATTTGTAGAACTTGGTGGCGTACAGCCAAATCCAAAAAGTGGTTTGGTTTACACCGGAATCGAGCTTTGTAGAAAAGAACAAGTTGACTTTATCCTTGCTGTTGGCGGTGGAAGCACGATTGATTCTTCAAAAGCCATTGCAGCGGGAACATTATATGATGGCGATTTTTGGGATTTATACGAAAAAAGAATGGTGCCTGCAGCACTTCCAATTGGTACCATTTTGACAATCGCAGCTGCAGGAAGTGAGGGTTCTCCAAACTCGGTTATAACAAAAGAGGAAACACTAATTAAGCGCGGAACCAAAGGCGATCTTTTGCGTCCTAAATTCTCCATTTTAAATCCAGCTTTGACACAGACATTACCAGCTTATCAGACAGCAAGTGGTGTTACAGATATCATCGCACATTTATATGAGCGTTATTTAACAAATACAACAGAAGTAGAGGTTACAGACCGACTCATTGAAGGATTAATTGCCAGCGTCGTTCACGAAGCTCCAAGAGTATTGGAAAATCCAGATTTATATGATGCGCGTGCCAACATTATGTGGGCAGGAATGCTTGCACATAACAACGTATGTGGTGTTGGACGAACACAGGATTGGAACAGTCATGCCATGGAGCATGAGTTATCCGCCGAGTACGATTGTGCACATGGTGCAGGACTTGCAGTCGTTATGCCTGCCATGTTTACCTATGTTATGCATCATGATATTACCCGCTTTGCACAGATTGCTGTTCGCGTATGGGGTTGCCAAATGGATTATTATCATCCTGAAAATACAGCCAAGGCTGGTATTGAAGCACTTCGAAACTTCTTAATTTCGATTGGCATGCCAAAGAATTTCAAAGAACTTGGCGCAGATGAAAAGGATATCGAAAAGCTTGCACATCGTTCCTGCTATGGTCATACAGGAAATGGTGCATTACATGGTTTCGTGGAATTAAACCAACAAGACCTGGAAAACATTTACAAAATGATGTTGTAACTATTTTCCAGCTGACCAGAATCACACCAGATTTTTGCAGGTATCATCTAAAAACATAAGTAAAAAAGCAAGTTTAGCCTCTGTCAACTTTATGACAGAAGCTAATACCCTTGCTTTTTCTATGCAATCATTATATTATCATTATATCGGGGCGTGGCTCAGCTTGGTAGAGCGCTTGGTTCGGGACCAAGAGGTCGCGTGTTCGAATCACGTCGCCCCGATTCTATTATAACCATTACAAAAGAGGTGCTCCAAACTGGAACACCTCTTTTTCTATTCATATCCACAACCAGTTAATCTCACGCCTTACCAACTGATCCGAATAATTCCATTTTCTCTTTTACAGTAGCCTTGATTGCTTCTGCACCTGGAGCTAATAACTTACGAGGATCAAATCCCTTACCCTCTAAGTCCTTACCATCCTCGATGTACTTACGAGTAGCTTCCTGGAATGATAACTGACACTCTGTATTAACGTTAATCTTAGATACACCAAGAGAGATTGCTTTCTTAATCATATCCTCAGGAATACCTGTACCACCGTGAAGTACTAATGGCATAACACCAGTCTTGTCCTGAACAGCTGCAAGAGTCTCAAAGCTAAGACCAGCCCAGTTCTCTGGATACTTACCATGAATGTTACCGATACCAGCAGCAAGCATATCAACACCAAGATCTGCAATTGCCTTACACTCATCTGGATCTGCACACTCACCAGCACCTACAACGCCGTCTTCTTCTCCACCGATTGAACCAACTTCTGCTTCAATTGACATTCCCATAGCATGAGCAACTGAAACAAGTTCTTTTGTTTTCTCAATGTTCTCCTCGATTGGATAGTGTGAACCATCAAACATGATTGATGTAAATCCAGCTTTGATACACTTGTAACATCCATCATATGAACCATGGTCTAAGTGAAGTGCTACAGGAACTGTAATTCCTAACTCCTCATCCATAGCCTTAACCATAGCTGCAACAGTCTTAAATCCTGTCATATACTTACCAGCGCCCTCAGATACACCTAAGATAACTGGACTCTTTAACTCCTCAGCAGTTAATAGAATAGACTTTGTCCACTCAAGATTGTTAATGTTGAACTGGCCTACTGCATACTTGCCAGCTTTTGCTTTCTGTAACATTTCTGTTGCTGAAACTAACATGATAAACCCTCCATATAATCAATAATTTAACAGGTGATAATATCGCGCACCTGCACACATACCTGCATTATACCCCAATCATATCTAAAATTCAAGGAGTGAAATTCCCATTAAATCCCATCTTTTTGCGTATTATTTTCAATAGACATCCCTTCTTTTTTCAAATCCGCAAACAGAATTTCTCTAAAATTCTCTTTTTTTAGCATTTCCAATTCCCGCTTTTTTTCGCTACAAATCGACACGGCATAAGAATCCTTCAAAAAATGTGTTGCAAACCAGATTTCTGTTCCATCTTCTGAAACCGTCCTGGAACTCTGCTGTAAATCACGTGTAATCACAAAAGAATCCAACGGAATCTGCAAACCTTTACCAGCCCGCTTCACATATGCCTCCTTCATTGTCCAGTATTCCAAAAAACGAATATTCTTTTCCCGCTCATCTGATAACCTATCAATATCCCGATACTCACTTTCATAAAAAAATCGCTTTGCAATATGTAAACGGTCTCTTCGTAAATGCTCGACATCAATCCCTACCAATGCATCACTCACCGCTAACACAGCATAGTTGCCAGAATGCGACAAACTAAAATCTAAATCTGAATTTTGAAGTGCTGGCTTTCCCCACGGGCCATAAGAAAAACGCACCTCCGCAGCAGGAATTTCTAAAACCTCACCAAGACAATGCTGCAAAAATGCACTAATTATCGTCAATTTCTTTGCGCGACCTACATCCTTTTGCTTTTCAATTTTTTCTATTCGTTCTTCCACAATAAACTGCTTCAGCATTTCCGCCTCCCTGTGCGAGCATCCACAGCTTACGTCCATCCAAAACACCTGTAACATCTTTTTATTCCTCTTTCCTTACAACAGACGATGTTTTCGGAACAGTCCAAAACATACTCCTACCACAATTGCTGAAAACACAATCACGCCCAAATAACCATACTTCCATGTCAACTCTGGCATATTTTGAAAATTCATTCCATACCATCCAACAATCAGTGTCAGTGGCAAAAAAATGGTAGTCACAACCGTAAACAGCTTCATGATGTTATTTAGATTATAATCCAACATCGCATCATGTGTTTCCTGTAATTGCACAGTATACTCCTTCAAATCGCGCACATTTTCATTGATTCGTTTTACACGATTTACAAAAATCCCAAATTTTCTCACATTTTCTTCTGGGAACATATCATTTTCATTATCCCGAAGCACTTCCCCCACGTCAATCAACTGTTCATAGTAATTCCATATATACATCAACTCTTTTTTAATTCCCAATATTTCATCTACAAAGGCTGGATTCACACGTTCAGATAACATTCTGGTCTCAAGCGCACTCATTTGAATCTCCATATTTTCTAAAAATGTTCGGTCATCCACCATCAAATCATCTAAAAAATGATACAAAAACAACTCGGGCACTGCGTGCTTTAGTCCATTATCATTCTTTTCAAATCTCTTGATTACACTTTCAAAATGCTCACGAATCGTACCAGATGCATCTCTTACATCCACAATCAAACACAAATCTGTTTTCAAATAAATCGCTACACGACCTTTTTCTCCAAATACATCATGTAACTGAATCAAATCAATAACCGCAAACACAAAATCCTTTGTCACAAAATGATTGCTTCGAAAATTGTACTGATTTTTTTCGCATTCACCAATGGTTTCCTTCGAAAATCCATACATTACATAATCGTCTTTTAATTCCTCAAATGTAAGAATTCCGACTCGACCTCTCTCCAATTCAAAAAACATTTCCCTTTACACTTACTCCCCTTTTATCATGAAATTGCATTTTACACTTTTTCATCTGTTCTATTATTTGTAAGTGCATGATCATTTATTCTATCAATTAACAATCATTTCAAATCAACACCTTTGAAGGAGATCAACATTACGTTATAATTGATACAAAATCGCATTGCAAATGGCAGCTGCTACATTGCTACCACCCTTTCGCCCACGATTGACAATATAGGGCACATCTGTTTCCATAATCAATTCTTTTGCGACCTCTACATTCACAAATCCGACTGGTACTCCAATCACAAATGCTGGTCTCCAATCCGTTTCCTGCATCATCTCATAAAGACGAATCAACGCAGTAGGCGCATTTCCCACCGCAAAAATAACTGGATGCTTAATTTGCGCCGCCATCTCCATACTCACAGTTGCACGAGTCACACCTCGTTCTTTTGCAATCACCATCACCTGTTCATCAGCCATAAAGCAATGTGCCTCACCACCAAATTTCGCAAGTGTTTTCTTATTAATTCCCGCAAGCGCCATATTGGTATCTGTCACAATATGTGCACCATTTCGAATCAGTTCCTTTGCGATTGCAACTGCGTTCTCCGAATAAGTCATCGTTTCGGCATAGTCAAAATCTGCGCTTGTGTGAATTACACGCTTTGTGACAAGCTCCTGTTCCTTCGGAAGCACAATATTTCTCATCTTCAACTCTTCTGAAATAATTTCAAAACTGCGACTTTCTATCTCACCTGGTTGCACCAGCATAATCTCTTTCATTTTCATGTTGCCCCTTTCACAGTTCTATGCACTGTCTAATTGCTTCACACAATCTCTCATTTTCTTCTCTCGAACGCACTGCAATTCGATAGAATCCCTGTCGAAGCCCCCTGTAATTACTGCAATCTCGAATCAAAATCCCCTGTTTTAACAACGCATCATACAACGGAATGTCACTAAAAAACAGTACATAATTCGCAGCACTTTCATAACAGATAAACCCAAATGCCTGTAATTGCTCCATCAGCCACTCACGCTCCTGCTTCACATACGCCCGACTTTGACTGACATACTCTCGCTCCTTACATGCAGCTTCTCCTGCAGCCTGCGCCACATACGAAACATTCCACTCAGGAAGCTGTCGCGCAATTCTTTTCCGAACGCCATCATCCTCACACATCAAATATCCCAATCGAACTCCCGGTATACAAAATGTCTTTGTAAATGCACGTAACAGCATTAAGTTTGGATACTGCACAAGTAACGCCCTAACATCATTTATTTGACGTGCCATATCGATACCAGCATCCACAAAATCAACAAAACACTGATCGAGTAATACAAAAATATTCCTTTGCTTACACCATTCCAGCAATTCAATCAATTGGGCATCCAAAATCATTTTGCCAGTTGGATTATTCGGACTTGCCAGCAGCAGCAAATCCACATCCTCCTGCAAAACTTCAAATATAGAATCCCCTATCGCAAACCCTTTTGTCTCCTGCAATGGATAATAAATAACATCACACATACCACTGTTTGTGGCATATTCATAACCATAAAAGGATGGAACCGGAATCACAACCTTCTTTGGCTGTAATGCATGAAATGTCGCCATAATCAATTCACTCGCACCATTTCCACATAGAATACAGTCTCTGCTCACATGTAAATATTTGCCAATGGCTTCTCTCACCTTTTGCACATGCAAATCAGGGTATCTGTCACAATGCGCTACAGCATCCAGCATCGCCTGCCTTACCCCATTTGGAACACCAAGCGGATTCACATTGACGGAAAAATCATATGTAATTGTGTTGCGGTAAATGTCACCGCCATGCATCCAATGCTCCATTTCCTATTCCTCCATGTAAACGATTAAAAACAGCTAAATTGTATCACACATAAAATCCCAAGACACAGAATAAAACAAATCCAGGCTGTTGCATATAATAGCTGATTTGCACGTTTGATATCCTGCAATTCTATGGCACGAATTGCATCGCCAATATATGGTTTTTCATGTATTTTCCCAAAATAACTCGCATTTCCTGCCAATTGAATCGATAGTGCACCTGCACATACCGCCTCTGTCTGTGCAGAATTTGGGCTTGCATGATTGAAACGGTCTCTTTTGAAAATTCGATATGCGCCCTTCCCATCAAAGGTTTTTCCAAGCAAAAAACTTGCAGCAATCATCAAAAATGCGCTGACTCTCGACGGAACAAAATTACAAACATCATCCAATTTGGCCGCACATCTTCCAAACTCCAGATATTTGTCATTTTTATAACCTACCATGGAATCCATGGTGTTAACTGCCTTATATAAAAATCCAAGAATCGGTCCACCAAGCATCAAAAATAACATCGGCGCAATCACACCATCCGAAGTATTTTCTGCAATGGTTTCCACAGCAGCCTTTGTGACACCTATTTCATCCAGACAATCGGTATCACGTCCCACAATCATGGAAACTGCCGTTCTTCCCGCTTCCAATCCGTCATTATCCAGTGCATGATAAACTTTCATGCTCTCATCCTTCAAACATTTTGTTGCCAGGATCTGATATGTCATAATTGTTTCCACCAAAATACCTAAATAAGGGGTTACAAGGTACGCGCCAATCAACACACCTGTAGCCAACGCAGCTGTCAGACCAAGCGCCCAGCCAACCAAATACTTTCCTGCATGTAATTTATTCTGTTTGTTATAAAATAATTTTTCACCTTTACTGATTATATTTCCAATCAAACGAATCGGATGTGGAAATGCATGTGGATCTCCCAATAGCAAATCCAATAAAAAACCAGCAACAAAAGCAATTATATGGTAATGCATATCTGTTCTCCATTTTTCACCTGATAATCAAAGTAATCACCACCTAAAACACTGCTACAAACTGCCATAATCGTTCCACCATGCACAACTGCTACCACTGTTTGTGGCAAATGATTATCCTGCTTTATTTTACCCTGTAACACCTGCTTTGCGTGATTCCAGCCATCCAAAGATCGCGCAATAAATGCTTGTCTTGATTCACCATTGGGAAATGGTAACGTACCATTACTATCAATCCACTGCTGATACTGAGCATCCCCTGAAAGTTCTTTGTAATTCTTCCCCTCAAACACACCAAAATCAATCTCGCTCCACTCTGGAATGATGATTTTTTCTGCTGTCTCATAGAGAAGCTCTGCCGTCTCCAAACACCTTTTCATTGGACTGACCAATACGCAGGCTACCTCTTGCGGCATCTCCTGTTTCCACTCTTTCAATTGCTCCTTACCACCATCAGACAATGGCATATCTGTTTTTCCCAAATATCGGCCTTCTTCATTCCATGCCGTTTTTCCATGTCGGACAAATACTATTTTCATCTGAATCACCCTTTACACATTTATCATTTCTCCGATTTCAATACCTGCCCAATTCCACAAAAAATGCGCTCTACTCTTTTTGCACTTGCTGCAAGCGACACCAGACAACGTCCTGTCGTTTCCCGATACACACGGTCCTGCTTCTCCATCGGAACAATACCATTTCCAAGCTCATCACTAATAATCACCAGATTCGGAAATAATTCCAATATCATATCCATCTGCGACGTCACATTTTCCCCAGCAAGCAATTCTTTTTTTACCCATAAATGAAAATGATTGAGAATCACCATTTGATCGCCATACATTTCTTTCAGCTGTATACGTTGTGCCTCCGTTTTACACTCCAATGTTTCTCCATCTAGCACAATATAATGATTACAGACATCCGTTGGTTGTTTCATTGCCATTCCGATATCATGCAACCCATATTTCTTTTTTACATAGTTCAATTTTCCCTGCGCATATCCACCAATATATAATTCCATATCACATTCCTCTTTCTAGCAGTTCACAAATTACCAATCCAACTGCGATGCTGCACTCACAAATACACACAAAGTATCCCGCCAAATCTCCTGTAATACCGCCAAATTCCTTGTTACTCTTATAGTGATAATAGAAAAATGACAAAATGGTAACAACGGTTGCCACCAACGCCTGTTTCCAACCAAATATAAACATCACAGCAACACACAAGAAAACCGTAATCCACAATCCCACTCGAATCCATTTTCTACTGGCTGCTTCTGCCACAATATAAAGAGAACCATTTTGTTTTGCCGAACAAAAATACACTAGCGACAACCCACTAAATGCTCTAGATAAAACAAAACCACATCCCAAAATAGCAATAGATGCTTCCGTTCGAAGCTCCGAGCAGGCAGCCACAAACAGCAAACCTAACAAAGCAAGCATAATCACGGAAAAGGCCCCAATATGTGCATCCTTTAATATCTCTAATTTTTTCTCTCTGCTTTGATAAGAATGCAACGCATCCATCGTATCCATATATCCATCTATATGAAATCCTCCCGTTACCAAAATCGGTATAGCTGCCATCACAAGACTCCTTGCACAATCGCCAATCCCCATTCTCACACAAAGCAAATTCCATCCACAGCACAACGCACCTATGACAGCACCTATCCATGGAAAAAACAACAAGGTATAGCGCATATCTTCCTGCTTCCACTCAAACTGGGGCATTGGGATTTTCGAATAGGTTGAAAATGCAATACAAAATGAACGTAACAATTTCATCTCTTTATCCTTTCCATATATCTTTCTGCTCAGATAATTCATAAAGTTCAACTAATTTACCAGATTGTTTCGCGTTTTCAAGCAATTTCGCGTTTTGCTGGTTCATGGTTCCAAACTGTGTCAGTGTACATATAACATAGCGACTGGTGTCCATCAACGCTTCTGCTTCTTTGATCTGTTGTTCCGTAATGGGTTCAAAGGCATCTGCCACGATTACTTTTGTTGCCAATGCAGATGCAATCGCATAGTCTGCATCATTTTTTTGTAAAACACCAACTGCAAATGCAATGCCTTTTCGCTGTAAATATCGATAGGTCGCAATTCCAGTTCCGCCGCCACCAATCACAAAAACTGTCGGCTCACCCACTGTCCTTTCCAACTCTACCACACCATATTCTGCGAGGAAACTACCCTTTGTCATATGATATAACTGATTGATATAATCACCAGAAAAAATATCTTCTGGACTACCACATTTTTCAATTCGGTCGCCATTAACACACACAATCGTATCCGATACTTTCATTGCCAAATCCAACTCATGCAAAGACATAACAACAGCAATATCTTTTTCTCTCACAAGCTGTTTTAAGATAGTAATCAACTCTAATTTGTGTCGAATATCTAAAAAAGAGGTTGGTTCATCCAGCACAATCACATCAGGTTCTTGACATATCGCTCGTGCAAGCAAAACACGTTGTCTTTGACCATCACTAATCTGATCAAAATAACTGCTTGCCAACTCTGTCGCATGCACCAGTTCTAAAGCATCCCATACCTTATTTCGATCTTCCTTCGACAAAATACCAAGTGTTCCCGTGTACGGATATCTACCACTACTTACAACATCCTCACACGTCATCAGCTCTGACTGAATTTGTCCCGTCAGCATAACAGAAAGCTTCTTTGCCACTTCATTGCCAGACAGTTTCGCCATATCCTCATTTTCAAGCAATACTTTACCTCCAAGTAAAGCAAGCTGTTTCGCAATACTCTTTAATATTGTCGATTTCCCTGCACCATTGGGACCAATCAGCGTCAAAATTTCTCCACGTTTCACACCAATTTCAATCCCAGAGATAAGCGGATTTTTTCCATAACCAACCGTCAGATTTTCCGTTTTCAAATAATATTTTCTTTCCATGCTCTCATCCTTTTCTCTTCTGACGCTGCATCATGATATAGATTACTACAGGGGCACCAAAAATAGCGGTCACAGAACTAATGCTCATCTCAATCGGTGCAAAAACCGTTCTGGCGATCAAATCGCAAAATAAACAAAATACTGCACCACCAATAAAACTTGCAGGAATCATTAATATTGGTTTTGTTGTCTTTAGCATCCCCTTCATCAAATGCGGAACAGCAATTCCCACAAATGAAATTGGTCCTGCAAACGCTGTCACACAAGCCGCCAGTAAACTGGATAACAGGATAAGCTTCACGCGAAATGTCGTGATATTTACACCAACATTTCTTGCATACGCCTCGCCCATTTGATAAGCGCTCATGGGTTTTGACAGCATAAAGGTAAACACAACCGAAACACACACAACCACTGCAATCGTTTTCACATTTGCCCAGTTGATACCTGAAAAACTTCCCAGAGACCAGTTATGTAAATTCACAATATTGGAATCATCCGCAAAAGTCACAACAAAATCTGTAATCGCAGAGCAAATATAACCAATCATCACACCACATATGACAAGCATTGCCATATTAGGCACTTTTTTCGAAAGAAACAACACAAATCCCATGGCACACATAGAGCCGATAAATGCCGCGCTAATTAAAACCGTAGAGCTTGTCATCATCCCTGTGTGCAACAACCATATCATAACAAGCGCCACACTCAATTTCGCACCTGAAGAAATACCAAGCACAAACGGACCCGCAATCGGATTTCCAAAGAATGTCTGCAACAAAAAGCCTGACACCGACAACGCACCGCCAAGCAACATTGCAGCAACAATTCGCGGCATACGAATATCCCAGATAATATGATAGGCTGTTTCATCCCCCGATTGCTTCCACAAAATATTCCAAATATCGGCTTTAGAAAATGAAACACTTCCCGCATTGATATTCCAAACACACAAAATTACAAGCAATAATATCAACAAGACAAACGTAACTGTATACTGTATGTAGTTTTTATGTTTCATCTGCTGTCTCACACTTACATTCCTCTCTTACTATGTATTTCTAGCCAATTTCAAAACTCTCAATTACCTATATCTACTTTAATTGAAACATGTATTGAAGATCTTCTGGATTTTCCTCATACATCATTCGATGCATATCCACAATAAATTCAGCAATTCCTGTGCTTTCCTGGAACATACTCTTTTCTGTACACCACACATTTCCATTTTTCACAGCCTTAAAATCCTTTAACAATTCTGATTTTTGAATCAGCATATCCAAATTCTTTATTTCACCATCAATTGTACTGTTATATATCAAATAATCGGCATCCTTTGCACCCGCATAAAATGCTTCCATCTGAATTCGCATCGTAGACAACGCATTTTCCTCCTCATCCACCAAATCCCGAAATACGTATTCTCCGCCTGCCATATCAATCATTTTTGATACATAATCACCCGATTTTCTGACATTAACCGCACCATTAGAAGTGATATAAAAAAATGCAACCGTCTTCTTCTCTCCACCTGTCACATCATTTTTTTCTTCCTCATTTGCAATCGTTTCATTTAAATGTGCAAGCTGCTCATCAAAAAAAGCCTCTGCTTCCTGCTCCTTACCAAGCAGTACACCATAAAGCTTTACCCATTCCATTCTGCCAAGCGGATGTCCTTCATAACTGGAACGTTCAATGATAACAGGAATACCCAAATGTTCTAACTGCTCTTTCACTTCTGGATTGTGAAGAATCATTGTGTTTTCGAGTGCCAAATCACATTTTTTTGAAAGAATCAATTCATAATCTGGTGCATTATATTTTCCGGCATACACCATATCTCCCGATTCCATGGCTGCTCTTGCCTCTTCAATATACCAGTCACTTTCCTTCGTACCAGTCAGCTTAATACAGTCCAACCCATCTATGGCACGAAACAAATCCATCACAGAAGTCGATAACAAATAAATGTTTTCTGGTTGTTTTAAAATTGTAATTTGTTCTGGAACATTCTGAGGCGTTTGCATCCCCTTAGGAATCATCAAAAATGAGCCGCTATCTTCGATTGTAATCAATGCATAGCCGCTCTCATAATAATCCACCTGGAACTGATTCGCATATTGAAGTTCCATGCTTCGTTCAATTTTTAAATCCTCAAATGAAATCGCCTCACCGACTTCATCTGAGGTTTGCGATTCAGATTGCTGCTCTTGTATTGTTGTCGAATCCAAATAAATCGTATATGCAATCTCATGTGGCTCACTCATAGCGGTCGTATCACCTATGATTGAAATTTCGCTATCAAAGGAAGCAACTGGTATTTCATAGGTTGAAAATTCCTCCGTTCCATTCCACTCATATTTCACGTCATCCACAATCATATAATCATAATTTGCGCTACTCCACACAATTGTTAAATATGCTTTACCATCTTCAATCCGAAGTTTTGTCGGCGTTTGAATAGATGCTCTTCCAGAACCTCCCTCTAGCGTAACCGCAACCGAATATACACCATCTTCTAATGCCAAATCCTGTACACTCTTCGGTCCCTGCTCCTGTATTGTAGCCTCATTCTCAATCTGTGTTGTCGCTTCACCTAATGTGTTTTGTGATGAGCAACCCGTTACACATAACCCAGCCGTAAGCATTGCTCCAATCATTAATAATCTAATCGTTTTCATATTTCATTTCCTTCCAAGTTTGTGGGTACAATAACATAATTCTAGCCAAAAAGCAAGTTACAAGAAAAACACACCGATTGCACCAGGTCCACAATTACTTGAGATTGTTACCGATACCTCATTCGCTAGCAAACGATCCATCTGACAGTGTTTTAAAACAATCTCTTTGATTTCCTCCAAATCACTATTCGGAATGAAAGCATACGATACAAATGCATATTCGCAATGGCTGTTTTTCATCTTTTTCGCCATTTTTTTAACATAACGCTTTCGCGTTTTTTCAAACGGTCCATGATATAAATATTCTAAACAAATCCGCCCTTCCTTCACGCACAATACAGGATGAAACATGAAAAAATTACATATATCTCGAATGCCTTTACTTATCTTTCCATTATTATACAAAAAATCAGCATTTTCACAAACAAACGAGGTATGTAAATGTGAAACCAACTCTTCAAGTTCAGCTAAAATGGCAGAACACGAAACACCATGATTTGCACGGTCAGATGCGCGAAGTGCCATTAATCCTAATCCTGAACTAATCTGATTCGAATCAAAAACATGTATCTTTTTCCCAGCTTCCCCCATTTTTTCAACCGCTTCTAATGCATTTTCATAAGCACTTCCTAACTTCGAACTCATTGATATATGAATAATCTCATCATACTCATCTAATATGGACAAAAAGAAGTTTTCGTACTCACATACAGAAGGTGGATTACTCTGATGCAATACGCCTCCCATTTGAAGATACTCAAACAAATTGGTGGCCGTAATCTCGTCTGTATCCATAAAACTTCCATGATCCGTCTCTATACTAAAATGAATAATATGTAAATGATGCCATTCCACCATAAAATTAGGAATATCCGCCACACATTCTGTTGTTACGCCAACTTTACTCATAACGATTCCTCCCTTGTATAATATGTAAGTGCTAAAGAATCCTCCCACTTCGTGGGTCCCTCCTTGGCACATATCGTTCGGAACATTCCTATGTTATGAACTTCGTTCATAACGATTCCTCCCTCAACATCTGGTCTGCCTGCTTCAAAGTTTCCTGATATGATTCAATCATCTCACTATGATGTTGTTTGATATACAAAATATTATTTTGCTTACCACTTAGTTCCAAAGCCTTTGCTTGATTGGAAAGTGTAACTGCACCAATGCTCAACGATGCACTTTTTAATGCATGTACACATATAACATAGTCCTTCCACTTCTCTTTTTCGTAACAGTCGTTGATTTCTGCAATCGACTCTGGTCCTTTTTCAACATACAGACCCAAAATCTCCCGATACAGCTCCATATCATCTCCAACATATGACACCCCAACAGAAGGATCAATCAGTTTACTTATCGCAGTACCCACCGCCTCTTGCACAGGCTGTTCTGATTCAGGCTGCTTTAACGAAGGTGCATCTGACTTATCCCTTAATTCTTCTGGCAACCACTTACGAAGTACCATTTCCAGTTTTTTCGTTTCTATCGGCTTAGATACAAAATCTTGAAATCCTGCTTCCAATAACTGTTTTCTAGCCTCTCCTGTTGTATTTGCTGTCAGCGCAATCACGGGCATATCCTGATAATAAGGATCTTCAAATTTCCGAATTACACGTAACGCTTCCACACCATCCATTTCCGGCATCATATGATCCATAAACACAAGATCATACTTATTATCACGAAGCTTACTAATCGCAGCTTTTCCACTTGCTACACTTGTTATCTGCACCCTATACGGACGGAGCAAACCTTCCGCAACCTTTAAATTTACCGCATTATCATCCACAAGCAATATTTTCGCTTTGGAAGCTGCAAAATCCGTTTCAAAAGTCGTAGATTTCGACATGTTTAATGCAACATTTTCATCATTTAAAACTGACACAATAGAAAGTGCATACGCTGGCTTATAAAGACGCTTTACAGAGGATGCCACATGAACCTCTTGCGTTCTCCGATGCATAACAACCACCTGCACATCCATATCCTCTAACAGGTTATCAAAATACGCTTTATGTTGTAAATATTCCTCACGACCAACAAAACAATGTGTAATATTTCCTTTTGTGATTCTATTTTTCAGTCGTTCAAAATCTCGATAAAGTGCATGTGAAACATGCAACTTCTCTCCTAATTCATTTACCAGTTTTTGATACTCTTGACCAATGACACCACTATAATATTTTGGTGTACCGATTAATGCAACTACAAAAACATTGTCTGCATCTTTTACATCCACAAAATGGGATTCGTCTTTCACTTTCAAAGGAACCGAAAACCGGAATTCGGACCCTTCGTCTAACACACTACTCACATTGATAAATCCACCCATTTGCATAATCAACTTCTTCGAAAGTGCAAG
>JAUNJF010000012.1 GCA_030533405.1 Eubacteriales bacterium
TCGCCCATACCAGCAGGCATTTCAGACATATCGCCCATACCAGCAGGCATCTCTGCGTCATTGCCCATACCAGTTGGTATATTGCTCATGCCTTCGAGTGCTGTTTCCATCTGACTTTTTGCATCCTTCATGCTATCCACGCCAGAGTTAATTCCTTCGATTCCCTTGTTGATTCCATTCGTAATCTTTTCAATAACATCTGGTGTCATTTCATGGAACATGATTTCTGACATTTTCTTTGTATTTTCAACAATTGTAGTGACATCGCTGGATTGTAACATTTCCAGTGTGCCCTCTGGCATTTCAAAGTTTCCATCGCTCATGCTCATATCCATATTCATGCTACCCATGCTTGAGAATGAAGGCATGCCCTCCATCATATCCGCAAATTGTGGGTTTTCTTTCATGGTTTCCATTTTTTCTTCGAGTTCTTGTGCGTAAGGAATTTCTGGCATTTTTACTTCCTTTGGAAGTAAATCCATTAAGTTGCCTTGTACGCTCATACCTGCGTTTGCAACGAAACCGACCATGATGGCTGGTGCAATTGCAGTACCAATGGAACGAACGAGTGAAAGTGTCGCAATTGCGGAGTTGGATTGTTTTGGATCTGTGTCTGCAAGCATCATGTAATTAACAGGGGTTCCCATTGTAAATCCCATTCCGAGACCAGCCAATGCAAGACCAATCAAAACAGTTAACATAGAAGGATACTTTGTTGTTACAAACATCATAAATAATGCACCAAGACCAGTACAAAGGAATCCAAATGCAAGGATGACCTTTGGGCCGAATTTATCAATCAATTTACCAGATACAGGAGCGCCAAATCCTGCAAATAATCCGAGAATGATTACGAGGTATCCGCCAGAACCAGTTGAAAGCTTTAAGCAGTTTTCTGAAAACTGCGGAACGAAAATGACGCCCATCATTAAAAATCCGCTAATTAGAGATAACACGAGAGTAACAATGATATTGCGCTCTGTGAAATAAGTTAAGCTAATGACTGGATCCTCTGCCTTTTTCTCTGCAAGGATAAAGATTGGAATCAATACCAAAAAGATTAATAAAAATGGATATACACTTGTTGTTCGAATGGAATTTACAAAATCAAAGAAGTCCAAATTTTTCAAACCGTAAAGTAGTGATAATACCATGATTGTTAAGGTAAAAATACCAAAAATATCAATCTTTTTATTGTTTTCTTCGTCTCTGTTATTTTTTAATGCGAAGAAGCCGCAGATGACGATAAACAGTGAAATTGGAATATTAATGTAGAAAATGAATTCCCAGTTATCGACGCCGAAAAGGTCAAGAATGGCACTACCTGCGGAAGCACCAAACACATTGGCAATACCGTATACACCACCTACAAGACCGAGTGCCATACCACGTTTGTCAGCAGGAAATGTTGTTCCAAATTCAGCAGTTGCGATTGGTACGATTCCGCCACCACCAATTGCCTGAATAATTCGAGCAGCGATTAGGAGCGGAAAACCTACGATAGAACCTGATAATCCACAGAGGAATGATCCGGATCCAAATAAGAAAATACAGATGATGTAGACATATTTTCTTCCGAATTTGTCAGCAAGCTTACCCATAATCGGAACACTTGCTGCGTAAGCGAGTGTGTAAATGGTAATCATCCAGATACCATTTTGTGCAGAAACTCCTAATTCATTTTGAATAATGGTTCTTGCTGGTGTCACGATACCTGTGTCAATCGCACCCATAAAGATACCAGCTAGATACAAGATCATGACTAAAATGTAGTTGTTTTTTTGTTTTGTTTCATTTGACATAATTTAGTTCCTTTCTTTTAATGTATTATGTTTATGTGAAGATTCTTCACAATAGAACGCAGATGTGTTTTTTGCCATGATTTGAAGGGCAGACTCTACGACAGAAAGTTGTTCTTCGCTAAGTCCATCGAGAAGTTGTGTATTCCAGCGGCGAAGAATTTCCATCATGGTCTCTTGAAAGGCAATTCCCTGCGAGGTTAATGAAAAGAGGTAGGAACGGGAATCTGCAGGATTTTGTTCTCTTTCAACAAATCCTTTTTGCTCAAGTTCCTTCATGGTTCTTGTCATGACCCCCTTGTCATAATGTATTTCTCGGATGAGTTCATCTTGGGTGTTACTTCCAAACATTTCATGATTCCCTGAAATTGACGTATGATTCGAGGTTTTTCGATACATCATGAGTAGAACGATTCCTTCTGCTGCATTGAGGTTGTAGGGCAGAAGTGCGTCTCGAAGATACAGTTTAAAATATTTGTCGGCAATCATCATATTTCTACCAATACTTACAAATTTTTCCATTATGTACTCCTTATTTATAAAAGTAGTTGCTTTTGCAACTAAAATTCCAAGCGACATTGTAGCACTTTGTTTTTTTGATGTCAAATATGGATACCACAATAAATATACATTTACTTTACAATCGTAACCATGAGTATGCTATAATGCATTGCAGAATATATTTTTATACAGTAGTCAATGATAAGGATAAAAATGCATATGAAAAGAAGCAAACAAAATAAAGGAAAAAAGAATAATCAGATTACTGCAGGTTATTTATGAGCAGAATATTTCTATTGCGAATATGGTGGGACCAACGCTTGATGCCAATACCATTTTGCCGTATCAAAAAAAGGATATTCGTTTTGTGGATGATCCGAAAGAGAAAAAGATTAGTCGAAAGACAAAGAAAAAATATGGGTATGAGCCAAAGGAATTAAATGCAGAAACACGGAAAAATGTTGCAAAAGGAATTCGAAAAAGTTCGTCATTTGTACGAAAAATTTTTGGTATTTTTTTTGTTGTCGTTACTATGGTTATACATATCGTGTTAATGTGTATGATACCACGATTCAAAAGCATCGAATGTTTGAATTCAAATGTTCTCAGGCAATTGATGCATATCGCTTTGCAGACTTGAAGAAGATGGAAAAACTGAATGTAGGAGGAAATGTAGGATATATTTTTTCAGGTGCTGAAGGAATGAATGAGAACGTTACAGAGTTGAACAGTGAAAGCGCCAATGATTATTCTTTTCTCAAACTTTTTCCGAATCTTACAACACTTTCGGTTGCTGGTCAGGACTTCAGTACGTTAGATGATATTGTTCAATTTGAGTATCTTGAAAATTTGGATATTCGTGATAATTTGTTGCGTGATATTTCAGATTTATCAAAATTGAAAAATTTGAAAACGGTGAATGTGGATAATAATCCGTTGACGAAGGATGCGGAGCAATTTGGACTGAAGAATGTGGAAATTGTAAAGTGATTCGAAAGAAATAGAGAAAACCAAGGATGTACAAATAAAAAAAGAAGTGTTATACTAGTCAAAGCGAAAGAATAAAGGAGGCGAGATTATGGACAGTTGTGATAGTCAGAGTCGAGGTACATACAACGATGGACTAGGCTTGGATTTTATTTCAAGTGTCTGTAAGTACGCCGTTTTGTAATACATTTAAGCCCATTCCATCGTTTTAGAATGTCACAACCATGTAGGTATTGTGTAGTTTTACACGATGGATTTTTTATGCCCTTTTTTAGGGAGAATGGAGGCTTAAAGTGGAAAAAGAGATTTTGAAAGAACCAATGTTTGTAGAAGAGATTGTTTCGGTTATTCGTAGTGGCGCAAGCAATGAAGAAATTGTTGAAAAATTACATGATTATCATGAAAATGATATTGCGCAGGCATTAGAGGTACTTAGCAAAGAAGAACGTGTACAATTATATGCGTTATTGGGGGCAGAGTGGTTTTCTGAGATTCTTTCTTTTGTGGACGAACCGGAACAATATATTGATGAACTCGGAATTGACCAGTTGGCTGCCATTATCAATGAGATGGATTCGGATGATGCAGTAGACTTATTGGAAGAGATTGACGAATCTATTATGGATCAGTTGCGTCCGATTTTGGATGAGGATGTAAAAGCGGATATTTGTTTGATTCACTCTTATGAGGATGATGAGATTGGTAGTTTGATTACGACAAATTATGTTTGTATCAAGAACGATTTGAATATCAAACAGGCAACGCATGAGCTGATAAAACAAGCTGGTGATAATGATAATATTTCAACAATTTATGTGTTAGATGATAAAGACCAGTTTTGTGGTGCAATTGATTTGAAGGATTTGATTATTGCAAGACAAAATGCAGTGCTCGATGATTTGATCATTTATTCCTATCCGTATTTGCTTGATCATGAAAAGATTTCAGAAAGTATTGAGAAAATTAAGGATTATGCAGAAGATTCGCTTCCAGTATTAAATGATGAGAAAAAGATTATTGGAATTATCACTGCGCAGGATGTTATCGAAGCAGTGGATGATGAAATGGGTGAAGATTACGCAAAGTTCGCGGGTTTGACAGCAGAGGAAGATTTAAAAGAAACGACAACGGAGAGTATGAAGAAGCGTTTGCCATGGCTGATTGTGTTACTATTTCTTGGCATGGGTGTATCAACAGTTGTTGGCGCATTTGAAGGTGTTGTAGCAGTGTTGCCGATTGTCATTTGTTTTCAGTCTTTAATTTTGGATATGGCGGGTAATGTAGGAACCCAGTCACTTGCTGTTACGATTCGTGTGTTGATGGATGAAGAATTGACAGCAAAGGATAAATTAACGTTAGTTGTGAAGGAAATCAAGGTAGGATTTAGCAATGGATTACTTCTTGGTATGTTGGCGTTATTATTCCTTGGATTATATATCAAATTCTTTAAGGGATATGCCTTGACAGCAGCTTTTATGATTTCAGGTTGCGTGGGTGCATCATTGCTGCTTGCTATGATTATTTCCAGTCTGGTTGGAACTTTAGTACCGCTGTTTTTCCATAAAATTAAGGTGGATCCAGCGGTTGCATCGGGACCACTGATTACAACGGTAAATGATTTGGTTGCGGTTGTTACGTATTATGGATTATCCTGGGTACTTTTGATTCAGGTTATGCATATGGTTTGATTTATGATTTCGTAACTTTGCTTTGTAAATGGCTACTCACATGGAGGAGTAGTCATTTTTTGTTTTATGGTGAAAAACAAATGCGTGTAAAGGAATAAAAATAGTGTAACCAATCAGATAAAAGTGTGCTTATTATGGTGAAAGGTCTTTCGAAAAGAGGCTGCAATGGAGGTGAACACAATAGAAGATAAAGAAATTGTTGAACTGTTTTTAAAACGGGATGAATCCGCTATTGAACAGGTTCAACTGAAATATGGTCAGAGATTGAAAAAAATTGCATACGAGATTACAGAAGATTTTCAGACAGCAGAAGAATGTGAGAATGACACATATTTAAAAACATGGGAGTCAATACCACCGCATACACCATATGATTATCTATATCCATTTTTGGTACACATCAATCGTAATGTTGCACTTAATTATTGTAGATACAGAAATAGTAAAAAAAGAAAGGTAAGCACGATGGAGTTGTCGACGGAATTAGAACAGATTCTTCCTGGGATGAACGACATTGAAGAGTGGATTGATGATTTGCTGGATGGTACATTCGACATTAGTCCAAATATAGAATTAAATGCAGGCTTTAGTTTGTCGATACATCGGGATCAGGAAAATAATGCGATTTTAACATGGCGTATGATTGAAGCGACAAGAAGCAGAGATGATAAGATCAGTGCTTTACAAATGGAGGAAAATGAAATGGAAAAAGAATCCGTTGTGATTGGAACGTTTCAAGTGCCGCAAAATATGACAACGTTAAAGAATGTGGAACTTGATGTGTCGCAAAGTGTCTTGGTGAAAAGGGTGATTGTTTCTGGAATGACCATGCAGATGACGTTTGATGATGCCTATGCAAATGAGCAATTTGAAAAACAATTGAAGGAGTCTGGAGAATGGGATCAGCCAGATTTTGATTTGGAGGAACATGGATATAGTTTTTATGATAAAGAGCTGTCTTTGGTTATGAAGGATGGAACCAAACATGTGATTTGGCGTGCGGATGGAAATTATGACGAGAAATTTGCTGTCAATGGTTTTGGAACAGGAAATGATGGAACTGGTTTGGTGGATGAAGTCATAGGTTTTGCAGAATTCATTGATGTAGATGAAATTGATTATTTGCAAATGGATGATGAGATTTTTAAATTGCAGGAAACAAAATAAAACGAACCTGGCAAAGTTCAAGATGTTGGATTTTGCCAGGTTTTTTGTTATAGTTAGGGAAGGTAATTGAAACAATAACGTATACGAAAGAAGGGATTAACATGTATCAGTATTCAACGATGCAGTGGGTTTTATTTTTCTACATTTATTGTATGATTGGATGGATTTGGGAATCTTGCTATGTGTCGGCAAAGAATAGAAAATGGGTAAACCGTGGATTTATGTATGGACCGTTTTTGCCAATTTATGGAACAGGTGCCATATTCATTTTGCTTGCGACGATTCCGGTGCGGAGTTCGCTTCCGCTTGTTTTTTTGTTTGGTTCGTTGGTCGCAACATTGTTAGAATTTGTGACAGGTGAAGCAATGCTTCGAATGTTTCATGTTCGATATTGGGATTATTCCATGCGGTTTCTCAATGTGAGAGGACACATTTGTTTGAAGTGTAGTGTTGTGTGGGGTGCATTCTCTATTTTAATGATTCGATTTTTGCATGTGCCAATTGAAAAAATAGTGTGTGGAATCCCAAGAAATATAGAGGAGCCAGTGACGTTTCTTTTAACGCTTGTTATTGCATCAGACTTTACGATGTCATTTAGAAATGCTATGAATTTCCGTCAGATGTTGGACAAGCTTTCAGAAAACAACGAGGAATTACGTCACATTATGAAGCGTATGGAAGTTGTTTCGGCATTTGTTGCAGATGATATGGAGCATTTGAAGGACGAATTTTCTGAGCGTAAAGAACAGACTCGCGAGATGTTAGAGTTGACACAAAAAGAGCTAGAGGAATATCTAGATGAGTCTAAGCGACATGGTAAGGAACGTTTGGAAGAGGTGAAACAAAAAGCGCAAGAGAAACGGGAGAATATCTATGAGAAGATGGATTTCAAGACAGATTTAGCCGAGTTACATGAATTGTTGGATGCACGTAAGAAACAGTTGGAAGTGCAACGCGAGAATTTGAAAAAATCTAGGATGCTTAAGGATGTTGATAGCATTTTGAAGCGTAACAATGTAGCGGTATCAACACAATATAAAGAGGCGCTTGCACAGATTAGGGAACATTTGAAATAATAACAAAAGGTGAAAAGATTCTCATGACATATGAGAAAAGTACAGCAGTTAATGGAGCCAGAGTTGAAGGAGAAATATGAGCAATTAGGAGAAAGTAAATGACGATAACGAACATTTTTGATGCAGCAATTGAGGGATCATTTGAACAGTTTCAAGAATTTTATGACGGAGATATAGGAGCTGTAAATAAATACACGGGTTTGAATTTATTACAAACTGTGGTATGTGGTTGCGAGAATTATGATGAACGTATAGAAATGATTCGATTTTTATTGTCTGAGGGAATTGATGTAAATTATCTGGACAAGAAAGATCGGATGAATGTATTACATTTGTTGTATAACAATTATCATATTAAAGATGCAAAATACTTTTATGTTGTAACTAAAATGTTAGTTGAAAAAGGTGTAGAAATTAATCAAAAAGACAAACGTGGCGGAACTCCAATATCTCATTTAATAGGGGCGAAAATTGATACAGAAGAATTGCTTCCATTGTTTCAATTCTTGACTCAAAATGGAGCAGATATTAATGTTAAAGATAACTATGGAAACACTTGTCTGGATTATGCGAAGCAGTTTTCTTGGAGACAGGGATTCGTGGAAATGGTAGAGGCATCCCAAAGTCAACAACAAACATATGTCGGGAATTAACAATAGATATTAGTAGAAGGGGGTACATAATTATGTATATTGAAAAGTATTGGGAAGTAAGTGTTGGTGGAAGTGATGACTGTTATACTTTCTTGGAGTATTTGGGAGCAAAACAAAAGGAAGAAATAACAGTTACAGAGATTTTTGAGGAGTCAGGAATTGTAAAGCTACAAGGTGATTTTCGACAGACAGATGTAGAACTTGGGTTTATGGTTGAGGATTTTGAGATGGAGCTTCACTATGCAATCGATATCATTGCGGTTTTAGCGGCGCTTCTTTTGGAATGTAAGGTAAATGGAAGTGTCAATTTGCAGGAGTTAGATGAAATGAATGACGATTTTGCCATGAAATTAACTGCAACAGAGCAAGAGCATGCAATGATCAACGATGCATTAAAGGATTTTGCTGCAAATGCCAGTGAATACGATATTGCAGAAATGATGATGGAAGATGAATTGCAGGAAATGGCAGAAGGCTGCGAGGAATTGAGAAAAGAATTGTATGAATAAAACCGAAAGGGGAAGTAATGATGTCAGTTAATATTATTAAGATAGATGACCAGACTTGGAGAATTGAGGATGAATTTGTATATTACTATTTATTAGCAGGCGAAAAAAAGGCACTTTTAATTGATTCGGGTATGACACAGCCTAATGTGAATGAAATCATTTCAGAGTTGACGGATTTGCCAGTGACACTTGTAAATACCCATGGAGATGGTGATCATGTGGGAGGAAACGGAAGCTTTGATGGCTATTATATTCACCCGGAGGATTATGTGAAAAATGGATTGAAACAGCGTTTTGCGGATATCAAGCAGTATAACTTGGCAGAGGGGGACAGCTTTGATCTTGGTAATCGTACTCTGAAGGTGATTGAGATACCAGGACATACCTATGGAAGTGTAGCATTTTTGGATGTTGAGAATCGTGTGATATATGGTGGTGATACGGTTCAGGATGGTATCATTTATATGTTTGGACCGCACAGATGTCCAGATCAGCTTAAGGGAAGCTTAGAGAAATTAATTGCGCTTTGCGATTCTTATGATATCATTCGCCCTGCCCATGGAACACCTGAGCTTGCAAAGAACTATGCAGAATTCGTGTTAGAGGACTGGGATGCAGTTTTGAATGGTGAATTAGATGGTGTGGATGAGGAATTGTTTGGAAACCCAGTGAAAACCTGTCGTGGAAAGCATTGTGGATTTTATATTCAACGATAAAAACAGATACATCCATGTATTAACCAACAGGTCCTAGATAGGATAATAGATAATTGGAAAGAAGAAAATTGAAGATTCATTGCTGAAAAATTTAAAAGTGAATAAATTCTTAAGAAAATAAACGGAAGTCTAAGATTATCTTAACAATGGTGCTAAGAAAAATAGGATATGCTATAATATGTGCAACTTAGTTATTGTAAAGTGTAACTAAGTTGCATTTTTATGTTTTTCTTTTTGCAATGTGTTATGGTTTCCATATCAAAGAAAAATACATTGCAAGGAGAACGATGATGAAACATTTAAAATCAAATTCTATGAGAAATTCAAAAGGTGTCTGGAAGAAGGTAAAAAAGGTATTTGTCATTATGATTGCCATTTTGCTGGTTGCAATGCTTGCAGCAATTTTTATCATAGGTAAAATGGTAAATGATGGTGTGCTTTATCAAAATGAGGGAAATGATACAAAGAAGAACAGCATTCTTCAATTGGAAGAGTGGGGATATGACCGAGATGCATTTCACAGCAAATATGACGGTGTTGATTTTTCAATAAAATCAGCAGATGGAAATGATGTTCCAGGGACCATTTATTTATCAGATGAAAAAAATCCATGGGTAATCTTTGTGCATGGAGCTGGAGGGGACCGTGAATTTGGAATTGCTTATGCGGAAGTTTATCTTCAAGAAGGCTATAATGTTTTGACATTTGATGAGCGAGGACATGGCGACAATTCAGATCAACGTGTAACATTTGGTATTCATGAGACGCATGATGTGGAAGCATTGGTTGAATATTTGAAATCAGATTATCATGCTGAGTCGATTATTTTGCATGGTCAGTCAATGGGAGGTGCGACAGCTGCACTTTATGCTGCAAGTGAACACGGCAATCAAAATTTGGATGCCTGTATTTTGGATTGTCCTGTGCCAGGAATGAAATTGTTTTTGAAGTTAATGTTTATGGAGGACAATTGTTCAGAAGACACAGCGGATGCGATTGTATGGTGTGGTGAATTATATTCTAAGTTGTTTAGTCATTTAAATTATTCCGACGGCGACACCATTGAAAAAGCGAAAAACATTAAGGTTCCAACTATGGTTGTTGTGTCAAAGCAAGACTCCGTATGCCTTCCAGAATACGTTTCTCAGATTTATAATCAAATTCCTGTAAATGAGAAAAAATTGGTAGAATATGATTGTGCACATATTAAGGGTGTTTTTGAATACAAAGAACAATATGCAAAAGAAGTATCACAATTTTTAGATAGCATATTGGTAAAATAAAGGATGACAAAATGAAACTAAATCTCTATCGTGATAAAAATAATACACCTCCGCATGTTGATATTTACTATGCGGAAATGCAACCAGTTATTCAACAGATTATGGAGGTTGTTGCAGAAAAGCCAGTCGAACTTGTTTCGAAATATGAGGATGAAATGATATATATTCCAATAAAGGATGTTTATTATTTGGATTGTGTAGATAAAAAAGTATTTGCGTATACCAAAGATGCGGTTTATCCGCTGAAAGAAACATTGGCATATTATGAGGAGCATTTGGTTCATTGCGGATATATCAGAGTTAGCAAATCATCCATTTTAAATATTTATCGAATCAAGGAAATAAAATCGGATATGAACATGCGAATTTGTGCAACCTTTGATAATTCTGAAAAAATGTATATTAATCGTAGTTATAAAGCAGCTTTTATGAAATATTTGAGTGAGAAGAGGGGGCGTGCAAAGCATGAAGGAAAGTAAGTGGATAAATCAAATAAAAGAAATTGTTTGTGTAATATGTGTTTCCTATACGATTATATCGATTGTTTCTGCTACACTGAATGCATTAGCGGGAACGCAGACAAACAATTTCAATACGGTAATGATGTTGGTATTTACTACAATTTCAGTATGTGTTTTATATATGTATAAACTATTTTCTGCATGGAGCCCGTTGTTGGTCATTACGCTGCAGTATGTTTTGGCAACAGGACTTGCATTTTTTGTTGTATTTTTATGTAGTCTGGTTGATGAGATTTCTCCTAATGGATATAGAGACTTATTTTTAAGCTTTACCGTTTTGTATATTTTGGGTGCGATTGTATTTTATGTATGGACATATTTTGATGTGAAAAAGATGAATAAGTTATTAGAAGATATTCATATTTCCCAATAAAATATATGTTTTGACGAAGGTTGACCGTATGGTCAACCTTTGTTAAAATATTAATATATGGGGAAAGAGGGGCTACTCATGAAACAAAAGAGTATAAAAAGTAAAATAATGATATATATGGTGCTGTTTCTTTGTATTGCGATTGTCATTGAAACGGCTATTTTAAGTTATGCAAATAAAAAACAAGTGAAAAGAACATCTCAGATTTTATTAGATCAGGTAGAAAATATTTTGATTGCAAATGATCAGAATGAGCAGGATATTTTGGAATCATTAAAAGTAGAATATACAGAGAGCGCAAATACTGTTTCTTATATTTTAGAATATAATGAAGAAGCACAGGATGATATCGAAGAACTTCAAAAAATTGCCGATATGATGGGAATCGATGAAATTCATTTGTTCGATGAAAATGGTGTGATATATGGGGGAACCGTTCCGGCATATTATGGTTTGACATTTGATTCGGGTGAACAGGTCGGATTTTTCAAACCGATGCTTGAAGATAAACATTTGACAATGTGTCAGGATGTAACTCCGAATACGGCAGCTTCTAAAAGCATGATGTATGCAATTACTTGGAATAAGGCGGGTACCTATATGGTGCAGGTGGGAATAGAGCCTGTGCGACTTTTAGAGGAATTTAAGCAAAATAGCATTCATGAGGTTGTGAATCAGATGACGGTTTATGATGGCATGAATATTTATATTGCCGATGTTGAAACGGGTGAAATACTTGGTGCAACAGATAAATCAAGTATTGGACGTACTGCATATGAGATTGGATTTTTAGATGATAAAGATAATTTACAGACGATAGAGAGTAAGACAGTAAATCTAGTTGGCTATAAACATTTTTGCAATTATAGAATATATGATTCGTATATAATTGCTGTTGTACACTCTACGAGCGCGAATGTGGAAAGTTTTATAGTATCCATTGGAATCGAGGTTATATGGCTTTTGGTAGCAGGTGCTATTATTACGGTTACACTTTTTAAGCTTGTCAATGCAAATAAAAGAATAAAAGATCAGATGTCCATTTTGACCTCTGTTTCGGATATTTATTACAGTATGCATTTGATTGACATGAATGATTATAGTATTGAAACATTGGAGGGTAATGAATTGATGCAGAATGTCGTGAAACAGGGACAGAATGCAGCGGACATGTTGAATACCATAATCCATGGCGCAATCATAGAAGAATATCTGATTCCTTCATTGGAATTTGTAGATTTGTCTACATTACAAGAACGATTGAAAAATAAAAAATCCGTTTTTATGGATGCAATTGATAAAAATGTTGGATGGATAAGAATGTCATTTATTACGGTGGAAACAGATATAAATCAAGCCCTAACAAAAGTGCTTCTTACAACACAGATTATTGATGATGATAAAAAACGTGAGGAGGAATTGTCATATAAAGCGAATAGAGATGAGATGACAGGACTCATGAATCGACAGGCTTATGAGGATGATATGATGAACTTTCCTGATGTTCCGCCAGAACAGAACTTTGTATATGCTGCCATTGATATTAATGGACTTAAGGTTGTGAATGATGAATTGGGACATGCTGCAGGTGATGAATTAATAAAAGGTGCAGCTATGTGCTTTAAGCGGACGATTGGTAATTATGGAAGAATATACAGAACGGGTGGAGACGAATTTGTTGCAATGTTTTTTGTTGATGCAGATCATATTGATGAGGTAATTAATGATCTTAACAATGAGGCAATCAATTGGGTTGGAACGCAAGTGGATGCATTGTCATTTTCCATTGGTTATGCAACGAAGCAGGAATTCCCGAATGAAACGGTAGTTGAGATTGCAAAGATTGCGGATGAAAGAATGTACAAAGATAAGGAACAATACTATTCGAAAAAAGGAGTTGATCGAAGAGGCCAGGCCGCGGCACATACCGCATTGTGCAATCTTTATACGAAAATTCTAAAAATCAATCTGACAGAGGATACCTATGGTATTATAAATATGGATATTGCAGAGCAGACAAAAGAGAAAGGCTTTTCAAACAAAATTTCAGAGTGGTTATATGAATTTGGAAAAACTGGACAAGTTCACGAAGATGATTTAGAAGACTATTTAGAGAAAACGAATATTGAATATTTGAAAAAATATTTTAAGGACGATAAAACCTCAATTAGTATTCATTACAGAAGAAAATATGAAGATGGATTTAAACAGGTTGTAATGGAATTGATTCCAGCAAATGATTATTCGACAGAGAATCAGAGTCTGTTTTTATATGTAAAAAATATTGATAAATAATATCGTATTCACTTTGAAAAACAGCTTCTGTCATGAGGCTGTTTTTAGGGTCAAAGTAAATTTTTAAGGAGAAGAAAAATGAATTTTTTAGAAGAACGAATTATGAAGGATGGAATTGTAAAAGAGGGAAATGTTTTAAAAGTGGACAGTTTTTTAAATCATCAGATGGATATTGGATTGTTTGATGAAATGGGAGCGGAATTTAAGAAACGTTTTGAAGGAAAACCAATCAATAAAATAGTGACAATTGAAGCGTCAGGAATTGGAATTGCATGTGTGGTGGCTAGACATTTTAATGTTCCTGTTGTATTTGCGAAGAAATCAAAGAGCATCAATATCGATGGGGATATGTATGTTGCAGAGGTGGAATCTTTTACACATAAGTGCAAGAATCAAGTTATTGTGTCAAAAAAGTTTTTGGGCGAAGAGGATCATGTGTTAATTATTGATGATTTTCTTGCAAATGGTTGTGCACTGCAAGGTCTCATTTCCATTGTGAATGAGGCGGGTGGAACGGTTGAAGGAATTGGTATTGCGATTGAGAAGGGATTTCAGGTAGGTGGACAGGTGATTCGTAATCTGGGTTATCAGTTGGAGTCGCTTGCGATTGTAGATGGAATGGATGCTGCAACTGGCAAAATAGAATTTAGGAAGTAATTAGGTAATTACAGAACTGAATGTTTCGTAATTCCAAAGTCAATATATTTAACGAAGGAGAGAGGATTATGAAAGTAGATGCGATATATACGTTAGATGGAAAGGTGCCATTGGTTAAGGCAGTGCCGTTTGGATTGCAACATATTTTAGCGATGTTTGTTGCAAATATTACGCCGATTATTATTGTTGCGGGAGCATGTGGGTTGTCTGCAAAGGACATGGCAATGATTATTCAGTGTGCGATGATTATTGCTGGAATTGGTACTTTGGTTCAGCTTTTTCCAATATGGAAAATTGGTTCTAGACTTCCAATTGTCATGGGAATTAGCTTTACATTTGTATCGATTGCTTGTGTGATTGGTGCGCAATATGGGTATGGAGCCGTAATGGGTGCTGTGTTAGTTGGTGGTTTGGTAGAAGGTGTACTTGGTTTGTTTGCCAAATATTGGATGAAGCTGGTTGCACCGATTGTTGCGGCGACTGTGGTGACTGCAATCGGATTTTCGCTTCTTTCAGTTGGAGCAGCTTCTTTTGGTGGTGGAACAGGAGCAGAGGATTTTGGTTCTGTTAAGAATTGGATTTTAGGAACAGTAACTTTGATTTGCTGTATTTTGTTTAATATTTTTGCAAAGGGATTTTGGAAGCAGTTATCCGTTTTATTTGGTCTTGTTGTTGGCTATGTTTTGGCGGTATGCTTAGGTATGGTTGACTTCTCAACACTTAGTGGTACAGGTGTGATTGCACTTCCAAGATTGGTTCCGTTTAAATTAGAATTCCAACCAAGTGCAATTGTAGCATTTATTCTTGTTTTTTTAGTATCTGCAACAGAGACGATTGGTGATACTTCTGCGCTTGCATCCTCAGGGTTGGGAAGAGATGTGACCGAGAAGGAAACCTCTGGTTCTATTGCATGTGATGGATTTGTAAGTGCTATTTCTTCTTTGTTTGGTTGTATGCCAATTACATCCTTTAGTCAAAATGTTGGTTTGGTAGCTATGACAAAGGTGGTTAATCGTTTTGCGATTGCAACTGGTGCGGTCATCATGATTATTGCGGGTGTATTCCCAATTGTAGGTGCGCTTCTTGCAACACTTCCAAGTGCAGTACTTGGTGGTTGTACGATTATGATGTTTGGTACGATTGTTGTCAGTGGACTTCAGATGATTGGAAAATGTGGATATAGTCAGCGAAATGTCACAATAGCAGCCCTTTCCTTAAGCATTGGACTTGGATTTACGCAATGTCCAGAAATTTTTAATATTTTTCCGAGCCTTGTGAAAACGGTATTTGCAGAGAATTGTGTAGCGGTTGTGTTTGTTTCATCTATCATTTTGAATTTGGTTTTACCAAAGAATATGGATGTGCAATAAATATTATTGATAGAAAATCAACGATTACAGGAATAATTGGAGAAGATATAATATGTGAAATCGGCATGGCATTTTGAAAATGTCATGCCGATTATTATATGAAACGTGTTGATAACAAGTATATTGAAAAAGTTTTAAATGATTTGAAAGAAATTGTAGACTTCATGCATATTCTTTATGTAAGCGCTTAAGGAGAAAACATATATATGAAAAAAGAAACATTTGAAAAATTGGCACAAACGTATATGGACATGATTTATCGTGTTGCCTATAGCTGGACAAAGAATGCAGAGGATGCAAATGATGTGACACAGGACGTATTAATTCAACTATTCAAGACAGACAAGGAGTTTGAGTCGGACTCCCATTTAAAAAATTGGTTAATTAGAGTGACTGTGAATCAATGCAAAATGCTTTTTCGTTCGCCATGGCGTAAAGTGGAAGATATCAACGCATATGCGGAAAGTATTGGTTTCGAAGAGGAAAGCTACATAGACTTATTTCAGTCAGTGATGCGTTTAGATAAGAAATATCGAGTCCCTCTGATGTTATTTTATATGGAAGGCTATTCAACTGCGGATATTGCATCGTTTCTTGGGATACCAGAAAAGACGGTGAGTACCAGACTACATCGTGCCAAAGCAAAATTAAAAGGTTTATTGAAGGAGGAGTAAAAATGACGGATCAGGAAAAATTTCAAAAGGTATTTGGAAAACTACATGCTTCTCCGGAAGTGTTAACGGAGGTAATGAAAATGGCAGATTCCAATAAGGTGATTGAGATAAAAAAGAAGTTTTGGATGTCTAAGGTTGCAGTTGCAGGACTTGCGATTGTGTTAATGGGAACAACTGTATTTGCTGCTGGTAAGATTACAGCAATCAATATGACAACAAATACAGCTAATACAATTAAGAAATATGAAAAGATGCTGAAGCAATCGGAACAATTGGACATTGAAAGTAATATTCCAGAATCATTTCAAAATGGATATGCATTTGATCATGCAAATGTTGGAAATATGACTGCGGTAGATGACAAAAATCATCCAGTGAAAAAAGCAAAGGTTTTAGATGTGACCTATGCTAAAAAAGGTGCAGAAGATATCTGTTTATCAATCCAACCCCAAATTGACGCAGAGGACGTTATTCAGGAAAATCAGAAAAGAACAATTGAAGGACTCGATGTATTATATTTTGAGGCAACATACAAATTTGTACCAATTGATTATCAGCTGACAGAGGAAGACAAGGAGAATGAAAAGAAAATGGACTATATCATTAGTTATGGCTCTGATCAGGTGGAGGTAAAACAGAACAAAACCATTTATTTCATTAAAGATGACAAAGCGTATTCGTTGTCTGGTTTTGACTCGAAGTTGTCGGCGAATGAATGGTTTGAGATGGCTGAAGAATTGATAAACTAACTACATATGACGAATTAAAAGACAGCATTTGTAGTATTCTAAAGTGTAGAAAAAATATGTATGAAATAGAGTAAATGTATAATGATTGTTATGCATTTGCTCTATTTTTATGATACAATGGGACTTGGATAAATTCAATTTTGTGAAATGTTGCAAGTGATAAAACCATCGTGGTGAACGGAGGAGTAAAAATAAAAGGAGGCATTATGATGCAGGAAATATTAAAGGAAAAAATTGATTTATTTGTAGCCAACAAGGAACGTATGCAAAATGCATTCAAGTGGGACAATGGGTATATGCATGCAGTTTGTAGTTTGATATATACATCTATTAACGAGGAAATTAATATCGACAAAATGAAAGAGGCAGACCAGTTGATTAAGAGTAAAACCGGAGCATTTTCAGGTTTTCGCGGAAATACTCGTATGGCTATGATGGCGCAGATGGCACTTTCGGGTGATATGAGTGCATATTTTAATGCAGTGAAAAGCGTTTATGAGAAATTGAATGCGAAGAAATGGTTTGATTCTGAATATCGCATTGTGGCTGCCATGGTAATTGCACAAAACGAAAAAGATGAAAACAAGTATGATGATTTGGTTGCAAAGACCAATGAACTTATGGAACGTATGCGAGAGAATCACCCTTGGTTAACAGGAGATGATGATATTAGTTTTGCAGCATTACTTGCAGTATCTGGTTTGGAGACTGATTATTTAATTGCAGACATGGAGAAGTGCTATCAGATATTAAAAGATTCGAAGAAATTCGGTAGTGCCAATGGAATGCAATCGTTAAGTCATGCATTATCATTAGAACTCGGAAATATCGAGGGAAAGTGCAATCGTGTGATTGGCATTTATGATGGATTGAAAGAGAAGAAAAAGAAATATGGACAGACCTATGAGTTAAGTACATTAGGAGGACTTGCATTGTCGGATGTCGATGTAAGTGAATTGGTGGAGCAGATTGCAGAAGCGGATGATTACTTGATGACTAAAAAAGGATTTGGTGCCTTGGGAATTGGTAGTGCGCAGAGATTGATGTATGCATCTATGTTGGTAATGCAGCAATATACGGCCAAGGTAAATACAATTGAGGCAGCAACATTAACGGGAGTGGTAGGTCTTATCATTGCCCAAGAGGCGGCTTTGATTGGGGCTATCACGGCAACTACAGTTGCGACAACAGTGAACTAGATATCAAATTCAGATTTTGGTGTAATTAACATTTCGTCATAAGCTGTCGATATATTGATTGAGAAGTGTATTCGCATTTGATGGAAATTTGATTATGGAATTTAGTGATTTATCAACACTCGAAGAAAGAATTGGTGATAAGAAAGATGTTTCTACCGTATTTATGGGAAAGATTAACGGCTGGTGCCGTGCAAGGTTTATTGTTCTTGATCGTGATGAGGCTGGTAGATTATCGCATGTTTTACATACAGTTGAGTGTATTCATGAAGAAAAAATTAAAGAAAATCATTTATTGTATTTGTCACAAACAGATTTGCTTACCAATATTTACAATAGAGGTCATGGCGAAAAAGCGATTAGCGATCTAATTGATGACAAACAGCTTGGTATGTTCATCCTGTTTGATGTAGATAAGTTTAAGCTTGTGAACGATAGATATGGTCATCATATAGGTGATGAGGTATTAATTAAGGTTGCGGATGCACTTACGAAGGTTGTTGGTTCTGGCGATATTGCGATGAGACTTGGTGGAGATGAGATTGCATTTGCAGTCTCTTTTTTTTATAGAAATCCATTGGATTTCCTATAGGTCTCGCCCACAAGGCATGCTTTGTTCTGAAAACATGACTTTTGTCATGTTGAAAACAGTTCTTTTTTCACTATTATTCATTTTACATTTTTCCTATAATGAGCCCATAACCGTTGTATCATGTTTTTTATGAAAATATGATATGTACCGTCAGCGCCTTCTCCAAAGGCGAAATTGTAATGCGCTGATGTTTAATTAATAGAGAGACAGGTGAATGTAGCACCTCAAATGAAGAAAGTGAGAGTTGAAATGGGAGATATTATTTTAAAAACAACGGACCTAATGAAAAAATATGACAACAAAACTGTGGTAGACAATTTGAATATCGAGATTCATAAAGGAGAAATCTTTGGGTTGCTTGGTCCAAACGGTGCAGGAAAAAGTACAACTATGAATATGATTTGTTCCATTGTTCGACCAACTGCTGGAACCGTAGAATTGTTTGATAAAAATGTTTGGAAGAAGAAAAAAGAGGTTATCCATAAAATTGGTTACATTCCTCAGGAGCTTGCCATTCATGGAAACTTAAAGGCTTGGGAAAATGTTGAATTGTTCACTTCATTATATGGAATCAAAGGAGCAGAGTTGAAAAAGGCAGTAGATGATTCCTTAGCGTATGTTGGACTCATTGAACGTCGTCAGGATTTTGCAAAGAACTTTTCAGGTGGTATGAAACGAAGATTGAACATTGCCTGTGCCATTGGACATAATCCAGAGTTGTTGATTTTTGATGAGCCTACCGTTGGAATTGATCCGCAGTCAAGAAACTTCATTTTGGATAAAATCAAGGAATCCAATCAAAAGGGGGCAACCGTCATTTATACCAGCCATTACATGGAAGAGGTGGAAGCAATCTGTACACGAATTGCTATTATGGATAATGGTAAGATTATTGCAAGCGGAACTAGTGAGGAGTTAAAGAAAATGGTAACAGACGATGTTAAAAACATCTCATTGGAAGAGGTGTTCCTCACTATGACAGGTAAAAAGCTACGAGACTACGCAGAGTAATAAGAGGTTGTGAAACATTAAAGATTGATAGAGTTTTGTAATGTTTTAAAGAAAAAAAGGAGAATCACAATGATTTTTTATTTGATGAAAAATAATTTTAAATTGATGTTCCGAAATGTCTGGAGTATTGTGCTGATGACGGTGGTGCCTGTTATTGTTATCGCGATTTTATCCAGTGCATTTTCGGAGCAGATGAAATCCTACCAGGGAATAGACGAATTTACCGTTGGCTATCGATTAGCCTCTGACAGCGTTTTGCAGGATGCTATGAAGACAGTAAAAGAAATCGGAATAGATAATGGAATAACATTTCATGAGTATAAGGATGGTAATCCAGAGGACCTTATGAAAAACAATGAGCTGGCAGCATTTGTTGAATTTTCAAAGGACAAATATACGCTTTATCAAAGTTCAGAACACAAGCTTGAAGGTATTACCATAGATTACTTTTTGAATCGCGTTATGCAGGAAGGTGTAAATGCTGCTTTGCAGACACAGGGCGCGAAGGAGCAAAGCATAACACTGCCGATCAAGCAGATTGACTTTATGCCTGCGGTGGATTCTACAGATTACTACGGAATCATTTATATTGTGTATTTTGCATGGTGCGGATTAGTCTGCGCAACCGGTGTGTTAAGTAATGAGAAAAAATACGGCATAGAGCGAAAATATCAGGTTACTTCGCTAGGAAATATAGAGATGTATTTGGCTAAGTTTCTTCCTGTTACGTTAATTGTATGCTTGGGAATGGCGATTGGAGCGGGAATATCCATTTGCATGTACGATATTCATTGGGGGAATCCAGTGCTATCTGCTGTGATAATGATATGTTCTATCATGGCAGCCTGCGCAATGGGACTGATGATCTATAGTTTCTTTAAGAATATAGTAATTACAATCATTTCGGTATTTACCATTGTATGGTTTATGGGATTTGCAGGAGGAAGTTTTGAAACCTATCTGTTCTCATCCATTCCAGATTTGTTTAAGAAGATATCACCAATTTATCACTGCAACCGCGCATTGGTAGAATTATCCTGCATGGGACATAGCGACTATGTGAGCAGCACAATCCTTTATTCACTAGCTATGGCTTTAATTTGTTCGATGATTGCAATTGTAGTTGAAACAATAAGAAGGAGGGGAAAAGCATGATTGCACTCGTGAAAATGAATATAAGATTGTTGTTGAGAAATAAAGGATTTTTGTTTTTCCTTTTAGTTCCACCAATTGTATCCGCTTTTATTTTAAACATTCAGGCAGAGTTTCAAACAATTAAAAAGGGAAGTAATGAATATGTTATTGTAGAACGCGAGTCGCAAAGAGATAAGGCAATATACGGTGGAGATCCGACCTCATTTATTATAAAGGTTTATGATGGCTCCAAGACGGAATTATCAGAATATATGCTAAAGCAAATGGCAGCTACAGGAATGTTTTCCGTTTGTCGTTATGATGTAACAGAAATGAGTGAGCAAGAGATTGAGGAGCAGGCGCGATATGATGCGTTTAATGATCGATCTGGTGCGTTGTTATATTTGAAGGCGGATTTTGATCAGGCAATATTAAATGCAGATTATGATGCTGCTATGCAAATCTATGACGTTTCGGATGACGAGCGTCAGGAATTATTTGATCAGGAATTAACAAGTGTGTTAACCCGAATTGCTCAGGTGCAGCAGATGGTAGGAGAGGATACAGACGCCATTTTGGAAGTACTTGATAATATCCAGGCGGAAATGCCAGACAAAGAGGTAAGTGTAGTTGCAACAGGTAAGCAAAAGAATCTGACAACCAAGCAGATGTCGCAAAAAAGCTTGATGGGATATGCGCTATCGATTATCACCCTTGGATTTTTGTTTTGCGGTGTTAGTGTGGCACACACCTGTATTGAGGAGAAGAATAACAAGGTATATACAAGAATCTTGCTGACAAAGAAAAGTGAGAGAGATTATGTGCTTTCTAAGATTATAGTCACCCTGTTGATTGCAGTGATGCAGACCTTTGTGGTAATGGGCTGTCTTATGTTTTCGCACAATATGGATTTGGGAATTGGCTATGGTGATTTATTGGTTATTATCTTGTTGATTGGTATTATTTTTGCAACCCTAAGTCTGGTAACAGGTATGCTTATGGGTGATGTCATGAATTCCAACTATGCGGTGTTTAGTATTTGGAGTATTTCGGCATTGTTAGCAGGTATGTATTTCCCGATTGACGATACATCCGCATTTATTCATGCTTTATCCAATCTTATGCCACAATATTGGTTTTTAAATGCCTCAGAAATGCTAATTGTAGGGGACAATGGAGCCTATTCTATGTTATTATATGTTACAGTAGCATATTTGATTGTAATCATTAGTCTTGGCTGTGTAGGATTGAAACTTCAAAAGCAGGAGAATTAGTGTAGCATATGTACTATTAATGACAGAATGGAAATAGGTGGTGTAGGATGGGAGAATCCGTGAAGGAAAATTATTTTCTGGGTATGCGAATAGGCATACTGCTGATTTTAGAAATCTATATTGCCATGACACAGTGGGAGGAGACAGAGGCATCCGTGAAGATGCTTCTGTTTCTTGCGCTATTTCTTGGGAGCACAGTATTGAGGGAAATGCTTCCTAAGTGGAAGTGGATATGGATAGTAGGGTCTGTTGTCTTGCTTGGTGGAATGTATTATTTCTATGGTAGTCATATGATTTTACTGGGGATTTTTCTTGCCTATGAAGTTCTTTCATCGTTTAAGCCGAGAATACTGATGTACTTCCTGCCTGTTTTAATTGCAATGATATCAGTAACGAATCATAATTGGATTCAGATTATGATTACGCCATTGCTTGCATTCATTTACATTCAGCATGACTTTGTAGTTGCGCCATATCAGGAACAGACAAAGGAAGATATTGTAACAGAGCAGAATTTGAAGCATGCCATGCATCGAAGAGAGAGTGAGCTGCAGGAGGAAATACACCGTGGATTGCTAAAAGCGGAGAATCAGGTATTGGAAGAACGTGCGCAGCTATCACAGACATTGCATGATAAATTGGGACACAATATAAATGGTTCCGTGTATCAGTTAGAGGCTATCAAGGTGTTAATGGAAAAGGATCCAGAGCGCTCAAAACAAATGACGCAGGCGGTAATTGATCAGCTTCGAACCGGAATGGATGAGATTCGTGCGATCCTTCGTAAGGAGCGACCTAAGAAATATAAGCTGGCAATTCTTCAGCTACAAAAGCTTTGTGAGGAATGCTGTGATAAGGGTGTAGAGGCAAGCCTTCAGGTTGAGGGAGACTTGCAGGAGGTTCCAGAGAAGTATCTGGAGATTATTCTGGACAATGCCTATGAGGCGGTTTCCAATTCCATGAAGTATGCAAAATGTACGCAAATTGTTATACAGATTCATGTGTTGAATCAAATGCTTCGCTGTAGTATCTCGGATAACGGAGTTGGCTGTAGTGAGGTGAATGATGGCATGGGAATAGCAGGAATGCGTCGAAGAGTGCGAGAAGTAAATGGTGTTCTTAGTTTTGAAACAGAAGCGGGATTTACCATTAATATGCTTCTTCCGTTACAGTAGGAGAAAATGCGGCATGTGAAAAATCAGCTTTGGGGCTGTAAAAAGAAGCATTCATATAAGTTGTATCATGAAAATTAGGAGAGGGAATCATGGAGAAGATTAAGATTATTATTGCGGATGATAGTGATTTTGTACGAGATGGTATGCGTATCATTTTAGAGGTAGATGATGCATTTGAAGTGATTGGATGTGCATCCAATGGTCGAGAGGCAATTGAAATTGCAGAGAAGACACCACCTGATATTTTTTTGATGGATATTCAAATGCCAGAGATGGATGGAATTGAGGCAACGAAATATATTGTAGAACATCAGCTGGGCAAGGTGCTGATTCTTACAACCTTTGATGATGATGAGCTTGTTCAAAGTGCGCTTAAAAATGGTGCCAAGGGTTATTTGATTAAAAATCATACGCCTGAACATTTAAAGCAGATGATACAGTCTGTTTATCATGGAACGGGTGTGATGGAGGAGAATATCTTAGAGAATTTAGCAAAGAACACAGAAGTCAAAAATACAGGATTTAATGAGGAGGGCTACACGGAACGCGAACTAGAGATTATTCAAGCTGTTGCAGAAGGACTATCCAATAAGGAGATTGCTAATCGCTTGTTTATTTCAGAGGGAACTGTGAAGAATTATATTAGCAACATTTTGGCGAAAGAGAATTTGTCACATCGTACAGCGCTTGCTGTTTACTATTTGACTGGAAAAAAATAAGAAGAACGGAGAAAAGGGAGTTGTGCCAGTGTGCGAGTTAGATTCGTATTGACATTGGATTTTGTTGGTTTTATAGTTGGTTTATAATAATGTATATGGTTTTGGAACATAAGAAAATCATATCTAATTATAATTTATATGATAAAAAAGGAGAATAGGGTTATGGCAAACAAGTATGCAGGAACACAGACAGAAAAAAATCTTGAGGCAGCATTTGCAGGTGAATCTCAGGCAAGAAATAAGTACACATATTTTGCTTCGAAAGCGAAAAAAGAAGGATATGAGCAGATTGCATCTATTTTTTTAAAAACAGCAGATAATGAGAAAGAACATGCAAAAATGTGGTTCAAGGAGTTAAATGGCATTGGTGATACAAAGGAGAATCTTGGTGCTGCAGCAGATGGTGAGAATTTTGAATGGACAGATATGTATGAGGAATTTGCGAAGACTGCAGAGGAAGAAGGTTTTCCTGAATTGGCTGCAAAATTCCGCGGTGTTGGAGCAATTGAAAAGGCGCATGAAGAAAGATATCGCAAGCTTCTTCAGAACATTGAGATGCAGGAAGTATTTGCAAAGAGCGAAGTAAAGGTATGGGAGTGCCGCAATTGTGGTCACATTGTAGTGGGAACAAATGCACCAGAAGTATGTCCTGTATGTGCACATCCTCAGAGCTATTTTGAGGTGCGAGAAGAGAATTACTAGAATATCATCGTGCGCTAGTATGAAAGAAGAAAGGCAACGGAATTGTGTTGTCTTTCTTTTTTTGATTGCTAACATATAAAACCTATTGACATAGTAGGAAATAAGATGTAATATAATCCCATCGAATACAATTTGAAAATAATAGCGAACGATATAGAAAGAAAAGAGGGATTGAATATGGGAGATTACAAATTTGAAACATTACAGTTACATGTTGGTCAGGAACAACCAGATCCAGTATCGGATGCACGCGCAGTGCCAATTTATGCAACAACAAGTTATGTGTTTCATAATAGTCAGCATGCAGCAGATCGTTTTGGTTTAGCAGATGCAGGTAATATTTATGGTCGTTTGACAAACAGTACACAGGGGGTATTTGAGGAAAGAATTGCTGCCTTAGAAGGTGGTGTGGCAGGTCTTGCGGTTGCGTCAGGTGCAGCAGCAATCACTTATACCATTCAGGCACTTGCAACACAGGGAGAACATATTGTAGCACAGAAAACGATTTATGGTGGAACAAACAATTTATTAGCGCACACATTGCCTCTTTATGGGATTGATGCTACTTTTGTAGATGCACACAATTTGGAGGAAGTGGAGCAGGCGATTCAACCAAATACAAAAGCAATTTATATTGAAACACTTGGAAATCCGAATAGTGATATTCCAGATATTGATGCACTTGCAGAACTTGCGCATAAGCATCAGTTGCCATTGGTAATTGATAATACATTTGGAACACCTTATTTTATTCGCCCAATTGAGCATGGAGCAGACATTGTCATTCACTCTGCAACAAAATTTATTGGCGGACATGGAACAACATTGGGTGGAGTGATTGTAGATGCTGGTACTTATGATTGGACAATTGGTAAAAGATATCCATGGATTTCAGAGCCTAATCCTAGTTATCACGGCGTAAAGTTTGTTGAAGCAGCAGGAAAGGCAGCGTTTGTAACATATATTCGAGCTATTTTATTAAGAGATACAGGAGCAACCATTTCTCCGTTTGCAGCATTTTTGTTACTTCAGGGAACAGAAACATTAAGCTTACGATTAGAAAGACATGCGGAAAATGCAAAAAAGGTCGTGGAATATTTGAAGAATCATCCATTGGTAGAAAAGGTAAATCATCCAAGTTTACCAGATCATCCAGACCATGCGTTATATGAGAAGTATTTTCCAAATGGTGGCGCATCCATTTTTACATTCCAAATAAAAGGTGGAAGAGAAGAGGCATTTGCATTTATTGATCATTTAGAAATCTTCTCATTACTTGCGAATGTTGCAGATGTTAAGAGCTTGGTTATTCATCCAGCGTCAACAACACACAGCCAGATGACAGATGAAGAATTAGCGGATGTTGGCATTTATCAAAATACCATTCGTTTGTCAATTGGTACAGAACATATAGACGATATTATTGCTGATTTAGAAAAAGGATTTTCGGCTGTAAAATAATAAAAAAAATAGGGAATTCTCTTTTATTACTCTCTCCTTCGTGGTATAATAATACCTAGCAGTAAGGAGGGGGTATTTTTTCATTACTGGAGTATTATGCAGAAGGGCGGGAAGCAAATGAAGAAAAAGTTTAGAATCACAAATGTTAAGTCATTGGTTGTAGTCATGATTGTTGTAATATCATTGGTTATAACAGCAGCTAGTATGATTACCACATATGTGGAATTTGGTGGGGATGTAGATGATATTCTACAGGAGTATATGGAGAACATGGCATCCAGTGGAGGAGAGATTGTTCAGACTCTATATACGGAATTTGAAGGTGAAGTGCCGGCAGAGAAGTGGACAGAGTATTTTGCAGATATGCATATTGGAGAACTTCCATCGAGTTATGCATATATTGTGGATTTGAATACCACAAATATGTTATTCCATCCAACTGCTGATAAGATTGGACAGCCTGTATCGAATGAAGTTATTCTTGGATTGTGCGAGAAGGTGACAAGTGGAGCATCTTTCGATAAGAAAAAATATGTTGAGTATGAGTTTAAAGGCGAAATGAAGATGGCTGCTTACTCAGTTGTTGCAGATAATAATTGTGTATTGGTTATATCAGCAGACAAGAAGGACATTACTTCAAGTGTTAGTACAATTATGATTAAGACGCTTGTTATTACACTTCTTTGTTTAGCAATTGCATTAGTAGTTGTTATCATTGTTAACAATAAGGTCATGAAAGAGTTGGAAGAAGTGACAGGGGTTGTTCAGAAGCTTGGTCAGATGGAATTGGTTGATGATGAGAAGCAGACAGCAAGATTATGTGGCAGACAGAGTGAAATTGGTGATATTGCCAGAGCTGTTCGCGATTTGAGAAGTAATCTCCGAGACATCGTTTCTAATTTGAAAGAAAACTCAGAAAAACTTGCTAATTATTCTAGTGATTTGACCAATCAGTCAGAGTATGTAACAGATTCCATGAACAGTATTGATGGAGCATGTAATGAGATTGCAATTGGTGCAACAAGTCAGGCACATTCAACTGAGGAGGCAATTGGAGCTTCTGTTAAGATGGGTTCATTGATTGATTTATCCATTGCAGCAGTTGCTAATTTGGAGAATGTATCACAGGAAGTGAAGGATGCAACTTACTCTGCGGGAGACAAGTTAGAGGAAGTAAGAGAGTCCAATAGAAAGGTTACAGAAGTAACAGAGCAGATTAAGACAAGTATTTTGGAGACATCAGATTCAGCAGAACATATTCGTCAGGCAGCAGATGTTATTACTGGTATCGCAAGTCAGACAAACTTGTTAGCTTTGAATGCGTCTATTGAGGCAGCAAGAGCTGGTGAGAGTGGACGTGGATTTGCAGTTGTTGCATCAGAGATTTCTCAGTTGGCAGAGCAGTCGAATCAGGCAGCTGTTGAAATTCAGGGAATTATTAATGAGTTGATTAACAATTCTAACAAGTCAGTTGGTGATATTGAGGCTGCAAAAGATATTACAGAAGAGCAGACTGTTCGTCTTGTAGACGCAATTGGTGAGTTTAACAAGGCAAAAGATGGATTGGATCGTTCATTGGTTGAGATTGATCGTGTGAAAGAGTCGACTGTTGAGATGACAACATCTAAGAATCAAGTGATTGATTTGATTGAATCCTTGTCAGCAATCAGTGAAGAAAATGCTGCATCGACAGAAGAAACAGCAGCGTCTGTAACACAGGCAAAGAGTATTGTGGATAATGTTGCAGAAAGAGCATCTAGTGTAAGTGCTGTTGCAGGTATTCTTGAACAGGATGCTGGTAAGTGGTTATTATAAAAGATAACTCGGATTTGTAGAAATATATAATGTGAATGAATAAAACCATCAGATTAGAAGGGGATTTGTGTATATACAGACTCTGAATAATCTGATGGTTTTTTGATGTATTTTTATATTAGATTTGCTATAATATGTAGCGATAAAATATGATTGGAGTACGATAGAGAAATGAACGAAAAAGTAATGCAAAAGACAATTGTTGTCTGGGTTGGAGCACTGATTTGTTGTGCATTGTGGGGAAGTGCATTTCCGTGTATTAAGATTGGATATGCGTGGATGCATATAGCAAGCAGTGATACTTGGACACAAATATTGTATGCAGGAACGCGATTTACATTGGCAGGTTTGTTGGTAATACTATTGGGTTCTATAATGCAGAGACGACTTTTGCTTCCTCAAAAGCAGACAATTCCTAAAGTTTTTCGTCTTTGCATGTTGCAAACTGTGTTGCAATACTTGTTTTTTTATATTGGGTTAGCACACACAGACGGAACAAAGGCATCGATTATTGAAGGAATGAATGTATTTGTTGCGATATTGATTGCTAGTATTCTCTTTAGGCAGGAAAAGTTAACACTAAGAAAAACAATTGGTTGTATGATAGGATTTATTGGCGTATTATTGGTGAATGTTTCGGGAAAGAGTGTAGATTTACATATGAGTATGTTAGGGGAAGGTTTTATCTTTTTTTCGACTGTTTCCTATGCTTTTTCTTCTGTCTTGATTAAGAAATATTCTAAAGAAGAGAATCCAGTTTTGTTAAGTGGATGGCAGTTTTTGACAGGTGGATTGATTATGGCAATTAGCGGGTTTGCAATGGGTGGTAGACTGGAGACGTTTACATGGAAAAGTGGAGGTATGTTATTATATCTTGCTATGGTAAGTGCGGTAGCATATACGTTATGGAGTTTATTACTTACCTATAATTCCGTTTCTCGAGTTGCGGTATTTGGATTTATGAATCCAGTATTCGGATTTATTCTGTCAGCTATTTTGCTAAAAGAATCACAAGCGTTTAGTTTAATCGCAATTGCATCTCTTGTTTTGGTTTGTATTGGGATATATATTGTGAATAAAAATGAAAAAAATGTTTTGTAGGAAGAAGATAAGAATGCCAGCTAGTATGCTTTATGATTAAGCATACTGACTGGCATATTCTGATGGTGTCATACCACAGTGTTTTTTGAAGTATCTTGTGAAATTTGAAAAACTCTGAAAACCTGCACTGATTGCGACATACCCGACTGGTGCATGGTCGACTCGAAGCATATATTTTGCACGTTCAATTCGTGCGTCTAACAATTCTGCTTTGGGTGAAATAGAAAAAAATTCTTGATAGTAGTGATAAAACTGACTAATTCCTAAGTGCGTTAGGGCAGCCATGGATTCACTGGTCCACTCTCGGTCGATATGGGTCAGAATTTCTGTTCGCGCATCGCGAAATACTTCGTATAGTTCTTGATTCCAACCACTGTATGCCGTTTGTGTGGTTAGTTGTCTGGAAAAATGAATAAATAATAAATGCATAAGATAATCTATACGTTCTTCATAAAATTCCTGTTTTGCATTATATTCCATGTGAATATCTCGCAGCAAATCAGCGATGGATTGTGGGTTTGGGAGATATACAATTTGGTTTACTGGAATGCGATAATGGTCTGTAAAGCCTGGATCTTTAACTGAAAAATGAATGAATCCATTTTGGAATTTGTTTTCTGCCTCATAGATTTGTGGAGCATCCTTTGGAAATAATAAAAAGGAATTGGGTAGTGCAGTAACGATGGTTTCGCCAAAGGTCACTTTCATTTTCGTCATAAAATATAAGAAAAGATAATCGCCACTTCCATAAGGTCGGATAATCTGGTCTTTATCTACATTATGCCTGTTAGAATCGCAATAATTCACTGTGAACATCATATCAATACTCCTATCTGTTTTAAAAAACATCATAAGCATAATCGGAAAAAATGTCAAATGAAACGGAAGGAAAGATATAGATTCTGTGGTGGTTAGTTAGTATAATTGTGCCATCAAATAAAGAAGGGCGGATTACAAGAATGAAAAAAGTGCAAATTGTAATTGATCAGGATTTTAAGGTAGGGGAGATTGATCAGAGAATCTATGGTTCTTTTATTGAACATTTGGGAAGAGCAGTCTATGAAGGCATTTATCAGCCAGAGAGTCCGTTTGCAGATGAACAGGGATTTCGTAAAGACACATTGGAATTGGTAAAAGAACTCCAGGTTCCAATTGTTCGCTATCCGGGTGGTAACTTTGTATCAGGATTTTGTTGGGAAGATAGTGTAGGTCCCAAAGAAGAAAGACCAAGTAGAGTGGACTTGGCATGGTCGGTTGTCGAAACCAATCAGTTTGGATTGAATGAATTTTGCGATTGGACAAAAAAGGCAAATAGTGACGTTATGATGGCAGTGAATCTTGGAACAAGAGGAATTGCAGATGCATTAAATGTATTAGAGTATTGTAATTTTAAAGGTGGTACTAAGTACAGTGAGCTAAGAAAACAGCATGGATATGAGGAACCACATAAGATTCGTACATGGTGTTTGGGAAATGAGATGGATGGACCATGGCAGACTGGTCACAAATCTGCAGAAGAGTATGCACGTCTTGCAACAGAGACTGGTAAAGCAATGAAGGCAATGGATGCAGATATTGAATTGGTTGCCTGTGGTAGTTCCCATTCACATATGCCAACATTTGGTGATTGGGAGGCAACTATTTTAGAGGAAGGCTATGATGTCATTGATTATATTTCAATGCATCAGTACTATGGAAATCAGGAAAATGATTCTAAGAGTTTTCTTGCAAACAGTGTGGATTTAGATCAGTTTATTACAAATGTTGTTGCTATTTGTGATTATGTGAAAGGAAAGAAGCACAGTGATAAAACAATTAACATTTCATTGGATGAATGGAATGTTTGGTATCATTCTAATGAGCAGGATAAGTTACTTGAGAAATGGGTACAAAAGCCACATCAGTTAGAGGATATATATAACTTTGAGGATGCATTGTTGGTGGGAAGTATGTTGATTACCATTTTGCGTCATGCAGACCGTGTGAAAATGGCATGTATGGCACAGCTTGTCAATGTCATTGCACCAATTATGACATCAGATACAGGTGCATGGAGACAGACGATTTTCTATCCATATTTGCATGCTGCTACAATGGGTAAAGGTACTGTTTTGAATACGCTTGTGAAGTCGCCAACCTATACATGTGAGAAGTTTGGTGAGGTGCCATGTGTGGATTGTGTTGTTGTGGACAATGATAAAGAGAATGAGTTGGTTGTGTTTGCAGTAAATAAGGATATGGAGGAGGATATTACATTTTCAATGGATCTTCGTCAGTTTGCTTCTTATGAAATCAAAGAGCATATTGTGATGCATCATGATGATTTAAAGGCTGTGAATACAGAGGCGAATCCAGATGAGGTAAAACCTGCGCAGGGAACAGGTGCAGCTATTGATGGAACAAGTTTGAATGTAGTATTACCAAGCTTAAGCTGGAATGTAATTCGTTTGGCAAAATAATCCGTGATTTGAACTGATACAAAGTATTATAGGTTTCCTGAACATGAATCGAAGCGGAATGTGAAGAAGCCGATTTACGCACAAAGATAGAATAGAGAATTAGAGAGTAGACGCATTTCTTGAAAGATGTTATAGTAGTACGCGAAATAATATCAGACAGGAAATGCGTTTTATCTTTATTGGAGATAAAGATATAGAGATATCGAAACAAAGAGATATCGCATAAATGGAGGAAGTAAGATGCAGGATATTCGATTAATCGCATCCGACATGGATCACACATTGCTGACAGAACAGGGACAATTGCCACCTGGATTTGCCGATTATATTAATCGTTTAGATGAAAAAGGAATTCGTTTTGTTGTTGCCAGCGGAAGGCCGATGTACACATTGAAGGCGATGTTTAGTGAGCAATGGGATAAGTTAGCGGTCATTAGTGATAATGGTGCAGCGATTGTAAATCAGGGCGATATGATATATAAGAGTTTGATGCGCGTAGAAGATTATCAGGAAATGATTCGTTTTGTGGAAGATGAGACCGAGGGTGTATCGGTTTTGTGTGCGCTAGAGGGAGCCTATGTACTCAAAAAGTATGAGCGATATTCTGAATACTTCCGTGCTTTTTTAAAGGATTTGGTGTTTGTAGATGACATGCGAAGCTTAGATGTTGAAGCGAATAAGTTTACGGTCTTTTTGCCAGAGGCAGGAAGTAAACAGGCATATGATACTATTTATGCTCCTAGATATCAGGATCGTTTTTCTGTCACCATTGGTGGTGATGTCTGGATCGATATCATGAATAAGGGTGTAGATAAGGGCATGGCAATGGAGAAAATTGGTGAAGTTCTTGGTGTTGATACAAAGCAGATGATGGCATTTGGGGATAACTACAATGACGCAGAGATGCTTAAGACGGTGTATCATAGTTATATTGTAGCGAATGCGCAGCCAGGAATGGAGCAATTTGCGAGATTCCGTGCGCCATCAAATGAGGAATATGGAGTGCTTCAGATTATGGAGCAGGTGTTATCGAATTAAGGGTCGTAGAATTCGAACTGTAGAGAAGAAGTTGTAAAGGATTAGAAAGATGAGTATTGATTGGAAAAAGAATATAGAACAAATGCAGGAAAATTATCAAAGAAAACCATTGCGATTTAAGCATCTTCCAAAGCCAAAATGGATGAGAGAGACAGATCCAATCTATCAGGTGTATCGAGATAAAAAGATGTTGATGAAATATGGTAAAGTGTATTATGCAGCTGTGGTACAGGCAAATCAACTTTTGTTTGAAAAAGATTCTAAAGAGAATTGTCCGGGGAATATTGTTTATTCCACGCATCCGTTTATGAAGGAGAATCCACTTTTGCTAAGTCAGCTTGCGCATGAGTTATTTGCATATAAAGGGATGCCGTTAGAGAAGGTACCTGCACAATATAGAGAAATTGTAAGAATTATAACAGATGAAATGGACAGGTCAGGTGTGAATTTTCATACTTATCTTGATAAATATACAAGCATAGATCAAATGCAAAATAGTGATATTGGAAATATGGAGGATTGGAGAGAATTAACGATTAAATTTTTGGCACTTATGGTGTTTCGAAATGATTTACCCCAAAATTATTTAGGCTGTAATCTTCTCCCGATTTTGGCAGCTCCGAATGTATGTCAATCAGTTTTAATTCTTCCAAAACAATATTGGACAGATGAATTTTTGAAGTGGTCATATGGTTTATAATTGTATGTAGGAACAAAGCGTGTTTTGCATGCTAGCTCCTATAAAACAAAGAAGAGGCATATCACATAAATGTGAATGCCTCTTCTTCGTTATAATCAAGTATATATTATTTTAAATTACTCTCTTCATAAAGGTTACGCTTATCGATGACACGAACCGCCTTACCTTCACTTCTTGGTACACTCTTAGGTGCAACTAAGTGAACCTCAACGACAATACCAAGCATTGATTTCAAATCTGCTACTAACTTCTTCTCGCGAGATGCCTTATCATTTGCATCCTTTGGTGGATTTTCTGGTAACCATTCTACATCACATGCGATGGTATCACCATTACCGATACGGTCAACAACTAACTGGTAGTTTGCTTCATAGCCGTCATTTAATAATACAGTTTCAATCTGTGAAGGGAATACGTTAACGCCCTTAACAACCATCATATCATCACTACGTCCAAGTGGCTTACTCATACGGATATGTGTACGTCCGCAAGAACACTGCTTACGTGATAATACACAGATATCACGTGTACGATAACGAATAAGAGGAAATGCCTTCTTTGTGATACATGTGAATACTAACTCACCCTTCTCACCTTCAGGAAGCACTTCACCAGTTTTTGGATTAATAATCTCTGGAATGAAATGATCCTCATTTACATGCATACCTTTTTGCTCAGAACACTCAAATGATACACCAGGACCAGAAATCTCTGTTAATCCGTAAATATCATATGCTTTGATACCCAATGATTCCTCGATGTTATGTCTCATTTCTTCAGTCCATGCCTCTGCACCGAAGATACCAGCTTTTAACTTAATCTGATCTTTGATTCCTTTTTCTTTGATTGCCTCACCAAGGTATGCAGCATAAGATGGTGTACAGCAAAGGATTGTAGAACCCAAATCTGTCATAAACTGTAACTGACGATCTGTGTTACCTGATGACATTGGAAGCGTTAAGGAACCAACCTTGTGTGATCCACCATTTAATCCAGGACCACCAGTGAAAAGTCCATATCCATAACATACATGTACGACATCTTCATTGGTACCACCTGCAGCCACGATAGCACGTGCACAACAAGTATCCCATAAATCAATATCTTCCTGTGTATAGAATGCAACAACACGACGACCAGTTGTACCACTTGTTGACTGAATACGTACACATTCTGAAAGAGGTACACCAAGCAAGCCATATGGGTACTGATCTCTTAAATCATCTTTCTCAATAAATGGAAGCTTTGCAAGATCCTCAACTGTCTTGATATCCTCTGGTTTTACACCTGCTTCGTCCATTTTGTTGCGATAAAATTCTACGTTTTTGTAAACGTGCTTTACCTGTTCTGCTAAGCGCTCACCCTGAAGCTTCTTAATCTCTTCAACAGGCATTGTTTCAATTTCTGGGTTAAAATAATTTGCCATTTTCCTTCTCCTGTTCTTCTATTTTTGCGTGTAATTTGGAACAAAGAAATCCCCCCGAATCTCTTAATCTGTCACTTTACACCGTTAAATCGATTATACCATGAAAACACTATTCTAACAACACAAAATATGTTCTGATTATAGGGAAAAGATATCATATTTTGAGTATCGTGTAATACGATTGTATGGTACAATTATTTATTGATTGATAATGTGAAATTGGAAATGTGACAAGTAAGTTGCGGAAAGGAAATAAAAATGAAAAAAGTAAAATGGGGTGTGTTAGGAACTGCATCGATTGCGAGAGGTTGTACAATTCCGGGAATGCAACAGGCAGATAATTGTGAGTTGTATGGTGTTGCAGGAAGAGATTTGAAGAAGGCAGAAGACTTCAAGGAGACATTTGGATTTGAAAAGGCATATGGAGATTATGATGCACTTTTGGCTGATTCGGAGGTAGAAGCAGTTTATATTCCGCTTCCAAATCATTTGCATTACGAATGGTGTATGAAGGCAATTGCAGCGGGAAAGCATGTGCTTTGCGAAAAGCCATTGGCACCGACAAAAAAACAGGCTGAGGAGTTGTTTCAGGCAGCGGCTGAAAAAGGTGTTGTATTGATGGAGGCATTTGCGTATTTGCACAGCCCATATGTTGCTGCATTGAAGGAAGAACTGGATCAAGAAACAATTGGTGAGATTTCCTATATCGAATCTGCATTTATGGTACAAAGCTGTAAGCCAGATGATATTAGAATGTATAAAGAAATGTACGGTGGCGCGCTTTATGATTTAGGTTGTTACTGTGTTAGCTTGATGGTGTGGTTATTAGGAAATGTTCCTGAAAAAGCACAGGCAATTGCAGAATATTCAGAGCGAAATATTGACTTGTTTACAACGGGTTATATGATGTTCCCAGGTGAGATTCGAGCATCCTTTAACTGTGGAATGATTTTTGGTAATGCAAGAGATAGTCGAATGGATCGTTTGTATATTCATGGATCCAAGGGATATATCAAGTCGGATGTAGAATTTAATCAGGCAGGAGAACTGTCGTATACCATTTGTGTAGATGGAGTAAAAGAAACGAAGACTGTATCTGCAAAACAGAATTATAGTTTGGAAGTCGAACAGCTTGGAAAGTGTATTACAGAAGAAGAACAACCACATGTATCAAGTACATTCTCTGTTAAAAATGCAGAAGTGATGGATCTTGTATTGGAAGCAATTGGATACTAGATTTTGGAAGTCGTTTGTAGAATGTGTGGAGCTGAAAAAGTTCGTTTGTTTGATGTGTATTCTGAAGCAAAATTGCATGGAATGTTCTTGGAGGATTTGACAAAGTTGCGTAAATAGGGGAAAATGGGAAAAGTGACAGAAGAAATGCGTGAACGAAAGAATAGATGAGTAGTCTGTTTGGAAAGAAAGGGTAAACAAATGAGTACATTTCAGGTAGAGTTAAAAAAAGTTGTAGATGATAGTTATGAGATTGAAATTGGATACGAACTTCAGAAGAAGTTGATTGCAGATATTCAAAATGGATTAGTTGGGAAAATAAAGAAGTTTGCAGTTGTAACAGATAGCACCGTGAAGGGGTTATATGCGGATGCAATTGTAGATTTGTTAAAAGAGGCAGGTTATCAGGCAGATTTGTTTGTGTTCCCAGCAGGCGAAAAGAGCAAAACACGTAAGACAAAAGAGGACGTGGAGGACGCAATGCTAGCAAAAGGTTACCGAAGAGACTGCTGTATTCTTGCAGTTGGTGGTGGCGTTGTGACAGATTTGGCTGGCTTTGTGGCAGGTACGTTTGGACGTGGCGTTCCATTTATCAATTATGCGACAACATTATTAGCGGCAGCAGATGCATCAGTTGGTGGTAAGACTGCTGTAGATACACCACTTGCTACGAATTTAATTGGTTTGTTTAATCAGCCAGAAAAGGTATATATAGATATTGCGACCTGGAAAACGTTGCCAGAACGTCAGGTGATTAGTGGATTGGCAGAGACGATTAAGCATGCATGTCTTGCAAGAAAGGACTTTTTCGAGTATTTGACAGAGAATATGGATGCCGTGTTGAACTTGGAGCGAGAAGCCTGTGAGCATATTGCGGAAGTGAACTGTGCAGTCAAATACGAAGTTGTTATGAAGGATGAGCGCGAAAGTGGTCTGCGTGAGGTGTTAAATCTTGGTCATACAGTAGGTAGAGCGATTGAAACGGTAAGTGATTATCAGTTGTTACACGGTGAAGCAGTTTCGATTGGAATTGTGGCAGAAGTATTATTGGCATATAAGCTTGGATATGTGAAAGAGCAGGAGAGAGATGCTGTAATCGCATTGTTAAAACAGGCGAAGTTACCAACAGAGATTCCAGAATATATTGATCGTGAGATGTTGGTTCAGAAGTTATATACGGACAAGAAAGTGCGTGATGGTAAATTGCGTTTTGTTGTACAAAAGGGAATTGGAGATGTGGTTGAGTTTTCAGAAGGTGTGTTTGCAACACCGATTGAAGAAGCGGTCGCAAGAGAGATTATTATGAATATGTAAGAACAAAGCGTGCTTTGCACGCTAGCCGCAATGCGGCGTATGTTCGGATCTTGTCTCGCGCCTTGCGGGCGAGACCTATAGGAAATTCGAGGAATTTCCTATAAAGTGAGAAAATGTCTGAGTTTATGAAATGCATAGACTCGGGCATTTTGTGTATACTATGAAAAAGGCAATGAATGGATAGAAAGGAAAAGAAAATGCCAGCAGCGTATACACACTACAAATTTGGACAGGATGTTTTATATTGTTTATCTGATAAAAAGGTACGAGAAGTGATTGCACATTATCCTAAAATGTTTGATTTAGGACTTTATGGACCGGATTTATTATTTTATTATGGAATTCCAAGTCGAGCAGATTTGCATCATTTGGGATTTGTATTGCATAGACAGGAAGCGGCCGCTTTTTTTGGAGACGCAAAGGATATTATATTAGGGAAAAATGTGATTTTGAATCATGAAGGAAATGAAAAAGCGGGGTATGCACGAGGTGCAGGCTTGTCTTATATATTGGGAATGATTTGTCATTTTGTGTTGGATTGCAAATGTCATGATTATATTGATCATTTTATTAAAAATGAAGGATTAGGACATGCTGAGGTGGAGATGGATTTGGAACGTGAGTTGTTGGCTAGGGATGGCTATAGTCCAATTCATTATAATCCAGTTAACATTCAGTTGTCTCGAAAGGAAGCAGCGCAGATTGCAAGATTTTATCCTGGTGTAACAGCAAGAGAAATTGGGATTTCTTTGCAGCATATGCGAAAAGTTACAGGATGGTTATTGCCATCGAATCGAATCAAAAAGGGAACCCTGCATTCTTTGTTTGGATTATCAGGTCATTATCACATTTTAAAGGGCTTGTTAATTCGTGCGCATGCAAATGAAGCATGTGAGACAACAACAGTGGGGCTCTTGGATTGCTATGAAACGGCAATTCTAGTTGCCTGTGATTTGATGGTTCATTATTGTCGTTATGTGATGGGATTAGAGGAATTAAGTCCATTTTTTTATCGCACATATGGGGCAAAGCTAGAGGAAATAGAAGAAAAAGAGGAACGAGACAAATCTTGATAGCATAGAATAAACATGATAAAATCATGAAAATGTCGAAAGAAAAATGAGAGGAAAACAATGACAGAATTAGAAAAACACTATAATAAATTTAATGAAGATAAACGTTTGCTGCGTCGCCATGGACAGGTGGAATTTATTACGTCTATGAAGTATATTCATCGCTATTTGGAGCAGTTTGAAAAGTGCAAGGAAGAGATTCAAATTCTTGATGTGGGAGCGGGAACAGGAAGATATTCTGTTGCACTTTCAGAAGAGGGATATGATGTGACGGCGGTAGAATTGGTGAAATACAATCTTGGTATTTTGAAAAAGAAGGGTAGTAATGTAAAAGCATATCAGGGAAATGCAATGAATTTGAAGCGGTTTGCGGATGAGAGTTTTGATGTGACATTGGTATTTGGTCCGATGTATCATTTATACACATTTGAGGATAAATGCAAAGCATTGTCTGAGGCAAAACGCGTGACTCGGACAGGTGGTATCATTTTGGTTGCTTATTGTATGAATGAATATGGCGTGCTTACATATGGATTTAAGGAAAACAATGTAAAAGCTTGTTTAGAGGATGGTAGATTAAATGACCAGTTTCATTGTGTGGCAGAGGAAAAGGATTTGTATGATTATATGCGGTTAGAGGATATTGCTGCCTTGAATGAAGCTGTAGGGTTGTCGCGTGTACAAATTATTTCTGCAGATGGACCGGCAGATTATTTGCGACCTGTTTTAAATGCGATGGATGAGGAAACATTTGATTTGTTTGTACAGTATCATTTATCTACATGTGAGCGTCCAGAATTGTTAGGTGCAGGTGCACATACATTAGATATTCTAAAAAAGGAAAGTAAATAATCATAGGAATTATTGAAAATATGCTTAATTTTATTAGCAAAATATTGCGATTATGTTTATTATATTAAATAAAATGCAAAAATAGTTAATAAAATTTAGTGAAAATAATAAAAAATACATTTTCTCTTTCCATGAATCGAGATTTATGGTATCCTAGTAAAGATTATGACGATGTTTTTTAACTTAAAAGTAGGACTTTATTTTATTAACCAAGGTACAGCGTGAATGCTGTCCTGCGAGTGTAGACATCCCATTCTCAATGAGATTAGTCACAAATAACAGGAGGACATTTATGAAACCATTGAAAGAAATGACAAAAGAAGAATTATTGGCAATGAAGGAATCTTTATCTGCAGAATATAAAGAGGCGCAGAGTAAAGGATTGAAGTTGGATATGTCAAGAGGTAAACCTGGAAAGGCACAGTTAGACCTTTCATTACCTTTATTGGAGGCATTATCTGCAAAAGATGAGATGATGGCAAGTAACGGCATGGATGTTCGTAACTATGGTGTGTTGGACGGAATTCCAGAAGCGAAGCTGCTTATGGCTGAGATGATGGATACAACTCCAGAGCATATTGTTGTATTTGGTAATGCAAGTCTGAATATTATGTATGATACAGTTGCAAGAGGTATGATTACAGGTTTCTTAGGGGAAACACCATGGTGTAAGTTAGATAAAGTGAAGTTTTTATGTCCAGTTCCAGGATATGATCGTCACTTCGCCATTACAGAGCATTTTGGAATTGAAATGATTAACATTCCATTAAACAGCGATGGACCAGATATGGATATGGTTGAGGAATATGTAAATAATGACCCAGCTGTAAAGGGTATTTGGTGTGTTCCAAAGTATGCAAACCCAACAGGTATTTCATACTCAGATGAGGTAGTAAAGCGTTTTGCAAATTTAAAGCCGGCTGCAAAGGATTTCCGTATTTTCTGGGATAATGCATATTGCATTCATCATTTATATGAGAATCAGCAGGATGAAATCCTGGATATTATTTCAGAGTGTGAAAAAGCAGGCAATCCAGATATGGTATTTGAGTTTGGTTCTACTTCAAAGGTTTCATTCCCAGGTGCTGGTATTGCTGCATTTGCAAGTTCAGTTGCAAATATTGAAGATATGAAGAAGTCTATGACTGTTCAGACAATTGGTCATGATAAAATGAATCAGTTAAGACATGTGAAGTTCTTTAAGAACCGTGCTGGTTTAGATGCACATATGATGAAGCATGCAGCTTTGATGCGTCCGAAGTTTGAGGCAGTTTTGAAAGTTTTAAATGATGAATTAGGCGAGCTTGAGATTGGTACATGGATTGTACCTCGTGGTGGATATTTCATCTCATTCAATGCGATGGAAGGTTGCGCAAAGGCAATCGTGCAGAAATGTAAAGAGGCTGGTGTCGTTATGACAGGCGCAGGTGCAACATATCCATATAAGAATGATCCAATGGATAGCAATATTCGTATTGCACCATCATTCCCAACACCAGAGGAAATGGCTGAGGCTGCAAAATTGTTTGTGCTCTGCGTAAAATTAGTAAGTGTAGAGAAATTACTTGAGGCGTAAGCTTATATATTTGCATATGAATGCAGGGTAACGTGATAGTAAATAGAATCCCGAATTCTTTTCAAAGAGTTCGGGAATTTTTATATCAATTGCCCCGATCCTCCCCATCTCTTAGTTGTAGAGATATAGATGGATGGGAGTATTCTTGAAAGGACGGAAATTTAGGATGAGAAAGAAAATTGTGATGTTTACTGTTGGAACAATGGTGATGGCATCGATGATGTTTGGCTGTGGTTCTAATACAGATTTGAAAACAACAGAAGTAGAAGAAAGTGCTAGCGTGGAGGAATCTGTCGAAGACGATCATACAGAGGGAAAGACAAAACAGCCAGAGATCGTGCAAACTTCGAATAAGGCACCAGAAATTGAAGATGTATCAGATACAGAAAAAAATATATTTTTTTATCGAGACGATTTAAAGATATTTGGGAAGTTGCATTTGCCGGATGGAGAGGGACCATTTCCACTTGTTATTTTAGCACATGGGTCAGGTGGGTTCTATACGGTGACCGAGGATTATGCTAGAAATCTGGCAAAAGAAGGAATTGCCGGATTATCATTTGATTATATTGGAACGGAAAAAGGTTCAAAAAGTGATGGATTGATTATTGAAAATTCTGTGTTGACGCAGGCTGCAGACATCGAAGCAATTCTTGATAGTTTAGATGCACTTTCCTATATTGATCAGAAGCATGTGTTTTTGTGGGGACACAGCATGGGAGGACTTGCTTCTACATACGTTGCAACACAACGACCAGACAGTATTCAGGGCTTGATTGCATTAGAACCGTCTTATCAAATGAGAGATCAGATAACAGAACAATTTGGAAATCCAGATGAGTTGCCAGATGTGATTTACGAACCACTATATTGTGGAAAGTGTTTTGTGACTGATGCTTTGTCATTTGATATTTACGAAGGGATGCCTGATTATCACAATGATGTGCTGATTATAGAGGGTACGGTAGCGCCTTCTATTGGTGCAGAAGGAAAGGCGTATTTAGATCGTGCGGAAGAGACATTTCCTTCAGCTAAGCAGGTTGCTGTGGAAGGCGCAAATCATTTATTTAGTGGTGATGCAGCGGTGGAAATGCAAGAGCTTATGATTCGGTTTGTGAAGGAACATTTAGAATAGGAGTATTTCGATAATTGCTAAACTCAATTTAGGTAATGTATGTTGTTCCATATGAACAAATCCAAGTTGGGGCGTTTTCACTTAGTTTTGTATGTAATGGTACATAAGGTCACAGAGTACGTGACCTAAGTACCAACATACAAAAATATCCCAACTTAGATAGTTGTTTATATGGAACAACATCATATAATAGATTGAGAGTTTAGCGATTACCGAAATGTTTATGTATGAGTAGGAAGGAAAAAACATGGCAAAGAAAGAAAAAGAAAATAAGACAAATGCAATGCGAATACTTGATAAAAATAAAATCAATTATCGCGTGAATACCTATGAGTGTGATGAATTTATAGATGGAATTCATGTTGCGGATTTGAATGGAGACCCATATGATCAATCCTTTAAGACATTAGTTACAGTTGGAAAGACTGGTAATTATTATGTGTGCGTGATACCAATTGATCAGGAGATTGATTTTAAGAAGGCGGCGAAGCATTTTGGTGAGAAATCTTTAGAGATGATTCATGTGAAGGATATCAATGCCATAACAGGCTATATTCGTGGTGGATGTACACCGCTTGGAATGAAAAAATTATACCCAACTGTGGTACATGAGAGTGCACAAAATTTTGATGAAATTATTATCAGTGGCGGAAAACTTGGAATGCAGATTATTTTAAATCCAAAGGATTTGGTGAAGGTTGTAAATGGAAAGTTTGCGAATGTTATTCGGACGGAAGAGTAGTTTTTACAGAAAATTAGAGTATAAGCAGTGTAGTAATGAAACAGAGATAAATGGAGTTTTCGAATGTATAAAAATGAGAAAGACAATCGAATAGCGCAGTTGTTTACAACCTTTTTTAAGATTGGTGCGTTTACCTTTGGTGGAGGCTATGCAATGATTCCTCTCATTCAAAAGGAGATTATTGAGAATAGAAAATGGATAACTGATGAGGATATGTCGGATATTGTTGCAATTGCAGAAACTACACCAGGGCCTATTGCAATAAATGTTGCAACTTTTGTAGGATATAAGACAAAAGGTTTGAAGGGAGCAATTGCTTCAACGGTAGGAGTGGTGTTGCCATCATTTGTTATTATTATGTTGATTGCCCTTGCGTTTCAGAAGTACATGCATTATGAGGTGGTAGCCAATGCATTTTGGGGAATTCGAATTGCAGTAATTGCACTTATGATAAAAGCATTTATTTCTATGTTAAAACAGTGCCCGAGAAATGCGGTGTCCTATGGTGTGGCAGTATTAGCCCTATGTTTGGTAGGTATCCTGAATTTGAATGCTTTGTTCGTGATTTTTGGGGCTGCAATAGTAGGAATGATATATCATTTGAGGAAGGTAGGTAAGCAAAAATGATATATTTAAAATTGTTTTTGACTTTTTTTAAAATTGGTGCATTTACCTTTGGTGGAGGCTATGCAATGATTCCGCTGATTCAACAGGAAGTGCTAACCAACGAGTGGTTGAGTGGAGAAGAGTTGATTGATGTAATTGCAATCAGCGAGAGTACGCCAGGTCCTCTTGCGGTAAATGCTTCCACCTTTGTGGGGATGCAAACGGCGGGTGTGTTTGGTGCATTTTGTGCAACACTTGGCGTTGTATTGCCATCATTTATAATCATTTTGATTGTTGCAAGAGTGTTTGATAAATTTCAAAAGAGTAAGGTTGTAAATGGTGCTATGCTTGGGCTAAAAGGTGCGGTAGTAGGTTTGATTGGGGCGGCAGTTCTAACCACAGGCGTAACCATATTTGGTAGTGCGATTCATAATGGAAGAGAGCTGTTTGCTATCATTTTTCTGCTGGCAGGATTGGCTTTTGGGCTGAAGAAAAAGATGAATCCTATTTTGTTGATTGTTATTTCAGCAGTGGTGGGAATTATTGTGAAACCATTGTTATAACAAATTTACTGCTTACACCGCTATATTGTGACGTAAGCAAGAAAGTGTTATAATGTCAGATATATCATGATTAGACAAGGGGGTATTTTGTTATGACATACGAAGAATTAGTTAAGACAGTTAAAGATGCAGCTGCAAAGGCAGATGCTAGTAGCATTCAGGAGCATGTCGCATTTCAGTTTAATGTTACGGGTGAGGCAGCGGGAGCTTTCTATTTGGAAATTAAAGATGGCAAAGTGAATGTAGAGCCATATGAGTATTATGATCGCAACGTGCTTGTAACAAGTTCTGCGGAGAATATTATTAAGATTATGAATGGACAGTTAGATCCAGTGCTTGCATTTACACTTCACAAGATTAAGGTTGAGGGAGATCTTGGAAAAGCACTGGTGTTGAAAGAAGTAATTAAATAGGCAGAAATTGTGAATGAATTAGAAGATTTGGGAGAAAAACAGATGAAGAAAATAATCACGGTGCTTTTTGCTCTGGTTTTGATTTTGGGTGTACTTGGTGGAAATGAACAGGTAAATGCAGCTACCAAAGTGAGACTGAATAAAACGAAAGTGACGCTGGCAGTTGGGAAAAAAGTCACTTTGAAAATGAAGGGGACGAAGAAGAAGGTAAAGTGGTCTTCTTCAAACAAGAAGGTAGCGACTGTGAGCTCCAAAGGTGCGGTAAGGGCTAAAAAAGAAGGTAAAGCAACTGTTACAGCGAAAGTTGGAACCAAAAAATATAAATGCAAAGTGAATGTTAAAAAAGCATATGTGCCGCAGAATGTAAAGCCAGGGGAACCTAGCCAGAAAACGGTGAATTATGATGCTGGTGAATATTCGATTCGTAAGGTACATAAAGGTGAGGCAACTTTTTATGAATTTGGCGGTGGTGGAGCTGCCAATCTGGATTATTTGTCTGAGTCGTTTTATACTGCGGCAATGAATCATGAGGATTATATGAATGGTCTGGCCGGTGCATATGTTGAGGTTACAGACAAGGATGGTGACAAGATTTATGTTGTCATTACAGATCGTTTACCAGAGGGAAAAAAGGGAGATATCGATTTAGATCGAAAAGCATTTAAAGCAATTGAACCTGAGGTGACAGGTCGTATGCAGATTACCTGGAAAATTGTTCCGTTTCCGACAAAGGAGCCAATTTCGTATGTCTTTAAACCAACCAGTACAAAATGGTGGGCAGAGGTTCAGGTGCGAAATGGACGTTATCCAATCAAGAAGCTCGAATACAAAAATGCAAAAGGAAATTTCGTGGAGTTAGAACGTCAGGAATACAATTATTTTACAGCGCCTTCAGGAATGGGGGATGGACCGTATACATTTCGTGTGACCGATTTTTATGGACATGTGTTGGAGGATTCTGGAATTACAATACATGCAAATGGAACCCCAGTTGCAGGAAGTGCGAATTTTCCTTATTAAAAATGAAAAATATGTCAGTTGACAAATACCCCTGTCGGGTATATGCTTGATGCATACCCGATGGGGGTATTTGTTGGTTGGAGCTGTTTTTTTCTCTAACTGAGATAAAAGACTCTGGCGGATTGCAGAAATGCGAAGAATTCATTTTGTATGAAATAGATTATCTTATAGTGATGGAGGAAAAGAGCATGCGGACAGAACAGTATGTAATAAGTGGAATGATGTGTGCAGCCTGTAGTGCTTCTGTTGAACGTGTGACCAGTAAGCTAGAAGGTGTGCAGGAAAGTAATGTCAACCTTACTACAGAGCGTATGCGAATTGTTTACGATGAGAATCTTGTCAGTTCTGAAATGATTATTGAGAAAGTACAAAAGGCTGGATTTGGATGTATATGGGAAGAGACGTTTGAAACAGAGGGCGCAGGGGAGAACAGTGCATTGGATGCGATGGAGCGAAACAAGGAAGAAGCGGTTGCTCAGGTTCACAATAGAAATAAGCGGCAGGAAAAACGCAAACTGGAGCAGGAAAAGCATAAAAAGGAATTGATGCAAAAACGAAATCGCTTGATTGTAACAATGGTTTTTGCGGTGGTGCTACTTTATGTATCGATGGGGCATATGTTGCCAATTCCGTTGCCATTGCCTCCGATTATGGATATGCATCATTACCCAGTGAATTTTGCGCTGACACAGATGCTTTTGACGATTCCGATTTTGGTGTTGAATTATGAGTTGTTTGTATCAGGTGTGAAGTCCTTGATGAAAAGGCATCCGAATATGAATGCATTAGTTACGATTGGCTGTGGAACGTCGTTTACCTACAGTTTGGTTGCTACGTACTTAATTTCTTTGAATCATGAATATGTACACAAGCTTTATTTTGAGTCTGCAGCTGTTGTAGTTGCATTTATTAGTCTCGGTAAATTTTTAGAAAAGAATAATAAGGAAAAGACAAAGGGCGCCATTTATGAATTAATGGCTTTGGTTCCGGATACAGCATTTCGTGTAAGTGAAAAGGAAGAAGTGTTTGAAATACCGATTGAAGATGTTTGCCTTGGGGACGTATTGATGGTGAAGCCGGGAAGTAAAATTCCAATCGATGGAGAGTTGATCAGGGGACAGACCAGTATTGATGAATCGATGTTGACTGGGGAAAGTATTCCGGTGGAGAAGCAGATTGGCGATACTTTGATCGGTGGAAGCATCAACGGAAATGGTATGATTTACATGAAGGTGACAAAGGTAGGAGAAGATACCACACTCGCCAAGATTATTCAGTTTGTAGAGGAAGCGCAGGGAAAGAAAGCACCGATTTCGAAGGTGGCAGATCGCGTGGCAGGCATATTCGTGCCAGTTGTGATTGTGATAGCGTTTTTGGCGGCATTTATTTGGGTATTGTTTGGACAGGAAACTTCGTTTGTGCTTACTATTTTTACTTCTGTATTGGTAATTGCCTGTCCATGTGCATTAGGTCTTGCGACACCGACAGCCATTATGGTTGGAACAGGTGTTGGAGCAAAAAACGGTATTCTGGTTCGAAGCGGAGAAGCACTAGAAGCCATTCACAAGGTTACGGCTGTGGTTTTGGATAAAACGGGAACGATTACAAATGGAACACCAGAAGTTGTGGCGGTGGTTGGCGAAGAGAAACGACATGTGTTGCGGGTAGCTGCATCTGTTGAGAAGGGTTCTACACACCCACTTGCTGATGCGGTGGTTCGTTGTTGGGAACAGGAACAAAAACAATCCGACAAAACATTGTATGTTGTAGAACAGTTTGAAAATATACCAGGTAAGGGTATTGTTGCGAAATTTGATGGGAAAGAAGTATTGGTAGGAAATGAGAGATTATTAGAAGAACATGCGGTGGATTATATGGCTTGGGAACAGAAAGAAGTTGCTGAATCGTTTGCGAGTGCGACACATGTTTATGTTGCAGAAGATGGAAAGATGCTGGGGGTGTTGTTGATTGAAGATTGTTTGAAGGATTCCTCAAAGCAGGCAATTGCGCAGCTTAAGGATAAAAATATTTCTGTTTATATGATTACAGGGGATCAGGAGCAGGCAGCAAAGGCGGTAGCTACGCAGGTTGGAATTGACAATGTGTTTGCTGGTGTTTTGCCAGAGCAAAAAGCAAAGTATATTGAGAAATTGCAGAAGCAAGGTGAGAATGTATTGATGGTAGGTGATGGCATCAATGATGCGCCTGCATTGATTCAGGCAGATGTTGGATGTGCCATTGGAAATGGTAGTGATATTGCGTTAGAATCAGGAGATATTGTGTTGATGAAATCTGACTTGTTGGACGTATCAAAAGCCATTGAATTATCAAAACGAACGATTCGAAATGTGAAGCAGAATTTATTTTGGGCGTTTTGTTATAATACCATTGGGATTCCGCTTGCTGCGGGTTTGCTATACCCGATTTCAAGACATTTGTTAGAGCCTCAGTTTGCAGGACTTGCCATGGCACTAAGTTCTGTGTGTGTGGTTGGAAATGCGCTGCGATTAAGAAATGCGTTGAAGCATGGGCGTTGATAAGGAGGAAAAATATGGATTCGTGTCATAAGGAGTGTGCAGGATGCCAAAAGAAGCACCGAGAAGATGAGCAGCTTAAAAAATTGATGAATCGTTTAAATCGAATAGAAGGACAGGTGCGTGGAATCAAGGGAATGCTGGAAAAGGATGCATATTGCATTGATATCATAACGCAGGTATCCGCTATACAATCTGCACTAGGTGGATTTAATAAGGAATTGTTAAAAGAGCATATTGCAACCTGTGTTGTAGAAGATGTAAAATTAGGAAAAGAAGAGAAGGTGGATGAATTAATTCATACACTTCAAAAATTAATATAAGAAAGAAAGGATGGATAGGAGTATGACTACATTGAAAGTGGAAGGAATGATGTGTGAGGGATGTGTAAAGCGTGTCACAAATGCGCTTACAGAGTTAGGACTGGATGCAAACGTGTCTCTTGCTGAAAAAACAGTTTCTTACGAAAGTGATGCTGTAGAGACTGCAAAGGTTCAGGAAGCTATTGAGGATTTAGGTTTTTCTGTTGTAGGATAAACTAAAGCAGTGGTGCATAGAGTCGTAATAGACTTTGCCACAAACGATATGGACGATTGAGGTTGAGGCAGTATTCGTATGTGATTTCCTGAGATACTGCGATGGTGTCTTCAATATCCTCTTTGATGTCTTCGATTACCTCACAATGGTATAAAAAGGCAGCACATTCAAAGTGAAGATAAAGACTTCGGAAGTCCATATTAATGGAACCGACAACTGCATAGTTGTCGTCTACAACCATCATTTTGGCATGAATGAAGCCTGGTGTGTATTCGTAGATTTTTACCCCTGCTTTTAAAAGTGGTTCGTAGAAGGAACGAGACATCATAAAGACAGCTTTTTTGTCAGGAACGCCAGGTGTGATGATGCGAACATCGATGCCGCTTTGCGCTGCAAGTGTGAGGGCGGTAATCATTTCGTTATCTACAATTAAATATGGAGTTGTAATGTAAATGTATTTTGTTGCACGATGAATCATATTCAGATATACATTTTCAGCCACAACTTCGGAAAAGAGTGGATTATCTGCATAAGGTTGCACGAAGCCATTTCCGTTTTGAGGAAAATGTTTTGGATATTTTGAAACAGGCGTATGGAATCTTTCATAATCCACTTTTTCATTTGCCAGGTATTGCCAAAGCTGTAAAAACATATTGGTAAAATTCCAGGTTGCTTCTCCTTTTAACATGATACCAGTGTCCTTCCAATAGCCGTTCATTTCCAAATGATTGATATATTCGTCTGCTAAATTAATGCCTCCAGTAAAGGATGTATGTCCATCAATTACCAGTATCTTTCTATGGTCGCGATTATTAAGACGTAGGGATAAAATAGGACGAAACGGATTAAAGGCATAACATTTAATACCGTAGTCACGTAACATGGCATCATAGCCTTCTGGTAGTGTGCTGATGCTTCCCATATCATCGTAGATGATGCGAATATCTACACCTTGCATTGCCTTCTTTTTCAAAATGGTTAAAACACTATCCCAAAAGACACCTTCGTGAATGATAAAATATTCTAAAAAGATAAAGTGTTTTGCTTTTTCGAGTTCCGCCAGCATAGAAAAATACATAGCTTCACCAGAGGAAAAATATTCAACATAAGTGTTTTCGTAAACAGGATATTTAGTTAGGTTTTGAATGTATTCTGCTTGTGGAATTGCATGTCTGCTAATTGTTTCGATATGATTTAGAACACTTGGATCTTGTTTTAAATGATGTTTTGCACGTTGTACACTACTACGGATACCATTTCTGAATTTACGACGATAGGTGTTGACAGATAATAGAATATAAAATAGTCCACCAAAAATAGGAATGAATAAGATTGTGACACTCCAGGCGAGCTTGTATGATGGATTGATTGGCTGATTGATGATATACCAAACAACAAGCGCACTTAAAACAGACATGATTGTCTGTAGCTCCAGATACTTCTCTCGAAGAGAAATGGAGGTGATTACGATAAACCATGCCTGAATAAGTACTAATAATGCCACCCATATTAATTTATCCAAAAAGAGTGGATAATTTTTCTGATTTCGTTTTAAGGTTTTGATTGTGTTGTTTTTGTTCATACCAATGTTCCTGTTGTTGAAATAATAAGTTATTTGGTAATATTATGCTTCCCATCTTCCTGCTGCACCGCATGGTAAAATAAGTCCGTTATCGGATACAGGTAAACCGATTTCATCTGATATAACATGTCCACCATGTTTTTTAACCACTTCTGTGGAGATTAAGTAAGTTAACACGGCTGGCGCTAAACCAGTTGTATAGGAATTGACAAGGAAAAAGAGTGGATTGTCACTTAGTAATTGCTCGCAAAGCGCAATAAATGGATGTATTTTTTCCTCAATTTTCCATATCTCGCCTTTGGGTCCGCGTCCATAGGATGGTGGATCCATGATGATGGCATCATAATGATTACCTCTTCGGATTTCGCGTTCTACAAATTTGACACAGTCATCCACAATCCATCGGATTGGAGCATCGGCAAGACCGGATGCCTGTGCATTTTCTTTTGCCCATGTAACCATACCCTTAGAGGCATCAACATGCGTTACAGATGCACCTGCTTTTGCTGCTGCGCAGGTCGCTCCTCCGGTATAGGCGAATAGATTTAAGACTTTGATTGGACGGTTGGCATTTTTAATTAAAGAAGAAAACCAGTCCCAGTTAGCAGCCTGTTCTGGAAATAATCCAGTATGTTTGAAACTAAATGGTTTTAAGTGAAAGGTTAACTCCTTGTAATGAATGGACCATTGTTCTGGTAAATCAAAAAATTCCCATTCCCCGCCACCTTTTTTACTTCTATGATAATGTGCATTTAATTGTTTCCAGTTTTTGTTTTCCTTAGGTGTATCCCAAAGCACCTGTGGATCTGGACGAAGCAGGATATATTTACCCCAACGCTCTAATTTCTCTCCGTTTGAAGTGTCAATTACTTCATAATCTTTCCAATTTTCTGCTACCCACATAAAGATTCTCCTTATATCGAAAATGTCTGAATAGTTATATTAATACTCTATTATATTAGTAGCAAATGTTTTCGTCAAATGCTTTGTTTAATCCGGTTATGGAATAGTATATGCTGAATTTGAAAATTGTTTTCATTTTCGGCATTTTTTGGCTGTGTGTTTTGGTGTAATGTATGCATCGAATATTGTAAAGTTGTACGAATGTCGATAATAAGTGTTAACCCTTGCAAAGTCAGTGGTGAAAGGGTATAGTTAGTAAAATAAAGTTAGATATTATACGAGAGGAATGCGGAATGGAATTAAAGAACGAAGAACGACAACAGATTGCATCTGTATTAGAAATAAATCCTCAAAAAATTGTATTGAGCAATTTAAAGGATAAAACATATCCATATCAAAAAACGGTGATTTCGCAAGTGTCCGTAAAGGGTCGGGTTATGTATCAGTTTGAACGGTTTACGCAAAAACAAGCATTTCATGATAATGTTGAACCGAGCCAGCTAAACGATTCTATATTTCAACTTTTTCCAAACACATATAGTCAGATGAATATATTTGATGCGCAGGCACAATGGGATTATAAGGTGACAAAAAAGGGGAAATTATTGTCTCATACGCAGGGGAGCGTGTTAAAAAAAGCGAGTGTGGATGGAGTAAAGAAAATTGTACCAGATGTATCAATGGAATTGGCATCCCATAATCGAAAGAAAAATTATTTGTTAAAAGAAGGAACGGTAATTCCGCCATTGGTGGATTTGGGAGTATTTACGAAAGAAGGAAAAATTGTTCGTACGATGTATGACAAATACCGTCAGATTAATCGTTTTCTTGAATTAGTGGAGGATGTTGTAAAGGACTATCCAAATAAAAATTTACATATCGTGGATTTTGGATGCGGTAAATCTTACCTTACGTTTATTTTGTACTACTATTTGGTAGAAGTAAAAGGGTACGCAGTACAGATGACTGGTCTGGATTTAAAGGAAGATGTTATAAAAAAATGTAATGCGACAGCGCAAAAATATGGATATTCGAATCTTAAATTTGAAATGGGTGATATAAATGGTTACCAGACGGATCAGCCGATTGATATGGTTGTAACATTGCATGCATGTGATACCGCTACGGACTATGCACTTTATAATGCAATTAGTTGGAAAGCTGGAATCATTTTGTCAGTTCCTTGTTGTCAGCATGAGATAAATAGTCAGATTCGGAGTGAGGATTTTTCTATACTTACGAAGTACGGAATTGTAAAGGAACGTGTATCAGCATTGATGACGGATGCGATTCGTGCGAATGTGTTGACGATGTGTGGATATCGCACACAGATTTTGGAGTTTGTGGATTTTGCGGCATCTCCAAAGAATTTGCTGATTCGTGCGGTGAGAGGTCAGGTATCTGGTCAGAAAAAAGAGCAGGCGAAAAAGGAAATAGATGCGATTTGCAAAGAGTTTTCGATTTCGCAAACCCTGGTAAAACTGCTTGAAGAAAAATAAGGTGAATGAATATGTAGTGAAGTGAAATGTGAAGAATCCACTTTGCAAAAATACGAAAGATAAAAAAGAGAGAAACGGGAGAGAAAAGATGAGAAATGTGAAAAGTCGTATGGTAATGGTGCTGTTACTAGTGGTAGGCGTGATGCTTTGTTCTCCGATGAAGGTATATGCGGAAACATCTGCGGTAATTGACGATCAAGATGGGGATTCATTTGTTGTATTTAAAAAGATATGTTTGAAACTGGGGAAAAGTGATGTTGTAGGATTGGGGAAATTTGCAAATCAGGAAAACACAATCTATACATATCGTGTGGGTTCTTATGATGATTATGAGGACTATTATAATGGTGAAGCGGAATATAATAATGTGCTTACTGTCAGTGAAAATGGAAAGGTAAAGGCTGTGGGAATTGGATGCGCAACCATTCATGTATTTTTAAGTGATTTAGAGGGAAACTTGAAGTCTGAAATCGTCATTCCTGTTGTTGTGTCAAAACCGAAATTGGTAAAATCCAAAATTGCATGGAAAGTGAAATCTTATGCCTCGGTTGGAATTCAGGGGTTATCATTAGAAAGTGATGTGGAACTTTATGATGAAAATGGTAAAAAATTGAAGACGATGTACCTTTATGATGACTATGATTATGATGAAGACGATGCGGGAATTCAATATTGCAACATTTCTACTGGTAAGAAGTGTGGAACCAAAAAATATGTATTGCGAATAGATGGAATGGATTATCCACTTGAAATTACTGCTACAAAGCCGAAATTAAAAGAGAAGGATAAAATTGTTGTGGTAAAGCTTGGCGGTAAGACATCCTTGCATTTTACAGGTATTGATAAAAAATTATCAAAAGTGGAATATGAAACATATGATACGGATTTGTTTACAGGTAGCAAAGCAACCATAAAGGGTAAAAAGGTAGGAACGACATATGCGTACGTTACGGTGGATGGAGAACAGTTTCAGATAATCGTTTCAGTACAAAAGGGAAAGGTTTACAAAGCGGTTTCCTATGCTGCAAAGCAGGTAGGTGTTGCGAAATATAGTCAGGCAAAGAGAGCGCGAAAGGGATATTATGATTGTAGTTCCCTTGTATGGCGTTCGTATGAGGCAGCGGGAATTCGAATTGGAAATTCAAGCTGGGCGCTTAATTCTGATGGTTTGGCAGCTGCCTACTATAAGAAAAAGGGACATTTTATTGGAACGAACATAACAAATATGAAAAAAGTGAGAAGTGGAGATATTATTATTAGAGGAACGATTAACAAGGGAATTCCTAGTACGACACATGCGGCATTGTATATTGGAAATGGCTATACAATTGAGGCGAAAAATGAGGAAATGGGTATTGCATTAGGATATGCAGATTACGCGCCGATTGTTGTTCGTCCAGTTAAGTAAAAAATGCTGATTTTTTCAGTGTTTTCTAGCAATTCTTTGTATTGACAAAATGTGGGCAAATGATACAATTATTTATAGAAGTTTATCTTTGAACGACAAGTTTTTACAAAAGAGGTATGAGGATGAAAAGAGAATCATGGAAGAATGCAAGTTGCGTAGCAAAGCTTAGTTTGGTTGCTGTTGCAATGATGGTATCAGGTGCAAAGGTACAGGCAAAGGAGTTGCCACAGTTTGGTGAAACGACACAGGAAAGCACGACAACAGAGTCTGAGAAAACACAGAAGAAAGAGACTACAAAGAAAAAAGCAAAATTTGTCAAGAAGAATGGTATTACATATTATTTGAATGCTGACGGTAAGAAAGTAAAAAGTAAGTTTGTTACTGTGAAGAAGAAAACATATTACCTGAATAAAAAGGGTGCTGTACAAAAAGGATGGATGAAAAAAGGTGGAGAATATTATTTCTTTGATCGTTCAACTGGCGTACAAAAGAAAAGTGGCAAAGCAGATGATATTGTGATTAAAAATGGTAAGGCAAAGAAAACTGCTTATAACACAAAAAAGATAGAGGCTATGATGAAAGCTGCAGCTTTAGTAGAGAAGAATACAAAGGCAACAGACAGCAAGGAAGAAAAGTTGAAAAAGATGTTTTACTGGGTTGCACAGGGTCCGTATAAGCGTTTTCGCAGATTGCGTGAAGTACGAAGTAATAAGGGATGGGAAATCGATTACGCAAACGATATGCTAAAGGGAAGCAAGCGAGAAGGTTGTTGTGTGTCGAATGCTTGCACGTTGGCGTACTTTGCAAGAGAATGTGGGTATAAGACAGTTTATGTATGTGATGATACAGAACACGCATGGGTAGAAATTGATGGAAAGGTATATGATACATTATTTGCTGAGATGACCGCACATGGTGGATCAACAAAGAATCCGAATTATAAAGATTATTTCAAATCGACTTATCAGAAGACAAAGCTAGTATGTGTGAATAAATTGAAAGTATAATCGAGAATATGATTTCATCAAACAGGGTTGTGGTGTGAAGTACCGCAGCCCTGTTTTGTGGGAAATGAAGGATAAACGACTGATAAATGAGAGGTAGGAGAGCCCAAAGATGATTTTTAGTTCACTTGAATTTATATGTGTATTTTTACCAATAGTATTTTTGCTGTATTGTATTGTGCCGACTATTCGATTAAAGAATGCGTTGTTAATTATTGCAAGTTTGATTTTTTATGCATATGGAGAACCAGTTTATGTATTACTAATGCTTGCAAGTGCGTTAGTAAATTATTTGTTTGCTCGTGCAATTGCAGCAATGGAAAAGGGAAGAAAGCCTATTTTAGCTGGAGCGGTTATTGCGAATTTAGGTATTTTAGCAGTGTTTAAGTATGCAGATTTTTTTGTAGATACATGTAATCGTGTTTTTTCTATGCAGATTGCAAAACCAGGAATAGTGCTTCCTGTAGGTATTTCATTTTTTACATTTCAGGCACTTTCCTATGTGATTGATGTGTATGCAAAGCGTGTAGATGTACAAAAGAGTTTCTTTAAAGTACTGTTATATATTTCGTTTTTCCCGCAATTGATTGCAGGACCGATTGTAAAATACAGAGACATCAGCGAAATGATGCAGGAGCGTAAGATGGATTCTAAAATGATTGCATCTGGTTTTCGCCGTTTTACATGTGGTTTAGGAAAAAAAGTGTTGATTGCCAATACTATGGGATATGTTGCAGATCAGGTGTTTGCAGCGCAGTCGTCTGATGTAAATGCCTGTGTGGCATGGCTTGGTGCGATTACCTATATGTTTCAGATTTACTATGACTTTAGCGGTTATAGTGATATGGCGATTGGTCTTGGAAAGATGTTCGGATTTCAGTTCAAGGAAAACTTCCAATATCCATATGGGGCTGTTACGGTACAGGACTTTTGGCATAAATGGCACATTTCGTTATCTACCTGGTTTAAGGAATATTTGTATATTCCGTTAGGTGGTAACCGCAAGGGTACAGCGAGAACCTGTTTGAATCGTTTGATTGTATTTTTCTGTACAGGTCTTTGGCATGGTGCCAATTGGACATTTGTTCTTTGGGGATTATGGCATGGTATGTTTTTGTTGTTTGAAACATATGTACCAGTTATTAAGAAAATGCCGAAGGTGGTTACGAGACTTTACACTTTGTTGGAGGTGTGTGTTGGTTTTGTGATGTTCCGTGCGGATACATTGTCACAGGGAGCGTTTATGATAAAGCAAATGTTTAGTGGTTTTGTGACCAATCAGGCGGCTACAAGTTTGGCATGGCAACAGTTAACACCTTGGTTTATTGTGATGATCGTGTTGGCTGTGGTTGGAGCAGCTCCGATTCGTGTGATTGCGGATAAGGTGCGAGAACAGGTTGTAAAGGAAGAGGTAACTGGAACATGGAGAACGGTTGATATTTTGTTGTATGTTCTTTCTGTTTTATTGCTGGCTTGGTGCGTGATTCGATTGTCAGGTAGTACCTATAATCCGTTTATTTATTTCCGTTTTTAGGGAGGTGGGGCAAATGAAAAAATTAGGAAATTCCGTTTATATGATTGTTTGTAGGATTGTTTGTTTGCTTCCGCTCGTTGGAATGATTTTTTACAAAACAGACAGTACAACCGAAAATCGTACTTTGGCATCTATGCCAAGTGTGATGAAAGATGATAAGGTGAACGTTTCGTTTTTGAAGGAATTAGGTGGTTATTTTGAAGATCATTTTGCCTTTCGACAGGAACTGGTATCGGCAGATGCGGAAATTCAAAGTAAGGTATTTCACGTTTCTAATGTGGATACAGTTATGGTGGGAGAGGATGATTGGCTGTATTATACAGATACATTGGATGACTTTTTGGGAAGAAATGTCATGTCGGAACGTCAGTTGTATTGTACGGCACATAATCTTTCGTTGTTGCAAAGGTACGTAAATGCACAAGGGGTACCATTTGTATTTACAGTGGCTCCAAATAAAAATACATTGTATCCAGAGCATATGCCATATTATACAGAGCGCAAAGCAGATACCAATAAGAATATTGATTTGTTAAAACCAGTGTTAGAGAACTGTGGCGTGGAATACGTGGATTTGTTTCCGTTATTTGAAGAACAAAATGAGACTTTGTATTTAAAAAGAGATTCGCACTGGAATAACAAAGGCGCGGTGTTAGCGTATGATGTTTTATTGGATGAATTGCAAAGAGAACATGAAACATATGAAAGTGTTAAGGCGATTCGTACAAAAACTGCGTATGGCGATTTGAATAAGATGATTTATCCGCTGACTGCAAAACCGGAATGGGATTATTATTATCAGAATGAGAAGCAATGGACGTACACATCAGAAGAGGAAAATGTAGAGGCTGCTTGGATTCAGACAAAGAATGAAGATGGTTCGGGTTCGTTATTGATGTTTCGTGATTCGTTTGGTAATACTTTGTTGCCATTGATGGCGCAGGAGTTCTCGGATGCAGCATTCTCAAAAGGTGTTCCGTATCGTATTGAAGAATACATGAAGAAATGTGAACCGGAATTTGTGATTGTGGAAAAGGTTGAGAGAAACTTAGATGAATATATGCATACACCACCAGTTATGCATGCGTTAGAGGTGGACTTGTCGGATGCGCATGCGGATGTGCAGGATGGTGCAACCCTTGATGTACAGGTGGCGGATGAGGATGTGCAATATTATTGTCTGTCGGGAGAATTAAGTGAATCTGTCGCAAATTCAAATGACAATATTTATATTCGTTTGCAGATAGGTGATACTGCGAAGGTATATGAAGCGTTTACAACAGTGGATGAGAACACAGATTATTGTTATCGTATGTACCTTTCGAAAACACAGTTGGTAAGTGATGGATTGGGTACTGGCGAAGTAAGTGTGAATGTATTTGTGGGTGCTGATGCGTTAGAGAAAAAGGTTTGTACAAAACAAGTGAACTGGGATGATTTTTCGTTGAGCGATGAATAGGGTGAGAAGTATGAAAGAAAGATTACAAAAGATGCGATGGCTGTTTGGTGCGGGAATGTTATGTGCGATTGCGCTAACCGGTTGTAATAAGACAATGATAAATGTAACAGTGTTAGATGGCAATACAGAGACACAGATGCAAATTGCAGATGGCGCTACGGTTGCGCAGGCTATGCAGGAGGCAGAAATAATTGTCGGTGAAAAAGATGAGATACAGCCTGCGATGGGAGAACTTGTAACGGAATCGGATGCTGTGATTACAATTCGTCGGTATGCTAAGATTCAATTGGTAGAAGATGATGTAACAACTGAGGTGGAAGCTCAGGGTGAGACGGTAGAGGATTTGATTAACCGTGAGGGGATTGTGATTGGTGAACACGATTATGTGGATCACGATTTTGCTGCGTATTTGCAAGATGGTATGACGCTACAAGTAGTACATCGTTTAGAGGTTTTTGTCAATGTGGATGGAGAAACCAATACATATTTAACGAGAGCGAAAAATGTTGAGGAGTTATTGGCAGAGCAAAAGATTACAATTGATAAGAAGGATAGGGTCAAACCGGAGTTGTCGCAGCCACTAGAAGAAGGAGATAAAGTGACGATTGAGCGTGTTTCTGTGAAGGAAATTGTCGAAAAGGAGCCCGTTGACTTCGGTACAAAGATTGAGTATTCTAATACTATGTATACGGATCAGACCTCTGAAAAAACACCTGGTGTAAAAGGTGAGAAGGAAGTAACATATAAGGTTACTTATGTGGATGGAAAAGAGGAAAAACGAAAGTTTAAGAGTGAAAAAATAACAAAAGAACCAGTGGCACAGGTGATTGTTCAGGGAACGAAAAAAAGAAGAACGGTTGTTTCAAGAGAGAATGTACCGGATTGTGATGGTTCTGGACATGGATACTATGTAATAACATGGTCAGATGGTACAGTAGAGTATCAGGATTATTGATGTAGAAATGAAACGGAGGGGTGTGTATGAAGCGTAAGTGTATTTGGTTATTGATGTTGGTGACACTTGTATTATCTACGTCGTCTATTTCGGAGGCGGCGACAAAACTTGGGAAACCGATGTTGGTGAATGTGTTAGCAACAGAAAAGTCGGAAATTAAGCTAATGTGGATGCCAGCACAGGGTGCACAGAAGTATAAGGTGTATCGCGCGACTTCTAAAAAGGGGAAGTATAAGCTGATTACGACAACAAAGAAGACAAAATACGTGGACAAAAAAGGAACCCCGCTAAAAACATATTACTACAAAGTAAGGGCCATGAAAAAAGACAGCAAAACAAAAAAATGGACCTATGGTGCATACAGTAATATTATGAAGAAAAAAGTGCGCAAAAAGGTTAAGAAGATTGCATATGCAGGAGATTCTCTGACGGTAGGTCTTTTGAATTATGGGAAGGTAAAAGAGAGCAGTAATTTGAAAGTGTATGCGCAGGTCGGAATTGGGGTGGCTGCGTATTACAATAGTGATTTGTTGACCTCGTTGTTGGACTATAATCCGGACCGTTTATATATTATGTTGGGTGTAAATGATTTGGCAGGGAAGCCGACAGAGGCATCTATGAATCAATCTCTAGCAAATTATAAAGCAATTATCCAATCATGTTTGAAAAAGAATCCGGATATGGAAATTGTAGTGACGGAGGTTTGCCCGGTTGGTAGACTTGCAACGGTTCGTATGGATTCTGTCACATTGTACAATCGAAAATTAGAAGACACATTTATGGACAACGACAATGTGTATTTTTGTGAATTGTATTGGGATGTTGTGGATGAAAATGGATATTTGAGGAAAGAGTATTCTGCGGGAGATGGTTTACATTGGAATTCCGTAATATATGATGTAATGATGATTCGTCATGCAGAATTGGTAAAAGAATATTAGAAATGAGATGGCGAAATGAGTAAGGACCGACAGGTGATATGTTTTAGATATGTTGTAATATATATTCTTTGTTTGGTTGGTGTGATGTGTTGCAATGTGTGTAATGCGGAAGCAAAGAAGATGCCGCTGTATCGAAAAACGATTAAGGATGTATATTTGACAAGACCGGAAATTAATTATGTAGGAGCAACTTCAAAGGGCGCGATTAGAATCAAATGGGATAAGGTATCACCTAAAAACTATTATGTTGTTTATCGTGCCAAAAAGAAAAAAGGTACTTACAAAAGAATTGCGGTTACGATGAAGGATACCTATTGTGATCGCACAGGAAAAGCGAATGTAACCTATTATTATAAGGTGACTGCATTAAAATGGAGAGAAGCTGAACATAAATGGCATGAAAGTAAATTAAGTAAACCGAAAAAAGCGAAGGTGCGTAAGCAGGCAAAGAAAATTGCGTATGTTGGAGATTCCATTACAACAGGATATTCTATTTATCATATTGTGGGCAAGGATACCAGGGTGTTTGCGCAAATTGGTCTTCATGCCAGTCGGTTTTATGGAAGCTCTTTGTATCAGAGTCTGTTGCAATATAATCCAGATAGAATGGTCATGATGTTTGGTATGAATTCGTTGCCAGGTAATCCGAGTGATGCAGGAATGGATGTACAGACACGTGCAATCTGTTCTGTGATTAAGCAATGTAAAAAGAAAAATCCAAACATGGAAATTGTGATTATGGGTGTAAGTCCAGTTGGAAGAACAGCTTCTGTGCGTTTGGCAAGTGTAAGACGTTTCAATGCAAAACTGAAAAAATCCATAAAAGCTTATAAGAATGTGCATTATTTTGAACCTGCAAATGTATTAGCAGATGGAGCCGGCTATTTAAGTCGGGAGTATGGCGGAGGAGATGGTATTCATTGGAGTCCGAATGCTTATAAGAAAGTATATCAGGCAGTAAATGAATTTGTTTTGGAATGGGAGCAGTGAGAAGGGTATGAGAAAACATTTAAAAATACATTTTTATTTAATTGCTATGGTACTGTTGGTTTTGATTGGCGCGCAGACGGTATATGCAAAAGATGATTGTGGTGCGGCTGTAACTACAAAACAGGAAGTGATGCAGATGAAAGCATCAAAAAAGAAAAAGCCAGAGTATCGAATTAAAAAGAAAAATGGAAGAAAGATTTGTTATAACAGAAAAGGGAAACGAGTAAGAAAACAATTTGTTACAATCCATGAGAAAACATTCTATTTTGGTGCCAACAGTGTGATGCAAAAGGGTTGGATAAAAGTAAAGGGTGAGTATTATTATCTTGATCGTAGCAGTGGACAACTACAGAAGAATTGTAAGGTAGATGGTATCAAACTTAGAAAAAGTGGTAAGGCGGTTAAAACGGAATACAATGTCAAAAAAATCACTACGATGATGACTGCAAGAGAGATTATGACAAAGAATACAAAGTTTACAGATACAAAGCAGCAGAAGCTGATGAAGATGTTTATGTGGGTTATGAAGCATCCGTATAAGCGATATCGCACGATTCGTAGTGCACGTGTGAATAAAGGCTGGGAAATGGTGTTTGCCAATGATGTATATAAAAGCGGACAGGGATGCTGTGTTTCTGAGGCGTGTGCGTTTGCATTTTTAGCACATGAGTGTGGGTATAAAGATGTTTATGTGTGTGATGACACTGGACATGCATGGACAGAGATAAACGGAAAGGTTTATGATACCTTGTTTGCGGAGGCGAAGAATGGCGGTTCTTATGAGCATCCGGATTTTAAACATTATTATGGGGCTAGTTATAGTGTTGCAAAATTGTATCATGGACCATTGATGGGGAAGAAGAAAATATGAGTATGCGTATGGAGAGTGTGAAAAAAATAATTGTGAGCTGTAGTTTGATTGGAATGGTGTGCGGAGTGATGCCGGCTCAAACGGTATACGGAAGTAGTAAAACGGTTTCGGCGACTACAATCACATATAAAATGGATGCAGTTTGTAAGAGAGAAGATGTTAGCAAAGAAACAATAAATGCACTTTTTGCAAAATCAGCTTTTATTGGGAATTCTGTTGGTGTGGGACAGAAAATGTATTTTAATTCCAAGGGAAGAGGATTTCTTGGTAATCCCAAGATGTTGGTACAAGGCTGTTATTCGTTTTCAAATGACAAAAGCTTGCACTCGCAGTTTAGTTTGCAGTATGGAGGAAGACGTTGTCATGCAAAAGATGCCATTGCATATGCAAAGGTAAAATATGTGTTTATTAATATGGGAACGAACGATTTGTGGAAAGAAGCAGATAGCACATATCTGGATTATGTGGAATATATTAAGGGCATACAAAAACGTAATCCAAATGTTGTCATTTTTATTGAAAGCACAACGCCGATGTGCAGTTCAAGAAATGGGCGATATTTAAACAATCATGCAATTAATCGGTTGAATTCTCTTATAGAGCAATATTGTAAAAAACACAAGGATTTATATTATGTCGATATTACAAAAGGAATGAGAGATGCAACAGGTGGCTTGAAGAGTGCGTATGCAAGTGATGGATATGTGCATATGACAATGGCTGGTTATGAGGTGTGGACAAACAATTTGGTGGAATATGTTGAAAATTTGATTGCACAGGAAACAACTGCGAAAAACTTGGTGTTTAAAGTAAAATATACAAAACATATGGATGATTATATAAAAGCAAAAAAAGCAGTTGATCAGTTAGAGAAAAGTACAAAAAAAATGAAGCTCGTGAAGCAATTGAAAAAGGTTAAAAAGAAGATTGTGTACTAGAGGAAAGTGAAATGATGTACAAGTGGATAACGTTACCTGATGAATTTCTTTTTATTCAAAATGGAACAACGGGATTTCGAGGTGGAAATCAAGGCTGGTGGAAAGATAAAAATGATGTTTTGTGCCGATATGGTTGTGGTGTGATTGCAGTATGTGATTTGGAAAGCTATTTATATAGAAGAAACACATCAAAATCTATGGAGTATAAAACGTATTATGCCTATGTAGAAGGAAGATTTGCAGGACACTATTCGATTTGGAATCTGCCGATAATCCGTACAATAGGATTATTACCTATTAAAATGGAAAAAGGAATCCGTACTTATATGAAAGAACATCTTGGTATGCGGTGTGATGTGCGGTGGGCGAGGCGTTGGAATGCGAAGCATGTGTTGCGTGATATAATTAAGATGTTATGTCAGGATATACCAGTGGTGGCATCCTATGATTGTTCGTTGCGCGGAACACCATTAGATTATTATATGTATGATGAGGAAAAACAGGAACTTGTGAAAGATGCTGCTATGCGATCGCATTATTTTACGATTATAGGAGTTTGGACGACAGAGCAGAATGTATATAATAGAAATGATAGTGTGCAAATACCAGCGGTTCATACTATTTATTTAGAGATAGCCACATATGGTTTAAAGAGATTTATTTCTTTTGAAAGTTGGGCGAAACAACTTGGATGCTTTACGAATATATTAACAATAGAGGTAAAATAGTGCTTTTTTACTAGAAAATCCCCCATATATGGTGGGTATATGTTATAAATGATAGAAGATGAAAAATTGTACATAAAAAAGTACAATCTTTTTGAAATAACGCTTGCAATACCATGAAAACTAGGTTATACTAGCACTTGCTGTGACATTGATAGCGAAGAAGCGTGAGGTTGCTACTGATTCAGTAGGTTTTCCGTGGAGCGAATGTCAAGTTAAGAAACTGACGGCAAGTCACTGTACCATAACCATCCGGGAAGTCATGGGATTTCAAAATACGGAGATGACGTGTGAAAGAGCGAATCAGTACATTCTAATTTGCGACACACACGGGAGAGTGTGCAGTCACCACTTGTCGTACAAGAACCAATAAGTACGAAAAGGAGGCGGCTTTTTTTATGGCAAACCAGGTAATGAGAATTACACTTAAGGCTTATGATCACAAGTTAATCGATCAGGCTGCAGCAAACATCATTGATACTGTTAAGAAGACAGGTGCAAAGGTTTCAGGTCCTGTACCAATGCCAACTAAGATTGAAAGAGTAACAATTCTTAGAGCGGTTCATAAGTACAAAGACTCTAGAGAGCAGTTTGAGCAGAGAACACATAAGAGATTGATCGACGTGATTCAGCCAACACAGAAGACTATCGATGCATTACAGAAGTTAGATATGTCAGCTGGTGTTTACATCGATGTTAAGATGAAAACAAAATAATCGGTGGAACAAAAATGCTTCAATATAGGAAGCGAAAATGAAACAATTTAATACAGTAAAACCTAATGGGCTTTGAGCCGAATTTAGAATGATTGCCAAGGCAATCCGCTGTAGATTTATTAGGAGGAAATTTTAAAATGAAGAAAGCGATTTTAGCTACAAAAGTCGGAATGACTCAAATCTTCAATGAAGATGGTGTGTTAACACCTGTTACCGTATTACAGGCAGGACCTTGTGTAGTAACACAGGTAAAGACAATTGAGAATGATGGATATGAAGCTATCCAGGTTGGTTACGGTGAGAAAAAAGAAAGAGTAACAACAAAAGATGTATCAGGTAAGAAAGTAATTAGAAACCCACATGGTGCTGGTAAGGCAGAAGTTGGACATTTCAAGAAAGCAAATACTACTCCAAAGCAGTTCGTAAGAGAGTTTAGAGTTGACAATGTTGCTGATTACGTTGCAGGCGAGAGTGTTATCAAAGCTGACATTTTTGCAGAAGGTGACAAGATTGATGTAACTGCTAAGTCAAAGGGTAAAGGATTTGCAGGCGGAATTAAGAGACACGGACTTCATACAGGTCCTAAGACTCATGGTTCTAAGTACCATCGTCATGCAGGTTCTAACGGTTGTGCTACTGACCCTGGTAAGGTATTCAAGGGTAAGAAGATGGCAGGTCATATGGGATCTGTAAGAGTTACCGTTCAGAACTTAGAGGTTGTTAAGATAGATGTAGAGAATGACGTTATCTTGGTTAAGGGATCTGTTCCAGGACCTAAGAAGTCATTAGTTATGATTAAAGAGACCGTTAAGAGCGGAAAGTAATCTGAGGAAGGAGGAATAGAGAATGGCAACAGTAGCTGTTTACAACACTCAGGGTAAAGAAGTTGATAAGTTAGAACTTAACGATTCAGTATTCGGTGTAGAAATAAATGAGCATTTAGTTCACATGGCAGTTGTGGCTCAGTTAGCTAACAAGCGTCAGGGAACACAGAGCGCTAAGACACGTGCAGAAGTTCGTGGTGGCGGAAGAAAACCTTGGAGACAGAAGGGAACAGGTCATGCAAGACAGGGTTCTACAAGATCTCCACAGTGGACAGGTGGTGGAGTTGTGTTTGCTCCAAAGCCAAGAGATTACTCTATGAAGTTAAATAAGAAGGAAAAGGCAGGCGCAATGAAGTCAGTTCTTACTTCTAAGGTTAACGAGGAGAAGTTCATCGTAGTTGATGAGTTTAAATTAGATGAGATTAAGACAAAGAAGTTTGTAGAGGTTATGGATAACCTTAAAGTGTCTAAGGCATTGGTTGTAACAAAGGATAACGATCAGAACATCGTATTATCTGCAAAGAACGTACCAAGCGTAAAGACAGCTCTTACAAACACAATTAATGTATATGATATTCTTAAGTATGACACAGTTGTTATTACTAAGGATGCAGTAGCAGCAATCGAGGAGGTGTACGCATAATGGCAGATATCAAATATTATGACGTAATTCAGAAACCTATCATTACTGAGAAGTCTATGGATGCTATGGCTGAGAAGAAATATACTTTCCAGGTTCATCCAGAAGCAAACAAGGCTATGATCAAAGAAGCTGTTGAGAAAATGTTCGATGGAACAAAGGTTGCTAAGGTTAACACAATGAACCTTGAAGGCAAGACAAAGAGACGTGGAATGGTTTACGGAAAGACTGCCAAGTCTAAGAAAGCCATTGTACAGCTTACAGCAGACAGCAAGGATATTGAGATTTTTGAAGGATTATAGAATCCGGTGATTCATACGCAAGCAAGCGTGACAATAAATGCAATTTGAAAGGAGAAATAAAATGGGAATTAAGACATATAACCCATATACACCTTCCAGAAGAAATATGACTGGTTTGGATTTCGATGTTATCACAACTGATAAGCCAGAGAAGTCCCTTACAACTTCATTAAAGAAGACAGCTGGTCGTAATAATCAGGGAAAGATTACAGTAAGACACCATGGTGGTGGATCTAGAAGAAAATACAGAATTATCGATTTTAAGAGAAGAAAAGATGATGTTGTTGCAACAGTAGCATCAATCGAGTACGATCCAAATAGAACAGCTAACATCGCATTAATTAACTATGCTGATGGTGAGAAGGCTTACATCTTAGCTCCAGTTGGTTTAAAGGTTGGAGATAAGGTTATGAACGGAGCAAATGCTGAGATTAAGATTGGTAACTGCTTACCTTTAGAGAATATTCCGGTTGGTACTGAGGTACACAACGTAGAACTTTACCCAGGTAAGGGTGGACAGTTAGTTCGTTCTGCTGGTAACTCTGCACAGCTTATGGCTAAGGAAGGAAAGTATGCAACACTTCGTTTGCCATCAGGCGAAATGAGAATGGTTCCAATTATTGCACGTGCAACAATTGGTCAGGTTGGTAATATCGAGCACGGCCTTGTTAATATTGGTAAGGCTGGACGTAAGCGTAACATGGGTATCAGACCTACAGTTCGTGGTTCTGTTATGAACCCTAATGACCATCCACACGGTGGTGGTGAGGGTAAGACAAGTATTGGTCGCCCAGGTCCATGTACACCATGGGGCAAGCCAGCACTTGGACTTAAGACTCGTAAGAAGAATAAACATTCTAATAAGATGATCGTTAGAACTAGAGACGGTAAGAACGTTAAATAATATAAGGAGGTTTGACCTATGGCACGTTCACTTAAAAAAGGACCATTTGCAGATGGACATTTGCTTAAGAAAGTCGATGCTTTGAATGCTAGTAACGATAAGCAGGTTATTAAAACTTGGTCACGTCGTTCTACTATCTTTCCTAGCTTCGTAGGACATACAATTGCAGTATATGACGGAAGAAGACACGTTCCTGTATATGTTACAGAAGATATGGTTGGACACAAGCTTGGAGAGTTTGTTGCAACTAGAACTTACAAAGGACATGGTAAGGACGAGAAGAAGTCAAAAGTTAGATAATCGGAATTGAAAGGAGGATTCATCCATGGCAAAAGGACATAGATCCCAGATTAAAAGAGAGAGAAATGCGAATAAAGATACAAGACCTTCAGCTAAGGTTTCTTACGCTAGAGTGTCTGTAACTAAAGCATGTTTCGTTTTAGATGCCATTAGAGGTAAGGATGTACAGACTGCACTTGCTATCTTAGCTTACAACCCAAGATATGCATCAAGTGTTATAGAGAAGTTATTAAAGTCAGCAGTTGCAAACGCTGAGAATAACAACGGAATGAAAATGGAAGACCTTTACATTGCAGAGTGTTATGCAAATAAGGGACCAACAATGAAGAGAATTCAACCAAGAGCACAGGGTAGAGCTTATAGAATCGAGAAGAGAACAAGCCACATCACAATCGTGCTTGATGAAAGATAAGGAGGCATATAATGGGACAGAAAGTTAATCCTCATGGTTTAAGAGTCGGTATCATCAAGGATTGGGATTCTAGATGGTATGCTGATACAAAGGATGGCGAATTTGCAAACAACTTAGTTGAAGATAACAAGATTCGTAAATACCTTAAGAAGAGACTTTACAATGCTCAGGTTTCTAAGATTGAAATCGAGAGAGCAACAGATAGACTCAAAGTTATCGTTTACACAGCAAAGCCTGGTGTAGTAATCGGTAAGGGTGGTGCTGAAATCGAGGCACTTAAGAAAGATGTAGCTAAGCTAACAGATAAGAAGTTAATGGTAGATGTTAAGGAAGTTAAAAAACCGGATGCAGACGCTCAGTTAGTTGCTGAGAATATTGCAGCTCAGTTAGAGAATCGTATCTCATTCCGTCGTGCTATGAAGTCTTGTATGGGTAGAACAATGAAGACTGGTGCGTTGGGAATTAAGACTTCTGTTTCTGGACGTTTAGGTGGTGCTGATATGGCTCGTACAGAGTTCTACAGTGAGGGTACAATTCCTCTTCAGACACTTCGTGCAGATATTGACTATGGTTTTGCTGAGGCTGACACAACTTATGGTAAGGTTGGTGTTAAGACTTGGATTTATCATGGTGAAGTACTTCCAACTAAGAACAACAAGGAAGGGAGCGATAAATAATGTTAATGCCTAAAAGAGTTAAACATAGAAAGCAGTTCAGAGGCTCTATGGCTGGTAAAGCTACTAGAGGCAATACAATCAGCAATGGTGAATATGGTATTGTTGCAATGGAGCCAGCTTGGATTAAGTCAAATCAGATCGAAGCAGCCCGTGTCGCTATGACTCGTTACATTAAGCGTCAGGGTAAAGTTTGGATCAAGATTTTCCCTGATAAGCCTTATACTTCTAAGCCTATCGGTGTTCGTATGGGTAAAGGTAAAGGTAATGTAGAAGGATGGGTAGCAGTAGTTAAGCCAGGTCGTGTAATGTTCGAAATCGCTGGTGTTCCAGAGGAAACAGCAAGAGAAGCGTTGAGACTTGCTACACACAAGTTACCAATCAAATGTAAAATCGTTTCAAAAGCAGATTTAGAGGGAGGTGCAAGCAGTGAAAACTAAGGAATTTCGTGAAGATTTAAGATCTAAGAATATTGATGAGTTAAATGCAGAGTTAGTAGCTGCTAAGAAGGAATTATTCAATTTAAGATTCCAGAATGCAACTAACCAGTTAGAGAATACAAGCAGAATTAAAGAGGTAAGAAGAAATATCGCTAGAATCCAGTCAGTTATGACTGAGAAGGCTAACGCTTAATTATCTTGGAAGGAGGAATTATTGTGGAAAGAAATCTAAGAAAAACACGTGTAGGTATCGTAACAAGTGATAAGATGGATAAAACAATTGTTGTTTCAATCGTAGATAATGTTAAGCACCCTCTTTATGGTAAGATTGTAAAGAGAACTTATAAGTTAAAGGCACATGATGAGAACAATGAATGTCACATTGGCGATAGAGTTAAGGTAATGGAGACAAGACCTTTATCTAAGGATAAGAGATGGAGACTTGTTGAAATCGTAGAGAAAGCTAAATAATTAAGGAGGCAAAGGAAATGGTACAACAGGAAACAAGACTTAGAGTTGCTGATAATACCGGAGCAAAAGAGTTACTTTGCATCAGAGTATTAGGCGGTTCTACTAGAAGATATGCTAATATCGGAGATGTTATCGTTGCCTCTGTTAAAGATGCAACACCAGGCGGTGTTGTAAAGAAGGGTGACGTTGTTAAGGCAGTAGTCGTTCGTACAAAGAAGGGCGCACGCCGTAAAGATGGATCTTACATCAAATTTGATGAGAATGCTGCAGTTATTATTAAGGATGATATGAATCCAAAGGGAACTCGTATTTTCGGACCTGTAGCTAGAGAGCTTAGAGATAAGAAATTCATGAAGATCGTTTCATTAGCACCAGAAGTTTTATAGGGAGGTGTCAGGATGGCAACTAGTAAAATTAAAAAAGATGACTTAGTTCAGGTTATCACTGGTAAAGACAAAGGTAAATCAGGTAAGGTTTTATCAGTAGATACAAAAAACAATAAAGTATTAGTTGAGGGTGTCAACATGGTTTCTAAGCATTCTAAACCAAGTATGGCAAATCAGCAGGGTGGAATTATCGAGAAGGAAGCACCTATTGATATTTCTAACGTAATGTATGTTCACAAGGGTAAGCCAGTAAGAATCGGTTTCCAGGGCGAGAAGAAGGAAAAAGTTCGTGTGGCTAAAGTGAACGGTAAGTTAGAGAAAATTGACTAATTAAGAGAGGAGGCCATATAAGTTGAGTAGATTAAAAGAACAGTACAATAGCGAGATTAAAGACGCTATGGTAAAGAAATTCGGTTATAAGAACGTTATGGAGATTCCTAAGCTTGAGAAGATCGTAATCAACATGGGTGTTGGTGAGGCAAAGGAAAACCATAAGCTTTTAGATACAGCAGTTGCTGACTTAGAGATTATTACTGGTCAGAAGGCAGTTGTTACTCGTGCTAAGAAGTCTATTGCTAACTTCAAGTTAAGAGAGGGCATGCCTATCGGATGTAAAGTTACACTTCGTGGAGAGAGAATGTATGAGTTCGCTGATCGTTTGATTAATCTTTCATTGCCACGTGTACGTGACTTTAGAGGTATTAATCCAAATGCATTCGACGGTAGAGGTAACTATGCATTAGGTATCAAGGAACAGTTAATTTTCCCTGAAATCGAGTACGATAAGGTAGATAAAGTTAGAGGTATGGATATCATTTTCGTTACTACTGCAAAGACTGACGAAGAGGCTCGTGAGTTATTAACTTTATTCGGAATGCCATTTAAGAAATAATAGGAGGAAGATTCATGGCTAAGAAGTCTATGGTTGTTAAACAACAGCGCAAACAGAAATTCTCTACAAGAGAATACACACGTTGTAACGTTTGTGGACGTCCACATTCAGTTTTAAGAAAATACGGAATTTGCAGAATCTGCTTCCGTGAGTTAGCATACAAGGGTGAAATCCCAGGCGTAAAGAAAGCTAGCTGGTAAGATTTTTTGAAGGAGGTAAATGACAATGACAGATCCAATCGCAGATATGCTTACTAGAATTCGTAATGCGAATACTGCTAAACATGATACAGTAGATGTTCCTGCTTCAAAGATGAAGGAAGCAATCGCTAACATTCTTTTAGAAGAGGGATATATCAAAGCCGTAGATATGATTGAGGAAGGTAACTTCAAGACACTTCGTATCACATTAAAGTACGGTAAGGATAAAAACGAGAAGATTATTACTGGTATTAAGAGAATTTCTAAACCAGGTCTTCGTGTATACGCAGGCAAGGATGAGCTTCCAAAGGTATTAGGTGGCTTAGGTATTGCTATTATTTCAACAAACAAGGGTGTACTTACTGACAAGCAGGCTCGTGCTGCTCAGGTTGGTGGAGAAGTATTAGCATTTGTTTGGTAGGCATTGAGCACTTAATGAGAACGAGCAAAGCGAAGTTCGAATTTAGTGTGAAAGCCCATCCTAATACTTAATGAGAACGAGTTGAAAACGAAGTTCGAGTTTAGTAGAATGGAAAGAGTAACTATAGAGAATAAGTATATAGACAATAAGTCTACAGAATTTAAGGAGGTAACGGCATGTCACGTATCGGAAGAATGCCTATCGCGGTACCAGCAGGCGTAACTGTTGATATTGCAGAAAATAATCAAGTGACTGTAAAAGGACCAAAGGGTACACTTTCAAGAGTATTACCTGCGGAAATGGACATTAAGCTTGAAGGTGATCAGGTTGTTGTAACTAGACCAAATGATTTAAAGAAGATGAAGTCTTTACATGGTCTTACAAGAACATTAATCAACAATATGGTTGTAGGTGTAACTGATGGTTATACAAAAGAGTTAGAAGTAAACGGTGTAGGTTACAGAGCTGCTAAGCAGGGTAAGAAGTTAGTTCTTAACTTAGGATACTCTCATCCAGTAGAGATGGAAGATCCTGAAGGTGTTGAGTCTAGCGTAGATGGTAACAAGATTATCGTTTCAGGTATTAATAAAGAAAAAGTTGGCCAATATGCTGCTGAAATCAGAGAGAAGAGAAAACCAGAACCTTACAAAGGTAAAGGTATTAAGTATGCTGATGAAGTTATCAGACGTAAAGTTGGTAAGACTGGTAAGAAATAATTAAAGGAGTGAGATAGGATGATTAAGAAAGAGTCAAGAAGTAAGGTTCGTACAAAGAAACATTTAAGAATCCGTAACCGCTTTAGCGGTACTGCTGAAAGACCACGTTTAGCTGTATTCAGAAGTAATAATCATATGTACGCTCAAATTATTGATGATACAGTCGGCAACACATTAGTTTCTGCATCAACTGTTCAGAAAGAGGTTAAGGCAGAAATCGAGAAGACAAATAACGTAGATGCAGCAGCTTACTTAGGTAAGGTGATCGCTGAGAGAGCGTTAAATAAAGGTATTAAGGAAGTTGTCTTTGATAGAGGCGGATTTATATATCAGGGTAAAGTAAAAGCGTTAGCAGATGCAGCAAGAGAAGCTGGTCTGGAATTCTAATAAGGAGGAAAACAACATATGAAGCATACTATTATTGATGCTAGTCAGTTAGAATTAGAAGAACAGGTAGTTGCCATCAAGCGTGTAACAAAGGTTGTTAAAGGTGGCCGTAATATGAGATTTGCTGCGCTTGTAGTAGTTGGTGACAAGAATGGTCATGTTGGCGCTGGTCTTGGTAAAGCAGCCGAGATTCCAGAGGCAATTCGTAAAGGTAAAGAGGATGCAATTAAGAGTTTGGTAGAAGTTCCTATCAATGATCATGGTAGTATCCCACATGACTTCACAGGAAAGTTTGGAAGTGCTTCTGTACTTCTTAAAGCATCTCCAGAAGGTACTGGTATTATCGCTGGTGGTCCTGCACGTAAGGTGTTAGAGCTTGCTGGTTACAAGAATATCCGTACAAAGTCTTTAGGATCAAACAACAAGCAGAACGTAGTTTTAGCTACAATCAATGGTTTGTCAAACTTAAAGACTCCAGAAGAGGTTGCAAAACTTCGTGGAAAATCTGTTGAAGAGATCTTAGGTTAAGGAGGATTTTGAAAATGGCAGATAAAGTAAGAGTTACTTTAGTAAAGTCTCCAATCGGTGCAGTTCCTAAGCATAGAAGAACTGTAGAAGCATTAGGTCTTAAGAAGGTTAACAAGAGCGTTGAGCTTCCAAACAATGCTGCTACAAAGGGTATGACTGATCAGGTTAGACATTTAGTAAAGGTAGAAGAGATTTAATAAATATTAAAGATAAGGAGGTACACGTTAATGAATTTATCTACATTAAAGCCAGCAGAAGGTTCTAAGCACAGTGATAATTTCAGAAAAGGTCGTGGCCATGGTTCAGGAAATGGTAAGACTGCAGGTAAGGGTCATAAGGGACAGAAGGCTCGTTCAGGAGCAACAAGACCTGGATTCGAAGGTGGTCAGATGCCATTATATAGAAGACTTCCAAAGAGAGGATTCCATTGTCCAAGCTCTAAGGAAATCGTTGCTATCAATGTAGCTGCACTTAATGCATTTGATGATGGTGCAGAGGTATCTGTTGCAACATTGATTGAGACAGGTATTGTTAGCAATCCTAAAGATGGTGTTAAGATTTTAGGAAATGGTGAACTTACAAAGAAGCTTACTGTTAAAGCGAATGCATTTAGCGCTTCTGCAGTACAGAAGATTGAGGCACTTGGTGGAAAAGCAGAGGTGATGTAATATGTTCAAAACCTTAGTAAATGCATTTAAAATCGAGCAGTTACGTAAGAGAATATTTTACACATTTTGGATTGTTATTGTTGTACGTTTGGGATGTCAATTACCGATTCCGGGAATTGACGTTGCCAAAGTGCAAGAGTATTTGCAGAGTGTAGTAGGAAGCTCTTATAGCTTTATTGATTCTTTTACTGGTGGTTCGTTTTTATCAATGTCAGTGTTTGCACTTAGTGTAACACCATACATTACTTCATCCATTATTATGCAGCTTTTAACAATTGCAATTCCTGCATTGGAAGAAATGCATCGTGATGGTGAGGATGGTAGAAAGAAGATTCAGAAGATTACAAGATATGTATCAATTGCACTTGCAATTATTGAAAGTTCAGGTCTTGCACTTGGATTTTCAAGACAGGGTGCTTTGGGACAGACAAATTTCTTTACAGTATTAACAATCATTGTTACATTAACTGCTGGTAGTACAATTATCATGTGGTTAGGTGAAAGAATTTCAGATAAAGGTATTGGAAATGGTATTTCAATTATCTTGTTGATTAATATCGTATCTCGTATGCCATCTGATTTCGCTGATTTATATCAGATGTTTGTTAGTGGTAAGGATTTAGTACAGGCAGTAGTTGCTGTTGCTATTATTGTTTTTGTTGTAATTGGAACAACAATTCTTGTTATTTTATTACAGGATGCAGAGAGACGTATTCCAGTTCAGTATTCAAAGAAACTTCAGGGAAGAAAGTTAGCTGGCGCACAGTCAAGCTATATTCCATTAAAAGTTAATACTGCAGGTGTTATTCCTATTATCTTTGCTGCATCGCTTTTGTCAATTCCATCTATTTTTATTAACTTGTTTAGTATTCAGGCTGGAACAACATGGCAAAAGATTTTACAGGGTCTCAACCAGAATTATTGGTTTAACCCAGAGTATCCATGGGCTTCTGTTGGATTACTCGTATATATTGCGTTAAATATTATTTTCGCTTACTTCTATACATCGATTACATTTAATCCGATGGAAGTTGCAAATAATATGAAGAAGAGTGGTGGATTTATCCCAGGTATTCGTCCTGGTAAGCCAACTCAGGATTATTTGAATAAGATATTGAACTATATTGTTTTAATTGGTGTAATTGGATTATTGATTGTTGCATTAATTCCAATCTTCTTCAATGGTTGGTTTAAGGCAAATGTATCCTTCGGTGGTACTTCGTTAATCATTATTGTCGGTGTTATCTTAGAGACAATGAAGCAGTTAGAATCACAGATGTTAGTTCGTAACTATTCAGGATTTTTGAATGATTAATCGTAAGTAATTTGTACTTACGATAGAATAAACACATGAAAACCGTAGGAAGACAGCCACGCTGTATCCCTGCGGTTTCGGTGGTTTATATAACTCGAAGTAAATGTTACTTCGCGAGCATGCAATTAAATAAGACGAAGCCGCAATGTGGATGGCGTCGTGTTATTAAAAATTTACAAGGAGGAAAAGGTATGAAGATTATTATGTTAGGTGCACCTGGTGCAGGAAAAGGAACACAGGCAAAGATGATTGCTGCAAAGTATGATATTCCACACATTTCAACAGGTGATATTTTCCGTGCAAACATTAAGAACGGGACAGAACTTGGTGCAAAAGCAAAAGAGTATATGGATAAGGGATTACTTGTACCAGATGAATTAGTTGTAGATCTTGTAATTGATCGTTTTAAAGAGCCTGATTGTGAAAAGGGATATGTATTAGATGGATTCCCAAGAACAATTCCTCAGGCTGAAGCACTTGATAAGGCTCTTACAGCAATTGGTGAGAGTGTAGATTATGCAATCAACGTTGAGGTACCTGATGACAATATCATCAACAGAATGGGTGGTAGACGTGCATGTGTAGGTTGTGGTGCAACATATCATATTGTATATAGTCCAACTAAGGTAGAGGGCAAGTGTGATACATGTGGTGGTGATTTGATTATTCGTGATGATGATAAGCCAGAGACTGTAAAGAACAGATTATCTGTTTATCATGAGCAGACACAGCCATTGATCGATTACTATACAAACAAGGGAATTATTGCAGAAGTAGATGGAACGGTTGATATGAAGGATGTTTTCAATGCAATCGTTGGAATTTTAGGTGAGTAAATATGGCAGTTTCTATAAAATCAAGCTCGGAAATAGAACTCATGCGTGAGGCGGGAAGAATTCTCGCCATCACACATGATGAATTAGCAAAACAGGTAAAACCAGGAATGTCTACATTAGATGTAGATAAAATTGGCGAAGAGATTATTCGTAGCTATGGATGTATCCCTTCTTTCCTCAATTATAATGGATATCCAGCTTCTATTTGTGTATCGATTAATGATGAGGTAGTACATGGTATTCCTTGTAAGGAACGTATTATTCAGGATGACGATATTGTTAGTTTGGATGCAGGCGTAATTTATAAAGGATATCATTCAGATGCAGCAAGAACATTAATTATGCCGAATGCATCAGAAGAAGTACGAAAACTTGTAAAGGTTACAAGAGAAAGTTTCTTTGAAGGTATCAAACAGGCAGTTCCAGGAAATCACATAAGAGATATTGGAAGAGCAATTCAGGAATATGCAGAAGGCTTTGGCTATTCAGTTGTTCGTGATTTAATTGGTCATGGAGTTGGTTCTAAATTACATGAGGACCCAGAGGTTCCGAATTTTGTTACTGTGCGTCGTGGACCAAAGCTTCGTCCGGGAATGACATTGGCAATTGAACCAATGATTAACATGGGTGAGTATGATGTCTATTGGTTGGATGATGATTGGACTGTTGTGGCAGAGGATGGATTGCCATCGGCACATTATGAAAATACAATTTTAATTACCGAGGGTGAACCTGAAATTTTATCGACAGCGCCAGGAATTGAATTGTAATCATTTATAATAGAAGGAAGAGGAAATAGGAGGATATTATATGGCAAAGGCAGATGTAATTGAAATTGAAGGAACAGTAGTTGAGAAATTACCAAATGCAATGTTTAAAGTAGAGTTGGAAAATGGTCATGAAGTATTAGCACACATTAGTGGTAAGTTAAGAATGAACTATATTAAAATCTTACCAGGAGATAAGGTAACATTAGAATTATCACCTTATGATTTGACCAAGGGAAGAATCAAATGGAGAGAAAAGTAAAAAAACTGAAAATATAGGAAAAATTTGCTTGCATTCATTTGACGAAGATGATAGAATAGTTATTCGTAGCGGACTTTTTACAGAGAAAGTCAAAACTCTTTTTGAAAGGAGAGATTTTAATGAAGGTTAGAGCATCTGTAAAACCAATTTGCGATAAGTGCAAAATCATTAAAAGAAAAGGTAGTATCAGAGTAATCTGTGAGAACCCAAAGCATAAGCAGAGACAGGGATAATAAGATGATAGCCCATCTTACTGTTTTTACTTATTAACCAAAGTAGCACTGTATTCCCAGTGTGAAGTTCCTTCTATATGATCATTATAAGTATGGAAGATGAATTAGAAAGCGGCTGTGGTGTAGGTTGTCATTAGCCTACGCAACATAACAATATAACTGCTAAGCTCGTCGGGCATGATATGCTTAAGTGTTGCGGTTAAGAGCTTAGTATGTGAAAGGAACGCGTATACATTTCACCCGTTTGCAGCATACATACGGATACGTTAGTAGTTTCAAATTAAATTAGATTAAGATTAATTTATGGAGGTAACAGTCACAATGGCTCGTATTTCAGGTGTAGATTTACCAAGAGAAAAGCGTGTTGAGATCGGTCTTACTTATATTTATGGTATTGGCCTTCCATCTTCAAAACGTATTTTAGCAGAAGCGAACATTAATCCTGACACTCGTGTTCGCGATTTAACAGATGAAGAAGTTAAGAAGCTTAGTGAGATTATCAATGAAACTCAGATGGTAGAAGGTGATTTACGTAGAGAAATCGCTATGAACATTAAGCGTTTACAGGAGATTGGATGCTATCGTGGTATCCGTCATAGAAAAGGATTGCCAGTTCGTGGTCAGAAGACTAAGACAAATGCTAGAACTCGTAAGGGTCCAAAGAGAACTGTAGCAAACAAGAAGAAATAATTAGATTAGGATTCATTTATATTTAATCAGGAGGTTAAGTTTAATGGCTAAAGTTACAAAGAAAGTGACTAAGAAGCGTGTTAAGAAGAACGTTGAACACGGACAGGCACATATTCAGTCATCTTTTAATAATACAATTGTTACATTAACCGATAATGAAGGTAATGCACTTTCATGGGCAAGTGCTGGTGAGTTAGGATTTAAGGGCTCTAAGAAGTCTACTCCTTATGCAGCACAGATGGCAGCTGAGACTGCTACAAAGGCAGCTCTTATTCATGGTTTGAAGAAGGTAGACGTTATGGTTAAGGGACCAGGTTCTGGACGTGAGGCAGCAATTCGTGCTCTTCAGGCAGCGGGTCTTGAAGTTTTAAGTATTCGTGACGTAACACCAGTTCCACACAATGGATGTCGTCCACCAAAACGTAGAAGAGTATAATAGGAGGTACAGATTAATGGCAGTAGATAGAACCCCAGTTCTTAAGAGATGCAGATCTTTGGGCATGGAGCCAATGTATCTCGGAATTGATAAGAAGTCAAATAGACAGTTAGTTAGAGCAAATAGAAAGATGAGCGAGTACGGCTTACAGCTTCGTGAGAAGCAGAAAGCTAAGTTCATTTACGGAGTATTAGAGAAACCTTTCCGTAACCTTTATGCAACTGCAGAGAGAATGAAAGGATTAACAGGTCCAAACTTAATGATTCTTTTAGAGTGCAGATTGGATAATGTTATTTTCCGTTTAGGTTTTGCTAGAACTCGTAGAGAAGCAAGACAGATTGTTGACCACAAGCATGTTTTAGTAAACGGCAAGAGCGTTAACATTCCTTCATACAGAATTAAAGCTGGTGATAAGATTGAGATTCGTGAGAAGAGCAAATCTTTACAGAGATATAAAGATATCTTAGAAGTAACTGGTGGAAGATTGGTTCCAGCTTGGTTAGAGTCTGATCAGGAGAACCTTACAGGTACTGTAAAAGAGTTACCATTAAGAGAGCAGATTGATGTTCCTGTTAATGAGACTCTTATCGTCGAGTTATATTCTAAGTAAGCATCGACACCTAACTAGAACTATATATCTTGCATATATAGTTCTGGTTTTATTAAGAAAAAGCAGAAGGAGGTTCCTAGCGTGTTTGAATTCGAAAAACCAAGAATTGAGATCGCGGAGATTTCAGAAGACAACAGATACGGTAAATTTATTGTAGAACCTTTAGAGAGAGGCTACGGCACAACACTTGGTAACTCATTAAGAAGAATTATGCTTTCTTCATTACCTGGTTCAGCAGTTAGCTATATCAAAATCAAAGGTGTATTGCATGAGTTTAGCTCTATTCCAGGTGTAAAAGAAGATGTGACTGAGATTATCATGAACATCAAAGAGTTATCTATTAAGAATAACAGTGCATCTAATGAACCAAAGCAGGCATATATTGAGTATGTGGGCGAGGGTGTTGTAACAGCAGCTGATATTCATGTTGATGCTGATATAGAGATTTTAAATCCAGACTTAGTGATTGCTACTTTGAGTGGTCCAGAGGCTAGATTTGATATGGAACTTACAATCACAAAAGGTAGAGGATATGTAGGTTCTGATAAGAATAAGAAGGAAGACACATCACTTGATGTGATTGCAGTGGATTCCATCTATACTCCAGTAGAGCGTGTTAATCTTACAGTTGAGAATACACGTGTAGGTCAGATTACTGACTATGATAAACTTACATTAGATGTATATACAAATGGTACATTGGCCCCAGATGAGGCTGTAAGTTTAGCAGCAAAGGTATTAAGCGAGCACCTTAACTTATTTATTGATCTTTCTGAAACTGCAAAATCTGCAGAGGTTATTGTGGAGAAGGAAGACAATGAGAAAGAAAAAGTATTAGAGATGAACATTGATGAGTTAGAGTTATCTGTTCGTTCATTCAACTGCTTGAAGCGTGCAGGAATTAATACTGTTGAAGAATTAACAAATAAGACTCCAGAAGATATGATGAAGGTTCGTAACCTTGGACGTAAGTCATTAGAGGAAGTACTTAATAAGTTAAAAGAGTTGAATTTATCCCTTAACACAGGGGATGATTGATAAATAACACTTAAGCTGAAGAATAGTAGGCAAAGTGAAACCCACGTATTAGTGAAGGAGGATATACATCATGGCAATGTATAGAAAGCTTGGAAAGAAACAGGCAGCAAGAAAGGCGTTACTTCGTAATCAGGTAACACAGTTATTATATAACGGAAAGATTAAGACAACAGAAGCAAGAGCAAAAGAGATTCGCAAGATTGCTGAAAGCTTAATCACAATGGCAGTTAAGGAAAAGGATAACTTCGACGAGGTTACTGTAACTGCTAAGGTTGCACAGAAGGATCAGAATGGTAAGAGAGTAAAGAAAGACGGCGCTACTGTATATGATGAAGTTCAGAAGACAGTAAAGAAAGATCAGCCATCTAGATTACATGCTAGAAGACAGATGTTAAAGGTTCTTTACCCAGTAGTTGAAGTTCCAACTGAAGCAGCTGGTAAGAAGAGAGGTACTAAGAAAGTTGATTTAACTGAGAAGTTATTTGACGAGTACGGACCAAAGTATGCAGGCCGTAACGGTGGTTATACAAGAATCGTTAAGATTGGACCACGTAAAGGTGATGCTGCAATGGAAGTTATCATTGAGTTAATCTAATTTATTATAGATATTTAATAGTGAAAACAAGAAACTGTTGCTTTACAAATTTCGGTTTGTAGAGCAGCAGTTTTTTGTTTTTTAGTTTGAGAAGAATCTCGCTTAGAAAGGACATAGATTATGCTGTCAAATTCGCCTTGGTGTATTCGAATATGATGGATATAAAAAAGTTATATACCAATTATAATGTTTATAGTTGAGAAACATATAGGTTTATGGCATACTATATATGGCTAAAATTGTAATAAAATAAGTTTAAAAGCAATGCAGAAAGATAAATGAATGGGTAATAGAATGAAATTATTGAATATAAAAAATCTTTCATTTGAATATTTTAGACGAGATGACGATGGAAAGGTTGCAGAAGTGATTGAAGCATTACATGATGTCAATCTGGATGTGAAACAGGGGCAATTTATCGCGATATTAGGAAGAAATGGTTCTGGAAAATCTACACTTGCTAAGCATATGAATGCATTACTGACACCGAGTGAAGGTGAAGTAATTGTAGATGGGATGGACACGTCAGACGAAGAGGTACGACTACAGATTCGAAAGACTGCTGGAATGGTATTTCAGAATCCTGATAATCAAATTGTGTCGAATTTGGTAGAAGAAGATATCGCGTTTGGCCCTGAAAATCTTGGTGTTCCAACTGCAGAGATATGGAATCGCGTGGAACAGGTATTAGAATGGACTGGTATGGAAAAGTATAGATACAAATCGCCCAATCATTTATCTGGAGGTCAAAAACAGAGAGTTGCAATTGCTGGTGTATTGGCAATGGAACCCAAATGCATTATATTTGATGAGGCAACTGCCATGCTTGATCCTATGGGAAGAAGAAAGATGTTGACGATTGCAAAGACACTGCAGGAAGAGCAAAACATTACTATTATTTTGATTACGCATCATATGGAGGAGGTATTGTTTGCTGATTCGGTTTATGTGATGAAAGACGGAAAAATAGTTACATTTGGTTCGCCGAGGGAAGTGTTTGAAAAGCAAGCAGTAATTACAGAGTGTGGATTGTGTTTGCCGGTATTTTATGAATATATGTCGTTTATGAAATTGCATGGTATGTTGACACAGAGTGAGTGTGAACAAATAGAGAATAGAGAAGAATTATATAATCTTGTAATTAATAAATATCGGTTAAAAGAACATGGAACTGTATGGAATGCTCCAACGAGTAATCAGAATGAAAATAAATCTGTAGAGCAGGAAATACAGGGATTGCTCCTTCATCAAGTGGGATATATTTATAACAAAGGTTATGCAGATGAACATTATGCATTGAAAAATGTGAATATTTCGATTGGACAGGGTGAATTTGTGGCAATTGTAGGACATACTGGTTCCGGTAAATCAACACTTATGCAGCATTTAAATGGATTATTGTTGCCAACAGAAGGGCAGGTATTTTTCAATGGCCAAGATATTTCAGATAAAGATTTTTCGTTAAAAATGTTGCGACAAAAGGTTGGGATGGTATTTCAATATCCAGAACATCAACTTTTTGAGGAAACGGTAGAGAAGGATGTATGCTTTGGCCCGGAGAATATGAATATACCAAAGGTAGAAGCGCAAAAAAGGGCATATGAAGCCATTGCAGCGGTTGGATTGCCAGATACCATTTATGATTATTCTCCATTACAGCTATCAGGTGGTCAAAAAAGAAGGGTAGCAATTGCTGGCGTCCTGGCGATGAAGCCCGAATTCTTAGTATTAGATGAGCCGACAGCAGGATTGGATCCGAAATCAGGACAGGAATTGCTTACGATGTTGAAAGCTTTGCAGCAGGAGCAGGGAATCACAGTTGTACTGGTTTCTCATGATATGGAACAGGTTGCAGAATATGCAGATCGTGTCATTGTTATGGACCAAGGTGAAATCATACTAGATGGCAAACCGAATCGTGTATTTGAACAAAAAGATGAATTGGAACGTATTGGATTAGAGGTTCCGTTTGGAATTGATTTATTGCATGGTTTGATAAATGTGGAAAATGAACTCGATGGTAGTGTTTATCGCAAGAATGATGTTTTTTCGGAATTGTTAAAGATTAAAGGATAAGTGAAATAGTATGATACGTGATATAACAATTGGACAATATTATAATACAAAATCTCCAATTCATGCGTTAGATCCCAGAGTGAAAATTTGGATTGCTTTTGTTTATGTGATGAGTTTGTTTTTTGATCGTAATCCACTGTTATATGGAATTGGTTTTATTGCATTGATGATATATATACTGATTTCTCATATACCATTTCGATTTATATTAAAGGGATTGAAAGCTTTGTGGATGATTATTACATTTACAGCAGTCATCAATTTGTTTACAGTAAAAGGATTTGATATTGTATTTCAATGGCGGTTTATAAAAATTACAGCTACAGGTATTCAATCCGCGATTTATTTAGGATTGCGATTGGTGTTTATGATTATTGGGTCAAGTATGATGACTTATACAACAACACCAACAGCGCTTACGGATGGTTTGGAAAAAATGTTGGGGTGGATGAATCGATTACGGGTACCAGTGCATGAACTTGCAATGATTATGGCAATTGCTCTTCGATTTATTCCAGTCTTGACGGAAGAACTGGATAAGATAATGAAAGCGCAGATGGCAAGAGGTGTAGATTTTAAAGAAGGAAACTTGATAGTGCGCTTAAAAAAGATGTTACCAATTGTGGTTCCGCTATTTGTGTCTGCCATTCGACGAAGTAATGATTTGGCTCTTGCGATGGATGCAAGGTGTTATCATGGCGGAGAGGGAAGAACGAAAATGAAACCGCTTCGATATAGAAAACAAGATTTAATTGCGTATGGTATGTTAATTGTATATGTTGCAGGTATGATAGCAGTAGCAATTGTGTTCTAGATAGTGAAGGATAGAGTGTGAAAGATGAAACGAATTAAGTTAACAGTTGCCTACGACGGAACGAATTATTGTGGGTGGCAAATTCAGAAAAATGGAATTACAATCGAAGAGGTATTAAATAAGACATTGTCCAAATTTTTTAAAGAAGAAATTGTAGTTATTGGTGCGAGTCGGACTGATTCGGGTGTGCATGCTTTGGGAAATGTGGCGGTTTTTGATACGGAGGCAACAATGCCACCAGATAAAATGAGTTATGCGATTAATAATTTGTTGCCAGATGATATTCGAATTCAAAAGTCAGAAGAGGTTGTTGCAGACTTTCATCCCAGATATTGTGATACGCGTAAGACGTATGAATATAAGATATATAATGCACAATTTCCGGATCCGATGGCAAGATTGTATTCTCACTTTGTATATTATCATTTAGATGAAGAAAAAATGCAGCAGGCAGCGAATTATCTCGTAGGTGAGCATGATTTTAGAAGTTTTTGTACGCCGAAAGAGGGCGTGGAAAATACAGTACGTACTATTTATTATTTGAACGTAGTGCGTGAGGGAAATATGGTAAAGGTACGAATCAATGGAAATGGATTTCTTTATAATATGGTTCGAATTATTGTAGGAAGTCTTTTAAAGGTGGGAATGGGAATGATTCCACCAGAAGAAGTGAAGAATATTTTAGAGGCAAAGGACCGAACAAGAGCTGGTCATAAGGCCGCAGCTTGTGGTTTGACGCTAATCGAAGTACAATATCTGTAAAAATATAAAATATAGGAGAAAAATAGGAAAAAATAAGTAAAATTTCGTTGACAGGATAGAGAGTTTATTGTAGAATATTTTACTGTGACAGTAGGGAAAGACTGTGTATATGCCAATTAGCCCCGGCAGGCACAGTTCGAATCACTTAAGGTTTGCGCAGACTTCCCATCGTAAGACGCATTGTATAAGTGGTGATAGAGAGTCGCGATGTAAGAGATTTAGCTGTTTCGGACATTTCAGCGCACGGGTCGATTACAGACAAGACTTATATTATTTGGATATTTTTAAGGAGGAAGACCATGAAGACTTATATGGCAAGCCCATCAACAATTAACAGAGAGTGGTATGTAGTAGACGCTACAGGACATACATTAGGTCGTTTGGCATCAGAAGTTGCCAGCATCTTAAGAGGTAAGAACAAACCAACATTTACACCACATATTGATACAGGTGATTATGTAGTAATCGTAAATGCTGATAAGATTAAAGTAACAGGTAAGAAGATGGATCAGAAGATCTATCGTAGCTACTCAGGATATGTAGGTGGTATGAAAGAAGCTACATTGAAAGAGATGATGGCTAAGAAGCCAGAAGAAGTTATTCGTATCGCAGTTAAGGGTATGCTTCCAAAGGGACCTTTAGGACGCGAGATGATTACAAAGCTTCATGTATATGCTGGTCCAGAACATAATCAGCAGGCACAGCAGCCTAAGGAATTAGAGATTAAGTATTAATTAAGGAGGACAAAGCAGTGGCTAAAACAGAGAGATATTACGGAACTGGTAGAAGAAAAAGCAGTGTTGCTAGAGTATATTTAACACCTGGTACAGGTAAGATTGTTATCAACAAGAAAGATATGAACGATTACTTCGGTTTAGATACATTGAAGATTATCGTTAATCAGCCATTAGTTGCTACAAACAACGAAGGTAAATTTGATGTATTAGTTAACGTACGTGGTGGTGGATTCACAGGTCAGGCTGGTGCAATTCGTCATGGTATTTCAAGAGCTTTATTACAGGCAGACGCTGAGAATCGTCCTGCACTTAAGAAGGCTGGTTACTTAACACGTGATTCAAGAATGAAGGAGAGAAAGAAGCCAGGTTTAAAGGCAGCTCGTCGTGCTCCACAGTTCTCAAAGAGATAAT